>JACKAN010000030.1 GCA_020635055.1 Pseudobdellovibrionaceae bacterium
TGTAAGAGCTTCTGCAGTACCATAATCAATGTCAGCTCTTAATGTGTGAAGAGGAATACTTTTTTCGTTGTACCATTCTGTTCTGGCAATTTCTGCACCATCTAATCTGCCACTCACCATAACCTTAATTCCACGAACTCCACTTCTTACCGAAGCTGCCATAGCTTTTTTAAGAGCTCTTCTCCAGGAAATTCTTTTTTCTAACTGTAAAGCAATATTTTCAGAAATAAGTTGGGCATCGAGATCTGGTTTTCTAACTTCTTGGATATTAACGAATACTTCATTGTCCGTTTGTTTCTGCAAATCAGCTTTTAAAGCGTCTATTCCAGTTCCTTTTTTACCAATTACAACACCAGGACGAGCCGTAGAAATAATTACTTTTAGTTTTTTCGCTGCTCTTTCCATTTCAATTTTAGATACGCCTGCGTGTTTTAATTTTTTCTTTATATAATCACGTAGCTTGTGATCTTCTCTTAAGTTTTCTACGTAGTTTTTGCCCTTAGCAAACCAACGTGAGTCCCAAGTTCTGATAACGCCAACTCTAAAACCAATCGGATTAACCTTCTGACCCACGAATTCCTACCTTTCGTCCAATATTAAATTAATATGACTTTGTTGCTTCTTAACCATAAAGGCTCTTCCCTGTGCTCTGGGCATAAATCTTTTAAATGAAGGACCTTGATCCACAGTGATAGTTTTAACAAATAGATTATCAATATCTATAACCTTTTTATCTTCCGCGTTTGCCACTGCAGATTCTATCAGTTTTTTTATCATGCTTGCAGACTTCTGATTCATATATGTGAGAGAGCGAATAGCTTCATTAACATCCATTCCCCTCACTAAATCAGCAACTAATCTTGCTTTATAAGCACCTACTCTTGCGTAACTTAGTTTTGCTTTTACTTCCATAATCTTATCCTACTGCCTTAGCTTTTCTTTTTATCTGCGCCGTGACCGTGAAAAGTACGCGTCGGTGCAAATTCACCAAATTTATGGCCAATCATATTTTCAGACACAAAAACAGGAACAAACTTTTTACCATTGTGAACAGCAAAAGTGAGTCCAACAGCATCAGGTGTTACAGTTGATCGTCTAGACCATGTTTTAATAACTTTTTTATCACCAGTTTCTATAGCTTTATCAACTTTATTCATCAGATGATGGTCAATAAATGGGCCTTTTTTAATTGATCGTGCCACTAGTTTCTCCTCACTTAACCTTTCTTACTATTACGACGTTTAACAATCATATTATTAGTACGTTTATTATTTCTTGTTTTATAACCTTTACAAGGTTGGCCCCAAGGACTCACCGGATGATGCCCCTTACCAACACCTTCACCACCACCAAGAGGGTGATCGATAGGGTTCATAGCCATACCACGAACACTAGGACGTTTTCCCATCCATCTTTTTCTACCGGCTTTGCCTATATTAATATTTTCATTTTCAGTGTTTCCAACTTGTCCAATAGATGCCTTGCATACAGAAAGAACTTGCCTGACTTCACCCGAAGGCAAGCGAACCTGACAATACTTTCCTAATTTTGCAGCTAAAACTGCTGCCACACCTGCGCCACGAGCTATTTGTCCGCCTTTACCCGGTCGCAATTCTATATTGTGAATTGTTGTTCCAGTTGGAATTTTATTAAGAGGTAAGCAATTTCCAGGTTTTATATCAGCTGTGTCACTAGAAATAACTTGATCACCCACTTTTAATCCTACTGGACAAATTATATAAGACTTTGCTCCGTCAGCATAACTAATTAAAGCAATACGACAGCTTCTATTAGGATCGTATTCAATAGCCGAAACTTTTGCAGGAATATCAATTTTTAATCTTTTAAAATCAACAAGACGATACTTTCTTTTGTGTCCACCGCCCTGATGACGAATTGTAATTTGACCGTGGTTACCACGCGCAGCAGATTTATTTAGTTTTTCTGTTAATGATTTTTCAGGCTTAGTCTTTGTGATGTCTGAGAAATCATATCCAGACATATTTCTTCTACCTGGAGATGTTGGTTTGTAAATCTTAGTCGCCATTATTATGCTCCCTCAAAAAGCTTAATTTTTTCACCGGGCATCAACTTCACCATAGCTTTTTTCCAGTAACGAACTTTGCTCATACCCAATTTAGTTTTGCGCGAGCGTCCGCGACAAATGGCAGTTCTAACACCTTCAACTTTAACTCGGAAAAGCTTTTCCACTGCTTCTTTGATATCAGTTTTAGTAGACTTTTTGTCCACTTCAAAAACATAGACACCCGACTCTGCAAGCATGCTATTTTTCTCAGTAACTAGTGGTTTTTTAATTGTGTAATACATTACTTACTCTCCACTCCACAGCGTTTATCGATAGCAGCTAAACTGTCTTTAGTAATAATAGCCGTGTTGAACTTTAATAAGTCATACACATTTAAACCTTCAACAGTATAATAGCGGCAAGTGGTTAAATTTTTTGTTGCACGATCAAACATTTCTTCTCTTTTATCAGTAATCAATACTGATTTTTCAGCTGATAAATTTTTAAGTGCTTTACAAGCTTCTTTAGTTTTTCCTTGCTCTAAAGTCATGTTTTCAACCACTTTTAATCTACCCTCGGCAAACAAATACGAAAGAGCTGATCTGAGTCCTAGCTGCTTTACTTTTTTTGGTAAATCATATTCGTAGTCTCTTGGCTTTGGACCAAAGGTAACACCACCACCAGCAATTAATGGTGACTTTTGAGTACCACGACGTGCATTGCCCGTTCCTTTTTGTTTATATGGTTTTTTACTTGTTCCATTAACTTCAGCACGTGTTTTAGTACAATGAGTTCCTTGACGTCTTTTTGCCAACTGCCATCGAACCACTGTATGTAATATATCTTTGCGAACTGGAGCTTCAAAAACTGATGCTGTCAATTCTGCACTTCCAACTTTTTTGTTATTCCAATCTAATACATCTACCGTTGCCATTTTACACCTTCATTAGTTTTACAAGAGTGTTTCTTCCACCAGGCACAGGACCTTTAACCAAAAGCACACTATCTTCTGTGTTGACCTCTACGATCTCAACATTTTTAACAGTTACCTTTTCATCACCAAAGTGGCCGGGAAGTTTTTTACCTGGCATAACTCGACCAGGCCATGTTCTACAACCAACAGATCCTGGCTGCCTGTGAAAATGTGATCCGTGAGCTGCGGGTCCACCAGCAAAATTCCATCTTTTCTGCACGCCAGTAAAGCCTCTTCCTTTTGATTTGGAAGTTAATCTCACTTTGTCACCTTTGCAAAGAGACTCTAGAGAAACCTTATCGCCAACTTGAACACCTTCAGGTAATTTTTGACGAATTTCACAAATAAGCTTTGCACCGTTTTCGATTCCAGAATTTTTAAGATGGCCTTTTTCCGAATTGTTTGAATTTTTAGCCTTTTTTGGGCGGGCTGCAATTTGTAAAGCCTCGTATCCATCTTTTTCTTTAGTTTTAACCTGTGAAACAACCCAAGGTTCAAACTTAAGAACAGTCACTGGGATGATTTCACCCTCTTCATTGTAAACTGAGGACATACCTAATTTGGTAGCAAAAAGTCCTTTTATTTTAAGCGACTCAACCTTCGCAGATGTTTTTTCACTTACATTCTGTTCTTCGGTTTGTGTTTCTTTGTTTTCTTCAGACATCTCTTTCTCCAATTAATCAGCCTGCAATTTAATTTCAACATCTACACCCGCAGATAAATCTAACTTCATAAGCTGATCTATTGTTTGCTGTGTAGGCTCAAGAATGTCTAGCAATCTTTTATGAGTTCTGACTTCAAACTGTTCACGGGACTTTTTATCAACGTGAGGGGAGCGTAAAACTGTATAACGATTGATTCTTGTTGGAAGCGGAATTGGGCCTGCAACACTAGCTCCTGTGCGACGAGCGGTTTCAACTATTTCTCGAGTCGACTGATCTAGAAGTTTATGGTCAAAAGCACGTAAACGTATCCTAATTTTTTGACTTTGCATATCTGCTCTCTTCAAACCTAAGTTTATTCAATTTTTTTTGATGTATCACTTGCTGGATTTACTCCTTATGAGTGTCCTATCTCAGTTTCCTAAAAAAAGCCGATTGATGGCTGTTTTAAAGGACTTAAGCTTTAAAACCCAATAGTCACAAGTGCTACAGATGGGCGAGTATGCTTTAGGATAATAGGAATTGTCAAAGGATTAATAATGAAAATTGAGTAAAGTTTTAGCGCCCAATACTACTAAGAATTTCTTTTTCCACTTTGGTAGGAACAATTTCATACTGTAGAAATTCCATTGTAAAATTCGCACGCCCCTGACTCATTGATCTTAAGTCTGTAGCATATCCAAAAAGCTCTTTCAAAGGCGCTTCTGCTTCAACTACTTGTGCTCCCAATCGACTCGTCATATTATTGATTTTTCCTCGGCGACCATTCAAGTTTCCAATAATATTTCCCATGTATTCTTCAGGGGTTAGAATTTCTAAACTAAAAATTGGCTCTAAAAATTGGCTTTGACCCTGGCGCAAAGCTTCCCTGACCGCATTAGCTGCAGCAATTTTACAAGCTAATTCTGATGTTTGAAGCTCAAAGTAAATAAAATCTGTCAGAATTACATTCAAATCTGTCACTGAATATCCAGCCAAAAAACCCACTTCCAAGGCTTCTCGGGCACCATTTTCGATATGACGCAAAAGGTCTCTACTTAATTTATCATGTGTCACATTATTTTTAAATGTGATCCCCAAACCTCTTCCCAGTGGCTCAAGTTTAATCGACAATTCTACTTTTTGTAATTTTCCACTGATTTCACGTTCAAAACTACCATGACCCAGTGATTCAGATTTTAAAGTTTCGCGGTAAGAGACCTGTGGCTTACCCACGTTAGCCTCTACTTTAAATTCGCGCTTAAGGCGATCAACAAGAACATCTAAATGTAACTCTCCCATACCAGACAATAACATTTGTCCAGTTTCAGCATCTGTGCGAATGCGACATGAGGGATCTTCTTTCTGTAAGCGATCTAAAGACTGTTCCATTTTTGCTTGATCGGCACTCGATTTAGCTTCGATCGCAACAGATATAACAGGTTCAGGCAATTGAATGCTCTCTAGAACTACTCTTCGCTGTGTTTCACAAAGAGTATCTCCTGTACCAGTGAATTTTAATCCAATAACAGCACCAATATCTCCGGCTTTAAGTTCTTTAACTTCTTCCCGAGAGTTTGCATGCATTTTTACTAATCTTTGAATTCTTTCTTTTTTATCCTGCCTAGGATTTAAAAGCTGTGTCCCAACCTGAACTATCCCTGAGTAAACACGAATGTAAGTCAAAGTTCCTGCAAAAGAATCAGAGGCAATTTTAAATGCTAGAGCCGTTGCTGGTTCATCAAAATCTGTTTTACAAATAATTTCTTTACTTTCATTGTTTGGATCCAACCCCACCATAGGGGGAACATCTAGTGGACTTGGTAAATAATAAACAACGGCATCTAATAAAGGTTGAACTCCTTTATTTTTAAAAGATGCTCCACATAAAACGGGCTGAATAGCGAGGGATAATGTGCCTTTTCGGAGAGCAGAGCGAATTTCATCGCTGGTTAATTCACTCCCCTCTAAATACTTTTCCATAAGTGCATCATCAAATTCAGTAGCGACCTCTATCATTTGTTCGCGAGCTGAGGCCACCGTATCTATAAGGTCTTCAGGAATATCTTTGACTTCATAGTCTTCACCCAAACCTTCACCCTGCCAAATTAGGGCTTTTTGTTCAATAAGATCGACCAAACCTATAAAGTTTTCTTCACTACCAATGGGCCACTGAATTGGCACAGGTCTTCCATGCAATTTGTCTTTTATGGTATTGAAGGACATGACAAAGTCTGCACCTACTCTATCCATTTTATTAATAAAGCATATGCGGGGCACTTTGTATTTATTGGCCTGTCTCCATACCGTTTCCGACTGAGGTTCAACACCGTTGACTCCGTCAAAAACTGTAATTGCACCATCTAAAACTCTTAAGGACCTTTCCACTTCAATCGTAAAATCAACATGTCCGGGAGTATCAATTAAGTTGATTCTATGATTTTTCCAAGATGTTGTCGTTGCGGCTGAAGTAATTGTAATCCCTCTTTCCTGCTCCTGTTCCATCCAGTCCATGACAGCTGCCCCATCGTGAACTTCACCCATTTTATGACTTTTACCAGAATAATAGAGAATTCTTTCGGTCGTAGTTGTCTTACCAGCATCAATATGAGCCATAACGCCAATATTTCTGGTGAATTTGAGATCTTCTATTTTTTTGGGTTCAATGAAAGACATATAACTTGGTTTTAAACATTTTTAGACGGTATTTCAAGCAGATAGATACTTATTCCTGCGGAGAAGATTCCGGCTTTTTGAGTTCTTGATTAAATTGCTTGATAATTCTACTTCGTTGATGGGTAGATTCACTTTTATAAACTATATTGAACATTCCAAAGGCAAGGGAAGACCCACACCAAGTAAGAGTGTCATTAAGATTTTTATCTCCCAATATACAACCAAATAAAGTAGCAAGTTGCAGTATTGAGCTTGTCGCTAAAATATTATCTTTTGTTTTGGCTGAACTTAACTCACTCTGCCAATCTGAGTTCATTTTAGAGAGTTTTTCGTCAAGACTATTATAATTTAAAACTCTGTCATCCTGAGCAAACAAGTGTTGATCTCTATTAATTTCTATAATTTGAATTTTCTTCTTCTCATCAAATACTTTTCTTTTGTATGAAGAAGAACAAGCCGTGATTAAGAGTAATAAAATGGGAAGTACTTTAAGCATGGGTAAATTGTTACACAATAAAACAAAGGCGTGCAATGGCACGTCGAGGCTGAAATAACGCAGCCTCGATGAAAATATCGAAGAAAATGTAAATTTTTAATTAGTTGTTTGTAGACAAGGAATAAGGAGGAAGCTGTACTTTGTACCGCGACGACGAAATGACGCCGTCTACGGACAAATAATTAAAAATTTTACCAGTTGTAGTGGGAGAATGCCTTATTCGCCTCTGCCATTCTATGAACATCTTCTTTCTTTTTCACAGCATTACCGCGATTGTTGTATGCATCTGCAAATTCAGAAGCCAATCTTTGTGGCATAGACTTTTCACCACGCTCGCGAGCATAAGATATTAACCAACGCATTGATAAAGCTAAGCGACGAGAGGGTCTTACATCAACTGGAACCTGATAGGTAGCTCCACCCACTCTTCGTGATCTCACCTCTAATGAGGGCTTTACATTTTCAATAGCTTTTTTAAATACAGTTAATGGCTCTTCACCTGGAACTTTTTTAGTCAACTCATCCAAAGCACTATATAATATTTTTTGTGCTACAGAACGCTTCCCACCGAGCATAATTTTGTTAACAAACTTAGCAACGTTAACATCATTGTATATAGGATCTGCTAAAACTTCTCTTTTATAATTCTTTTTACGTCGAGACATCTAAAATTTCCTTACCCTTTTTTAGGCCTTTTTGTACCATATTTAGAACGACCACGTTTTCTATCATTCACACCTTGAGTATCTAAAACTCCACGAACTGTATGATATCTTACACCTGGTAAATCTTTTACACGACCACCTCGAATAAGAACCACACTGTGCTCCTGTAAGTTATGTCCAATTCCAGGAATGTAAGAATTGACTTCAAAACCATTGGACAACCTTACTCTACAAACTTTTCTGAGTGCTGAGTTTGGTTTCTTTGGTGTTGTTGTAAAAACTCGAGTGCAAACACCCCTACGTTGAGGGCAGCTTGTCAGCGCTGGTGACTTAGATTTATCTTTTTGTAATCGTCGCTCTTTGCGAATTAACTGATTAATAGTTGGCATTTATTCCTCTTCCATCTACTACAAATTAGGCATTATGGAGGCCGAAAATATCCCTTCCTCCCTGTCCCCGTCAAGCACTTATTTGATTAACGGAGATTTGTAAATAATCTAACTCTCACCTCTAAATAATGAGGTTTGAGGTTATTTGGCCGATTTCTCGGCCAAAAGCTTACTGGTGCGCATGATGAGAAGAAGCTCCACTAAATGGCAATGATGATGATGACATTTGGTGATGCTCTTCTTCAACTTCTACTTCCCAGCGTTTATAGCTTGGCAATCCTGTTCCTGCAGGAACTAAACGACCCATAATAATATTCTCTTTCAATCCAGAAAGAGAATCTGTTTTGGATTGTATAGAAGCCTCTGTTAATACTTTTGTTGTTTCTTGGAAAGATGCTGCAGAAATCCAACTATCAGTACTTAAAGAAACTTTAGTGATACCAAGAAGTAATGGCTCTGCCATTGCTGGCTGTCCGCCCTCTTTCATAACTCTCTCATTTTCAACTTCAAAAGTATACTTTTCCACTTGTTCACCGGCAATAAAGCCAGAATCACCAGGATTGCTAATTTCTACTTTACGCAACATTTGGCGAACAATAACTTCAATATGTTTATCATTGATAGACACACCTTGTAGTCTGTAAACCTCTTGTATTTCATTAACTAAATAAGCTGCTAATTCTTTATCACCAAGAACCCTTAAAATATCATGAGGATTCGTAGATCCATCCATTAGTGCTTCACCCGCTTTAATAAATTCGCCTTCGCGAACAGCAACGTGCTTTCCTTTTGGAATAAGATACTCTTTTTGCTCACCAATTTCTGGAGTGATAATTACTCTTTGCTTACCTTTTACGTCTTGCCCAAAAGTGACATAACCATCAATTTCGGCAACAATGGCCGCTTCTTTTGGTTTTCTAGCTTCAAATAATTCTGCAACCCGAGGTAAACCACCAGTAATATCTCTTGTTTTTGTAGTTTCTCTATGAATTTTCGCAAGTATATCTCCAGCATGAACTTCTTGATTATTGTTAACCAATAATTGAGCGCCCACAGGAATAACGTATCTCGCTGGAATATCACGATTTGGTAAGTTCAGTTGCTCACCACTTGCAGATTTTAACAATACTGTAGGTTTTTGCATCAGAGGACTTAGAATCGCTGATGACTTTTGTGCTAAAGCCAGTCACCGGATCCCTTGCTCTGTCATGGATATGCCTTCTTCGATATCTTGAAAATCAATAACTCCAGATAAATCCGCAATAATTGGTTGGAATAAGGATCACTCTGCAATGGTATCTCCTCTGTTTACAGTCTGACCCTCTTTAAAATTAAGTATAGATCCATAAACAAGTTTAAAACTTTCTCTTTCACGACCGGAATTATCTACTAACATGGCCTCGCCATTTCTACCCATTACAGTGAGTTTACCATTGCGATTATCAACATAAGTCACATCTTTGAAAGTGAGAGTTCCACCATGGCGTGCTGTGTGAATGGATTGTTCAACTGCACGAGAAGCCGTTCCACCTAAGTGGAATGTTCTCATTGTTAATTGAGTTCCAGGCTCTCCAATGGACTGCGCGGCAATAATACCTACAGTTTCTCCCATGTTTACTGTGTTTCCGCGAGAAAGATCTCGACCATAACATTTAATGCAAACTCCACGTTGTGCACGACATGTTAATGGTGATCGAAGAAGAATTTTTTCTATTCCTGCTTCCTCAATCTTTTTCACCATATATTCAGTAATTTCTTCGTTTTTATTTACTAAAACTTCATCAGAATAAGGATCGACAACTCCTTCAAGAGCCGTACGACCTAAGATTCTCTCTCCCAGTGGTTGAATCACTTCACCACCTTCAAGTAGTGGCTGGATGAACATACCATCATCGGTGCCACAATCATCTAAACTCACAACAACATCTTGAGCAACATCCACAAGTCTTCTTGTTAAATACCCTGAGTTAGCTGTTTTTAAAGCTGTATCGGCAAGACCTTTACGAGCTCCGTGTGTAGAAATAAAATACTGAAGAACTGACAAACCTTCCCTAAAGTTGGCAGTAATTGGTGTTTCAATAATTTCACCAGAGGGTTTTGCCATCAATCCCCGCATTCCAGCTAGCTGGCGAATTTGCGCTGCAGATCCCCTGGCTCCTGAATCCGCCATAATGAAAATGGGGTTAAAGCTGGCACTTTCCACTTCCTTACCATCTATTACAATTTTTTCTCTTTCAATTTGAGCCATCATTTCTTTAGCTACTTTATCACCCGTTTGTGCCCAAATATCGACGACCTTGTTATATCTTTCACCATCAGTAATAAGACCTTCATCATATTGCTGTTGAATTTCTCTAACTTGTAGCTCCGCTTGTTTTAATAATGTGACTTTTTCTTCTGGAATAATCATATCGTCAATACAGATAGAAACCCCAGCTAATGTTGAGAATTTAAAGCCCAATTGCATTAACTTATCGGCGAGAATACATGTCGCCTTGGCTCCTGCCATACGAAAAACTGTATCTATAAAGTTTGCAATAGCCTTTTTATTCATTACTTTATTTACATGAGAAAAAGGTACTTCTTTAGGAAGTATACTGCCTAAAATAGCACGACCTACACTCGTTTCTTCTAACTTACCACTGATTCTAACTTTACAAGAGGCTTGTAAATCAATGTTTCCTTGTTCATAAACATAATTAGCCTCATCTATACTGGCAAAAATCTTGCCATTGCCCTTGGCTCCAGGACGAATTCTTGTCAGCCAATAAACACCTAACACGATATCTTGAGAGGGATTTATGATTGGCTTTCTCCATGTGCTGGACTTAAAATGTTATTAGTAGACATCATAAGAACATGAGCTTCTACTTGCGCCTCTATAGATAATGGAACGTAGAACGGCCATTTGATCACCATCAAAATCCGCATTGAATGCAGTACAAACTAGTGGGTGAAGCTGAATGGCTTTCCCCTCGTGCAGTACCGGTTCAAAAGCTTGTATTCCCAATCTATGAAGTGTAGGTGCACGGTTTAGTAATACAGGATGTTCTTGCTGTAGCTTCAGATGATAGAATATCCCAAACTTCAACAGTTTCTTGTTCAACTAATCTCTTTGCTTGTTTAATAGTTGTGGCAAAACCACGCTCCTCCAGTTTGTTGTAAACAAATGGTTTAAACAATTCGAGGGCCATTTTTTTAGGAAGACCACATTGATGCAGCTTTAATGTTGGTCCCACAACAATTACAGAACGACCCGAATAGTCGACACGTTTTCCAAGTAAGTTCTGACGGAAACGTCCCTGTTTACCTTTTAGCATATCACTTAAAGAACGAAGAGGGCGCTTGTTTGGACCGGTAAATGTTTTCCCGTCTACCATTATCCAACAAAGCATCTGCAACCTCTTTTAGCAACATTCTTTTTCGTTTCGAATAATAATGTCTGGGGCATTGAGCTCTTCAAGTCTTTTTAAACGGTTATTTCTATTAATCACTCTACGATAAAGATCATTTAGATCCGAAGTCGCGAAACGACCTCCGTCAAGAGGAACTAAGGGTCGCAAATCAGGAGAATTACTGGCAAGGCCCCACCCAGCATCGTATCCACTCTGGTTTGTTAATTGAGTTTTTAAAAGCCTCAACAATTTTAAACGCTTAGACAATTTTTAATTTGAGTTTCTACGATTTGGTCTCTTTCAAATCTAAACGAATTTTACAGGATATTCACAATCAATTTTCTAAAGCATTTCTAAAAAACAGCTTACCACCCATGACTGCTCTAAAAATTAGGACCATATTCGTTTAATTGCATTTTGATAAGCGTCCTCAGATAAAACTTGTCCTTCTTCAAGTGCTGTCTCCATAGGGTCATTTACAATGTATGATTCACAGTAAAGTACTCTTTCTACATCTTTTAAAGTTAGATCTAGCAAATTTCCTATCCGACTTGGTAGTGATCTTAGAAACCAAATATGTGCTACAGGAGAGGCGAGTTCAATATGTCCCATGCGCTCACGTCGCACTTTAGATTGTGTGACTTCAACGCCACACTTTTCACAAACAACACCTCTGTATTTCATTCTCTTATATTTGCCACACAAACATTCGTAGTCTTTTATTGGTCCAAAAATTTTAGCACAAAAAAGACCATCTCTTTCTGGTTTGAAGGTTCTATAGTTAATTGTTTCAGGTTTTTTAACTTCTCCAAAGGACCATCCTCGAATCATTTCTGGAGACGCCAAAGAAATGCGTACAGAATCAAATGACAATGGATCTTTTGGTTTATCGAAAAAATTTAATAAGTCTTTCAAGGTTTAACTCCCTTTTAAAAATTCAATTCAGAAAACTTTTTTTTACTGTTCAATAGTCTCATCAATTTCAACAGGAGCTTCTGTTAAGATATCAGACTCAACCAATTGAATATTTAAAGCTAAACTTTGCAGCTCTTTTATAAGAACGTTAAAGGATTCAGGAAGACCTGGCTCCAATACGTTTTCGCCTTTAACAATGCTCTCATACATTCTTGTTCTACCAGCAACGTCATCCGACTTTACTGTTAAGAATTCCTGTAAAGAGTAAGCTGCACCATAAGCTTCGATCGCCCATACTTCCATTTCTCCCAATCTCTGACCACCAAACTGGGCTTTACCACCCAATGGCTGTTGAGAAACTAGTGAATAAGGACCGATGGATCGAGCGTGTATTTTTTCTTCAACTAAGTGATGGAGCTTCAACATGTACATAATTCCAACAGTCACTTGTGTTTGGAATGGCTCACCACTTCTTCCATCAAATAGAATTGTTTGACCATCCATAGGCA
>JACKAN010000031.1 GCA_020635055.1 Pseudobdellovibrionaceae bacterium
GGAAATGACAACTTTATGGCCTACAACAGAACCGATCTCTCTGTTAATAAAATCAATGGTCTCTACAAAGCTGACAACCCCTTCTAAACTGAAATATCCTAATTGAACCGGGAGGATTATTTCTGACGCGGTTGTAAATGCATTCATTGTTATCGTTCCAAAGGTTGGCGGGCAATCAATGATGGCAAAATCATAGTGTTTAAGCCCTTTTAGGCTATTTCTTAGCTTAAATTCCTTAGCTCCTTTTGTCGATAATTGCATTTCAGCTACAGAAAGGCCGATGTCGCTTGGAATAATATCGAAACCTTTTTCTTCTGTGTGAGAAATCACTTCTTCAAGAGAAATATTATCCTTAATAAGTAGATCGGCTACTGTTTTGATATTTTTTGTTTCTACTCCTAATCCTAGAGTTGCATGTCCTTGAGGGTCGCAATCAATTAACAAGACAGTTTTTCCTTTTTGTACCAATCCTGCTCCGAGGTTAATAGCGGTAGTTGATTTACCTACTCCCCCTTTTTGATTAGCTATTGCTATTGTTCGCATGTGAAGCCTTTTGTTGTTTGGTTGTAATGGTTAAACTAGCACTCTTCTGAAGATCGAGTCAAGAAAAGCAGAAGTTCTTATTTCTTTAAATTCTTAATTAAGAAAAATCTCTTTTAAGATTTAAATTTCAATTTTTGTCAAATACTCTGAAATCGCAGAAATCGCGAGTTCTCCCATTTTTTGCCCTGTTTTGGCTGAAGCTATTTTTAGTTTAGAATGAAGCGAGGATGGTGCGTCAAAAGTGAGTCTTTTATGTTTCTCTCTTTGTTTTACCCACTCTTCTGAATCGTCAGGAATTTTTGCTCTGTTTGGTGTTTTAATGGAGATGTGTTTTTTACTCATTATACAACCTCTTTAATTCGTTAACCAAGCTGTTAATTTCAAATGCAGCCTTTCCTTTTGGTTCAACATCGAAAACTGTACACCCTTGTGCCGCTGCTTCAGCAAATATAACTCTTTGAGATATTTGAGCCTTAGAAACTTTCATATCCATTTCTTTTAGAGATTTCACAACGTCACGACTGATCGCAGTATTTACGATTTTACGATTAAGAGTAAATAAGAATTTAAGTTTTTCCTTATATTGAGAAGCTTCTTTAACTAAGTTAACGGTTTCTTCAGAAGCCCAAATATCATATGGACTTGGGGTGCAAGGTATAATAATTAGATCAGATGCCATAATGCATGCTCTTGCAAGGTCTGTCACTCTTGGAGGACCGTCAATTATTACATGATCATAATCGCTTTTCATTTTTGATATATCTTTGTGTAAGTTTTTCTTTGGTAAGCTAATTACTGTAAAAGGATGTTCACCTTCCCTCACGTCAGACCAACTGAGGGCGCTTTGTTGAGGGTCTGCGTCAACAACTAGTATCCGCTCGCTTTTATTTTTAAGGGCAAGGGCATGAGCAATGGAAATCGATAAAGTTGTTTTTCCAACCCCCCCTTTTTGGTTTAACATTCCTATAATCACGAAAACTCCTATTCGTATCGTCGAATCAATCTTAATTTTACATTATCTTAAAAGATCATTTAAGAAAATAAGATTCCATTAGTTGGACAAAGATTTTAAATGTTTAACTTATGGAAGCTTAAATAAGAATTTAAGATTTTTCTTGAATATGATGGTTCTTGAGAGGTTTTGTGTTAAGATTGAAAGGCATTTTCTTATTTTCTTAATTAAGATTATAAGAAATTAAGTTTTTAAGAGTACGTTTAACTTAAGCCCATTTTGCGCTACTCATATAGGGGGTTTGTTTCTAAATTCTAGAAACACTATCTAGTAGGGTGGGAGGTTAAGATGCAGCGTGTATTTTAATAAGTGCTCGGCTGAACGGGGAGAAGATAACCTCGCATTGAAACCAAAAGTACCCGAGTCGATGAATTAGAGGGACCTTTAGAGGCTTTCCTCAACAACACCTTTTCAAGGGCGTTGATTCACAGTTTGAAAGAGCTTAGACTTCTCTAAGTGCGCCAAAAATAAGAAAAACCTTAAGAACTTTTCTCATCTGGGAAAAGCACCTCTCCATTAGAAACCTTTCTTTCGTTTGTGAAGTCCTTTTTTACATCATCATTAATGTCGCGGCTCCTTTGTTTTTTTGTTTAAACTTGGGCCATCATTGTGCAGTTGGAGTCACACCTCTCAGTTTCTAACCTCAATCAACCAAGGTATCTATTAAAATCTTAATTAAATATTTAAGAAAATAAGATTTATCTTAAATATAAACAAACCATTTATTTAGAACCATATAAACTACTTGAACAACTGGTTCAGCTTCACAACTTGAGTTTCCAATTCCTCAGAATAGATGTTTTTTTTGATCCCGCTAGTTGTTATCATAGCAAGAAAGATTTGCTTCAAAGTTTGCGTTTGAATTTTATAGGATTCTATTTTGTTTTTAAGTATAGAAAAATAGGGTTTATCAATCGCAAAAGGTTTGTCAGTGTACTTGATTTCGCAAATTGTGATGGAGTCATCTGATCGATCAAACAACAAGTCTATTTGAGCACCTTGTTCCAATCCCTTTCCTTTATGTTTCCAAGTTTTTGCAATTGCAGTTTCATCGAGGTTTAATGCATTTCGAATTTGGTCAACATGCTTAAAACAGATTGTTTCGAAACAATATCCAGACCAAGATTTCCAGCTTGGTGATTCCCTTAATCTTGACCATGAAATTTTACTAAATTTTTGCGAAGATTTTTTTAGAGGTTCTATCCACTTTAAGTAAAAAGCTGAATATTCATCAATAAGCCGATAATAGATCCCTTTTTTCCGGCGACCATCACTTAAGAAACTAGTCAAAAACCCTGCTGCTTCGAGATTTTTTAGTTTTTCTATACCTCTTCCACCACTTGTAACGTGCTTACACTGTTTTAGAAGCTCTTCTTGCATAATTCCGTACCGATGCTCTGCCACTACCCTAATAATGTCTGTATATTGATGTTCGTCATCAAAAAGAGAGGCGAATAGAATCTCGAAGTCTTGATAGAGGATTCCTTGCGGTTGAAATGCCATTGCGTCGATATTTTGAGCAGCGGATAACTTCTGGCGTAGATGTGTTAAATAGTAGGGAACCCCTCCAGTTACCATATAAATTTCCAGGACATGTCTATAGTTGAGCTGTACTCGATTTGAGGACAAGAAGTCTTTTGTCTCTTTAAGAGAGAAGGGTTCAAGGCGAAATTGTCTTGTGATGCGGTTATATAAACCACCTTTATTGTAGATGATATTTTTTATCATCCATGAAGCTGCAGATCCACAAACGATAAGCTTGATTTTACTATTATTAGACCAGTACCGATTCCAGTAGTAATCTAGCGCTTCCAGCATCTTAGATTTTGGAGTTGCTAACCAAGGGAGCTCGTCTAAAAAAACAACAATTTTTTGTTTTTTGTCCGAGTTCTCAATTAAATGAGTTAAAGTTTCAAAAGCCTCTAACCAATTTGAGGGGACGGCTATCCCTTGAAACCAGACACTTTCTAATACCTTTGTGAAATTTTTTAGTTGTTGTTTCAACGGACTATTTTTCATTCCCGAAACATAAACGAACAAACAAGGCTGAGAGTCAAAAAAATTTTTTACCAAAAAAGTTTTCCCTACACGCCTTCTTCCATAAATAGCTAAAAATTCGGCTCTAGGGGATTTGAAAGCTTCTTTAAGTATAGAAAGCTCTTTTTTCCTTCCGATTATCTTTTGTATTGATCTCATACCGCCGCCTATAAAGTTTTTATATCTGGCGGTATTTTATGTATTTTTAAATTATACCGCCACTTATAAAAGCATTATAACCGGCGGTATTTTATAAGCTGTTGGTTATAAGGAGCTTGTTGGGTAAAAAATTTAAAAGCTTAACAACAAAGGGCCCTGAAAACATCACCGAACGAATCTATGAATGTGAATCTCTAGCAAGCTTTTCTTTAATTGCTTCGATAATCCAGCTTTTTTTCGAGAAGGAAATATCTCCCATCGCTCTTCTTTCGTTTAATAAGGCATCAATCTCTTTGACGACCTTATCTTCGAGTAGAAGAGCCAACCTTTTTTGCTTGGCCTGTTT
>JACKAN010000032.1 GCA_020635055.1 Pseudobdellovibrionaceae bacterium
GTAAGGGCAGTAAATCTGTTGTTATTGAAGATGTGCCTCTTACCCTTTCCTTAGAAGACTCATTTATATCCATTGAAGACAATAATTTTAAAACAAATATCAAGGCAAATCTTTGGAATTTTGGCGCACTTTCTATTTCGTTTCGTATTCAACTGCCCGAAATGAATGCTCAATCTATTTTAAACCTGAATTCCCAGCTCAACGAAAGTGATGTTCTGCAAAGAATTGCAAAAGAAAAGGCTTTCTTTTTAATGAATCATTTGGAAGCGGCTATAAAAAAATCTAAGCTTTGGGATAATTACGAAGAATACATTATTTATATCGACAAGGGTTCACATAAAAATAATGCTAGTATTAAAGAACTTACCGACGGGGATTTTCTTTATCAGTTATTGACCGGAGAGGGGCAACAAATTTTAAGCGATCAAATGAAAGCCCCTATTAAAGCCAATACTTTACAGTATAGTCAAAATGATTTGGTCGTCATAGATTGGAACAGTGCTTTTGTGAAGTCTGAAGGGGATGCCAAAGACATATGCGATGTAATTGAATTTGCCAATGTGCAATTGTTAGAGCTACGTTACTACGATCATGTCTTAGACAAGAAGCTATCCGCTCTTTACCGTGAAATCATGGCTTCTAGCCAGAGTATTTTTAATAAAAAATATTCGACCATTAATCATGAAGCCTCCCAATTGTATATTGAAATTAGTGAAGTTGTGGAACAGATTGAAAATTCGTTTAAGGTAGTGGGAGATCTTTTTTACGCCAGAGTTTTTAGAACAACTATTGACAGATTAAAAACTAAAGAATGGCAATCTAATGTAGACAAGAAACTGCGAAATATACTTGATATTGGTCAAATTAATATTAATGAAATTCAAACTAAGCGTAGCCATTGGTTGGAATTAATAATTATTATTCTCATTACTATCGAAGTTATACCCTTTCTTATTAATGTAATTCCTAAAATGTTTGAATAAATTGCAAATATTCCTCCCCTGCTCAGCCTCAAGCTAAATATGATTTACAAGTAAATGTTATTTTTTAAGTTAATCTGGATGAAATTTGACAATTAGAAGTCGGTAAAGCTAGTAATGATTAAGTATTTTAGAAATACAATCAAAAGGGAGGTTTTATGAAATCAATTATATTTTCTTTAACATTGTTACTTGTGGCTGGTTCTACGGCTTTAGCTTGTCCTGATGCTGGAAAAGTTTTTTTAGAGTATAAAGGCAATAAAGTGGGCTATGTGGACGAATACAATGCAAAGTTAGTTGTTTTAGAGGGCTATTCATTAGAATTTTTAAATACTAAGGGCAGTGACGAAGAAGATGGGGCCGATATTATTGACGACACGGGAGCCTGGGTATGGCTTTGTGACCAAAGAAGCGGGATCGATGACCAATACAGAAGTGAGCGTGTTTTTTGCTCAGATATGAAAAAAGATGTTGATGGTGCCTATGTTTTAGATTCTTGGTATTATGGACTGCGTGACTTCCATATTTCCGTTACTAGCGATAGTGATGATAAAGTTTCATTGGTATATAAAGTTGAGGAAGCAAATATCGACCCGAATCAACCCCGTGCACGTGGTGGCTGCGGCAGAACTGTTTCTTTATAAAAAATTATGCGATTTTTTTAAACCGGAAGAAATAGCATTTTTTTTACTCGACAGAGGATTCAATATCATTTGATTTGTCTTCAACAGACTCGTTATTTAATGATTTTGAGTTCTCATGTAAGGAATTTGAAGGCTGGATAGGCTCTTGTATAACCGGTTGTTCAGAATGTGCCGGCTGTGTAGGTTGTAGATTTTTTGGCCAATCTTTTGGATTACAATCTGAAAGATTTTTTAAACGAGCACCAAAAAATGTTCCGGCTTTTTCTAAATCCCAGGGTGGGTAAGGAAAAACTTTGGCCTGTACACATTGACCAACTTTGGCTACCGCCCATTGTCGGTCTTCGGTGGAAGCGGTTACAATATCGCCATTTACATTGCGAATGGCGATAGCAAAAGAAAACAAAATTTTATCGCTGCTTCTGGATGTTGAGCGTGAACTTCCTGAAAAAAGTGTAGAATTGGGTTCGACTCTTT
>JACKAN010000033.1 GCA_020635055.1 Pseudobdellovibrionaceae bacterium
CACTTCAAGTGTCAATAGGCTTGGCTCGTAAAAGCAACCGTGTTTTAAAACTCCATACGCTGTCGTTAGCAACTTTCTCGCTACCGCAACAACGGCTATTTTTTTGTTTCTCTTCTTTTCAACTCTTTTAAAAAAATCGTACAGCGGTTTAGCTGCATAATTATTACTCATTCGACCTATCGTATGGGCGCACTGTAGCAGCACTCGCCTTAACTCTTGGCGACCATCATTGTTTATTCGCCCTAATTGAGTTTTAGAACCACTTTGGTAAATTCTTGGTGTTAAAGCCCCATACTTGGCCACACACTTCTTATTATCAAATCGCTGGACTTCGTCCAATGCCGCCAACAAAACTCGTGAACTGAGTTCACCTATGCCAGGAATACTTTCAAGCAACTCAATACGCGGATCCTCTATTTCTCTCACTTTTACTAAAATATCTGATTCCGATGCCCTTAAAGAATCAATTGAAGTCATAATACTTTTTAAAATTAACTTTTGAGTGTCTGCCACCTTTAGTTTTGACAACATCTGTTCCCAATTACCTGGAGTAAAAAATCCCTTGGGTAGGCGAACACCTTCTTGCTTCATCAAACCTTGAGCACAATTGACTAGATCAACTCGCTTTTGAAGTAACTTTTCTCTGGCAGACAGCAGCTCCCTTAGTTCTCGAATATGGCCTTCCACAACATGAACCTTTCTTGGTAATAAATTACCCCTACCGAGCTCAGCCATTTTACGAGCATCTATTTTGTCGGTTTTACCGCTAGATTGATTGATCCACTTGATTTCGTTCGGATGGACTACATGCAAATTGACATCGCTACGACCCTTTAAATAAAGGGCTATCCACTTCATCTGATTCCCAGCTTCCATGACCACCAATTTCTGCTCTTTACCTAAACCGTCCAACATTTTCTTCAGTCCTTTTTTGTCTGGCGTTATTTTGCCGCCCTTGATTAACACCTTTCTCTTGTCATTTACTGCGTGCACTACAAATTCCTTGCTGCTTACGTCTATTCCTATATAAATCACTTTATGCCCCCTTTGCGTTGGTTAAGTTTTTTTGTTTTAACCGACGGTTGGGCTTTTAAAGTCCGCTGTCAATTCTGACTGCGTCTAGGGGGCTTTTTCATAGAATCTCCAAACATTTCTGACATTGCTAAGTCGACCTCCCTATCACCATAGTAGACGGCGGGATCAATAAGCCAAACGGAATCTTTATCACAAAGATAATTCCCCGCCCACAAATCCCCGTGCAATAGAGAAGCTTCTTTCACTTCTTTATTTAAAAAGGAAACAAGTGGGTCTTTTAGTTTGGCCAGGATTTTTGCAAATTCATCTTTTACAGCCTTCTGCTGAATGATTTGCACTTGAAACTGTAATCGAAAATCCACAAAAAATTGACCCCAGTTTTGACTCCATTCGTTTTTTTGTGGATTTAACCCAATATAATTATCGTACTCCCAACCAAAGGCATCGGCTTTTACCAAATGCATTTTAGCCAACTCTCTACCCAACTGTAGGAGCTGATTTTGCCGACAAGCCTGCATATTCACTTTTTCTAAAACCAATCTATTTTTATCGACACTTAACACCTG
>JACKAN010000034.1 GCA_020635055.1 Pseudobdellovibrionaceae bacterium
TGTGTATGAAACGTAGCGTATAAATAAACGCTAACTTTTCCGATTTAGCACGAGCCGAATTTTTTATTTTTATGTTTAATTTTCTTTTCTAAATATAACCAAATAAAAAATTTGGCGTACTTTGTAAATATACAAAAACCTCTCGGAAAGCCTATAATAGCTATGTTTTATACACGTTGTTGTGCATAGTGCTTTTCACGTTTAGCTTGGTTTTCCGATGTTTCAATGTTAGTTCGGATTGAGCGTTGGCAAGACATACTCTTTTGCAATTTTTGGTGTAGCGTTGGCTGATGCGAATTGCGAATGTGTATGGCTTTGAGCGTTGGATTTTTGTATTCCGTTCATTTAATTATCCTTATAAAATCCAAATTCATCATCTATTAACATTGCTCTATCTAAATAGCTATTAAATTCCTCACAAGATGTTTCTGGCAGTAATCCACAAGAATAACACGAAGCGAGATTCAGTCCACCTACACCTTGTCCTTCCGAATGATAGCAGATTGGGTCAGAAGCACAGTCTTTGGCACGTGCTAAAGATGAATTTAATATTTTTGAAAATCTCTCAGGATTTGCTTGAGAAACTAAACCTCCAAAACTTCCTTCGGCTCCTGCCATTGTGTAAATCAATACGCCTTGCATTTCATCTTCATTCACATAAAGTCTTTCCGAAAGTGATGTTGCTGGGTAACCAGTTAAAAATTCCAATTCTTTGATTAAAATATGTGAAAAGGTGTGTATGAAGAGAAATGTAGTTAAATACTCTAAATTAGTAAGCATCTTTTCTTTTTCTTCGGAAGGTCTAAAAGTGGAAGTTTCCGCATTGTTTTTTAATGCTTCAATTCTTTTTTTGAAAGATTCACTTTTAGAACAGTTTTCAAACCATTTAGTTATTTTTTCTTTATCAAAATCAATAAATATTCCTTCTCCAAAGCTTTCTATGCCAGGTAATAATTTTGTGTTTTTTCCTTTGGAAGTTGTGTATTTAGCTTTTACTGCGTGTTGACTAACTGGAATGTAGTCATCCATAGTTTTGTTCGCAAAAAGGTCTTTATCGATTGGGTCTTGACGACTGTAACCAGTTTGAACAGACGTTAGTTTTAGTCTATTAATTTTTAGTAATTTATTAATTCCAAAATCGCCTAACTGGTTTGAGTGAACTTCTTCAAAAACAAGGTTCTTATCGTCTGGACTATCTTTAGTTGTTAAATATTGATATTCCCTTAATCTATAATCAACCTCTTTGATAAAATCTTGATTTTCGGGAAACATTATTTCTTCTATTTGACTTATTGTAAGTTGAAGCTGTTCATTATTAATTTTGCCTTGTATTTTCTCTGCTGAAAATTCAGCGTCTTCATAAAGTGTTTTAATTTTATCCTTAATATCTTTCTTGATTACAATAGTTGGTAAATACAAGCTATTAGTAATTAGTGGATAATAAACACTATTACTTGTGCGAATAACGGCTTTAAACATAACTTTTTGTTCGTTACCTTTAACATCTAAAACTGGATTTCCATCAGCATCTACTATCGTTTTTATTTCTCCATTTTCGTTAAAATCGGGAACTCTTAAACCCATTAAACCTCCTAAAGGTTCTTGTTTTGCATTTGTTTTACAATCAGGATTTTTACATTGTATTCGTACTCCTGTAAAATCTGGATTTCTACCATCTTTTAGATATCTTAAATCTTGTTTATTGCAACATTTTCCATTGAAAGTGATTTTTTTCTGACCGTTTTCATCTTTTTCTCTTGTTAAATTTGTCCAATTTTGCCAAGGAATGTCTTTTATATTTCCATTAGGTGCAGTCATTATAAATCTTACTTGTTCTAAAACATAATATCTTCTCTTTTCTTTATTCTTCTTAGCCTTTTGATAACATTTGTAGCATTTAGGTGGTGTAAAAGCTTCATCTATTTTATTCCTGTCCTTGCTATGATAGGCAATTTTCCAACCTTTGTACCAATCATCAATATGCTTTATGCGATTACATTTATTGCAATACATCCATTTTGGAAAATATTCAGCATCAACAATATGGTCTTTTAATTTTGGTAATGAAGTATTGTAAAAAGCAGAATAATTGGCAGGAACTTTTACTATCTGATTTAAGTCTGGAAAATAAAATTTTAAGCGTTTAAGTAAACGGTCATCATTAATACTCTCGTTTTCCTGAACCTCAATTTTCCCTTTTTCAATAAGAAAAAAGTATTTCCATTTGTCAAAATCCTTAATCATTAAAGCTCCATCGATTGTTTCAATTATTGAACCAACACCACCATAAGAACTAATTAATTTTCTGGTCTGTAATTCTGTGTATTTAGCCATTTTTTCTGATATTTGGTAGTCCAACTTTAATGAATGAATTAGTATCTATTTCTCTCATTGATTGCATAATAGACCATAAATCATCCTTATCGAAACTTTTTTCTGCTGGTTTTACAAGTAAACCAATTTCGGTTTTTGTAGCTTCATAGTTCTTTAAATCGTGATTTTCAATCTGGTGTAACCAATCATCCGACAGCTCTTTTAGTTTTGTCTCAAACAATTGATAAACTTTTGCATCAGTTGAATATCTTTTTTTTATTTCGGTTTTTAATCCATCTAACATTTCTGGCTGAAAATATTGAGCAGAATTATTTGATGCCATTCCAATTACTTTATGCCTGACATAAGTTATCATAATGCTTGCGAGCATTTTTTCAAGGGTGTTTTCAGTAAATGGTGTTAAGCTTACAGGTTCTACGCTTTTATAAAACGCTTGATGAAATGGGATAAAATGTTCAAAATGAGATTTATCTCTTGCTCTATTTGCATCTAATAAATCAATTACTAAACCTTTGTATTTTCTACCAACTCTACTTGAAGCTTGAATATATTCTGCCACGTTTTTAGGCTGGCTATTCATAAGTATTACATTGAATCGTTCAATATCAATACCGACTGAAATCATATTTGTAGCTAAGACCAAATCAATAATCCCTGTTTTTACATAGGTATTTCCGTTTTGTGACTTCTGAATGGTTTCTTTATCAAAAGTATTTTCTTCTAAGCGTTTTAACGTCTGTTTGATTTTTGTGCTATCAATTCTGCTTGTGAGTTCTTCATCACGATTGTATAAGTAAGCGTGATTAAATTTGTTGTTCGGATTATCTCCATATAACTTCTTCTGTAAGGCAGAAGTAAATGTTGAAATTTCATCTCCTACCTTATTATGAATTTTACCTACATCTTTTAAGCTGTTGTAATATGAAATAAGTGTCCAATATTTATCAAATATTTCATAATCATTTACTCCGTTTAAAATCAATTTTTTGTAAACTTCTAATCGTGCAACAAACAAATTGGCTAACATTTGCAGTTGTGTATCAATAGATGATTTACCTGTGGGAATAAAACCAATATATCTTCTTTTACTTTTTGTTGTAGAAACTTTTGCGAAAAAACTATCGGAATAACTCAAGCCAGAAGGTGGAAAAACATTCACAATTTTATTATTACCATACAATGCTTTTATTTGTTCATTCGTATTTCGAGTAGTTGCGGTTGAAGAAATTATTTTTGGTTTTCTGCCATCTTTAGAGCAGAGTATTTCAATAACACTTTCAAAAATCCCTGTAATTGTTCCTAATGGACCTGTTAACAAGTGTAATTCATCTTGAATAATTAGGTCAGGTGGTAAACTGTCATTTAAGGAATTGAAAAAGCTGTTTCCTTTTGATTTCCAAGCTAACATTGCAAATTTATCTACTGTTCCAAAAAGCAACGTAGGTGGTTTCTCATAAAGCATTTCATCAACTACTTGGATAGGCAGTTCATTATGGAAATGACATTTTTTGTTTACACATTTTATTTTAAATTCTTTGTTTTGATTATTTCCCAATATTTTAAAACCAAATACCCAATTATTTAGTTCGTTTTTTGTTATAAGTTTTGTTCCACACCAAGAGCAAGAACTGATTTGAAACACATTTTTGTTATCAGGAATTCCATCTATTTTGTTACACTCTTCATTAATATCCTCAACTTTTTCTTCTGCTTCTTTTAACGAATTTGGTGTAGAGGACATTCCAACCCACATTCCAATCGTAATAGGTTCCTCTCTTAATTCTTGTTCAAACTGCTTTCTTAGAAATTCTAATGAAACAATTAACCTTGAGGCTCTTTCAAACTGTTGTGCTGTAAGTAACCTTAATGTGTAACGCATTATTACAGAAGTTCCATCATATCCTGTCTTATTCATTAATCTGCGATAGATTATTGTAAAAGCACCAACGGATAGATATGCTTCGGTTTTCCCACCACCAGTAGGAAACCAGATTAGGTCAACTACTTTGTTTCTTGCTTCTGACTTCAAATCTGTTACGCTATCTATATTAAGCAGTAGAAAAGCCAATTGAAATGGTCTGTATTTAGGTTTTCCAAAAGAAAGTTTATTGAAATTGTAGTTTTTAAAATAGTCAATATTATCGTAATCAATATTATCGTAATCAATTGTATCGCTTAATTCTGATAAGTCTTTTTCTTTCCCAGAGAAATCATCATCATTTGATATGATAATTTGTATTAGCATTGCTGAATTTGCCAGTTGAAATGCCCTGAAGATTTTATTATCATTTAGCAATTCAATATTTGACTTTAGCCTGTTAAGGTTATAGTCTAAATTCTTAAATATATGGTTTTCAATTTCTTTATTTGATGAGTTTGTTTTCTTTTGTTCTGAAATCCAATTTCCATATAAATTGACAAAGGTTTTTAATCTTTCGATTACTTCGTTTTTCTTTTCATTTGAAAAATGCGAAAGACTATAAATGTCCAAACTTTTATTAAGTAAATTAAAGTCATTTGGGTTGTCTTTAAAATCTTCTTCGGAAAAACTGTTTTTTGTGTCTTTTACGTCATATTGCGGTAAAAATGAAGTTTGAATTGTACTTCTATCATTATCCCAAATTACAGAGCAGTTATGACCAATTCCATAGCTTAATTTATCTTTATACAAGTAATTTAATACTTCGGCTTCCTTATCTAAAGGATTTAATTCTATGTATGATTTGTAAGGACTTAATTTATTTGACTTTGCTTTGACTTTAGCTTGAAAGATACATTTTTGGTTTAAAAGCTCTTTTGCGTTAGAAAATTGGTTTGATGGATGTTTGTCTGAAGTATTTGCTAACTGTATTTTGACATAAGTATTTTCAGGGTTTTGCTTTATGTGGTATGTTTTAACAGTATATGAAACCCTTAGGTAATCGCTTGTTTTCTTTTTTAGATTTTGTTCAAAAATTGTGCAAGGCTTTGAAATATCTGAAACAGATATTTTTTTATTTATAACAATATTTTCTCGTTTCCAAGTTCTACCAATTAGCTTTTCAAAATTGTGGAAAATCGGTGGAAGAGAACTATCTTTAAACCCATCAGACTTTTTAAAATCATCTAATCTTGCATAATCCTCTGTTCTTGGACTTCGACTATTTCCTCTTAGTTTTTTTCCACTTAATTCGGGTCTTAAAATCATATAGCCATCTTCGTAGCTTATAATCTTTTTAAAAGGAAAAGAAGGATGGTTGTTAAATTCATCAAAATCTCTTTTCGATACTTTGATCTTTACATCACTTGTTACTTGAGAATATAGACCAAAACTAAATTCAACATCAAGTTCTTTAACTCCTTTGTTAACGCAAAATGTTAAACCAATATTGGAAGGGAAAAATGTGTTTTGAGATATTTTTAATTCGTCATCTTTACTATCACCTTTTTTAGAAGTGGAATAATTTTTATCTGTTGGTATGTTATCTTCCGCTGGTTCAATTTCAATTAGTTCATCATCCCTTTCTGTTTCTTGTGCGACTTCACTCTCAGCAGTATCTTTTTTTATTTGTTCAGGAAATAACACTCCTGTATAATACCTTTGTAAAGGATAATCCGATATAATCTCTTCATTTTTATCATTTTCATCCACAAAAATATCTGAGCCTGGACCTAACAGACCTTTTTTGATTCTTTCTTGAAAAATATCTCGTGCTATAGTATCGTGATTACTGCTCATAATCAATTGCCTTTATTGTTTTAATGATTCTTTCTTTTGCGTTTTGGTCAACAAATTGTTGTATTTGTTTTGCTGTAAACTGTTTTAGCAACTTACCTTTTCTTTTATGTTGTATATAATCTGATATTTCAGAGCTGAACTTTCTCCCTAATGATTTCATTATACGATTGTAACCAATCCTGTATTTAAAAATATCATTGTAATTATGGTTTAATAATTCAGAGTTTATTGTTTTCTTTATTACCGATAAATCCTTTTTCTTTTGTGGAAATTTTACATCACTTTCTGGTTTTATCCAATTATTTAAGGTAAGAGGATTTTTTATTGAAAGTCCGTTTTTTACAAGTAATAGGTGTAATTCGTTTAAGGAATTATACTGCTTATAAAAGGATTCCAGTTCTGATTTCCAAAGTTTAGAAAATTCTTCGATTTTGGTAAACTCTCCATTAACATCAAATTCTAACGCTACTTGATATAGTTCTTCTTTAGAAGAGTTATCATAAACTCTAATTCTATCGCCTGTTTTGAGGTTTTTAACTTTTTCAAAGCGTTCTTGGTGCTTTATTTTAAGTAATACAGTTTTGTTTTCGTCTAATTCTAACTTCTCAGTTTCGTTCTCAAAAGTTAATTCACGAATAATGTTTGTAGCAAAGCTTTCTGAATAGTCAGGATTTATTTTTGCTTCATCGTCTTGACTAAAAAGTCGGTTTATTAGTTCATCAATATTTTCTATCAGTTCTATTTCTTTAAATGAAATACCAGATATAGCCTTTCTGTCTGCACTTTTTAGTTCGTGATATGTTTCCTTATTTAATTTGTTTTCACAGTTATTGAAATGGATTTCTTCTTGTGGATATAAAAGAATATTTATCTTGTTAGAACTATACATCATTGACTTTAGATGATTGTAACCGAAGAAGCCTAAAAAGACGATTGTTTTGTTTTTAACAGTTAAAGAATTAAACTCTTTGAATGAAATAACATTTTTCACTTTATAGAAATCTAATTCTTCCTGCCAAATTTCTAAATATTCTTTTGGTGCAACTAAATAGTCAATTTTTTGAAATTCTTTTATTTTTTGAAATTTGTAATGAGCCGTTTTTTTAGAATTAATTAGTGCTAAAAACTTATCTGATATTTCGTTCCAAATGTCATCATAATCATATTCTCCTATATCAGACAATATTGTTTCTACAATGTCTTCTCCTTCTTTTTCAAAGTAGAGTAATGCATTATCCAATTGCGTGAGTAGTCTGCTGTTAGATGATGGAATTATTATTGGCAATATATTTCGTACATATTTGTACAACTCATTTAAGTTAATGCCATATTCTTCTTCAATTTGTTTGATTGAATTATTGAAATCATTTAAAGCAAGTGTAAACTGGCTATTTTCTGTTATTATTTTATTGATTGGATAAGTTGTAAAATAATTAAAGTAATCTAATTCAGCTAAAGTCCATTTCCATTTACGCAAGTTCGGAATCGAATTGTTAGAAAGGTCTGTACTTCCAATTAGCAGACAATTCTCGATTTTACCATTATTTATATCTTCTGTAATTTCAAGATGATGTTCTTTATATTTATTTTCTCCAATGAAAGTTATATTTCGTATTGTGACGTTTTGTGTTAAAATATGATTGCGAACTGTTTCATAATCATTAACTACAAAAAGCATTGGGTCAATAGGTATATTATCCGTCTGTTTGCCGGATTTTGTTATATATTGAAAGGGAAAAGCTTTATGTATTTGTTCGCCATTTATTTTATATGCTTTTAGTTCGGAAACGATGCTTTTATCGGTAACAATGACAGATTTATATTTGAATTTTGAGGGTAATTCACTTTCATTTAAATTCAAAACATCTTTAAAAAAATCTCTGTAAGAGTTGAACTTGAGTTTTACTTGTCTGTTTTTTAAGTTTGCGGTGGTAATTATGTACTTCTTTATTTGAGATTTCTTAAGAGTGATTTCTGCATTTTTACCTCTCAAAGTAAAGTTTGTTTCAGACTTACGTATTATTTGATATCTATTTCCGCTTTTTTGTAATACATCTCCAATTTCATAAACAGTCGTATCGTCAATAAAGTTGTCAATGAAGTTGTAAAGAGCAAGCGTAAATATTGCAGGAATGTAGAATTGTGATTTGGTTTCTTTATCTGGAATATAGAGAAGTGTATTGTTCTTGTAATCTCTAATAGTTTGGTAAATCAAATAAGAGTTTACTGTTTCAAATGGGTCAAATTCTAACTTTTTTATTTTGAAGTGTTCTTTTAACTTTCTTTCGGAAAATTCACTAAGTAATTCTAAATATTTATTTACGTCATTCATTCTCTTTTTTTAGATAGTCTTTGGGCGTTGGTTTATGTGTTAATCAAAATTCAATTTAGCTAAAATATTTCATTTTCTATTTGTTTCTTTACGGATTTCCTCAATCCTTTTTGAGCGTTGGAAAGAAACAGCTCTTTTGGTTTTTTTAGCGTTGGCTTATGTGTCGGCAAAAAACCAAATGTGCTGTTTGTGCGGTTGGCTTTTTTAGTTCAAATGTTCAATTTTCAGCTCGATTTTCGCATTATGCACAACGC
>JACKAN010000035.1 GCA_020635055.1 Pseudobdellovibrionaceae bacterium
CGTTAAACGAGTTTATCCAAGGGGTTTTAACCCCTTGTTTCAATTCAATTGTCTCAATTTATAGGGGGAGTTTTATCTTTTTTTCCTTTATTCTTTCAAGGGGTTGAAACCCCTTGGAGTTCTAAAAATCAACCTTAAATTTAAGGTTAAATCTTCTGTCTGTTAAATAGTTGGGTACGGCATATTTACTAAATGAGCCCGTGCGTGGGTCTAAGCCATCTATCCATATATAAGAAATGGTGTTTTCAATACCTAAAATATTATACACTTCAAATGATAACCAAATTTTATTTATATGCTTAAAGAAACTCTTAGGTACTTTTCCTTTAGCTTCTTTCTTTTCTATATCAAACAATAAAGCAGAAAAACCTATGTCAAATCTTCTATACGGAGGTATTCTGTAAGTATCTTTATATCTATTATTGTCGGGTGGGCCAAAAGGCAAGCCTGTTGCCACTATTAAATTCATGTGAACTTTTAAATAAGGAAACTTAGGAATGTAATCTTGAAAAAATAGAGCAAAGCTTAAACGCTGGTCGGTAGGGCGGGGGATATAGCCGGGAAAAACATTGCTAACAGAAAGTGTATCTTTTGTTTCGGCAGTAGTTTGTCCATTAGCATCTACTTTTGTTTTTCTAATATCGTAAGCTGTATAATAATCATCTCTTACGTCTTCTTCTCCTTTCATTATAGACATACTAATCCAGCTTTCAGCACCTTTTGCCAGTTCGCCATGTAGTCTAAAATCTACACCTGCCACGTAGCCTTTTGAGTTGTTTTTACCAAAATATCTGATTAATACATTGTCAAATTCATAAGGTACGGCATCCCAAATGTATTTGTAATAACCCTCTGTAGTAAACTTAAAGGGTCTGTTCCATGCTTTAAAAGCATAGTCAATTCCTGCTACAAAATGTGCAGATTTCTGCGATTTTAAATTGGTATTAACTTGCCCTTGCAAGTTTCTCATTTCTCTGTAAAAAGGTGGCTGAGCATACATTCCGGCTGCGGTGGTAAATACCACATCTGCTTTGGTTTTTGGTTTAAAAGCAAACTGCGTTCGTGGCGAAATTACCCATTCTTTATTTACATCCCAATACTGAAAACGCACGCCATAATTCCAAGTTACAATGCCTTGTTTGTCTATTCTCCAAGTGTCTTGTATGTAGCCACTAAATCGGTTGCTTTTTAAATTAAATGGCTCAGGTTTTAGCACGTTAAACAACAAAACGGCAGTATCGGTGGTAGGCATAGAGTAGCCGGCAGAATCTCTGCGTTCCCATTCGCTAAGTTTATCTTCTATGATTTCTCTTTTGTAGGTTAAGCCAAATTTTAGCTCATGTCTTTTTTTCTCATAAGTGCCTTTTATAGCACTTTGTATAACAGTGGTATTTAGCTGGTTTCTTGCCCAATCGTGAAAAGTGCCGGAACCTAAATCATTTTTTACTTCCCCTACGTTTTCTTTTGCCGGATCGGTTTCTATTTCTTGCAAATAATAATCGCCTATAATGTCAAAATGTTCATTTTCTTGCATATTATAAACTCCCGCTAAGTATTTAAGCGTTAAGTTATCTCCTATTTTTTGATTTAAGCTCAAGCCATTCATTAAAGATTGGTATCTGTCATCTTCTTGTCCTTCATAATAAACGGTAAACCTACTTTGAAAATTAATTAAACCAAATTCTGTAGAACGAGTGGAAGGCGTAAATAAAAATCTATTTCGTGCAAAATTTACCAAATATTCTATACTCAGTTTTTCATTTATGGCATAAGAAAAAAGCCCTTGTAAATCTATAAAAGACGGCACATACTGTCCTTTGGTGTCTTGTCCGCTTAGCACCAACTTATTGGTTTTGTACCTAAAACCTAAAGTGTAAGTAAATTGCCTCGTTTTTTTGTTAGTGCCTTCTAAATGTATGTTTGCTCCCAGCAGACTTCCCATTACACTTCCGCCAAATTTCTTAGGTTTTCTGTAAGTAACATCTAATACCGAAGCCATTTTATCGCCATATTTAGCTTGAAAACCTCCCGATGAAAAAGTAAGATTATCTACCATATCGGGGTTTACAAAACTTAGTCCCTCTTGCTGCCCCGAACGGATAAGAAAAGGTCGGTATATTTCAAAATCATTTACATAAACTAAATTTTCATCAAAATTTCCACCACGAACCGAGTATGCAGAGCTTAGTTCATTGTTTTTTTGAACACCCATAAATGTTTGCAAGTAAGTTTCTACTCCGCCACTTATATTGGGCAAAGTTTCCGCTTTTTTTACATCTATTTTATCGGTGCTTATTATTTTACGCTCTTCTTGTTTTTCAAATATAACGTCAATATCATCTTGTTTTTTAACTACCAACTTCGCATCTAATATTTTTATTTCGTTGGGACTAAGTGTTATTATAAACTGCTGTTTATAGTAATTAAGCCCTTGAATACTTATTTCTATTTCTTTATTGGCTGGCAGTTGTAGTTCATAATAGCCGTTTTCATTGGTAACGGTTCCTAATTTTAGTTTATTGGCTGTTACATTTACATAAGGTGCATTTTCGTTAAACTCATCTAATATCTGCCCTTTGAGCGTAGCTGTTTGTGCCAATGCACTTTGAGCCGTCAACAAAAAAAGAGTAAATAAAACGAACTGTTTAAACATGTGCAATATTAACGAGATTAAGCAAAGCTTATTATTTCTTGCAGGCTTTTAATTGAGCAATATATTCTAATGGATTATTTGATTTAAAAACGGCACTACCTGCCACCAAACAAGTAGCTCCTGCATTAAAGAGCGAAGTAGCATTTTCTGCATTAATGCCTCCATCTACTTGTATTATTGTGCTTGTTCCTTTTTCTTTTATTATTTGTGCGGCTTCTTTAACTCTGGCTATAGTTTCCGGTATAAATTTTTGACCGCCAAAACCCGGATTAACAGACATAATAAGTAAAGTGTCTATTAAATGCAGTACATCTTTTATAACATGCACGGGCGTATGAGGATTAAGTACTAAGCCGGCTTTAGCTCCTGCATTTCTTATTTGGCTAAGCAAACTATGTATGTGCAAATTACCTTCATAATGGACAGAAATACCATTGGCTCCGTCTTTTACAAATTGTTCTATATACCTTTCAGGCTTTACAATCATTAAATGAACATCAATAAATTTTGTAGTATTTTTTTTAACAGCTTTCAAAATAGGAAATCCAAAAGAGATATTCGGCACAAAAACTCCGTCCATAACATCTACATGTACCCACTCTGCTTCAGAGTTTTGAATTAATTCAATATCATTTTTTAAGTTGGCAAAATCTGCCGCTAATATAGATGGTGCTATAATGGCTGAGGTCATTTTTCAAATTGTTTGGAAACAAAAGTACGGCATGAAAAAAGATTTTGACTAATTTAAGGCATAAAAACTAAAAGCGAGGTGGATTGAGAGTCCACCTCGCTTTTAAACTAACTAACTAAAACTAACAATTGAAATTTGCTTATCGCAAATTTACACCTATGAAAAGGTTTGTGTCGTTATGTACGCAAAGGAATAAATAAAGTTTCACTTTGTGTAAAAAAAATGAAATTATA
>JACKAN010000004.1 GCA_020635055.1 Pseudobdellovibrionaceae bacterium
TAAGTCAAGTGGGAAGATTATGAAGACAAATATAGTGTTATTCTTACTTTTTGTTACTAGCCTAATTGAATTGGTTTCTTGTGGTCCAAGAGATACGCATATAAAAAATCTTAAGGAAAGGCTTCATTCTGGAGAGATGATAAAATTTAATAATCTTGGTGATAGACTTCCAACATGTTTTAAAGATGAAAATGATTGGCAAGATTTGAGACTTCATGAAAATGATTATGAAGCTTTTGTCTTGCATCAACTTTTTGGAATTATGCAAAATGGTTATAAAAATTGTTTAAGAGTAGGAAGCCGTGTTTTCGTTTCAAATAACAAAATAAAAGCCAGTGGATCTTTGGGCTGGGCAGAAATTACTGGAGTTGTTCTTGTAAGTTTAGATGCAATAGGTAAAGGAAAAAATAAAGAATTGTTAACAAAGGCCTTAGGTGCAACCTATTTTGATCAAAGGGTGGAGAGCTTAGCTAAGAGTGCTCAGGTCAAGGATCAGGGTATCGTTCAGATTATACAGTTTAAATATATTCCTGGATCTTCTTCATTGGAAGCGCAAATAAAAGCAAAACAACTAGTTAAAGATACTCTGGAGTCTCAATTAATTGAAGGTAAAATATTTAGCGAAAAAGAGGAAGGAAAGTTTCTGCCTAGCTGTATAGATGCAAGCCAGATCTGGAAAGAAATGAGAGTAAATGAAAGTGAATACACTTTGTTAATTCAAGGCAAGATTAAAACAATAATCAAAAGTGGTTTAAAAAATTGTCATCAAGTGGGTCAAGAAATTCCAATAAATTCTAAAGGTTTGTCTGGCCAACTAGGTATTGTGAAAATAACAGAGTTAAAATTATTAAGTTTAGAGTCATTAAAAAAACAACAGAAAGTAATTTTAGATGAGCTTACCTTGGCCAATTTTAATTTTAGTCTTGAACGCATCGAGAAAGAATTAAAAAATGATACAAATAAAATAGTTAGCTTAATTTACTTTGATTATTTAGGTGTCAAATAATGAACTCACAGAGGGAATCCTTTCAAATAAGTTTTTTTATCCCACTTAATAGTTTGGTCTATAAAATAAAAATAGCTGCGGCTTTTGTGTTTATAAGTATTTTTATAAATTCACAAAGTTATGCACAGGTGAGTGTACAGGAAAAAATAGGTACAGGTTTTAATCCTTGGAGCTATAGTTATTTTGGTTTATTTAATCAAGAACTTAAGTCGATGGAAGAAGGGGGAGCAAGGTTAAGCTCCTATAATTTTTTAACAGCTTCTTATAAATTAGGTTCTGATAATAAAATAGCCTTTAGGTTACCCTTTTCTTATAATAGTTATGGCTTTGATGAATTCAATGGTAATTCTGTGCAGAATCAAGAACTTATTATGCAAGATGTTTTTGTAAGCTTTGTAGATTACAATTTAATTTTGTTGCCTTTGGATATCGGTGTTTATTGGGAGGCACGAATCTATGCTCCAACCAGTGAATCTTCACAAGACATAAAATTAATATCTAGATTTAGAAATGATTTTATTTTTTCTAAATACATTACATCTGAATGGGTATTGGAATATGTATCTAAACTCAGTTATTATTATCAATCACAAACCGCCTATGAGAACAACTTTATAGACGAAAATGGTTTCGAGGTGAGTACAGTTTCAAGGACTAAAAAACTGGAATACGACCACTGGTTGAACATATGGTTTAGATTAATGCCTGAACTTAGTTTTGGTTGGTTAGCGGGTTGGGAAGACACCTATTATAACAAATCCAACATAAACAATGGTAGAAATAAGCCTGGAAAGCATGAATATAAAATGGGTCCTCAAGTGTCTTTTGAGCTATCTCCCAAGGCGAACTTTATATTTCAAGTCTCAGAAAATATTATTAACAGTGAGAACCGACAAGAATTAGCTAAATTTAAAAATGACAATCTAGAGATGACTTTATTGGCGTTTTTGAGATTTTAATGACTAATTTATGCTCTGCATAGCATTGATTTATGCGGGTGCCTTTTTTTATCCTAGCAGGATAAACTTATCATATGAAAATATTTGTTACAGGGGGAGCTGGATTTATTGGCTCTAATTTTTGTGACCTTCTATTAAAACAAAGAAATTTAGAAAAGCTTTGTATCTTAGATAAATTTACCTATGCAGGTTTGGAGTTAAATTTAGAAGAAGCAATCAAGGATTCTCGAACCAGTTTAATACGAGGAGATATTTGTAATGCCAGCTCATATAAAGATGAGATCCTTGATTCAGATATAGTAATTAATTTTGCAGCGGAAAGTCATGTAGACAACTCTATAGATTCACCTGAAGAATTTGTACGAACCAACGTGTTTGGCACGTTCCAGCTATTAGAAGTAGTCAGAAAATCAGATAAACCAATAAGATATGTTCAGATATCCACTGACGAAGTTTACGGAAGCTTATCATTAACAGACAGCTCAGCAAATGAGTCCTCGCCGATAATACCATCTTCTCCTTATTCGGCGTCAAAAGCGGGTGCTGACCATCTAGTGATGAGTTATTTTAAAACCTATGGCTTGGATGTTGTTATTACCAGAAGTTCAAATAATTATGGTCCAAGACAATTGCCAGAAAAATTTATCCCAAAAATAATCTCCAATGCTTTTGAAAATGAAAAAATTCCTGTTTATGGAAGTGGGAACAATATAAGGGATTGGATCTATGTTGATGACAACTGCAATGGTATTTTGAAGGCGGCTATTGAAGGAATAAGTGGTGGTGTTTACCATTTTGCTTCAAATATCGAGTTGAATAATCTCTCGTTAGCGAAACATATTTTAAGTAATATGAAAAAACCAGAAGAGCTTATCGAATTTGTCACTGATCGACTTGGACATGATTTACGCTATTCATTAGAAACTAGGAAAACTCAGATGGAGCTAAACTGGAAAATTCAAAACAATTTACAAACTGGCTTAAACAAAACAATAAATTGGTACAAGGATCATCCAGAGTGGACGAAAACTGCATTGATAAAACTAAACAAGCGATAGGTTGAATATGAAAGGTATAGTCTTAGCAGGGGGAAGCGGAACTAGAATGTTCCCACTAACGAAATCAGTTTCAAAACAATTATTAGGTGTTTATGATAAACCCGCCATATTTTATCCCTTATCAATTCTCATGCTTGCAGATGTACGTGAAATAGCACTCATAGTTAACCCTCACGAAAAACAAGCCTTTATAGATTTATTGGGAGATGGCAGCCAATATGGAATTAAAATTAATTACTTTGTGCAAAGTGAACCGAGAGGCATTGCCGACGCTTATAATGTTGTAAAAAATTATATTGAGGGAGAGTCCTCGATGATGATTTTAGGTGACAACTTTTTTTACGGTTATGAATTACCTAAAAGAATTCGGAAAGCGATCGAAAATAATAAAGGGGCCACTGTTTTTGCTATGCAAGTTAAAGAACCTAAGCGTTTTGGCGTGCTAGATATTAAAGATCCCAACTTGCCGCCAAGAGGGATTGTAGAAAAGCCAGCTCATCCACCTTCTAACTGGGCGGTAACTGGTCTTTATATTTTTGATAAAGATGTTACAAAGTATGTTAATGAACTCCAGCCATCTACACGGGGTGAACTTGAAATAACAGAGCTCATTGATATTTATTTAAAAAAACAAAATTTAAAAGTAGAATATTTGGGAAGAGGGACGGCTTGGCTAGATACGGGAACGCCAGATGGCATGTTAAGTTGCGCCTCCTTTGTTAAGACTGTAGAAGAAAGGCAGGGTTTTAAAATAGCTTGTTTAGAAGAAATTTCTTACAGACGTGGTTTTATGACTTTAGATCAAATAACTTCACAAGTAAAAAAATACCCAAATTGCTCTTATCGAGATTATATTTTGCAAGTTTTGGAAGCTACATGAAAAAGATTGCCATATTCATTCCATGTTATAACTCAGCAAGGAGAATAAGACATTTTTTGCAAAGCTTTGATAAAGAAATTTTAAATGATGTTTATTCAGTTATTTGTGTGGACAATGCGAGTGATGATTCCACACTCAAAGTTCTGGAAGCTACTAAAGCTAAGTCGCCATTACTTCAATATAAGCTGCTGATTTTTAAAAATAAGAAAAACTATGGTTTGGGTGGAAGTCACAAAATAGTATTTACATATTTAATAGAAAACAATTATAGCCATTGCTTGATTTTACCCAGTAATTACAAGGGAAGCCCTAAAGAAATTGCGAAACAATTTTTTACACATTTAGTTCAACATCCAGATTCAGATATACTTATTGGAAAAAGAATTTTTAAATCTCAACTTGATTTTCAAACTAAAATAGTAAAATCCCTAAGTAATAAAATTGCTGAACCCCTTAAACATTTGTTGTCTGATTTTAAATTTTCAGACATTGGCTCACGATTTCTATTACTTAAAGTGGATATATTAAATCAAATTCCATTTAAAACTTTATCAGATGGCCGAGAATTTAATTTACAACTCAATGTTTTGCTAAGTGAAAATAAAGATCTTAAAATCGAAGAAATTACTTTAAAAAACTGGGCCTTTTCAAATACTGAAACATCAAAAATAATACGCTATAGTGGTAAGATGATAAAAACGATGTCTCGCTATGGTATAAATAAATATTTTTTTAAAAGAAGTGGTTGGCGTTTGTTTGCTGATTTTCCTGATAACTTAGAAAGAGAGTATGAAATAATATGAATCATTTAAAAGGATTATTTGCCGTTTTATTAGTATCAGGAATTATGTGGTCGGGATGGTCTGTTTATCGAGATTTTCTATACAATGGGCAAAAACCTCCTGAAAGCACAAAAATACTCAATGAGTTAAAAGAAAAAGGAATTCCTGATTTTGAGTTGAAAGATTTAAATGGAAATATGATTAGACTTTCTAACTATAAAGATAAAGTTGTAATAGTAAATTTCTGGGCTTCTTGGTGCGATCCTTGTGTTGAGGAATTTCCAGCTCTTATGGCATTGGTGGAACATTTTAAGGGAAGAATTGTAATGATGGCTATTTCTGCTGATAATACAGAAGAAGATATGAAGAATTTTTTAAAAGCTTTCAAAGTTGATAATCAAAACATAATAGTAATGTGGGATAAAGAACAAAATGTAGCAAAAAAATTTGGAACACAAGTTTTACCGGAATCTTACATTTTAGGCATTAATAACAAATTAGTTAGGAAAGTTGCAGGTGTGGATGATTGGTCGAGCCCCTATGCCAAAGAGTTTTTCGAAAATTTACTTATGGATAAAAATCCGTGAGAATATTTGCTTTTTTAATAGTAGCACTGACGGCCAGCCAAACCTTTGCGGAGTGGAAACTTCAAAGAATTCAAGGAAATCTTGAGTTAATTAGAAATGGACAATCAATTTCTACAAGTCCTAAATTGGAATTAAAAACAGGTGATATTGTTAAAACAGATAAGGGATCTCGGGTCCAATTGGTCGATGGTGAAAATCAATTATGGTTGGGTCCAGGGTCCACATTTACAATACAAGAGAGTCAAATATCTAAATCACAAGTTTTAAATTTACTTTATGGAAAAATGAGGGCTGTGATTCAAAAAGGTGAAGGGCGTAAATATCGATTTAAAACTAAAAGTGTTGTGGCCGGCGTGAGAGGCACTGAGTTTTTTATGTCTTCAGAGGAAGAGGGTGACTTTGTTTGTACATTAGAGGGTGAAGTACAAGTCACTACAAAAGAGGGAGATAAAATTAGTGTCACTGAAGGAAAAGGTTTAAGGGTTGCAAAGGGCGAAAATATAAAATTATCTGATAACTCCCCTTTTTTAGTTCAACGTTGGATAGCAGAAACTGATTTCGATAGTGAACCTCTGTTGTTTTCTTCAAGCTATCAATTAAATTACAGAAAACACGAATTAGGACCCTTTTTTACTGGGCTCAGTGGAAGCCTATATTACTGTGACTCTATAGATAAAGATTTTTCTAAAGCTTCGGGAGACAATAATTACAAATGCTTTCGCTCCTATATAACACCCTTCTTGCAATATGGTGTAAAAGATCGGTTATTCTTTAGACCAGCAGTGGTTACAACAAATACTGAGATGAGTATAAAAATAGATTCTGTACCAGAGAAAATTGGAAAATCAGCGGCTGCCTTTACTTTAGCTGAAGCTTTTGCAGAGTTGGAAAGAGGTGGCTGGGATTTTAAATTGGGCTACCAAGATGTCGAGTGGAATGATGGAGTATTGCTTTCAAGACGTTTGTGGACCTTAGAGCCAACATCACATCTGGCTTTGCGTATTAATAAAGAATTTAATGATTGGGAACTAGAGCTACTTGGGGGGCCTGGAGTTGAAGATAAATTTATTCTTAACGGACACTCACATATAAAAACTCTTGGTGCAAAGATTTCCGCTCCAAGTAATATGGGAAATATTTTTGTGTTACACAATGATTTTGGTGAATGGGAAGCTGGCAAGAGCCCATATGTCTATGGTCATGAAATAGTGAACTATGGATTTTATTCAAATAATAAAATTTCTAAATGGGATTATCAATTATCCGGAATTTATCAAAAGCATTTAGTTCATCACAATGCAAATGGTGACAAAGGGAGCGCGGCCGGTTCTATGTTGGATATAACTTTAGGTAGACAAACTCAGTGGCTAAGTTCTTCAAGAATTTTTATGCGCTACTTGTTGGCAACTAAAAATTTTATTTCTGTTTTAGAGGATTACTATAAGTTGGGGGCTGCAAACATAACAAGTTTTCGATCTAACTTGAGTCAATGGCGGCTGGGCTTAGATACACCTATACGGGATACCCAATCATTAAAAATCGAGTATTTTTATAGTTATGAGGTGAGTGATAAGGGCTTTGTGAGACAACTCAAAGGTAGTGGTGAAAATTTGTTTATTGGTTGGGAATTGGATGCTCTTCATTATTGGAAAATTAATAGCCACTTAAATTTTATAAATGGGCTTTGGTATTTCCATCCCAGCCTTCACCAGCCAGGCTCTGATGGAGCCTACGGCTGGATTAGCAGACTGGATTTTACTCTTTAGACTTGGGCGTGATATCTAATTCTTGTTTATCGCCCTCACGCAAGACAGTGATCTTTGTTTTTGAATCTGGTTTTAATGTTTCCAAAGAGTAAACATAATCATGAATGTTTTCAATTTTTTTACCACTTAATTCAATTATAACATCGCCTTTTTTTAATCCAGCAAGTTCAGCCGGTCCACCCTTAATAACACCCGAAAGAGCGACACCTTTAATTTTTCCAGAGGCATAATCGGGAATTGTACCTAAGTAAATTCTAAAACCACGTCCTCCTGTATCACCCATTTTTGTTCGCTCTACTTTAGTATAAGTAAGTGGTTTTGCATTAGATGCCACACTAGTAATTACATTTCCAATCAATTCAGTAATTTCCATGGCTTTTTCATAGTTTAACTTATCAGGAGTATCTCTTGGAGTGTGATAATCTTCATGAGCTCCAGTGAAGAAGGTTAATGAAGGAATGCCATACATATAAAAGGGCATACCATCGGTAGGAACATAAGGGTCATCAGATAGGGCCACATTGAAGTTCACTTTTTGTACCATGGGCTCTAGTACTTCTAACCAATCCGAACTGGAAGAAATCCCTTGAATATATAGAGCCGCATTGTAACGACCAATCATATCCATATTTAAATAAGCTGAAAGATTGGGATACACTTTTTTATATTTTGCTTTGTAGTCATCTAGAAAGGCCTCAGAACCGAGCACTCCAATTTCTTCTGCTGACCATATTGCAAACATAAGATTTTGTTTTAACTTCAACTGACCATTCTTAGACAAGTATGAAAAATAATGAGCAAGTTCAATTGTAGCAGCGACTCCACTGGCATTGTCGTCAGCACCATAGTGAATATCAGAAGTATCCGTAGATCTCATTAAAGAAGAACTTATCTGGCCTTGACCTAAATGATCACCATGTGCGCCAATGACAAGTGTACTTTTAGCTCCTGGTACATTGAGTAGGGCCAAAACATTTCTACCAATAGCTTTTTTATGTTTGATGTTTACACTGGCACTGATCTTAACATCATTTAAGTCAAAAGCAGCAATGGTTTGACCCTTATCCAATTGTCTCTGGATATCTTTTAAGTCCTTTTTTTGATTTTTAAACCAGGTTTTTGCAATATCATCAGAAATAGAAAGAGCGGGTAAAGAAAGCTCCCCAGTATTTTCTTGAGAGTTAAATTTTATCAAGTCATTTTTAACTTTGGAGCTGGGACCACTTACAAAAATTATTCCTAATGCTCCTCGTTCTCGAGCCATCATAACTTTGTGTTGAAGCTTTGAATATCGATTGTAGTGAGAACGTAGCTTTTGATCGATATCTTCAGGCACATATCTAAACACCATTACCCATTTACCAGCGACATTGGCGTCCTGATAAGAATCATAGGCTGGGAAACCCTCTGTCTCTGGAGTCACGAGACCATAACCTGCAAAAATAACTGGTGCATGTGGAAAGGTTCCTGATTTAGAAAAGGCTAGTGGTATCCAGTTTTTTTCTAAATCAAATTTAACATCTTCGCTTGTGGAGACCATGCGATTATTTTTACCTAATTCTGCTCCTGCAGAAAATTCAAATTCGTGAATATAGGAATTATTAAAACCTGGGTTCAAGCCATAACTTTTAAATAAGTCTTCCAAATTTTTTGTATAAAGTAATTCTTCTGGTGAACCAGCTTTGCGACCTTTAAGGCCCGGTGAAGCTAAGTAATTGACTGTTCTTTCCATATCCTTTTTTTGAATTTTATATGAAAGCTCATAAGTTTTTATAGGAGATGGGGGGAGCGATAAAAGTTTTCTAGCTTTGTTGTCATCCCAATCAGAAATAAATATTTGTGAGATGCCTTGAGCCCGTCGAGTCCAAGTGAGATGGTTGCCATCGGGTGTAAATACAGGAAGTCCATCAAAATCTTCTAAGTAACTAATACGAACAGGTTCTTTTTCTCCAGCAGCATCCACAATGTAAAGTTCAAAATTTTTATATCCATGGCGGTTAGTTGTAAATACAATGTAATCCCCAGAAGGGTGAAAATAAGGAGCCCATGACATTGATTTTAAACGAGTGATTTGTTTTTTATCTGTACCATCTAAGTTCATAGTATATATTTCTGCGACTTGACCATTAGTTTCAAAGTTTCGCCATACTATTTTTTTCCCGTCTGGACTAAAAAATGGGCCGCCATCATAGCCCAAAGTTTCAGTTAATCTGCGGACTTGTGAGCCATCACTTTTCATTAAGTAAATATCTAAAAATAAGCTAGGGTCTTCCTGAAGTTTTTTCTTGTCTTCCTCACTTAACTTATCGCTATAAGCATGTCGATTAGACGAAAAGACAATCCAATCACCATTAGGTGAGTAGGCACCTTCCGCATCGTATCCACGAACGTGAGTTAGATTCTTAATGTTTTTACCATCAGCAGAAGCTGAATAGATGTCATATTGCTCATCGTAGTCCCAACTGTAACGGCGTTTTTTACCAGAGTTTCTAAAGTCGATTTCTTCTTTCATAATTTTACGGGTTTGAGGGTCGCCATGAGTGGAAGCAAAAATAACTTTTTTATTACTTGGATGAACCCAGGCGCAGGTCGTTTTACCATAACCAGTAGAAACTCGTTGAGTTTGCCCTGACACTAAATTAGTGAGGTATATCTGGTAGAAAGGGTTATTGGCTTCGCGTTCACTTTGAAAAACAAAGTGAGTGCCATCGGCACTAAAATAACCTTCACCGGTGCGTTTTCCAGCAATCGTAAAGGGCTTAAAATCTTTTAAAAAACCATGAGGATCCACGGGAATGGCTTCTACACGACTGTAGCTATGTTCGTGTGATCCCTCTCCGGTGGATTGTGTTGTTGTTTTAGTAGATTGACATGCAGTAATTAAAATTACTGAAAGCACACTTAAAATTATATAGCGAATCATAAATTTCCCCTCTAAAAAATTAGTTTTTTTTAACTTATTTGCTACAAAAAATCACCCCCTTTTAAATAGAATTAGAAATTCTCATAGATGCATTGAGTCTTATAGGTTCAAAATACCTATTTTCTCTCTAAGCAGTAGGCATTGTCAGTTTCAAGGATTCTAGTTAGTATCCAAAAGAACAAACAAATGTGAGAAGCTAATGAGTTTTATTAAAAAAATACTAATTTTGGGTTCTGGAGAGTTGGGTAAAGAAGTGACAATTGCAGCTAAACGCTATGGGCAATATGTGATTGCTGTAGATAGCTATGCAAGAGCTCCAGCCATGCAGGTGGCCGATGAGTTTGAGGTGATTTCCATGTTAAATGGCGATGATTTAGAGCGAATCATAAAAAAACACAAACCCGATATTATCGTTCCCGAAATTGAAGCCATTCGCACAGAAAAGTTAAAAGAGTTTGAAGACCAAGGAATATTTGTTGTTCCTACTGCCGAAGCTGCCCATTTAACAATGAATCGAGATGCAATAAGACAAGTGGCTAAAGAAGAATTGGGCTTAAAAACTGCAAATTATGCTTATGCAGAGAGCTTAAATGAATTGCAAAATACAACTAAGGAAATCGGTTTCCCATGTGTAATTAAGCCGGTAATGTCTTCGTCTGGAAAGGGACAATCTATAGCTAAATCATTTGAAGAGTTGGAAAATTCTTGGGATATCGCCTGCTCCAGTGGGCGTGGTGATAAGATTAAAGTTATAGTTGAAGAGTTTATTGATTTTGATTTCGAAATCACACTCCTTACAGTCAAACAAAAAAAAGGACCAACTATTTTTGTTAAACCCATTGGCCATAGACAGGAGAGGGGAGATTACCAAGAATCTTGGTTGCCTGCAGAGATGAGTTCTTCTCAATTGGAAAAGGCAAAAGAAATGGCAAAGAAAATAACAGACCGTTTAGGCGGGTCGGGTATCTTTGGTGTAGAGTTTTTTGTAAAAGGGTCAGAGGTTTATTTCTCAGAACTATCGCCTCGCCCCCACGATACGGGTATGGTGACAATAATTTCTCAAAATTTATCTGAATTTGAATTGCACATGAGAGCCATACTTGGTTTGCCGATTCCAGAAATTGAGTACTACGGCCCCTCTGCCTCCTCTGTGATATTAGCCGATAGGGATAGCACTGAGTGCCCAAATTACTCGGGTTTGGAAGAGGCTTTAGAAAGACCTGGCACAGAGATAAGAATTTTTGGAAAGCCAAGCACTCGAAAGTACCGTCGAATGGGAGTGGCATTAGCAAAAGCAGCGTCTACAGAAGAAGCACGGAAATTGTCAAAAGAGTCGGCGAACTCCATTATTATAAAATATCTGTGATAAATTAATTATAACTGTGTTAAAGGCCCAATAAGCCTTTTAGTTTTTTCTCCGCCTTTTTAACCTCTTGATTTATGCCCTTATTGGAATTCTTCTTTTTATTATTGAGTTCATTATTAGCTTGTTGCTTGGCCTTGTCTAAATCTTTCTTTTTGCCATTTATCTGTTGGTCGATTCCGCTTTTGACTTCATTAAATTGAGCATTCAGTTTGTCTTTTTCAACCTTTATTCTATTATTTACAAAATCATTAAGTTTCTTTTTGGCTTCATCAATCTTAGCTTGAATTTCTTTTTTAAAACCTTTACTGAGCTCATCGCCCAAATTGGAGTTTATTTTCCATTTGAGTTCTGTCCATGCACCTGTAGCTTCTGCATTGACTAATATAGAAGGTAAATCAGAAGTGACATTAACTAACACATCTTTGACTAAACTGGATTTAGCATCAATATCGTAAATTACTTTGCTAAATTTATTATTTACTTTAAATTGAATGCTTTCATTTTTAGAGAGTCCACTCATTTTAAGCTCACCACTGGCACCTTTAATATGTAGTTTTACATCACTGGAATCTGAAAGCTTTTGAGGGCTCAGTGGATATTCGGCAATTTCAACTTGCATTTTTTCAAATGGAGTTTCTGTGGTGTGATCCACAGTAATGTTGGCACGTAAACCTAAGATGCCTTGCTTAGGAAAACTGCCACTAACATCAATGGTCATCGGCAAGCCCAATAACATAGGTTGTGTGGTCGCATTTTTAATTTCACCAGATATATTGCCGCTGTATTCAGAAGCATCTTCTTTGGAAGAAATTTTTCCATGCTGTAACCAAAATAATGGATAGGCCTTTTTTCGAGGAAAACTGATGTTTCGGCCGACACTTCTTTTTCTAGCTACGAGCGGCTTACTTTTTGAGGCCTCTTTTTGTTTTGTGGCTTTTTTGTCAGGCATGTACTGCCTAGCAAGGGCCATATATTTTTTGTATTTACCTAGTTTTTCATTAAACATTTTACCAAATAAACTTTTCGAAAAATCTGAGACATCAATACTTGGGATTTTAAGGCGTGTTTGCAGATCTTTAATATCTTCTTTAACCATGTCATCTAGACTCTTAAACTCACTATTAAAGTTATCAACATCACTTTTGAGGGATTTACTGGCGGCATCGAACTCTTTTACAATCTTATCGCCCTCTTTAACAATGCTATCTAGCTCTTTGAGGTCTTTGGAAAATTGTAGTGGATCTTTAGTATTAAACTTTAAAGTTTTTGATCGATTGATAAGGGCATCAATTTGGGGCTTTTGTGGCAATCCATTAATTCGCTCTTCCCATATTTTCTTTTTTTCAGCTATGGCTTTTTCTAATTCTTTAATTTTTGCCTCAGATTTTAAATTCTCTTGAATTTGTTCTAACTGCTTACTGGGATCAACACCACCAATGACAGAAACAACGTCTCCTAAAACATTTTCCTTAAATTGTTCTTTTCCCTGAGCCAATGCATTCTGTTCAACTTCTTTAAGAGCTTTATTTTCGGAAGTGTCTTTAGGCAGAATCTTACCCGGTTTTTTGCGTGGTGAATTGGCCATAATGTTTTCTATTGTGGCATCATTTACAACAAATTTTGCGCGCAATAAAGCGTCCCAAGAGAGTTCAAATCGTATTTTTGCAATTTGTATTAAATTGAGTTCAGGCTTTTCTTTGTTGGTAACTTCGATACCCGACATCTGAAAGTAAGCCTTCCAAAAACTAGAATCTATATCAGCTATATTTACCTCTGCTCCATGCACATAGGTACCAGCTAGTTCAAGGCCTTTTCTTAAGTGGCTGTCGAAAAACAAATTAAAATACACATAAATGAGTGTAACAAAAATACATAGTGGAATAATCGCTTCAAATCGAATGGGACCTTTGGCTTTTTTAGTTTTGATTTTTGTGTTTGTTTTATCCGTAGAGTTCGTCATATTTGTAATACCATTTGTAAAGGGAAGTCGCTTTTACCGCCTTCCATAGTTTGCTTTCTTTAAATTTTTCAACCACTTTTTGTCGATATTTACTTACAAGAATTCGGGCTAAAATAAAGACCACTGGAAATGAAGCTAGAGTAACAACCCCAGACCCCATTACTATTGTGTTGTTAAATCTTGTAAAGGGAATGATGGGCATATTGTACAATGTTGTAAATATAGGCTTTAAACCTTCTTGACTCAAAACTATGGCACCCACCTGGTCAAAAAGTGGATCTAGCAAATAAGCAGCAAATTTAAAAAAGAAGGCGGACAAAAAGGCGGCCCCCATTTGAATGCGAAACAAAAATATGCATATAAAAACCACTAATGTTTGCAAAGAAAAAGCGGGTGTCATTCCCAACACAAAACCCATGGCAATTCCAGCAGCAATTTGATTGGTTGCAGTATCTGAGTTGAGAAGTTTAATAAATTGAAAAATTTGTTTAAATATTAAGCCCATGAAAAAAGCCTCAACTATTTTAGTGTTATTTAAAACAAGTCTTAATTGATATAGATAAGCTGTCAAGAAATCACTGGACAGGGGAGTTAAAAAACAGTAGTTATCGCCCCATGATAAAACTAGACATAGCCAATAAACCTAATGTGGATATAAAAATTAAAAAAGCCTTAAAAACGCTGCTAGAAGACAAGAAATATGGATTTCTTAAAGTGTTAAATAGTGAGTTCAAATGGGCCGAACTTAATGATTTTAAGACAAGATTAAAAACTTATGATCAAGTGGCTGTGTTAGGAATTGGTGGTAGTTCACAAGGTGCTAAAAGCTTTCTACAGTATATAGATCCTGGAGCTGTGGATACAGATGTTGTCTTTTTTGATCGAATCGATGAGTCCTTTATTTCCAGACAATTATCAAAAATTAAAAGCATTAAAAAAACAGCTTGGTTTGTAGTATCTAAAAGTGGGTCTACAACCGAGACTTTATTTACTCTCAACACTATTTTAAATAAAACAGAAGGGCAGTTACTACAAAATAAAGAAAACATTTTTGTAGTTACAGAGAAAATGGACTCCATTTTAGGACAATGGGCGGCTAAACATGGTTTATCTGTCTCTCCTGCGGCTAGCGATATTGAAGGACGATTTTCACTTTTTAGTCACACGGGAATGATGCCCTTGGCAAATAAAATAAACAACTTTGAAAATATCAAAATGGGCACGCAGTGGTTAGAGCAAAATTTAAGTGTAGTGGAAGAGTTAAGCCAATTTTATATAGATAGCTTTAAACAAGAACGATGGATCTCAAATTTTTGGCTTTATTCAGAAAGATTAAAAGAACTCGGCTTTTGGCTTGAACAATTGTGGGCAGAATCCCTAGGAAAACATAATAAAATGGAAAATCGAATATCGACCCCATTTTGTTGTCTAGGAACCAACGATCAACATTCATTGTTGCAACAAATGGAAGAGGGTTATCCCGATAAATCACAGGTTTTTGTACAAATAAAATCTACGCCAGAACTTTCTAGAACCTATAATAAAAATTGGTTAGGTAGTGGGGCCAATTATTTAGAGAGCTACCAGTTGGATGATCTTATGAAGAAGTATTGTTTGGCCACTTATGACAGTTTGGATGAGCATCCTCGGGCTATGATTACACTACAAGATACTTCTGAAGCTGTTATTTTTGCTTTCCACATGGTGATTGCACTTACTATTGGAACAATTGGGAAGGCTTTGGATATAGAAATCTATGGTCAACCGGGAGTGGAAAAGAGCAAGCAGTTGTTTAGGGAAATGCTTTAGTTTTTAATTTTATAACTCTTTATATTAGAAACTTGACTCGCCCCATAAAAACACCATTTTTTGATAAAGTCTTTTGCAGCATGCCATCAGAGAGAATTTGACCGAATAATCACTACATTTTTCCACTTTATTAGGGCATTTTTAATACTCATGACAAGGAGTTGAAATTTGACTTATTCACCAACAGTTTCAGTAATTGGATTAGGTTATGTGGGTTTACCCGTGGCCGTGGCTATGGCTAAAAAATTTCCAACCATTGGCTTTGATATTAATCAAAAGCGAATTCAAGAATTAAAGTCGGGCAAAGACTACACCAAGGAAGTCAATGAAGAAGACCTATCCGCTGCTAACATCGAATTTTCGTCTTCCATTGAGGTTTTGAAAAAGGCCAATTTTCATATTGTTGCCGTTCCCACCCCAGTCAATGATGTTAAACAACCTGACTTAACTTTATTATTAAAGGCTTCTGAAACAGTGGGTAAAGCTTTAAAAAAGGGTGATATTGTAGTTTATGAGTCTACGGTTTATCCGGGGGCCACTGAAGAAGATTGCGTTCCCATATTAGAAAAATTCTCAAATTTAAAAGCGGGTGTGGATTTTAAAGTGGGCTATAGCCCCGAGCGCATTAACCCCGGAGATAAAGAACACACTTTTACAAAAATAACTAAAGTCGTTTCGGCTCAGGATGAAGACAGTTTAAATAAAGTGAGTTTTGTTTATGGCAGTGTGGTCGAAGCGGGAGTTTACCCAGCAGAGTCTATTAAAGTCGCAGAAGCCGCTAAGGTAATTGAAAATACTCAAAGAGATTTGAATATTTCTTTAATGAACGAATTGAGTGTAATATTTGAACGCATGGACATAGACACCTTAAGTGTAATTAAGGCAGCCAGTACAAAATGGAATTTTTTACCTTTTACCCCTGGCTTAGTGGGTGGTCACTGTATCGGTGTGGACCCCTACTATTTAACTTATAAAGCAGAAAAATTAGGTTATATGCCAGAGGTGATTTTAGCAGGTAGAAGAATTAATGATTCCATGGGGCAAAGAGTTGCAGAGAGAACCATTAAGGCTATGATAAAAAATGGCGCATCTATTTTGGGTAGCACAGTCACCATTTTAGGTTTGACCTTTAAAGAGAATTGCCCGGATTTAAGAAACACCAGGGTTGTGGATATTATTTCCGCCCTCGAAGATTATGGTGTTAAGGTTCAGATTTGCGACCCCGAGGCCTCAACAGATGAGGCCCACGAGGAATATGGTTTAAAACTTACGGAGCTAGAAAAGCTATCCACTTCTGATGCTGTAGTCGTAGCCGTCGCTCATAAAAAATTTATAGAATTGGGTTCGGGCAACATTCCCACCTTTTTAAAAAACAAAGGAGTCGTTTTTGATGTGAAAGGCATTTGGCCTAAACAAAATGTAGAAAAATGGAATGCAAAACTACTTAGGATGTAAGGAATGAGTTCAGAAAATTTTTATGCGGATTTATCTAAAATTAAAAAAACTTGGTTAGTTACAGGTTGTGCTGGATTTATTGGTACAAATTTAGTTAAAAAACTTTTAGAGCTTAATCAAAATGTGGTGGGATTAGATAATTTTTCTACCGGTCTTAAAGGCAATATCGAATATTTGCACAGTTATAAAAATAAATACTCACAGGCGAGTTTTAATTTTATCGAAGGCGATATTCGCAATGTAAATGACTGTCAAAAATCGGTTCAAGGAATGGATTATATTCTTCATCAAGCCGCCTTGGGTTCGGTTCCACGCTCTATTGAAGATCCTATTTCTAGTCATAATTCGAATGTAACTGGTTTTATAAACATGATATGGGCAGCCAAAGAGGCCAGAGTAAAAAGATTTGTTTATGCCTCTTCTAGTTCTATTTACGGAGACAACCCAGCTTTGCCCAAAGTAGAAAAAAATATTGGTAATCCATTGTCTCCCTATGCTGCGACTAAATTGATGAACGAAATCTATGCTCAAGTTTTTACTAAATCTTATGGAATCGAAACTATTGGACTCAGGTATTTTAATGTTTTTGGCCCTCATCAGCAACCCGATGGGCCTTATGCAGCGGTGATTCCCAAATGGTTGGGTTTAATGTTAGAGCAAAAACCCATTACTATTTATGGTGATGGCGAAACAAGCCGAGATTTCTGTTTTATCAATAATGTTGTACAAATGAATTTAAGATGTGCCACAACAACAAATGAAAATGCAGTAAACCAAGAGTATAATGTTGCATTTAGAAGGCAGACCACATTGAACCAATTGTTTTTTATGCTCAAAGAAATGTTAGGTGAGGCGAATAAAGAATTAAAAATTCAAGATCCCATTTATCAAGATTTTCGATCGGGAGACATTAAACATTCTTTGGCAGATATTAGTAAAGCCAACCAATTAGTTGGCTATGAACCCACCGAAGATGTGGAAGCTGGACTAAGAAAATCTATAAAATGGTATATTGATGATTATAAAATACGCCAAAACGCAATTAGTTAGGATAAGCAGCTTGTGTGTGGCATAGCCGGATTTGTAGAAAAACAAAATAAAGAACAAGCCTTGGCTCTACTAAAAAACATGGGTCAAAGCTTACATCACCGTGGACCAGATTCTCAAGGGCAGTATTATGATGAACACAGTGGGCTTGGGTTGGCCCACACTCGTTTATCTATTTTAGATTTGTCACCAGCTGGACACCAGCCCATGCTTTCCCATGGGGGAAGATTTGTTCTTGTTTTTAATGGGGAAATATACAATTGGGCACATTTAAAAAGTTTAATAAACAAAGATTTTTCATTTAAAGGTCATTCTGACACTGAAATTCTTGTAAATTGCATAGAACAAATAGGTATTGAAAAAACACTTAAGGAAGCCAATGGAATGTTTGCCATTGCAGTATTGGATAAGGAAAATTATCAGCTGACTCTGGCAAGAGATCGCTGTGGAGAAAAACCACTTTATTATAGTTTAGTTAATCATACCTTATATTTTGCTTCGGAGTTAAAAGCCCTTAAAGCCAATGAGTCTTGGCATGATGAAATCGATGTAGAAAGCCTTGGTCTTTTTATGCGCCATAATTATATTCCGGCACCTTATTCCATTTATAAAAATACTTATAAGCTAACACCAGGAACTTATATAACTTTTGATTTGAATGTTCAGGAAGGAAAAATCAAAAACTTGGCGGAGTTTTCTCCATTTGTAGGTGCAACGTCACTGTCTCCAAAAGTGTATTGGCAGTTAAAAGATCACATTCCCGAACAAAGAAAAGAGTTTAGTTCTCCGGAAATGGCAGTAGATCAACTGAATCAAGTTCTAGAAGAAGTTGTGTCAGAAATTATGGTGTCTGATGTGCCTTTAGGTGCTTTTTTATCTGGGGGAGTGGACTCTTCCTTAGTAGTATCTGTGATGCAAAAATTATCTTCACAAAAAGTAAAAACATTTTCTATTGGTTTTACAGATACAGAGTACAATGAAGCCCCTCACGCTAAGGCTGTTGCCGAACATTTAGGGACTGAGCATACAGAGTTATATGTAACTCCCAATGAAGCTTGGCAAGTCGTACCAAAGCTTGCGCAAATATACGACGAACCCTTTGCCGATTCTTCGCAGATTCCTACTTACTTAGTATCTCAACTAGCAAGAAGAGAAGTCACGGTGAGTTTATCTGGTGATGGTGGTGATGAGCTTTTTGGTGGATACAATCGTTATTTTATGGCAACCAAAATTTGGGACAAGGTGGGTCTGCAACCACAGTGGTTAAAAAGTCTTGGAGCAAAATCAATTGAAACTCTACCGCCCCAACAATGGGACCAGTTATTTGGTGTTGTTAAGAACTTTATGCCAGCATCATTAAAAGTAAACCAATTTGGAGATAAGCTTTACAAGGCCTCACAAGTTTTAAAAGCTAACACGGCGATGGAAATGTATTTGAATTTGATTTCCTATTGGCAAAATATCCAAGATGTAGTGCCACAATGTAGTAGAACTTGGTCGATTCTTAATTTACTCAACGAGAATACAAAAAATTTAAATCCACGTGAGCAAATGATGTTTTTGGATTTTTGTTCCTATTTGTCGGAGGACATTTTAACTAAGGTAGATCGTGCTTCGATGGCACACAGTTTAGAATCTCGCATTCCTTTACTAGACCGACGAGTGATTGAATTTGCATGGAGTTTGCCCCTAGATTTAAAAATCCGAAATGGTCAGGGCAAATGGTTGCTGCGACAGTTGTTATACAAGTATGTTCCCAAAGGACTTATTGAGCGACCTAAAATGGGTTTTGGTGTTCCCGTTGGGGACTGGATTAAAGGGCCACTAAATGATTGGGCAGAAACTTTACTTTCCGTTGAAAGTTTAAATAAGTCTGGCTTACTACATACAGCAAACATCCGCCAACGCTGGCAAGAGCATAAATCTGGCACGCGCAACTGGCACATGTCCCTCTGGAATGTCTTAATGTTCCAACAATGGCTGATAAATAACACTAAATAATATTTTATTTTCAAATGAAAATTGAAGAAATTAGAATCATTGCGTTTTTAGAAATGATTAAACTACATAATTACACTCGAGGCCCATTATAGATTTCTAAACGAAATGGTGGTCAGGAACATAATCCAGCTGGACCAAGGTAGATATTCTATTTAACTCCATGAAGGTACTGATAGCATCTAGTTATAACTATTTCTGATAGACAATATAAATAAATTATCTAAAGTAATAAAGAACCAATTAAAATTTAAAATTTCTTAAAAATAATCAAGGAGGATTATAAAGTGAAAATTATAAAATTGTTAATATGTTTTATTGCAACTGCGGGTTTGGTTGCTGCCTGTTCTGATAGTAAAAGTGATTCGACGGCGGCATCTGATACGATTACTGTTTCTGGCTCTATGGGAGTGAGTTTATTTTCAGTGCCTGGTAAAGTAAAGACAACTGCTTTGAGTTTAAGTACATTACAAATGTATTGTGTGGCCTTTAATGCTGAAGCCACTTCCGGCACTAGTACTTTTTCGAGTTCAGGTGCATTTTCTGTAGCAGGCTTACCTGCAGATACTCCTTTTGGTTGTTTTGTTGTTAAAATTTCCGACTCTAGTATCGTAGCCACTATTCAAATTCAGGGCACGGGTTCAGGCTTAGAAGATTCCAGCACAAGCTCATTAAGTTTGAAACAAAGTGTTTCTTTAGGTACGTTGACATTAACAGAGGGCAACCCTGTTATATCTGTACCAGAAGCTCAAATAGCATCTGCTGTTTCAGTTGAGACCACTCCAACTATTGCAGTGGATAGCGTTCATCAAACCAGTTGGACTATGACTTGTGTGGATTCTACTGATACAGCATGTGCTTCTTTTGTATCAGGTTCACCACAAGTTTACTTTAGGATTGTTAAGGCTACAAAGTCTAGTCAAACACTTTATGGATTGGGAGTATGGTCATCGGCAGCAGATTTTGCTACATGTGGAAGTGTTGATATGACCGCAGCAGAAGCCAGTTCAATTGTTACTGATGAGGGTGGTGATTTCGCATGGGTACAAAGTACTACTGGAAATTTCACCAATGCAACATCAACAAGTGACACTTGTCCATTAAGAGAAGCTGGAACAGCAGGCGTTGATAATTTACAAAATTATTATGCTTTTGATAAATTAAAAATTCAAGGTTCTGCTTATACCCTTATTCAGCAAGACGACTTTGATAATGGTGGCGGATGTAGTGGAACACATAGGACAGCTGTAACTTTCAAACCAAGTTCAGCGACAGTAATGTACGGTAATTTTTCTATCAGTGAGGATTATGTAGAAGCTTCTCCCGGAAACTGTGGTTCAGATGTGGATTCTGCAAACAGTTTTGTTGTTAAGTTTACTAAAATATAATTAGATCCATTAAAATTTGGGTTCTCTAGGTGTTCCGTCTAGAGAACCCATTCTTAACAAGTTCGATGAGAGTATTCGGACTTTATAGCCAAGTGTTACAACCCATTTCAAAATCAAGAAAATAAAAACAGTCTGGGCATGTAGGCAGTTCCCTATGGAGCACCTTATTGTTCCAGCAATGGCTGTTGTAAACACCTTCTAGAAAAAGTTACTTAAATAAAAACAAACAATTAAATATTTGTTTATTCTAGATTTAGTTCTACAATTTAAGAAAAATCAATTTTGTGTCATAATTTTGTAAAACAAAATTTCTTGGAATGTAAAAATAATTTATTGATAAAGTGGGGTAGCTATGAAGTCTAAAGAAAGTCGAGTTCCTGATTCTGCTAAATTATTAAAAATTTCTTATCCATTTAAAAATCCTGTAAATTCAATAGATCCACACAAAATTCATTTCATAGAAGAAGCACTTTTATCGCAACCATTAAATTCTAAATTAGTAAATGTTTTTCAAAATGGTAAAATTAATGGTGAAATGGCCTCTGACATCTACTGGAATGGTGAAGCTTATGAACTAACTATTAGGAGTTATAAAACAAGCGGGGGTGTTATAATTGATGCGGAGGATGCTTATATTTCTTTATTAAGAATTGTTGCAATAGATAAAAATACACATGGTAGTTTAAAAAACCTTATATGTCCAAATAGTGTAGTTAAGAATTTAAATGATAAATGTGAAGGCTTAAAACTAAGAGACAATAAAATAGTATTAAAACCTAAATCTAAAGTTAATAAATCATTAATAATACAACTCCTTGCTTCTACTGATTTTACAATTATACCTAAAGATCAAATAGACTTTAATCATCCTGAAAATCTAAATCTAGATTTATCAAATACGACAGGCCTTTATTTTCTACTAGAAGATGATGGTAAAGGAAATTTCACTTTTGCTATAAATCCAAATCATTTTCAGTATAGTCATTTAAATTTTCAAAAACTTAATTTTAAATATGGATTCGGTGAGCAGTCTCTTGCGGACTTGAAAGCTAGAATAGTTAACTATATACCTACTAATGGTTATTTGACTCCATTAGACATAAAAAATCTAGATGAAAATTATATAAAATACAGTTCGCATCCGATTTTATTGTACTCAATTAGACCAACAAAAAAATCTTTAAAAAAGTATAGTGATAATACAAGACTTGCTATTGGAAGGATTTTAAGTGAAAAGGTTAGAAAACTAAAATCTTCTTTTGGGTCTGTAACTACCAACCAATTTTTTCCTATTGATGGCGATGGACAGTTAAGCGAAATTCAAGAAAAAAAATTAGAAAGTTTAGTTGAAAAAGCAAAAAATGAAATAAATTATAATAACGTTGAGTTTACGGTATCAGTATACAAAGACTTATATGATGAGTTTGTTCAACTTTTGAGTGATATTCCTTATATTAAAATAGTTCAGTTGAGAGATTCTCCGTGGGTCTTACCAGAAGAAGAACAACCAGATTTTTACTTAGCCACAGGAGATTCTAGTTTTTTTGCTAATATTTCTTTGCTTAGTTATTTTTTTAACAATGGAGTCTTTGGTACAAAAGAAGATGGCGAAATTTGGTTAGATAAATATACTAAGGTTATGAATAAAAAAGAAAGAATTAAAATGCTACAAGATTTACATTTTAAGTTTTTAGCTGAAGGAAGGGTGTTTCCTTCGTTTTTTATACCCTATATTGCTTTATCAAACATTCCAATGAATATAGGTCTGTCAAAACACTTTGCAAGTAATCCCTTCTTCTTATTAACAGCTAAAGAAGATGAGTAAATATGAAAACACTTGTTGTTGGTATTTTTCCATTCGGAGAGAACTTTAATATTTTGAAATTCGGTCTGCCACTCAATTTATCATAATTAAGAAATCTAAATTAATTGATTGTTTATTTTTTCTAGTTTTGATTCCATAAGTTGAGAAAAACCAATTTTATCTAATATTTTTGTTTAGCAAAACTTATTAGAATTTGAGTAATATTTTCACAAACTTTAAGGTGCTGATGTCAGCATGACTAAACTTATTGAGAAAACTTAAAAATTCATTGCCCGACTTGCCCCAAATAAGGCTTTAAACAGTAGTTTAGCCTAAATGGTCCACGCACATTAAACAAATTTAATTTGGCTTAAATCTTGTATGTAAACAGCATATCTCAATTAAAAGGAGTACAAATGAAAAGTCTGTCTAAAAGTATATATGTCATATTTGCTGGATTAATTGTTTTTATTGGAACTATTTTTAGCAATAAAAATTCGATTAAACAAACAAGAGAAAGCAAAAACACAAATAACATTACTGCAACTCAGAACTCTGAAGATAAGTTAATGGAAGAATTAATTGAGCAGGCAGATGTGGACTCTTTCCAAAATAATTACAAACAATTGGTAGCCACATCATTTATGGATAATTAAATAATTATGAGTACAAATATTAAATTTTATATTTGTTTAATTAGTTTTATATTTTTCCAGAGGACGAATGCTATGGTCAAAAATAGATTAAATATTTTAATGAGTGACACAAACATTGCACCTTATGCAGAGAACGCATCAGGAGGCATGTTGGCCACCTTTAATGCTGCAGTATTAGGGCAGTTGATAGAAACAGATGAATCATTTAATTTAACACCTGGATTGCTTGAAATTTTTGAGTTTGATTATTTAAAATCAGCATACATACTTCGACTTAAAAAAGGTCTAAAGTTTCATAATGGCAGAGAGGCAACCTCCAAAGATCTAGAGTTTGCATTGTTAAGAGGCTTCTTTTCTAAGAATAGCTCATTTTATAGAGTATATTTAGTAAATTTAAAAGGCATAGAAAAAGTAAATCCGAAAGACAATTTCACTTCAGGGAAAGTGGCCGGAATAAAAGTTATTGATAATTTGACAGTTGAAGTTAATTTATCGTCTCCTAATCCATCTTTTTTACATGTGTTAACTAATCCATACTTTTCTTTGGTACCAATAGAGGAGTTAAAAGAAGATTACATAACTTGGAAAAATGTCCCCATAGGAGTTGGGCCATACAAAGTGGTAGGTCAAGGCTTTAAGGATAGTCATGTAAAACTAGAATTAATTGATAAAAGTATAAAAGGGCCAAGTAGTGTAAATATTTATACTTTTCCTGTATCAGACGTTAAATTTGATATTATTTCACAAGGTCATTCTGATTCCATAAAACTAGGCTACATAAAAGAGGAAACACATAAACCTAAAAGCATGCGAACAATATTTTTTAGTAATTCCAATCCATTGGGCCAAGATATAAATTTTAAAAGGGCCATTCACAATCTTTTAGACAGACAAGATTTTTCAAGTGATAAATATTCAATATTACCAGCCAGTCAAATGTTACCGAGACATTTCTGGGGAAGAAGTTTAGACGGATTTAAATCGAACCTAGATAAGGCAAAAGAATTAATCAATAAAATCCCGAATGATCTTCTTGTTAAGCAATGGGAAGTACCTTTTTTTGGAGCCAATCAGTTAAGTGATTATCACAAATATATTTCTCAAAAATTATCATCGCAGTTTAGTAAAATTGGACTAAAAGTAAAATTTGTAACGACTACTGAAAAGTTTCCATCCAAAGAATTTGTAAAAGAATTCCCTATGTGGATTGCAAGCATGGTAACAGATTACCTAGATCCTTTAATTATGTTTTCTGCATTTCGTTCTGATAGTGCATTTGGTTTTATCCATCCATTAGGTAGAGATAGTGTAAATTTTGATAGCTTATATAAAGAAGCCGCAAATGCAAAAACAATGGAAGAGAGAATTAAATCAATAAAAAGCTTATCAGAATTTGTTAAAGAGCAAGCCGTTGCTGTAGCTATAGGTGAGGAAAAAGGAGTTTACTACAGAAATTCCAGCACAATCATTAGCTTAGGCGATCAGCCCCAACCCCTAGTGTTATTCATTAAAAATATAGAGTTAAAATATTAATTTTAGGGTTAATTTATGTCCTTTTTGTTAGGTGAAAGTTCATTTCAAAATATAAAGCGTTTAAATTGTATTTTAAATGACCAAGCTAGGCGTAAAACTGAATTAGCTAAAGGAATACAGTTTCCAGAATATGAACCTTGGATGTGCTCTTCTCAAAGTCGTAAAAGATTTAGTATATTAAAAGGAAATTTTCAAAAGAAACAAAGTCCTGAACCAGTTGTAGATTTAAATCGATTGATTTTATTAAAAAGAGCGATAAGTGAAAGTAAATGCGGCCATGATTTACATTACTTATTGCCAGAAGATCAAAATAGAAAAATAATGGATTTTTCTATAGATAATTCTACTAATTTCGAATTAGAAGTAAACCATTGCATTAATTATATTAACCGTTTTTCACCTAGTATATCCACAATATTTTCAGAGCTTATTTATCAAATAGTTCCTTTGGTTCCAAAAAAAAACTATTCAAAGATAAGACAAAATGGCAGTGGTTTTTCTACACATGAATTCCGTGGAGTTATATTTTTAAGTTTAGCAGTAAATACAAGCATCTCAAGATTTGAAAATTTACTTAATTTAGTTCATGAATTGGCACATCAAGTATTATTTTTGTATCAATGCTCAGATTCTATCATCGCTGATGATTTATATAAATCTGTATATTCAGTAATTAGGAAAACAGAACGTCCAGCGATACAAAGTTTCCATGCATTAGTTGCTTCAGCATATATGTTACAATTTTGTTTAGATATATCACATATCCAATCTGAAATTGTTGAAACAAATTATTTTAAGTCTAGAGTTAGTGAACTTAAAAACTATTTGTATGAAGGTTTAAATGCTTTTGAAAATATTAACTTCACTAAAACCGGTGATTGTATTTATAGCGAAATAAGCAAATTGTTATTTAATGATCCGGAGAAAAATATTGCATCATTTTAATGATAAAAGTTTAAAAAAATTAGCTGAGTTAAAAGCAAAAAAAATGGCTTTTTTATTAGCCATTATTATTTCAGTCTGTATAATCTCAATATTTATAACCTTTAAGTTTTTAAACTACGAAACGATAATTAATATTCAACTTCAAACTAATATTCAAAACTTCGAATATTGGTTTAAAACAGGCGACAGTTTTCAAACACAAAGAACTATTAGTAATATTGTTAATAGTTTGGATAATATAAATAACATTGAGGTAATTGATGTAAGTAATAATTTTAAGATTGCTGACGCTACAAGTCCAAAAAAATTTGGCACCATTTTGTTAACTAAAAAAATGTATATTGCTAATGGAAAAGGACTTATTAAAATTGTATTTTGTTTTGATTATTTATTTGGATTTATATTAATTGCATTTACTTTTATATGTTACTTTTTACTCAATATTATATTTAGGAATTCATTTATCAAGTTATCAAATACAATTCTCATTCCTATTCAAAAATTTAGCGATGAATTAAATCATAAAGATAGGATAGATGAAATTGCAAATATGGAGTTAAATAGTTCTTCAATTTATGAGTTAAGGGTTTTTCAAGAACAACTTAAAAATCTTGGTATAAGACTTCAAGAAAACGAATTTAAACTACTTAAATTACAAAAACAAAAAATAATTCTAAGCATTGCTAAGCAAGTGGCTCACGATATTCGCAGTCCTTTAACTAGTTTAAAAATAGCAACTAAACAAGCTAAAGGTATGAGTGCAAGTGAGGCTAGTTTAATTAACAAATCTATTCAGCGAATACAGGATATAGCTGAAGATTTATTGTCTAAGGATAGATTGCAGCATACAGAAAATGATTTGCAACTTATTCAAATTGAGACAGAAAATAAAAGTGCTTTAATGGCACCTAGCAAAAAATATAAATTAGCTGATTTAGTCTCAGAAACCTTAGATGAAAAAATGATTGAGTACCAAGATAACAAAAAAATTGAATTTAAAAGTTTTCTTGAATTTAATATTCAAAATGCAAAAACGTTTATTGACCCTGCGACTTTCAAAAGAGTTTTATCTAATCTTATTAATAATGCAGTAGAGGCTATCAAACCGGACACTCAAGGCATTATTACTATTGACTTAAACAAAGAGGACGATTGTTTTATTTTAGAGCTAAGAGATAATGGCTGTGGGATTTCGGAATCAGATTTAGTTAAAATACTTGATCATGGAAAAAGCATAAATAAAGCCAAAGGCAATGGCTTGGGTCTAAAATATGCCAAAAAAATAATCGAAAATCTAAATGGTAGCATAAAGATTTTCTCAACAGTAGGTATTGGTACAACAGTTAAAATAACTTTACCTATTTCAACTTAGATAAGTTATTTTTTATTACATAGTAATCTAATAATACTAGCTGATAAATATTTACTGTTTTAGATGGTGATTTATCGAGATTTTTATGAGCCCTACAAATGAATTTATTATTTCTTTATAGTTTGTTTTGCTTTGACCTTTGGTTCTATTAAAAAAATCAGTATCCATTTGGGCAACTTTAAAATTTGCCTTTAGTAGGTAACATAAAGATTCAGTTAGATATATATAGCCTTTATAGCTTTGACTCTTCATATCTAAATATTCTATACAGTTTTTTTTGTAGAATCGAAATCCATTAGTATAGTCGTAAATATTTTTATTTATTAATACTCTAGCTAATATATTTGCAGAATAACTCACAATCTTTCGGTTTAAAGGCCAACCGTAAATTTTAGCATTGGGATAACGGCAAGCAATTACACAATCAAATTCTTTTAAAAGATTCAAGGCGGGTTTAATGTATTTTACATCATGGGAAAAATCACTGTCCATTTCAATAAAATAATCAAATCTATTTTTTATTAGACCCCATTTAAATCCAATTTTTACAGCTGCACCGCGACCACCCTTATTTGGGTTCACAATTATGTTTACTCTTTCTTTGTTTTTTAGCTCTAAAGAATCGATATACTTTTTAACGATTTCGTAGGTTTTATCGGGACTATTGTCGTCAACTACACAAATAGATAAATTATCAAAAACTAATAATTGATTTATAAGTTTAGCGATATTTTCTGATTCATTATAGGTGGGAATTACGACGAGTGTGTTCAATGAACAGATAATTCCCTTAGTGCATGGCTTAATGCAGTTAAAGCTTCATCCCCTGTATTGGGGTGACAACCGATCATAAAGCCATACTTAAACAGAGTTTCGGAAAAATTTAAGTCTACTGTCGCTTTAAAGCTGATTTTTTTTATTGCTGGATGTTGAGTCAAATTCCCGGCAATGATCGGTCGGGTTTCAATGGAATGACTTTCAAAAATACTTTGAATATCTTTAGCTAACATCTTTTTGGTTCTGTCGAATAGACAGATGTTCATAGGGCAAATATTGGGATGGTCTAAATTTAAATGATCTATGTTATCTTCTCCAAAAACATATAAAAAATCAGATTTTTCTTTAATTAGTTGTAATATATTTTTGTAAAGAACATTTCTCTTTTTTAAATTCTGCTGTAGCTTCTTTAATTGTACAAGTCCAATAGCCGCTTGGATTTCCATTGGTCTAACATTGTAGCCGGTTGTAACAAAACAAAATCGGGGATCGATATTTGGGTGAATGTCGAATTTATTTTTGTCTTTTCGGTCTCTAGTCCACCCATGCGACCTAAGGCTTCTTAAATCATCAGCCAAGGCATCGTCATTTGTAACTATAGTTCCACCTTCTATGGTGGTTAAATGATGAGAAAAAAAATGAGAAAATGTTCCTCCCCAGCCAAAGTTCCCCACATGTTTATGGTCGGAATAACAACCAAGAGACTCACAACAATCTTCTAAAAGTATTAAGTTGTGCTCTTCACAAAAATTAATTATAGATTCCATGTCCGCAGTAAGCCCCATAACATGAATTAAAAACATAGCTTTAGTTTTATTGCTTAGTGCTTTTTTTGCAGAGTCTGTGGATATAGCCATAGTTTTAGGGTCGATATCGACAAAAACGGGTGTTAATCCCAACTGGGCAATGGGCCAAACAGTTGTTGGCCAACTAAGTGCTGGGACTATAATTTCATCTCCGGCCTTGAGCTGTGCACTAGCAAAAGCCCGCATTAGTAATGTATTAACCAGTAATAAATTAGCAGAAGAGCCAGAGTTAACCATTATGGCATGTTTAGCGCCAACAAATTTAGCAAATGCAGATTCAAATTCTTTTGTTTTTTCGCCAAGAGTGTATTTTCCAGAATTGAGAACTTCAATGGCTGCATTTTTTTCTTCGTCGCCAAAGCAATCGTAACTTAAGGGGTAAATATAGTCTTTCATTTTTGTTTCATTTGTTTTTCTAAATACTCATAGTCGGCTTCAACCATGATTTTTATAAGTTCATCAAAAGAAGTTTTGTTTTTCCAGCCCAATATTTTTTTTGCTTTACTGGCATCGCCCACTAAATTGTCCACTTCTGTAGGGCGGAAGTATTTGGGATCAATTTTAATATATTTTTCATAATCTAAATTTAAAAAACTAAATGCTTTTTCACAGAAATCTCTTACTGTATGTGATTCTCCAGTGGCAATTACATAATCATCTGGTTGATCCTGTTGAAGCATTAACCACATGGCTTCGACATAGTCTTTTGCATAACCCCAATCTCTTCTAGCTTCTAAATTACCTAGAGCAAGACTGTGTTGTAATCCTAGTTTTATAGCAACCGCTCCAAGAGTTATTTTTCTAGTAACAAAATTTTCACTTCTTCTTGGAGATTCGTGATTAAAAAGTATGCCATTACATAAAAACAACTTATAAGCTTCGCGATAATTTACAGTAATATTATGGGCAAAGGCCTTCGACGCCCCATAGGGTGAGCGTGGTCTAAAAGAGGTGAGTTCGTTTTGTGGACTGGAGGGGTTAAGACCAAAAACTTCTGATGAGCCAGCTTGGTAGAATTTAACAGATTTATTGTCTATTTTCCTAAGGGCCTCCAAAAGCCTTAAAACACCAATTCCTGTGACTTCTGAAGTGTATACGGGGATTTCAAAACTGATTTTTACATGACTTTGAGCTGCTAAATTATAAATTTCGTCGGGTTGAACTTTTTCAATTACTTTTATTAATGATGATGAGTCTGTCAAATCGCCATAATGAAGCTTTACCTCTAAGTTTTTCCCATCATGGTACTCTTCTAAATTAAAAAGATGATCTATGCGTTGGCGGTTCAAGGCACTTGTTCTGCGTACTAAACCATGGACCTCATAACCTTTATCTAGCAAAAACTCTGATAAGTAACTGCCATCTTGTCCTGTTATACCTGTAATAAGTGCTTTCCTACTCATTATTCCCCATCAATAATATTTATTTTAACTTCTTCTTGAATCAGTTGAGTACGTAATTAAAAATATATAGATGTTTAAATCGAAAGTCATATATCTAAACACAGCTCTGATCTTTGTATGGTTTTGGCAGTTTACGACGCCTTACGTTAGCTTTGGCCCCCAGGCTCTTGCCGAATTTGCTTTTTTTGAAGGGGGTATATTAAACCCACCGGGATACCCGCTGTTTACATTTTTCTCAGAGATTTTTAAAAATAATATTTTTGTTAATGCAGCTTTGCGCCCCAGCTTCCTAGCCTGTTTTGCAGGAGCAATCACCTTTTTACTGTTAAACAAAACACTGAAGTTTTGGTTAACAAATAAAAAAGACGATTTACTGCAATCGAGTTTAACACTTTTTATTTTTTTAGGTTTTCTAGCTAGCCCATTAACAATAAGTCAGTTTTCTCATTTAGAAAAATACAGCATCAGTGCCATGTTTTTTAGTTTGCTATTTTATTATTTTAGTAAGCTATTTAATCGAAATAGTATAAGCAATAAAAATATTTTTATTTTTTTCCTGATTGTAGGCTTTAGTTTATGCGCTCATTACTCCTACTCAGCTATTGCCCTATTATTTACAATATCTTTGTTATTTAATTTTAGAAAATATTTAAATTTAAATGTTTTATTTGTAAGTATATTTGGTTTTTTAATTGGATTACTGCCTTTTTTATTTTTAGTTTTTAGCTCTTTAAGGGATCCTATTTTGGATTGGGGAAATCCAGAAAATTTAAATAATCTTTTAGATACGGTCTCTAGAAAACAATATTCTGGTTTGGAAATACCCCTAACCTGGAATTATTTTAAACATCAAGTTCAATTGCAGTACTCTTTGATCAGTGAATGGAACATGATCATATTAATAATTTTATCTTTGCCTGGTTTGTATTTTGCATCTCTAAAAAATAAAAAATTATTAATTATTTTAATAAGTTTATTTGCCCTTGGGGAAGCAATAGCTACATTTGTTAGATTTTACGACCCACTCAGTGGAACAGAAGGTATAAATATTGGATTTAACAGGATGATGATGCCCTTTTTTTTACCATGGTATTTATTGGTAATAACTCTTTCGGCAATAGGATTAATCACAATATTTGCAAAATTAAGTAACATAAGATTTAAAAGCTTGTTTACAATTATTGTAGTGATGTTGTCTTCAGTAGGGGTTTATAAACAAATTAAAAGAGGTAAGTATCCGGCTGTAATCCCTGAGCTAATTAAAAATATTGATGCTGTTGTTGATGAAAACACGCAAATTATAACAAGCATAGATGCCATTTATTTTGGACTTATCAATGCTCAAAGAAGGGGAGACTTTAAAAAAAATGTACCCATTATTCATGCCAGCTTAATTAATACTTCGTGGTATTTTAGTCTTATCCAGAGGCTCTATCCAAATATTAAAGAAACTCCACTTTACTCTTCCTGGCAGGTTTTTGATCAAGCTATAAGAGCTTATGAACAAGATAATAAAACTCCTTCCGAAAAAACATATTTGGCATTAAATAAATTTGTAGCCGATTTAACCTCCCACAAAGAAAAGAGTCTGGTGCTTTCTAGCCCTCAAATGATGCCACTTCCATTGTATTTAACAGAGGGCTTTCAAAGGCAACCCTTTATTATTGGATTCTGGCTTTATAAAAATCCTATTGTGGTTCAAACCATTCCTTGGGATAAATGGCAATTCTCAGAGGCTTTTAGTGGCAAAAATATAGATGGTTTTCCTTGGGTGTTTAGCTATAGGGCTATGATTAGAGAAAATTGGACTTATAGGAAACCATTAGAAAACATTTTGTTTCCAGAAAATATTCAATACATACAAAATTTTGAAAAATTAATTAGCCCTTAAAAAGAGGCACCACCTTTAAAATTAGGGCTAGATAAAAAGGCATCTACACTAGTGGAATTAATAGTAATCCTACAAAAAGAAGATGCTGGTTTTGCACAGCAAATAGCGCCATGGCTATTGGTTTTAAGGTCTGACCCGCAACCATTGATAACTTGGTTAGCACCACCCACACGGCAACTCTGGCTATAGGCTACAGATGCACAGGAAAATCTCTCTGACACCATTAAGGCATGGGTTGCTGCCATGGAAGTCCAGGTGCAGCCGGAATCAGGTGAAATTTCCACGAGTCCTGTAGTAGGGGCATCTACCCAAAAAGCATTGTTAGTTCCTGCGCAACTATAATAATTTCCAGGCAAATATTTGCACAGGGTAAGGCCAGTACCACATAGGCTACTCGCATTAGTAAAATCAACGGATCCAGGGCAAGCTTTGGCTTGCATGGTAGCTCCACAGGAAACATGTGTAAAATATCCAAAATCTGCAGTGCCAGGTGTACAAGCATCAGTGTTGGATACAGATGTTATATCAACAGAGGCCCCGTAAACTTTCGTAGCATTAGGTATTAAGGTTTCGTTAGATAAATTCACAATTTGAGAGCCACTGGGGGAGAAACAGGCAACATCATAATTTACACTGACCGTGGAAGGATTGGTTAAAACTACTTTGTCATTCATATTCATTAAATTAACTGTTCTTGCAGCTTGAGACGTATTTGAAATTATAATTAATAATAGACCCATAATAACTGAAATGCTGGACATGAATTTACCCTCCAATGGTAGCTAAGAATTTATTTTTACATACAAAAATTATCAAATAAACTTAATTTTAATAATTCGCTAGATGTTGTACATAGGGTGGAACTTTATGACTCAGTTTCTCTAATTGATTGGCACTTATAAATCGATAAATATTTCCGGCATGGTCTAGGCCATATAAATTTCTAGACATACCTGGACTAATGGCCGCTATCCATGAGGGAACTCTACAAGTTGAAAAGGGGCAGTTGGAGTCTAAGTATTTAATATTGCCATTACCAAGAACTTCCACAACTTGACCCTCACCAATCAAGCCATAATAAAGTTTGGTATCGGGCTTTTGAGTAACGGATCTTACAAACTTTGCCACAACAAATGAGCTATCTTGTTTAGCAATACCTAAAGTACTAAATGTAGTAATTTGGTTTTTGTCATAAGCTATGGACTCATTGGTGGGGTGAGACTCTGAGTTAAAAATATCTATTTGATTTTTATCTTTAATTACACCATCTGTATTGAGAGCCACCTCTACCTTTCCTGCGCAAAGATTGGGTTGAGCCGATTGTTTAACGACATGGTCATTCCAATTTTTAAAATCTAAAAGAATTTCCACAATGGTTTCGGATTTAGTCGTATCTACGTTAGTTTTTTGTCCTACTTTGTAAACCCCACAATTAAATTTGCTGTCACAAGCTTGATCCCACTTAGGACAGGTATCGTTAGTGGCATTAAGAGCCAACATATAAAGCTCTACAGTTCTGCCGGTTCCATTAGGAACAAGGAGTTCCAGTTGACTTCCCGCTGGCATAAATGCACTAAAAACTCCAGGAACTGGACCACAAGCATTACTTCCCGCAGGTAAACCGGGTCCAACAACATTAACGGCATAGCATATTTTAGCCACATCATCCTGAAACCCCAAACCTGCTACTTTGTTTTTACTTAAATGTTCAGGAAGCTGAACCATCAAGCTGGAGTAATCTGAACTTTCTCTAGAGCAAGAAGCTAAGAAAAATAATGTTGTAATAAGAAAAATTAGCTTCATTTAAGTATCCTGTCGGCCTGTCTGTTTTATTTATTTTATAGATACTTTTCGGCTAACTTTAGTCTGGGCATGAGAAATAAAGCTAAGAAAAGCTAAGAAAATTCGATTTTTCGCAAGAAATTTCAAATTCGAATTGATCCGAAATTATCGTCACCGAGATGTAGCGAAACGAGACCGCAATGACTCTTAAAAAAGGTAACTTTCAAAGGTTTGATATTTTTGAAGAAATCACTGAGTGACTCATAAAAATCATACCTTAGACTAATTGTTAGCTTAACAACATTAGAAAGGGGATAAATATGAGTCACTCAGCAAAAAAACAATACCTTTTGGCAATACTCGAACGCTACCAAAAATCGTCTAAAAAAGAGAAAAAAGTTATATTGAATGAATTTAGCTCTTTGGAATGCAATGGGGCGCATATGCTCAAAGAGGATAGTTAAGGCTATTCCAGAATGGCTAACCTACTACGAGGGTACGGGGCTGACAGAGGGTACAGAATCTCAACTTAAAGAGCTAAGTGCTACTACCATTGATCGTCTTTTAAAAAGTGAACGTACAGGCAAAGGGCGTTCAACAACAAAACCCTCGCAGTACTGGTATAAATCGAGAATACCAATTCAGGCGGAAGATAGCCATATTACAGATCCAGGATTTGTAACCTCAGACACAGTAGCACACTGTGGAGAGACAGTTGCTGGTGAATACACACTCTCACTTACAGTCATAGATTTGGCAACAGCATGGACTGAAAATAGGGCTACATGGCGCAAAGGAAGCACTGTTATTAAAGAGGCCATGCAAGATGTGGAGGACTCATTTCCATTTTCAATAACTGGGTTTAAATCTGATTGTGGGTCGGAGTTTATTAATAGTGAACTTTTTAAATACTTTGTGCAAAGAGAAGAGCCTATTCAGTTTTATCGATCTCGTCCATATCAAAAAAACGACAATTGCCATGTAGAGCAAAAAAACTTAACTCATGTTAGGAGGCTCTTTGGCTATGATCGTTTTGACAATGAGGAGCTTGTTGGGTTCATGAATAACATTTATAAAAATTATTGGAATCCACTTCAAAATTACTTTTTACCAACAATGAAATTAATAAAAAAAGAACGTATAAATGGAAAGATAAAAAAGAAATTTGATGAGCCCCAGACTCCATTTGAAAGAGTTCTAAACTCAAATAAGTTAACTGCCGAGGAGAGAGAGAAGTTAATAGAAAAAAAAGAAAAAACTAAACCCATTCGAGTTAAGGATGGGATTGGAAATTAAGCTAAAAGAATTTAAATTAAAAGCCAATAAGTTAAACAATTTACTTAAGGCTTCATAGCTAACTATTTCAGTTACATTTTTAAATGAGTCAACACTGACAAAAGTCTGGTGTGGTAACAGCCTGGTGGATTCAATATCCCACTAATGTGTTAAATTGAGTTATCAACGAAAAAAGAAACAAGAATTCAAAGGTTAAAGGTTTACGACAAACAGAGTCATTTATAGATATTTTTATCAGAACTAATTGAGCAGCACTATACTTGCCATTGACTTTTATTTATGATCTCAGAAATTAAAAATAGTAAAAAAATATAAAAGAATTACATTTAGTATAGTTAGATTTAAAAAAGATAAATATTTAAGCTTTCTAACAAAGGACAATAATTGGAGTTAAAAGTAAGAAGTAATTTTTTTTCCAAAGTTAATACTAAACTAATATTTCTATCTTTACTTAGTTATTGTTTGTCAGCTTTTACTTCAAATGCTGCATTAAATTTATCTCACATATTTATTCTAATTCCAGCAGTTTATTATTCATATAATACATTTAAATATAGCAATTACTCTAAGAGTTCTTACTTTCTAATAGTTTATTGTATTATTGCAATCATCTCAATTTACGATTCTGATATAAAAGATAGGTGGGATGCAATTGGAGCGCTCAGATATTATGTGATAGCAGTATTATCAATTCCTGCATTTAGATATTATTTTAGAAGGAAAGATTTTAATAAAAAAGAAATAAAACTTTTTATAAGTGTAATTCTAATATCTACAACAGCAGCTAATTTAAGTGGATTGATTGGATATTTTACAGAATTTAATCCACTTAGGTTTGCACCAACTACTGATAAAACACGCTCAACAGGAATGTATAGCTTAGCAATTACATATGGGTACGGGATACAATTTTTTTGTTTATTTTCTTTTTACTTGATTTTAAATTCTAATTTGTACTCTAAATATGTAAATTTTTTGATACTAAAGCTTGGTTTCATTAGCTCATTGGCTGGGTTGTATTTTTCATTTTCCAGAGGAGCCATACTGGGTTTTGTTTCGGGCATCCCTTTTTTGTTTCTAAATAAATCTAAGAAGATAATGCATCTCATTTTTTATTTAATTACTACAGCAATTATAGTTCTCATGATTGGTTTGTTTATGACCGGGGGAACTAAGGAAAATCGTTTATTCCAAAGTGTATGGTCTGAGTCAAACTTAATTAGAATTTCACAATATAAAGCGGCGTGGGAGGGATTTAAAGAAAGCCCCTTCATTGGGTTAGGGTTTAGTAATTTTTCTAATAAATCAGCAAAAATTAAAATAAAGCATGGAATTGAGTTTCCTAACTTTAAAGGCCACGCACATAATAACTTTATTGAAGCACTAGTAAGTACGGGGATTTTGGGCTTTATACCATATCTTCTTTTTCATTTTTTTTGGTTTTTAGAAAGTTACAAGAACAACACTGTATTACAACCATTTCTTACAGGTTTTGTCGTGACACTTTCAGTTTCAGGGTTATTTCAAAATACCTTTACTGACAGTGAAAATATTTTTTTAATAATGATAGTATACAGCCTTTCTCAAGTGCTAGCTTCAGACACGACGCGCAACAGCAAAGTAATGCTGTAATTTTAACTTATAATATTGATTCTATGTTCAATTAAACTGTGATATCAAAAAAGTTAACGTTCAAAAGAGAGACAAAGTATGAAGAAGGCTTTAATCACAGGAGTTACAGGGCAGGACGGGGCTTATCTAGCTGAGTATTTGTTAAAAAAAGGCTATGAAGTTCATGGCATAAAACGCAGATCTTCTTCCTTCAACACAGAAAGAATTGATCACATTTTTCAAGACCCACATATAGAGAATCAGAATTTTTTTCTTTATTATGGAGATCTTACAGATTCAACAAATTTAATCAGAATTATTCAGCAGGTTCAACCTGATGAAATATACAATTTAGCAGCACAAAGTCATGTTCATGTAAGTTTTGAAACACCTGAATATACTGCAAATGCAGATGCTATTGGTACTTTAAGAGTTTTAGAGGCAGTGAGAATACTAAACCTCAATAATAAAACAAAAATTTATCAGGCTTCAACAAGTGAGCTATATGGGAAAGTACAAGAAGTACCTCAAACAGAAAAGACGCCTTTTTATCCAAGAAGTCCATATGGTGTAGCAAAACTTTATGCTTATTGGATTACTGTCAATTATAGAGAAGCATATGGAATGTTTGCTTGTAATGGCATTTTGTTTAATCATGAAAGTCCAATTCGTGGAGAAACATTTGTTACAAAAAAGATTACTCGAGCTGTTTCGCAAATGGCGTTTGGGCTGCAAGATTGTTTATACTTAGGTAATTTAGATGCTAAGCGGGACTGGGGGCATGCCAAAGATTATATTGAAGCCATGTATCTAATTCTCCAACAAGATGAACCGGATGATTTTGTTATTGCTACAGGGATAACTACTTCCATTCGTGACTTTATTAGAATGGCCTTTAAACATATTGGTGTTGAGTTAGAATTTACTGGTGAGGGCATATCAGAAATTGGAAGAGTGAGTCAATGTGAAAATAAAGAATATAAGTTATCACCAGGTAAAATTGTTGTAAAAATCGACCCAAGATATTTTCGACCTACTGAAGTAGATCAATTATTAGGTGACCCCAAAAAAGCTAAAGAAGTTCTTGGCTGGAAACCAAAATATAATTTAGCGTCACTAATATCAGAAATGGTTAATAACGATTTAGAGGTTGCTAAAAAAGATCTATATTTACGGGAGACAGGGTTTAATAAAAAAGATGTTTTCAATATTTTATAGTTGGTGTAAATGAAAATTTTAATAACTGGTGGCAGTGGAATGGTGGGTAAAAATTTTTTAGATCACCCACTTGCTAGACATTATGAGATAATTGCTCCCAACTCATCAGAAGTAAACCTTCTTAACTTTAATGACATTTTTGAATATATAGGGGATTTAAATCCAGAGTTAATAATACATTGTGCAGGTGTTGTTGGTGGAATTCAGTCTAATATTCTTCATCCATTCAAATTCATATCTGAAAATGCACAAATGGGGATAAATTTAATTTTATCCGCGAAACAGCATAATGTTAAGAAACTATTAAATTTAGGTAGTTCCTGTATGTACCCAAGAGACGCAAAGAATCCATTAGTGGAAGACTATCTTCTAAAAGGAGAGCTGGAGCCAACTAATGAGGGTTATGCTTTAGCGAAAATTATGTGTTTAAAGCTATGCGAACTACTGAATAAAGAAAATCCTAGCTTTAAATACAAAACTTTAATTCCCTGTAATTTGTACGGTAGATGGGATAAGTTTAGTCCTGAAAATTCTCATATGATTCCTGGGGTCATTCGAAAAATTTATGAAGCCAAAAAAAATAATGCTAATGCAATAGAAATTTGGGGAGACGGTACTGCTCGAAGAGAGTTCATGTATGTTGAAGACCTTATTGACTTTATGTATTTTGCTATAAATCAATTTGAGAAAATACCTCAGTATATTAATGTTGGCTTAGGTCAAGATTATTCAATCAAAGAGTATTACCAAGAAATAAAAAAAATTATTGGTTATCAAGGCGATTTTTATCACAATTTAAATAAGCCGACAGGAATGAAGCAGAAATTAATGAATTCATCTAAAGTCCAAGAAATGGGATGGAAACCACAATATAGCTTAAAACAAGGGCTAGAGAAAACTTTTAATTTTTTCCTACATGAGGTAATAAAAAATGATTGACCTAAGATTAGCTACTACTACTTGGGATGAAAAAGAGATTGATGCAATTCAAAAAGTTGTCAAATCAGGATTTTATACTATGGGGGAGCATGTATTAAGATTTGAAAAGGATTTTGCAGACTTCTTTGGCTCCAAATTTGCCATTATGGTAAATTCGGGTTCATCTGCAAATTTAATAGGAATATCCGCCCTTTTTTTTACACAAAATAATCCATTGAAAACTAATGATGAAGTCATTGTTCCTGCTGTTTCATGGTCAACAACATACAGTCCGCTATTTCATAATAACTTAAAATTAAAGTTTGTAGATATAGATGAATCAACACTAAACTTTGATTTAAATAAATTAGAAAGGGCAATTACAGATAAGACTAGAATCATACTTGCTGTTAACTTATTAGGAAACCCTAATGATTTTATACGTATAAAAAAAATAATAGGAAATAGAAATATTGAAATAGTTGAAGATAACTGTGAATCTATGGGAGCAAAGCTAGAAGGTAAGTATACAGGTACTTTTGGAAAATTTGGTACATATAGTACTTTTTTTAGTCACCATATTGCTACGATGGAAGGGGGAGTGGTAACAACAGATGATGAAGAATTATATCATATAATGTTATGTTTAAGAGCTCACGGTTGGACAAGAAATTTACCATTAAACAATAAGTTAGTAGAGATAAGTGATGACCCATTTAAAGAGTCATTTAGATTTATTTTACCTGGTTATAATTTAAGGCCCATAGAGTTGAGCGGAGCTATTGGAATTGAGCAGATTAAAAAACTGAATTCAATACTAAATATGAGAAGAAAAAATGCACAAGAATTTCAAAAGCTGTTTTGTGACAGTCCCTATTTTCAAATACAGGAAGAAATTGGTGAGAGCAGCTGGTTTGGATTTAGTTTAATTATAAGAGATAATGCGGATATTATGCGTGAAAATGTAATAAAACGACTAGTGAATGAGGGGGTGGAGTGCCGTCCTATAGTTGCAGGTGATTTTACAAAAAATGAAGTTTTAAAATACTACAATTATGAAATATTTGAGGATTTAAAAAATGCTGAGAAACTTGACAAAAATGGTTTTTTTATTGGCAATCATCATTATGACATCCGAGATAAATTAAAGAAATTAAATGAATTATTAAACTAGATATAAATTTTTCATAATAGGGAAGAGAGATATGTATCTTGAGATGGAAGATTTAAATCTGATTCAAGAGGAAGCAAGAGAATGCTTTGAATGCCTCAGAGGCAAAAATATTCTAATTACAGGTGCTACTGGTTTATTTGGAAAATGGTTAGTAAGTTCAATCAGTCATATTAACAGCACCGGAGAATATAATATCAAACTATTTTTATTATCAAGAAATTGGAGTAAATTTAAAAAAGAGTTTCCGTATCTAGCTGATAAGCCTTTTATCCATTTAGTGGAGGGGGACGTTAGATTTGTAAAGTTAGACTCTATAGCTTTTGATTACACTATTCATGCAGCTACAGATGTGAAACCTATTAGAAATTTTGAAGATTCAATGGAAATATTAGATTCAATAATATTGGGAACAAAAAATATATTAAGTGAGCTGGTTAAAGGTAAATCAAAAAGAGTTTTGATAGTTAGTTCAGGTGCCATATACGGAATAAATACAACTAATAAGTTAGTAAAAGAAAGTCAGTTACAATCTCCAAGTATACTAAGATCGAATAATTGTTATGCTGAAGGGAAGAGAATTCAAGAATTGTTGGGATCAGTTTATAATGAATATGGGTTGTTGACGGTTGTTAACGTTCGTTGTTTTGCTGTCTTGGGTCCTTATTTACCATTGAATCAGGGCTTTGCAGCTGGAAATTTTGTATCAGATTCTTTGTCGAAAAAAGAAATTGTTGTAAAGAGTGATGGAAAAGATTTTCGTTCATATCTTTATATGGCTGATGTTGTCATTTGGTTGCTAAAGCTACTTGTAAATGGAAAGGGAGGAGAAGCTTACAACATGGGTTCTGATAAAAAGATTAGTATTGCAGAATTGGCAAATAAGATTTCTAAGTTTTCTCCAAACAAGTCAAAAGTAATAATTCAAAAAAAATCAAATAATAGAAGTCCTGTTATGTATGTGCCCAATATTGAAAAAGCAAAGGCTGATGTTGGGGTAAAAGTATATACAGAATTGGAATTAGCTATTAAAAAAACATTAAGGTGGTTTGATGGAACTCAATCCAAGTAAAATAAGACTAGAAATACTTAATATGGCTTATAGAGGGCGATCTGTACATATTCCTAGTGCTTTTTCAATAGTTGAAATAGTTTGTGTTCTATTCAATCAGTATATTGAAGTTAATGAAAAAAATAGTGATTTATTTGTTTTATCTAAGGGGCATGGAGCAATGTCATTATATGTTGTTCTAGTTTTAAAAGGTGTTTTGCCAAAAGAATATTTAATAAATTATTTTCAAGATGGCAGTTTATTACATGGTTTATCTGAGTACCATGTGCCTGGGATTGAAGTTTCCGGTGGAAGCTTAGGTCATGGCTTGCCGATAGCAACGGGGATGGCTTATGGTTTAAAAAAAATCAAAAAATCCAATAAAAAAGTTTTTTGTTTAATAGGTGATGGTGAATTAAATGAAGGGTCCAATTGGGAGTCAATTCTGTTTGCAAATCATCATCAACTAGACAATTTGATCTTAATATTAGATTTTAATAAATATCAAGCCATGGGAAGAATTGAAGATGTTTTGAAATTAGAACCATTAGAGCAAAAGTTTAAAAGCTTCGGGTTTGATTGCAGTAAATGTAATGGACATGACCTCAAAAGTTTAGAGGAGACTTTAACTGCTCTCGTTAAAAATACTAATTCAAAACCTAAAGTTCTTATTGCTGACACAGTTAAAGGCAAAGGTTTAACTTTTATGGAAAATAACAATACATGGCATTACACAGTGTTAGATGAAAAGACATTTGAAGAAGCCCTTAATGAAGTAGGTAGAAATGCGTGAACGACTCTCAAACGTATTTGTTGAGCAAGCTAAAAAGGATCCTAATTATATAATGTTGTCTGGGGATCATGGCTATGCTTTGTTTGATCCAATTCGTAAAGAATGCCCTGATCAATTTCTAAATGTTGGGGTTGCCGAGCAGTCTATGGTTGGATATGCTGCAGGACTGTGTAAAATTGGGATGAAGCCAGTTATATATGGATTATCAGCATTTGTCCCAATGCGTGTTCTGGAGCAAATTAAGTTAGATTTATGTCATAGCTCCCATAATGTAACTATAATTGGTGACGGAGCCGGGTTGGTTTATGCTAAATTGGGCAGTTCACATCAATGCTGTGAAGATTTATCTGTAGTTAGAGCTTTACCTAACATGACTGTGTATTCACCATGTGATATATATGAGTTGGAGTCATGTTTTTTGAAAGCATTATCAGAGGATAATCCTACTTATATAAGACTGGGTAAAGCTGATCGACCAACTGTACACAATCAAAATATTGAAAATTTTGGAATACAAAATATACATAATTCAGAAAGCACGGTAGCTATTTTAGCAACTGGATCAATGGTGAGCGTTGCAAAAAAAGTAGCAAAAGAATTAAATGTAAGTGCTTTTTCGGTGCCTCAGATAGTACCGATGGATTGTCATTTATCTAAAAAATTGCGTACATTTTCTTTACTTATTATTTGTGAAGAGCACAGTACAACCGGTGGTTTATATTCAGCTATATTAGAGGAGTTGGCTTTAACCGACAGCTTGCTTGGAAAAAGAATAAAATCAATTGGAATCCAGAAAAAGTTCAATAAATATTGTGGTAGCTGGGAGTATGCTATGTCAGAACATCAACTCACAGATGAAAATATTTTTGATAGAATAAAACTTCTTATTGAGGATTAAAAGTGAAAATTTTATTAGTAGATTTAGAGTATGATTATGGCGATGAGAAGCGTGGTTTAAATTACATTAGAGACCATGGATATCAATATGGTTTAACAAAGTCTGGTCATGAAATTCAGACTTTTTTTTATGATAAATATTTAAATAAAAAAGAAGAATTGCAAAAAAAACTTATAGAAATTTGTAAAAAAATAAATCCAAATTTAATATTCTTTATCTTGTTTCGCGATCATTTCGACACATCTACACTAAAATTGTTAAAGAAAAAATATAAAACAATAAATTGGTTTGGTGATGATACCTGGAGGTTTGAAAAATTCACCAAAAAATATGCAAAATGTTTTGATTATTGTATTACTACAGACAAGTTTTCTTTAGATAAATATAAAAAATTAGGTGTTGAGAAAATTGTATTAAGCCAATGGGCTGCCATAGAAAAGATAAAACTTCCAATTTTTAAAAAATATGAATATGAAGTGTCTTTTGTAGGTGGGATTAACCCATATAGAAAATGGTTCATTGATTGCCTAATTAAGAAAGGTATAAAAGTTGAATGTTTTGGTTATGGTTGGAAAAATGGCACAGTATCTGGCGAAGAGATGTATCATATTTTCAGATCTTCAAAGATAAATTTAAATTTATCAAATAGTATTAGTTATGACTTAAGATACCTTTGCAGTTCTCCAGTACATATATTACACAATTTAAAGTCAACAAAAGTTACTGGTCAAATTAAAGCAAGAAATTTTGAAATTTCCTATGCGGGTGGTTTTCAATTAACAGACTATATACCTTCCTTAGAAGATTATTATTTTATAGGTAAGGAAGTGGCATGTTATTCCAGTCTGGAAGATGCGATTCGACAAATTAAATACTATTTATCAAATGAGATGATAAGAGAGCAAATTAGATTTGAGGGTGAGAGAAAATCTAGATCGACTCATGGTTATAGCCATAGATTTAAGTTAATATTTGAGACTATAATCCCATGAATAATGTACCTATGAAAAAAGCATGCATTGTTACACAAGGTTACTACAATCAAAACCGTTTGTTTGATTTGTCTGATAAAAAAATTAACCGAGACAATTGTTTATATAGTTTCTTCATACTAAAAAAAAAATTTGCTGAAAATAACATTGATCTTGTTACCTCAGATATATGCCCACCGCACAAGTGTGAATATATCTTATTTAATGAAATGCCAAAGAAGCTACCTCCTAATCATGATCCAAATAAATCATTTTTATTACTCTTTGAAACTGAACTTATTCGTCCAATCAATTGGGACTTAAAGCGACATATTCATTTTAAAAAAATATTTACCTGGGCTGATGATTATGTTGATCATATAAAGTATATCAAGATAAATTTTTCACATCTGTTTCCAGAAAAAATAAAAACTGTAGGTTTTGCTAATAAAAAATTTTGTACACTAATTGCTGGGAATAAAAGAGTTAAGCACCCTTATGAATTATATAGCGAAAGACTTAAAACTATTAAGTGGTTTGAACGTTATCACTCGTATAACTTTGAATATTATGGTATGGGTTGGGAAGATTATATCTTAGGGAATTCTTATTTAAATAAAATAATTAAAAAGCTTAATATCAGTAAATATATTCCAAATAAAACATCACGATGCTATTGTGGATCAGTCGAGATTAAATCGGAAATTCTTAAAAATTATAAATTTGCAATTTGTTACGAAAATGCCAGGAATATATCAGGATATATTACAGAGAAAATTTTTGATTGTTTTTTTTCAGGTTGTATACCTATATATTTTGGTGCACCAAACATAGAGCAATATGTTGACAAAAAATGTTTTATTGACCGAAGGGATTTTAAGAACTTAAATGATTTATATTTATATTTACAATCAATTTCGGAGCGTGAATATAACAAAAAACATCAAAATATACAAAATTATATACAATCAGAAGCCTCAAAGCAGTTTCGATCTAATTATTTTGCCGATACAATTGTGAAGTATGTTACTGAAAAAAAATGATTTATTTGTATTGTTATTAGGTAGAGCATTACAGGTAATTGCCCTATTTCTGAACTACAAGTTATTGGTAAACTACTTAGATAAGACACAGGTAGGTTTTTACATGTGGGCATTGTCAATAACTTTGTGGTTTGGTTTGGTTTTGATAAATCCAGTTGGTGTTTTTTTTAATAGGCAGCTACATACATGGAAAGAAAATGGAAAATTAAGAATTGCTGTTGTATTGTTTAGTATTTTTACCCTTAATGTAAGTATTTTATGTTTTATAGTCTTTAGTTTTTTATCACCCAGTTCAAATAATAATAGTAACGATATAATTGCTCCACTTGCTATTTCATTTTATACGTTCTCAACAGTGACGGCGAATACTTTCATACCTGCTCTCAATATATTAAAGTGTAGAGTCTTGTTTGTTATTTTGACCGTTTTGAGTCAATTTATAGGTCTGGGGATCTCTGTTTTTCTAGTTGTACACTATTTTTATTTAGCTAGTTATTGGTTTTTGGGAATTGCACTTGCGATGGGCATTTTTGCATTAATTTCAGGTGCATTTTTAATTAGAATGAGTAAGAAAAATAAGCCAAAATTAAAAACACCCATAAATATTGCAAGATCAGCACAGGAAATACTAAAGTTTTCAGGGCCATTAGTTATAACGAATATTTGTCTTTGGATTATTACTCAATCTTATCGTCAAACTGTAGAATATTTTAATGGCTTAGAGTTTTTAGCTATAGCTGGATTTGGATTAACTTTAGCTGCTCAACTTTCTATAACTATAGAGTATCTTGTCCAGCAACTACAATTTCCAGATTTTTATGAGAAAATTGCAAAAAATAACCAAGTTGATAGAGAGTTAAATTGGAATAGATATGCTGAAAATGTTTTGCCAATATATTTATCATTTACGATAATGGTTTCAATTTGCGCTCCCTTTATTGTTCCAGTATTTGGTAAGAGCGAATATAATTTAGCAATATACTTTTTATCGGTGGGTATTTGGGCAGAGTTTTTCCGTTCATCTAGTAATGTGTTTGCATTGATTGGACAAAGTGAAATGAATACGAGTAAAACAATTTTTCCGTATTTTATTGGAAGTATGATAACTTTGTTTTTACTTTTTTTTATTGGCTTTACAAAATCCAAAACATATTATTTGCCTTGGGTATTGATAATTGGTAATTTAATTGTATGTACTACACTATGGTGGGTGTTTAGTAAAAAATTTCATATTTGCATTAATATAAAGAATTTTGTGAAAAAATTAACACATGTTATTGGATATTTATTTGTGATTCCATTTTATTCATTTAATACTTCTGAAAAAATTAGTTTTATGGCGCTATTGTATGTTGGTTGTGTTTTTGCTTTTTTTCAATTTAAGCATTTTACAATTCAAGAGGGTTATGAAGACTAAAAAAGACTTAATTACCATTTGTATTCCAACGTATAATGCAGAAGCGACAATTTATGAAACTTTAGAATCTATTAAAAAACAAACACACATAAATGTAAAAATAAAAATATTTGATAATCAATCTACAGATAAGACTGTACAAATTATACAGAAATTTAATGATTCAAGCTTTCCTATTGAGTTGAGTATTAATGAGACCAATTTAGGAGGTGAAGGCAACTTTACAAAATGTATTGAGAATGCAGATGGCGACTACACTGCACTTTTTCACTCCGATGATTTATATAATTCAGATATTTTATCTAATGCTATGGAAATATTTAATGAAAATAAAAGCGTTTTAGCAATTTTTTTTCATTCTGATTTAATAGACTCAAATGGTAATAGAATTGGAAGTCGTTTTCTTCCCAGTGAGTTAAGTAAAAAAGCAAAAAATTTACTTTGTTATGAAATGTTTATTAAGCTAATTTACAAGTACGGGAATTTTGTTACTTGCCCAGGTGTAATTGTTAGAACAGAGATATATAAAAAGAATATTAGGTTTTGGAATGGTTTAAAATATGCGACATCTGCAGATTTAGATGTTTGGCTAAGACTAACAAAGCTGGGACCTGTTATATTTTATAGTAAACCCTCACTCTTATATAGGAAATCTGAAAGTAGTTATAGTTATCGTTTAATTCAAAAACGAACTCACAGACATGATTTATTTTTAGTTTTAGATGATTACTTGAATGATCCAAGTTTAAATGAAGACATAAAAAGAAAATTGATATTTTATTATAAATTTTTAGTCTTTAAAGATGAAGCATTAAGAGCATATAATTTGCTTAGGAATAAGAAAGATATAAAAACGCCTAAGTATAGCTTGAGTTTAATTCAGACTTTTAAGTATGTGTTTCAGTCAAAGTTTCATTTAAAATACTTTATACTTGGTAATTCTATTCGCATCATAAGTTATATTCTTGAGAAATACTTTATCATTATTAAGTATAGATGATTAAAATAGATTTAATATAAACTTTGTAACTATACCAATCGATTCGTAGGAATTCTCTTTAAGAACAGCGTGTAATTTTTTAGAGTAAAACTGATTAGCAAATAAGTGTATAGAGTTATTTTTTGTAATTATTAGTTGAGGATTTGTGAAGCCATCTAGCATTGGAATCGTATATAATTTTTCAATCTTATTATAATTAAATAAATACGATTCTAATAGTTTAGTATTCTTTTTCTGAGTAGTTATAAATAAACTATTATTAATATTTACAACATCAAATGACTCAATATCTTCAACGTGTAGCATAATAGTATTTTTAATTACACCACGCTCTACTTTAGCTATGTACAAATTTTGCGTATTTTTTTTTATAAAAATTATAAATAAAGAATTCTTTTGAATAACAAATCGAAATTTCAAAAAATTTCTTGGGACTTTAAAATAAGTGAAATTTTTGTTTTCTTTATAGAAATTTAAGTTTTTACAATCGGTTAGGACTTCATTAATATAAGAAAAAAAATACGAGGGACTTTTACATTTTATTTTATTTACAAGGGAAAAATATTTTAAATCAGAATTATTGAATTTGTAAATCGAAGAATATCTACCCTCTGAAACTGCTAAAAATATTTCTGATTTAAAGTTATAAAGAAAATGATTTCCTTTATTCGAAATAAAATTAATTGGGATGTGTTTTGTCCATTTTTCGTTTTCGAACAAATAATACCCCCATTGTTTAGAACTTAAGCTTAAAAACAATATTGAATTATTATCAAAAGGAACAGCTTGACCAGGGTTATTAGAAGTCAATTCAAAATTTAAATTTGTCCAGTAATTTATATTCTTAGTTGGAAAGCAAGAAGTTAAAAATATTAACAAATTAAGATAAGCTAGGAGTTTCAATTTTTTTTCCAATTTTAATTTCAAATATTGAATGAGCAGCATACAAACACACTATTGGATAGAAGGAATCTCTGATTCTTCCACTGTAAGGTGCTAAATAACCGAAAAGAAGTAAAAGAAATACAAAAGGAGAAATCAATGGCCAGTCGTACTTAATTCTTTTTAAATAAATCATAGAATATAGAAACAATAGAAGTACAATATGATTAAGGAAAGAGCCCCAAGTTAATATAGAGCTGAAGTTTTTAAATATACTAAATTTATTAAATGTAAAATATGGTGAGAAAAATAGTTTTACAGTTGCCACTGGATATGGCAATTCCTTATTTATAAATTTAATATCTGGATAACTGTTGTAAATTATTTTTAAATTTTTAAAAGTAAGAACAACTTCTTTAAATTTATTTACTCTATAATTATTCATAAATACATAAACTACACCTGAAACAAATGCAGTGATAAATAGTACGGTAGATAGCTTTTTTTTAGTCTGAAATAAAATTGTAATTGCTATTGATATTATAAAGAAGATCATTAGATATACTCTTTCATTTGCAAGGGCCAAATTTAAGGCAGAAAGAGGAATCAAATATTTATATTTGAAATTACTAGTATAAAATAAATAATAGAAATAACTAATCCATATAACAAGAGCTTGAATTAAAGTCTCTTTATAAAAAGCAGTAGTATAAAATAGTATTGTGGGTGAAAAGATATAAATAGTACAAGCCATAAGCGCAACATGACTATTAAACAATTTTTTTCCAAAAACATAAATTCCTGATACTGTAAACAGTTTTATTACTGCTAAGGAAAGTCCGCTAACAAAAGGATGAACACCTAATAAATAAAAAAATGTACCAGTAACAAACTGTATTAAATAGTATTTATCAAAAGTTGAACTTAGATGTCTTAGATCAGAAATTCCGTTTAGAACATTGGAAAAATTTATTGCACCTGGTAGGTGCATAGTTAGAGCATCGATAATCCAAATATCATCATATATTTTTTCTGAAAAAGAAAAACCTAATAAAATGCCAACTTGTAAAAAATAAGAAATACTCAATAAGTTATATATATTTGGTCTAATACAGTTTGATGAACTTAGTGATTTACTAAAATAAAGAGTAAACAAAAACAAAGAACTAACGAAAATAAACGATACAAAATTGTTAGAATATACATTTGAAAATTGATAAAGACTCAATCCATATGAGAGTCCGGTGACCAAAGAACATACAGAATAAAAGGTAAAATATAAAACAGAATCTTTCTTAATTATTTTTAACATTAGACGGTTACAATTATGTATATTTTTTTTACGATCAATAAATTCTCTTTTTCAACTAAAATTATACTGCGCGTTATGCGTATTGATTTTAGGTTAAAGACGATAATTTTGCCTTCTTATGGTGATTCTGATAAGTTTAGAGAATGAGGAAAGTTAGTGTTTTTGGTGCTGGTGGGCACGCAAAGGTTGTTATAGATATTTTGCAAAAATCAAAAGAATACGAAATTTGTAATTTATTTGCAAAAAATCCGGGATTTACAGAATTCTTAGGTTTCCCAGTTTATGATCAAGACCATTTGGAGAATTTTGAAATAGATTTCGCAATTGTTGCTATTGGAGACAATTGGATTCGATCTAAAGTGGTAAATATGATTTTACAAACAAAACCAAAACTAAACTTTATAAGTGCTATTTATCCAAGTGCAATAATAGCAAATGATGTTGTTATCGGAGCTGGAAGCACAGTTATGCCAGGATGTGTAATTGGCCCTGGTGTTAGAATTGGCAATCATTGTATTGTTAACACATCATGTTCTATAGATCATGATTGCCGCTTGGACGACTACTCTTCAATTGCCCCAGGTTCCACATTAGGGGGCGGTGTTAAGGTTGGTAAATTTAGTGCCATCTCATTAGGGGCAAAAATAATACATGGTATGAGTATAGGAGAACATTCTGTAATTGGTGCTGGCTCAACCTTAGTAAAGTCAATTGAAAGTTTTAAAGTGGCATTTGGTTCTCCATGTAAAATAATTCGTAGTAGAGAACAAGGTGAATCTTATATCTAAAATAAGTCTCGTAATACGATTAGGTGTGAGAAGTGTATTCATTGTTTTACTCTATCGTTTTCAAAAAAAAATTGGAGTTTTAAAGCTTCGTCATAAATTTGATGAATATCAAGAAAAGGGAAATATATTTCTAGTCAATTCTACTCAAGAAAAATCCAACATTTTATTTAAACTGGATAGTAAAAGTATAGAGATTTTAAAATCTGATGCCAATAATATTTTGAAGAATAATTTTAAATTTTATTTTGATAGGAATATCGATGTTGGAGAGATCAACTGGCATAAGTTTTATAATACTCCCCAAAATAAGGTTTTGCCTTTTAGTGTTCATTGGAGTGAAATTGATAAAAATATTGAAGCCGGAGATGATATAAAGAATGTTTGGGAGCTTTCTAGGTTTTATTGGGCATTAGACTTAGCAAAAGCATACCGGGCTTTTTCTGATGAAAAATACATTAATAAATTAAATGAACTGGTATCAATTTGGATGAGTAACAATCCAGTTAATAAGGGAGTTAACTGGTATTGTGGTCAAGAGGTTAGTTACAGAATTAACAACTTAATTTCTGTATTATTCTTGTTAGGTTTAAATATTAAGCCATCTCCTGTTTTTGAAGAATTAATTTATCATCATTTGAAAAGAGTTATTGGAACTTTAAGTTATGCAATTGCACAGAAAAATAATCACGGAATTACAGAGGCTGCAGCTTTATTTATTGGTGGCGCATGGTTAAGCAATAATGGGAAAAATGTAAGGTATAAAAAAACTGGAGATAAATGTAGTAAAAATGGACTTAAAGTTCTTGAAAAATTAATTCTTAACTTGATTCAAGAAGACGGATCTTTTTCAATGTATTCAATTAATTATCACAGAGTTGTTGTGCAATGGCTTAGCTTTGTATTATATGGTATTGAAGTTTTAGGTCTTCCTAAATTAAGAAAAGAATGTAATCAGAAACTAGAAAAGCTTTTAAGATTTCAGGAAATCATATGTGATCCAATCACAGGTAAAGTTCCAAGTATTGGAGCCAACGATGGATCATATCCATTTAAGTTAAATTCAAATGCTTTTGACGATTTTAGGCCGTCTAACATGCTATTTAGAGGGTTGTTGCTCAGAAATAGAATATACAATCTTTTTTCTGAAGATTTGACCTGGTTAAATAAGCTTGAACTGGAATATAATCATAAGGAAACTGACTCAAATAGAAATATGGACTTTCAAGATTTTGGGCTTGTCTTATTGCAACCAAGTAATAATTTGAGAGGATTTTTACGTTATCCATCCTTTAAATATCGGCCATCTCATTGTGATATCGGTCATTTTGATTTTTGGTTTAAACATGAAAATATTTTATCAGACTCTGGTACTTTTAATTATTCTAATGAAGAACTGAGTCTTTCGAATGAAAAGTACCATAATACATTAGTTGTCTTAAACTCCCCACAGTTGCGTAAATTAAGTTCTTTTTTATATTTAGACTGGCCAATGAAACAGGGAGGTCTAATTAGTAATACTGCATATTCTAGTTTTGAAAGGGATTATAAGCATAATCGAAAAGTAAACTTTAATGAAAATAGTTGTATTGTCTTGGATGAATTTATATGCCCTGAAAAAGCTAGTATTCATTGGAATTTATCTGGTGAAAAATGGCTTCGTGTTCGTGAAAACGTTTTCACAAATGGCAAAATTCAAGTTGAAATTAAATCTATGAAACAGGTAGAAATAAAATTACAAAAAGGTATGCGCTCTTCCTATTATAATAGTTTAGAGGCCATCCAACAGTTGATAATTGTGCATGGTCCAGGAGAGGGCCAAATTGAAACTCATTTAAAATGGGATTTGTTGTTAAATAATAATTTTGAAGATAACAAAAATTGAGGCAGATTAAATTGCAAAAAGAAGTTATTTTAAAAAATAAAAAAATTCTATATTTTCATCAGTATTTTTCAACTCGAAATGGGGCTACGGGTACAAGATCCTATGAGTTTGCAAAACAGTTGATTGCTGAAAACTTTGAAGTGACAATGGTATGTGGTTCCTCCCAACTTACCGATTTAGGAAAGGAATCAGCATCTCAAGAAAATGGTAGAATAAGGAGTTATTTAGTCGATGGAATCCATGTTATAGAATTTCCATTAAATTATTCGAATAAAGATAGCTTTTTTTTAAGAACTTTAAAGTTCTTAAAATTTTCTGTTTTTAGCATAAAAATTATATTTAAAGAAAAATATGATCTTGTATTTGCAACTTCAACACCACTAACAATTGCTATACCAGGAATTGTTGCTAAATTTATTTTGAAAAAAACATTTATTTTTGAAGTCAGAGATTTATGGCCTGAGTTACCGAAGGCAATGGGGGTCGTAAAAAATGTGGTTATTTTATGGGTATTAGATTTATTAGAAAGAGTTGCCTATATGGCTTCAGATCATATAATAGCATTATCACCTGGAATAAAAAATGGCATTGAAAAGAAAGTTAAAAATAAAAAAGTAACTCTAATTCCAAACGGATCTGACTTAGATTTGTTTTTTCCTCAAAATAAAATAGATTTTGAAATTCCAAATATTGAAAAGGAAGATTTTGTTGCAATTTTTACTGGTGCTCATGGGATGGCAAATGGACTTGATACAATTTTAGTGTCGGCAGATATTCTACAAAAGAAAGGAATAAATAGAATTAAATTCTTTTTTATTGGAGATGGAAAAGAAAAGAAAACACTTCAAGAATATGCAATGGCGAATAATCTCAAGAATTGTATTTTTTTGGATCCAGTTTCTAAGCTTAATCTAAATACTTATTTAAGTAGAGCTGACATCGGTTTAATGATATTAAAAAATATACCGGCTTTTTATTATGGTACTTCCCCTAATAAATATTTTGATTATTTGGCTGCTGGCTTGCCAATATTTTGTAATTATCCAGGTTGGATAGCAGATATGATTAAGGAATATAATATAGGATTTGTTGTGCCTCCAGATGACCCACATCAGCTTTCAGTTGCTCTTGAGGAGATCATGTCATTTAAGGGTCAACTTACTGAAAAAGGAATAAACGCTAGAAAATTAGCCGAAAATAAGTTTGATAGGAGAATGTTGTCAAAAAAATTTTCTAATATAATTTGTTCTTATTTAAATAATTAAATTGTTAATTCATTAATTAAACCGCGAGTATCAATTAAAGGAGTTTTCAAATTTAAATTTTTAAAAATATCATGATCAGTAATCAGAATGAGTAAATCAGCCCAGTCTTCAAGCTCCGTAACTGATTTTGCAGATTTCAAAGAGTTCCAGTTAGGGATATATGGATCAAAAAATCTTACATTTATATTAGAATCAACCAAACAATCATATATTGGTTTACTTGGCGTTTCTCTACTGTCATCTATATTTTTTTTATAGGCCACTCCCAAAAGGCCAACTTTGCTTCCTTTTAATTTATCTAATTCTGATATTATGTACTTAGTTATTAGCAGTGGACGCTGTTCATTGATTTCTCTAGCCAAAGGAATTAATCGAGAGCTTTTACTTTTTTCAATTAAAAACCACGGATCAATGGCTATGCAATGGCCGCCTACTCCTGGTCCGGGGGATAATATATTAACTCTTGGGTGTAAATTGGCAAGTCGTATTGCTTCCCAAACATTGATTTTTAACTCTTTACAAATACTTGAAAACTCATTTGCCAAGGCAATGTTAACATCACGAAATGTGTTTTCCATTAATTTAACAGTTTCGGCAACAGTTGCTTGTGTACAATAAATTTTACCCTTAACAAAAGAGGAATACAGTTGCTTTGCTTTATCTGTTGCCTCTTTATCCATTCCACCAATAATTCTATCATTATGAACTAACTCATAAAGGGTTTTTCCAGGAACAGCCCTTTCCGGGCAAAAAGCAATTTTTACTTTTTTATTAATTTGTTCGAAGTAATTCTTAATTAAATCTGTACAGGTATTTGGGCGTACAGTTGACTCTAAAATAACTAAATCATTGTCTTTAACGACTTTGCTAATCGATTCGAGTGCTTGTTCAATGAAGCCTAGTTCACATTTTTTGTTTTTTTCGGGTGTAGGCACCGAAATTACAAAAATATCGGCAGCTTTTATTTCAGTTCCGACATTCAAGTTTGAACTTTTAATAGCCCTATTTAATAAATTATCCATTCCAGCTTCTTCGAACGGACTTTTTCCTTGTTGAATTAATTCTACCTTATTCCGATCAATGTCAAAACCATTAACTTTGTGTCCTGCTTCCGCTAGTAAGCAGGAAAAGGGTAGCCCCATATAACCTAAACCAATAACAGTCACAGAAAAACAAATTGGATTGATATTTGAGATCGATGAAATTTCAACACTTTTTAAAATTTTCTGTGCAGTTGTACCTTCGCCAAAAGGATTTTCCCACTTTGTGTTTGTTTTATTATAATGATCTATAGCTTGAGTAATTTTGCTTTTATTTAGCCCTGTAAGTATATTTGCACCTAATTCGATAGTTTCTGGACGTTCTGTATTGTCTCGTAGGGTTATGCAAGGCACCTTTAAAATGCAAGCTTCTTCTTGTATTCCTCCAGAATCTGTTAAGATTATTTTTGCATTTTTTTGCAAACTTAAAAAGTTTAAATAATTTTGTGGTGGCAATTGTATTACATTATTGGGAAGCATAAGTTTGTATTCTTCGATCTTTTTTAATGTTCTTGGATGAATTGGCCAAATCAGTGGGAATGGATATTCAGTTTTTAATGAAGTTAGGATGTCAATTATAGATTCTAAATTTACTTTTTGATCTACATTGCCTGCTCTATGAATTGTGAATAAAGCATACTCACCTTTGCCAAGTTTTAACTCTTTAAGTAAATCAGTATTCGTGTTGTCTATGATTGAAAATAAAGCATCAGCAACAGTATTTCCAACAACAAAAATTTTATTAGAAGAGATGCCTTCAGAAATTAAATTATTTTTTTGTACATTAGATACTGCAAATAAGTAATCAGACAAGTGGTCAACCATAATTCGGTTTGTTTCTTCAGGCATCATTTTGTCATAACTTCTTAGTCCAGCTTCAATATGTGCCACTTTAATGTTTAGTTTTGTCGCAGCTAATGCTGCAGCAGCTGTTGTATTTGTATCACCTTGTACAAATACAATATCAGGTTGTTCACTTTCAAAAATGGGTTCAATCTTAATTAATATGTTTCCAGTTTGGTTACCATGCTTACCAGAGCCTATTTGTAAATTATAATGAGGTGGCGGCAATTTTAAGTCTTGAAAAAAAATTTCATCCATATCTTTCGAATAATGCTGATTAGAGTGAATAAGTATAAATGGTATGTTTTGTTTTATACACTCATGTATAAGAGAAGACATCTTGATGATTTCTGGTCGCGTTCCTACAACAATTGCAACTTTCATAAATTTACCCTTATTCAGCGTACACTTAAATTATTACTTTGTTTGCACATTCTGTTCAAGCCTTTATAAATGTTAATAATTTGAGAGAGTGATATAATAATATATGTGCCATCCATTATGTATTTTGTGGTTTTATGTGTTCAATAACCCCCTCAAGCCAAATATTGAGTGCAAGCGGTGCAAATATTTCTTTATCTGAAATTAAATGCTTAGAATTACTACAATATGTAGAATATTTTTTTAACAAATTGTCTCTATTTATTAAGTTAAGTCTGTATATAGCTGAGTTTTTTTCTTTAAATATTGCATGAATAACTTCTCTAAGTTCATTTTTTAACCACTGTTCCTGAGGGCTTGTAAAACCTTTTTTATCTCTCCTCCAAGCAATTGATGTTGGTAAATAGGGAGCCATTGCTTTACGTAAAATATATTTTGTCCATCCTTTTTTCAATTTATAATCATTATTGAGAGACAAGAAACTTTCAACAACTTCATGATCTAAAAATGGTACTCTTACCTCTCTAGATTGAGCCATTGACATTCGATCTTCATAATGGAGTAAAGAGGGGACTGAAAGGGAGAACAAGTCTCTTATTTGCCGTTCAACAAATTTTTCTTTCTTATTAAATCCTAAAAAGACTGGTTTAAAATGTTTTTTAACATTTAATGTTAATATTGAATAGTTTTTACCTTGTAAGAAGCGAGGGAGATAACGTTTTCCATCTTTTATTGATATTTGAGGAATAAGTGTACCATTAAATAAAAAATTAAATAAATAACATAAGGCCTTGAAGGGTTTCCGGCAGTATAATAAATATTTTAAATAAAATGCGATGTATTTTCTGTATCCACATAAAATTTCATCTGCACCTTGTCCACTAAGAATAACTGTTAAATTATTCTCTTTTGCTTTTTCCATAAGTAAATAATGGGCAACTGATGAGAAGCTATGAAGAGGTTGATCGTTATAATAGGTAACTGTTTTTAACAAATTTAAAGATTGTATTGGGTCTATATCGATTTTAATTTTTAATACGCTTTGATTTAGATAATTTGCCATAGTATCAATAAAAAAAGTTTCATCAGCATCTTTATGGTCACTTACATAAGATATTAATTTAGTTTTGTTACGAGACTCCTGATGTGTAATTGATGCAATGCTGGAGGAGTCTACCCCTCCCGACAGGAGAACTCCAACGGGGACATCACTTCGTAATCTTAGGCGAATAGATTTCCTCAATTCATCTTCTACATTCTTTGCCAAAACTTCTTCGGTGCAATTGGTATGAGTTTTCAAATTCATTTTGTAATATCTATCGAAATTTGTAACTAACGTTTTTCCCTTTAGATTTATTATACAATTGTAACCAGGTTCAATTTTGTAGATGTCTTCCCAGAATGTTTGTTTTGATTCAGATTCAAGTAACTGTTGCTCAATATACAAGCCTATAACTTGTAAATTGAGTGAGTGTTTTGATTCAGACAAAGCAAGTATTGATTTTATTTCGGAGGCAAAAATAAAAGTGTTTTCCTTTATATAATAATATAATGGTTTAATACCAAATCGATCCCTTGAGAGCATTAGTTGTTCAGTTTTCAAATTTAAGAAGGCAAAAGACCACATTCCATTAAAAAGGTTTACAGCTTTTTTAAGACCATAAAATTGAATTGAGCGAAAGACGACTTCAGTATCAGAATGGGTTTTAAAATTCACACCTTCTTTAACAAGATCATCACGAATTTCTATGTAATTATAAATTTCACCATTATAAATTAACGAGTAGTCGTCTTCTTCAAAAGGTTGGTTAGCGTTATCTGTAAGATCGATAATAGACAGACGTTGATGAGAAAAATGAATGTTCCAAGGGTCATTCTCATAAATTTTAATCGATTGTGCGTTAGGGCCACGATGTAATTGAATATTTGAAGCTTTTTCTAGGAGACTTAATTTTTTGTCTCTAGATATGTATCCTATAATACCACACATTTGAAATCTCATTGAGGTTGTAAGTTAATTGTATATTATGAATTAATGTTGAATAAAATAGAATTTATCGTTTTTTAAGTGGTTTTAATTTTTTCATTATCCGGGCCAAGGGTGACGCGATACATCACTAATAAGGCACTCCTTTATTTTTTTATAAAATCTTATAATATTGACCAGCTTATTAAAGGTACAGTCATCACTCTTTGGAGTATATTATGCAAAAAGTACTAGTAACTGGGGCTGATGGCTTTATAGGTTCACATCTTGTTGAGATGTTACATAGTAAGGGTTATGAAGTTCGCGCACTTAGTCAGTACAACTCTTTTAATAATTGGGGTTGGCTAGAAACATTATCCATTTTAAATGAAATTGAAGTGGTAACGGGAGACATTCGAGACGCGCATTTTTGTAATAACTTGGTCCAAGGTGTTGACATTGTTTATCATTTGGCAGCGCTTATTGCTATACCTTACTCTTATGTGGCTCCTCAAAGCTATGTTGAAACAAACACTATTGGAACTCTAAATATTTGTCAGGCAAGCTTAGATGCGGGGGTTCAACGAATTGTTCATACTTCAACTAGTGAGGTTTATGGCACGGCTCGTTATGTCCCTATTGACGAAAAGCATCCCTTGCAGCCTCAATCTCCATACAGTGCATCGAAAATATCTGCCGATGCTATGGCTATGAGTTTCTATAATTCATTTGAGTTACCTTTATCAATAGCAAGGCCATTTAATGTATATGGCCCTAGGCAATCTGCCAGAGCAGTGATTCCGACTATAATTTCACAAATTGCTTCTGGAATTAGTAAGATAAAGTTAGGAGACGTAAGTCCTACTCGTGACTTTAATTATGTCGAAGATACTTGTCGAGGATTTTTAGAAATTGCTAATTGTGATAGGGCCTTAGGTAAAACTATAAATATTGGTTCTAATTTTGAAATTTCAATTAAAGAGGTCCTTGAGTTAATTAGAAAAAACATGAATTCTGAAGTGGAGTTTTATGAAGATAGCGAGAGAATTCGTCCAAAAAAATCTGAAGTTCATAGGTTGTGGTGTGATAATAGTCTAATTAGAGATTTAACAGGATTTGCTCCAAAATATAATATTGAAGAAGGTTTAAAATTAACAATTGAATGGTTCTCAAATAAAAATAATTTAAAATTTTATAAAACTGACATTTATAATGTTTAAATTTAACACACATATATTTACTTTTCTTGTAACTTTATTATATGCATTTCTCATTTCTTTTCAGAGGTCTGTAATTGGTGACTCAATTGTAACTATTTTTTTGATTGCTAGTTATATTTATGTATTTTTTTTGGAGAAAAAATGGATTCGGAAAACTCATGTTGTGAAATTGTACAGACGTATTTTTGCATTTATAGTACTCATTTACCTTGCTTTATTTCTAGGTTTGTGGCTGGCCAATGCACCCAATGATAGTATTTGGATGCCGGATTCAATAAGAACGCATGTTCCCGTATCAAAACAATTTTCACAAGTAATTCAAGGTCATTTAAACTTAGAAGAAACCGATCTAGGTCGACAAGGAGTTTCGACACATATTCTTACAGGAACAATGTTTACACTTTTTGGAATAAATATTTATTCAACATTGATGGCACTTTTTATATTTAAAGCTTTGACACTAATTCCAATTTTTTTATTGGCCAAAGAATTATTTGACACTAAAACAGCTTACATATCTTCGTTATTGTATATTTTTGCACCAACACTAATGTTTTACTCTATTTCTTTTTATAAGGAGATGGCAGTTCAATTTTATATGGCTTGGGTTTATTATTCACTTTATAAATTATTTTATAGTAGTAAGTCGATTTTATTTTCAGTTATTTTACTTTGTTCATTAATGTTGTTATCTAGAGAGCGATTTTATTTAGTTTTTCTTTTTATTCCTTCAATTGTATTACTAACTATTAATATGAGTGGTAAGATTAAATATTGGATACTGCTGTTTAGTTTGTCAATTTTGACTATATTGTATTCAAGTAATGAGTACCTACAGCAGTCACCTCGATGGATGGTGAACAGAATTGTATATTTACGTACTTTATATATGTCTGTAACGAATCAGTCTTTTTCATTTAATTATGATATCCCCTACCCAATAGCTGTATTAAAAGCAACATTTACTCCTTATTTTACCCTTAATAAGTTCTCATTGTTTTATGATTTCAGCTATTTATTAATTTGGGGATCCTTTATTAATCAAATAATAATTTTTACTGCAATTTATTGTTTTTTTAAAATTTACAAACAAAGTATTATTCATATAGCAAATGTCTTGCCTTTAATCATATTTTTATTGTTGCTTGGTTATATATGCCCGTGGAATGATAGGCTGAGAGATAGTTTTTACCCTATCATTTCCATATATTCAGCGTATATATTAATAAACTATAGATCATATGATGTTTGTATCAATAACTTAAAGTGTGGTATTAAAAATATTCTTTTTTTAAGATACAGAAAACACAATTAGGAAGAATTAAAATGATTAGTAAACAATTAAAAAAAATTTCAGATATTTATAAAGAGGGAAAGAATATAACCCAATACATTAATGAAATGAAGGGGGCTAAATACAATGATACGGAATCAATTTTAATTGCATATGAATTTCAATCTGGTTCATATTCAGAGATTGCACGTAAAAATAGTAAATTTAGACAAGAATATACAAATAAAATCGCTGAAGTCATAGATTCTCTAGAAGCTGATACTATTTGTGAAGTCGGTGTGGGTGAAGCTACAACTCTTTCCGGAGTAGTTAAACAATTAAAAAGGTCTCCTGCAGTTATTTGTGGGTTTGATTTGTCTTGGTCTCGAATAAAATATGCACAAAAATTTTGTATTGAGGAAGGTTTATCTAATAAAAGTACTCATTTGTTCTCAGCTGATATGTTTGCAATTCCACTTGAAGATAAATGTTTGGATTTATTGTACACATCGCATAGCTTAGAGCCGAATCGTGGAAGAGAAGAAGAGGCCCTAAGAGAATTGATTAGGGTCGCTCGTAAGTGGATAGTTCTATTGGAGCCGTCCTATGAACTAGCTGGTGAAGAACAGAGAGAAAGAATGGATAAGTTGGGCTATGTTAGAGATTTACCTGGTACATTAGAGAGACTTGGGGCGACTGTAGTTGAACATAAATTATTTGAAATACACTCAAACCCCTTAAATAAAACTGCATTGACTATTGCAAAGATGCCTATCATTGAAGAATACAAAATGAAGACTCAGCTAGCTTATGTTTGCCCAATTACTAAAATGCCTTTAAAATATATCAACAATTGTTTTTTTGGAGAAGAGTGTTTGTTAACTTATCCAATAATAGAGGGTGTGCCTTGCTTACACCCTCAGAATGCTATCGTTACAGCAAGGTTTCCTGATTTTCTATGAATAATACGGCAGTTTTTACAGTTGTGTATCCTGGTGCAGAGTGCTATTTGCCTGATTTTTTTAATAGTATAAGAGAGCAGGATGATAAAAAGTTTGATGTAGTTGTACTTAACGATGGGGTTGCAGATTTTAGTAGATTTGATTCTAACTGCGTGGTCCTTGAATCAAATGGGCAAGGCATAGCCAAAAACAGAGAAATTGGTTTGAAATATCTGAAGGAGAAATATGATAATGTGATATTTTTAGATGCGGACGACACAATGAGTCGCAACCGCGTCTCTAGTTGTAAAAAGTTTTTTGAGAAGTATCAGTTAATAGTTAATGAGGTAAATTTAGTAAATTCAAACTTAACACTGTTGCAAGGTTCCTATTTTTCAAAAAGATTAGGGAAATCAAAGGTGTTTGATTTAAATTCTATTTTAGACTACAATTTTTGTGGTTTCTCTAATAGCGCAGTGTCAATAAAAAAAATGCCTGAAATTAGTCTACCAAAATCATTAATTGCAGTTGATTGGTGTGTTTTCACTCACTTTTTAAGAGGAAATGTAAACGCTATTTTTACCTCTGAAGCAAAAACAAATTATCGCCAGCACTTAAGTAATACGATAGGTTTAGGAAGGATCACAATTCAAAAACTCTTATTTGTTCTTGATGTTAAAATCCAACATTATAAATGTTTTTGTGATTTAATACCTAGTTTTCGCGATCGATTAAAAACTGTAGAAGCCCTAAAAAAACGCGTGAATTCAAACTCTTGTGAGTTATATGATTTGCCTTTGAATTCTCTAGATGATAAGAATTTTTTCTGGTGGGAAGAAGACTTGCTTCTGAAAGAAAAATATGAAAATTAAAATTAAAAATAAAGAAATTTATAATGGAGTAAATCCATATATAATTGCAGAAATTGGGGCCAATCATAACGGTGATATGGAGTTGGCAAAAAAATTAATTATATCTGCAAAAGAATGTGGTTGTGATGCTGTTAAGTTTCAATCTTGGACTCCAAGTTCACTAATTGCAAAAGAAGAATACGAAAGAAACCAGAAATATAATGATTCTGCGAAAAAGCATTTTGGTTCACTAAAGGAAATGGTTACAAAATATTATTTACGTGAAGAACAGCATTATGAGTTAAAGCAATTTTGCGAAGAAGTAAATATAGATTTTTGTTCTTCTGGATTTAGTACTGATGAAGTTCGTTTTTTAGAACAATTAGGTGTCCCTTTTTTTAAAACAGCGTCTATGGACATCAACAATTTAAGTTTACTAAGATACATAGCTCAATTTAATAAACCAATCTTATTGTCAACAGGTATGGCATCCTTATCTGAAATTGAGAAAGCTGTGGAAGTTATAGAGAAATGTGGCAACACTCAAATTGTATTGCTTCATTGCATTTCCATTTATCCACCTCTATTTGAAGATATTCATCTAAATAACATTTTAATGCTGAATAAAGCTTTTGGTTACCCTTCTGGTTTCTCTGATCATTCAATTGGTTTTTCTATTCCATTAGCATCAGTAGCTCTTGGAAGTTGTGTTATTGAGAAACATTTTACTTTAGATAAAGATTTAGAAGGTTGGGATCATGAAATATCTGCTAACCCTGAAGAAATGAAAATAATAGTTCAGGAGTCCAAAAACATTGTTAAAGCTCTCGGGAGTTATAGAAGAACAGTCACTCAAGCAGAACTTGAAAAGCGTAAAAAATTTAGAAGAAGCATTGTTGCCAATTATCCTATGGATGTTGGACACATAATACAAGAGGGTGATGTTACATTTAAGCGTCCGGGGACTGGCATTTCACCAGATCAAGTAGAATATATTATGGGAAGGAATTTAACAAAACCAGTTAGCGCTGATGAGTTAATTACTTGGGAACATTTTTAAATGAAGAATAGCTCAATTGTATTCAATGAAAATATAACCTTTCATCAAATAATTGAGGCAGTTGAAAATTGTGGCAATGGATTTATAGCTGTTGTTGATAATGAAAATAAACTTTTAGGTTTAGTTACAGATGGAGATATACGGAGAAGTTTGCTAAAAGAACAAATTAATCTTGAAAATTTAATAAATAAAAATCCAAGTACATTTTTGATTGGGCAATCAGAAAAGTCGGCTTTTGCTTTTATGCAACGAAATCATATTCGACACTTGCCAATAGTGGATAAAGATAGAAAATTAATTAAAGTTTTAACTTTAGGGGAAACAGAATTTGTTATACGTGATAACCCAGTATTTATTGCAGCTGGGGGTATAGGTAAGAGATTGAACTCTTTAACAAAGGATACTCCAAAACCTATGTTAAAAATTGGTGAGAAACCAATTTTAGAACATTTACTAGATAATTTTATAAAACATGGATTTGTAAATTTTTACATAAGTGTTAATTATTTATCTGAACAGATAATTAATTATTTTGGTGATGGAACTTCGTTAGGTATAAATATTAAGTACATAAAAGAAAATAAAAGAATGGGGACCGTGGGCTCTCTGTATTCTTTGAAAAATGATATTAAAACTCATTTTTTTGTTGTAAATGCTGATATACTTACGAGCCTAAACTTTGCTGACATGTTACATTATCATATTGAAAAAAATGAAAAAGCAACGATGTGCGTCCGAGAGTATAAAGTCTCTTTGCCTTATGGTGTTGTAGATATTAACCCAGACGGGCATTTGCAAAAAGTTTTAGAAAAACCTATTTATGAATTTTATATCAATTCTGGAATTTATATTTTAAGTCCATGTACTTTAAGCAAATTGCCAGAAGATACATTTTTTGACATGCCTGATTTAATAAAGTTAATTATAAACGATAAAGAAGCAGTAGCTTCATATTTATTTAATGGTTATTGGACTGATATTGGACATATTTCAAACTATAATGAAGCGGTAAGTTACTATAGACAAGGAGGAAGCACTTGAGATTCCTACAAGTTGGTCTTGGTTCAATGGGGAAGCGAAGAATAAGGAATTTAAGGTATTTAGGTGTCGATAACATTGTTGGATATGACATTAGGAAGGATAGAGTAGAGGAAGCTAAGCAAAAATATGGAATCCAGATTATTGATAATTTTGAGCATTTAAAATGGGATGAATTTACACATGTCTCAATTTCAACACCTCCAGATAAGCATGTCTATTATGCTGAACATGCTATAAAAAATGATCTTCACACGTTTATTGAAGCAAGTGTAATTGTTAATGGTTTAGAGAATTTAAATGAATTACAGAAATCTAAGAAAATAGTAGTTGCTCCATCATGCACGATGAAATTTGATCCAATAGTTGTTAAGGCAAAAGAGGTCTTAGAGTCAGAAGCTCTTGGTAAATTAATTTTCGCATCACATCACTTTGGTCAATACTTACCTAATTGGCATCCTTATGAAAATATTAAAGATTTTTATGTTTCAAAAAAAGAAACTGGCGCTGCTAGAGAAATTGTTCCATTTGATTTAATTTATATAACTTGGCTTTTAGGACAACCTACTCAAATGGTTTCACTGAGAAAAAACAGTGGGTCCTTAGGCGTTGAAATTGACGATATCTACTCTTTATTACTGAATACACAATTGGGATGCCAAATACAATTTTCTATAGATGTCACTTCTAAAGTAAGCTATCGAGATACAAGAATAGTTTGTTCAAATGGCAACATTGAGCTTGATAATGTAAAAGGTAGTTTAAAAGTATTTAATGGAGAAAGTAAGTTATGGAAGTTTTATCATCGCGATGATCTTTCTATAACTCATTCAAAGGAAGAGATGTATGTGTTGGAAATGGAATGTTTTATAAATTCAACAAGAGGTAAATCTGTATTTCCACATACATTAAGTGATGATATTAAAATTTTAAATTATTTAAATATAGCAGAAGAAAGTTTTAACTCATCAAAGATACTAGAAGTTTTTTAATATGATTGAGTATGGTGTTATAATTCAAGCCAGATATGGTTCAATGCGGAGACCTGGGAAAATAGCTTATAAGATCTCTGGAAAACCATTATTGATTCATCAAATTGATAGATTAAAATATTTTAATGTAGAGAATATAGTTGTGGCTACTTCAAACACACCATCTGATGATATTACATCAGAAATTTGTGAAAAGTATAATATTAGTTGCTTTCGTGGTGATGAAAATGATGTTATGAAAAGATATATCGATTGTGCTGAAGAATATGGATTTCTTAATATAATAAGAGTGGGTGGTGACGACCCGCTAATTGATCCTGTATGCATATATTCTTTAATAGAAGAGCATCGAAAAAGTCCAGTAAATTTATTGTATGCAAGCCATAGTAAAGGGTGGATATATGGAACAGCTGCTGAATTAATTGAATTAGAGGCTTTGAAAAAAGCTCATCCTTATGCAACTAAAAGTGAAAGAGAGCATGTCGTTTCATATTTGAGAAACAATCAAAACTATTCCAAAAGAAAAATTACACCACAAAAGTCAGAATGTCGAAATGATATTTATGTTTCAGTAGATTATCCTGAGGACATTGATTTAATTACGCAAATAATTAATCATTTTAATAACCGAGGGATTCTAATGTCATTCTCTCAATCTGATTTAATTGAACTTTACGATAGTAATAATATTCAGATTAAAAATAAACATTTACATGATGGATTTGGAGATTAAAGTGGATTTTAATTTAGGTAAAGAGTTACAAAAGAGATTGCGAGAATTAGTGCCAGCCGGTTCTCATACCTATAGTAAGGGAGAGGATCAATTTCCACTAATATCACCTGGACTTATTAGGAATGCAAAAGGTAGTTACTGTTGGGATGTAGATGGTAATAAGTTTTTAGATTTTGGAATGGGTTTACGATCTGTTGGAATTGGACATGCGGATGATGAAATCAATGAAGCTATTATTAAACAGCTTTCATTGGGCACAAACTTTACCAGACCTTCTGTTTTAGAGCTTGAAGTAGCTGAAAAGTATGTAGAGCTTATTCCTTCAATGGAAATGGTCAAATTTGCTAAAAATGGATCAGATGTCACATCTGCTGCCGTTAAACTCTCACGAGCATATACAGGTAGAAAATACATAGCAATATGTAAATCCCATCCATTTTTTAGTGTTAACGATTGGTTTATTGGGTCCACACCTTGTAGCAATGGCGTTCCAAGGGAAGTTCAAGAGTTAACTATTTCATTTGATTACAATGATATTGAAAGTGTTAAAAATCTTATAGAAAATTATCCAGGAAAAATAGCTGCTTTTATTTTGGAACCATTAAAGGATGAAGAGCCTAAAAATAATTTTTTACAAGAGCTTAGAAGCTTATCAGAAAAAGAAGGATCAGTATTAATTTTCGATGAAATGATATCGGGATTTAGATGGAATGTTAAGGGTGCGCAAGAGATTATTGGAATTAAACCTGACCTAACTACCTTCGGAAAAGCAACAGCTAATGGTTTTTCAGTTTCAGTACTTGGTGGAAAAAAAGAAATTATGGAATTAGGAGGTTTAGACCATCAGCATGAAAGGGTGTTTTTATTATCTCAAACACATGGTGCAGAAGGAATAGGTTTGGCAGCATCTTTAAAGAATATAGAAATTTATTTAAGAGATAAAGTTTGCGAGCATCATTGGGGATTTGGAAAATTATTTATGGATGGAATAAACAAATTGGCAGAAAAGTATAGTATACAGGATTTTTTTTCAATTGAGGGTTATGCTTGCAGTCCAGTGATTAGAGCAAAAAATAGAGAGAAATTATTGGATTTGAAATTTCACACTCTTTTTCAACAAGAATTAATTAAAAAGGGTGTACTTATGCCATGGATAGCCTTCTGCAGAGAGCATAAAGAAGAAGAATTGCAAATAACATTAGATGCATGCGACCATGCTTTAAATATATATAGTCAAGCCATTGAGTTTGGTGTTGATAAATTTTTAATTGGTGATGCAATAAAGCCCGTATGGAGAAAATACAATTGAGGTTTTGACTATGTTACTGGAAAATCAAATCGTTGTTATTACTGGTGGTGCTGGATTGTTGGGAAAACAATTAGCAAAAGGTATATTGGAAAATGGTGGCACTCCTATAATATCTGATATTGATTTTAAAAAAGCAGAATTTGTTTCAAATGAATTAAATAAGAATAGGAAACACGGGACAGCTTTTCCTTATGAGCTTGATATTAATTCTAATTCCTCAGTATCATTATTAGTAAAATCATTAATAGATAAATTTGGTCACATTGACTCTCTTATAAACAATGCATATCCAAGAAACAAAAACTACGGTGCTCATTTGCCAAATGTAAATTATAGTGATTTTTGTGAGAATATAGTTCTTAATTTAGGAGGATATTTTCTGGTCTCTCAGCAATTTTGTAATTACTTTGCTGAACAAGGTAAGGGTAATATTGTTAATATTGGGTCTATATATGGAGTGATTGCGCCCAAATTTGAAATTTATAAAAGTACTAATATGTCAATGCCGGTGGAATATAGCATAATTAAATCTGGTATTATTCATATGACAAAGTATTTTGCAAAATATTATAAGAATAAAAATATTAAGATTAACTGTATTAGTCCAGGTGGAATTTTGAATAACCAACCCAAAGTGTTTATAGAAAACTATAATAAGTTAGGTATCAATAAAGGCATGCTTGATGCTTCTGATGTGATAGGGAGTTGTATTTTTCTTCTTTCAGAATTATCCAATTTTGTAAATGGTCAAAACCTCATTGTAGATGATGGGGTATGTTTATGAAAATTATTGGTAAGAGAGTAAATTTAATATCTTTTTCAGATCTAGTATCTAATTTTGAGCTGAAGAGTATATATTTAGAATGGTTAAATGACATTGAAGTTGTAGAAAGTATTGGCGCGCCAAATTTATTAGTAAAAAAAGAACTAGACTTTATAGATAAATCATTTGAAAGGTTTACTAGTGAAAACTGTTTGGGATTTTTTATTTTTCATAATGAGGCGAATTGCTATATTGGTACAGCAAAGATAGATAAAATATGTAATTTAAGAAAAAGTGCTGAAGATGGAATTATGATAGGAAATAAACATTATTGGCACAAGGGTTTAGCAACTGAAATATATCAGCTATTAATAAATTTCGCTTTTAAGGAATTAGAATTAAATAGACTTACTAGCGGTTGCAATTCTAATAATCGAGGGATGATTAAAGTTTTAGAAAAAATGGGTTATACTAGAGAAGGTGTTTTGCGTAAAGCTGACTACATAAAGGGAGAATTCAGTGATCATTATCTTTATGGGATTTTGAGGGAAGAGTACCTTAATAATTTACAAAAATCAAATGGTCAGAATAAAAATGTATTTACAAATACGAAAAGCTAAGTTGTTAAAACCAGATTTCTACTACAAACTTGCTTATAATCTTGTACTTATTAATTTATTTCTGGCCCCAATCCTACACTGTATAAAGCTTTTACGTTTTGGGAGCGCTCCTGGTGCAGTATATTTTTATGTAAGCTTTCCTATTATGGCAATGAGTTTTATTTTTTCATTTATTTTAGGCCGCAGGCTAAGTATCTCAAAACCTAACAATATGGAATTAATAATACTGCTATTATTTTCATGGAGCATTTTAGTTACTTTTTATTTTGGTGGAGATTATATTGATATTGCTGGTAATATTTTAAGAATTGGATTTTCATTTACTTGTTATCATACAACAAAAGCTTATTTTTCATATTTGAATCAGATAAATGTAGTTAATAAGTTGGCCTTATTTGGGTTTTGGGGTGCTTTTTTAGCAATATTTATAGTTTATTTTCTTGGTGTTTTTGGTCCCTTTCCACTTTACTTAGGGTTAAGCACTGGGGGGCTTTTTTTATTATTAAGTATTTGTCTTGTTTATAATTTGAGATGGAAATGGCTAAGAGTTTTTGCAATATTTAGTCTTTTTATTCTCGGTGGCAAAAGAGGAATAATGTTGGCAGCATTAATGATGATTTTTTTATATTTCATTGTTAACATTAAAATCAAATCAATAATAGTTATTGGAAGTATTTTAGCAACATTATCTTGTTTACTACTAATTTCGACATTATGGTTAAATTCTACAGAAACCCTAAAAATTCTTCCAAGACCAATTGCAGCAAGAATTTCACCTTTTTTTAATACTGTAAATAGGTTGGGTTATGACGCAATGACTTCAGGGAGGAGTGAGGAAGTCATTGCAGTTGTTAATGAGTGGAAGAAATCACCAATAATTTTCTTAACTGGGAAGGGACTGGGTGCGACCTTCGTGGATGTTACCGGAAAAGACAATAGTACAATTCATATTACTCCTGTTGCACTAACATTTATATTTGGATTCCCCCTGGCCGCCTTGTTTTTTACATATTTGTGCTTTATTCTTTTTAAGAAATTTATTGTCTATTCAAGTTTAGCTAAAGAGGATAGGGTGTGGTTATTTTGCTTTGTAGGCTCCTTGATTCAGACAATGTCATTATTCACAATTTTTCAGGATCCAATAATTTGGATGTCTGCAGCAGCACTCACAAGTAATTTTAAAAAGATAAATTAGAGGCAAAATAATGAGTAAGGTATTGGTCATTGGGCGAAGAAGACATTTTGATAGAGTTTATAAATTAGCTAGAAAATTATATCCAGATTCCGAAATTGTCTTGTGGTCTGATGAAAAATTAGGTGGGAAAAGAGTTCAATGGGTGGGCTCTGTTTTCTACAGAAAGTTTAGTGAAGAAGATTATAAGTTCTCAACAGATGGTTTAACTGATGAAGCCATAAATGAAATTATAGTAAGATGTCGGTATTTAAGAAGTTTACCTTACGAGCTGGCTAGGAAAATGGCTATCTGCGCTTTTGATTCCTGGAAAGAAATCTTGACAGATAATGATTATACGGATGTTTTTACTTTGCCAATTGATTCATTTCAGACGGATACATTGTCTCGAGCTGCAAAATATTTAAATATAAAAGCACTGGCTCCAGTTACGACGCCATTTTCCGGTCGCATACGATTCACATTGAGTGGTGAAATTTTAAACTGTCCTTTAGTGGATTCAATAAGAAAAGATATAATTGAAAGAGAAATCCAAAGGTTATCTACTCCCACTTATCGTGCAGATGTATTAATGGGAGTGAATAGTTCTCCATTAATTACAATACTTAGGCGTTTACTTATTGATTCGTTGAAACCACCTTTTTTCTTTCTATATAGAATTCTAGCTAAAGATCCACTCAGCTTTTCTTTTCCATCAAGAAGATATTGTAAGAAAACTATGTTCGCTACTCCAACAAGAGCTTTATCAGCATATAGAATGGAGAAGAAATCTACGTTACTTCTACCTAATCACTATGTGTTTATTCCATTGCAATTTTATCCTGAAGCAACGACGGACTATTGGATAAAAGAATTGGATATGATTAATCATCATAAAGTTGTACTTGCAATAATTGATAGTGTTAAGGATTTGTACCCTGTAGTTATTAAAGAGCATCCAACTGCAATTGGTAGAAGATCATCGTCATTTTTAAATGAATTATTTAAAAGAAATGTATATTTTGCTCCATTATTATCACATACATCTAACTTAGTGAAGGAGGCTGAAGTTGTAGTAGGTGCAGGAACAACAACAATATTACAAGCATTAATACATAAAAAACCTGTTTTGTTTACAGGAACACCTTTCTATGGTTCGGGCGGAGGAAGAATTTTAAAATCAATATGTGATATAAATAACATAAGAAATGAAATTATTAAAGCTATAGAGAATTCAAATTATAAGGATGAAGATATTTATCAGGTAGTTGAAAGATATTATAAGACATCATCGCCAGGTAGGTTGGGTAGTTATAAGATTATTGGTGAGAAATCAATAAGTCAGTCTTTTGATGTTGAAATTCCTGAGGAAACAAAGTTATTTTTTAATGCTGTTAGAAATTTAACCTCTTATGACGTTGTTTAAAAAGTTAAAAATATTTGATTCTTGGAGTAAAGAAACCTTATTGTTCAGTACTGTTCTGCCTGCGGGATTAAATTTTTTAATAAGTTTTTTTGCTATTAAATATTTTGGATTAGAAATGTTTGGCCTATGGTTGATTTGGAAAACAGCCTGCCAGCTGACTTCAAATATTGGGCCGGGACTTGGCGTATCCTTATCTATTTTAATCCCAGAATATAAAAATTCTAATATCATTAGAATGCTTCAATTGCACGCTATAATACAAAAGTTTTCTATCCTATGGTTATTTTTTGCTGGGTCATTAGCATTCTTTGGTTTTTATTATTTCATAGAACAGCCCCTATACATAGTTGTTTTACTTTTGTTTTTTTGGCTTGGCCTTCATGTTGATGGCTATACTGGAAGCGTTGCGCGAGGCTACAAAAACAGTAAAGCCATTCTCTTTGGCACTTTTGCAGAGGCATTCGGAACTATATTAAGCTTGATAGCTGTTTATATGAAGCAATTTGAATTTTTTATTGCAACTCAAGGTCTGAAAATGTGGTTGCGAGCTTTTTTCCAATATTTACCTACCTCATTAATTGAAAAAGTAAATTTTGTAGAGCAAAAACAAATTGTAATTGAATCCATTCAAAAAGGCTTGCCTCTGGTGTTTAGAGGTTGGGTGCAAGCGGCATTTCAATATGGAGATAAATTAATTTTAGGCTTACTTTTTGGACCATTAATTGCTGGAACCATTGGTCTTGGTGGAATGCTTTCATTGCCAGTAATAATGATCTCTTCAGCTACGGCAAGTTGGCTTTTACCAGTTTTAATTACTGAACAAGAGTCTAATCTTTCTAAGATTTTATACAGACAAATAATGTTACTATTTATCTCGAGTGCTTTAATTTCTGTATATATATTCACGTTACCACTTTTTTTTAAGGACTCTAGTGATGTATTGGATATAATTTTGTTATCCTATATTCAAGCCACAATATTGAGTATATTTACAATAGGATTAACAAAACTAGTTGCAGAGGGTAAAAGATGGAGAGCTGTTTTTATAAACTTTTTTATATTTTTAGTAATATTATTAACTATGTATCTTGGATGGTATTTAAAATATTCTATAAATGAGATATTAGGGGCCGTTTGTATCCTTTTAGTTTCAATCCTTTTTGTATTTGTTCAACTGACTCGTATAATTAGACAATATGAATTTAAATTTATAATTATCTTAATTAGCTATCTTTTAATTCAGGGCTTAGTTTTATTTGTGATAAAAAGTGACTTTTTCACAGAGAAGAGTCGTATATATTTTACTATTATTACCACTATAGTTTATTTGCTTGGCGCCTACTTATTGCGAAAAATATATTCTTCTAAAAAAATATATTGTTACTAATGGTAATGTTTTTGAGAGTCAAAATCAACGCGGAGTGTTTAGAAAAGAAATACTCAAGTTAGCAAGAGATTGATATTCATTATAAACATTAAATTTAAATTTTAGAGAAGTTGTAATATGAAAAGTAAAATGGATCCAAAAAATGAGTATAATGAAGAAGTTAGTTTGGTTGAGATAATTCAAGTTTTAATTACAGAAAAGTTAACTATATTTAAATTCATAGCAATTGTGATGATTATAGTAACCGGAGTTTCTTTTTTTATAAGCTCCAAAGAGATAGTTACGGCATCCATCTCACCGGGACTACTAGGTTTAATTAACGGCAAATTGTCATATATTGATGAAATTGAAACAATAAAATTCACTATCGATGAAGGGATGTTAAATAGTAAAATATTAAGTAACCTCAATTTACCACAATTAAATAAAAGCCAAGTATTGTTTAAAACTACAAGTTTAAGTGGTGCCAACGCTTTGAAATTAAGTTTGGAAACAGAGAATGTAGAGCAGGGATTGTTAATTTTACGTGAGTTAATTTCAGTTTTAGACTCACAATATGAGAAAAAGATAAATGCTTTGAAATTAGAAATTGATAGAAGGATCAGCCTAGATAAGTCGGAGCTAAACAAGTTACAAATCGAATATGATGAGCTTAGTAAAGCTTCTGATAATAGTGATACATTGTTTGGTGACCTTTCGAAGCATTTAATTGTAATAGAAAAAAATTATAGTAAGTTTAACTCTTCTATGATGAAGGAGTTGAGTAAAAACTCAGAAATAGCGCCAAACAAAGCATTGATATTATCTAATATTTCACAACAAAATTTGCAGTATATAAATAATATAAAAAATATTCTTGAAAGTAAAAACTCAATAATTTCAAAAAAAGTAGACTTAAGAGAAGGTCTTAGCTTTGAAATTACTCAAAAGAAAAATGATATTCATAATTTAAGTAGGCAAAAAGAAGAATTAAAAGGAATTCGTATTATACAAAACCCAGAAATAGATATTTCTCCAAGAAAGCCTGTTAAATTACTTTTATTTCTATTTGCATTTATTTTTTCATTTTTTACATCAATTGCATTTGTACTAATAAGATCGGAATATTTAAAAAAAATTAATGGATAACTATAGTTTTATCAAATGATATAGAGTTAACGTTAATATCTTCAGTAGGTTCGTTGTATTCACTAACAAGGTTTTTAAGAATAATTTTAACTTCATCAATTGTGATATTTGAAATTTTATCTCTAAGTAGATTCAATTCCCTATCAATTTCAATTTTTGTTGATTTAGCTTTTGCGACTCTTAACATGGGGTGCAATGTTGGTAGGGTTTTTTCAAAATCAAATAATAGTTCTTCAAATAGTTTTTCGCCAGGTCTAAGCCCAGTATACGAGATTTCAATATCTCTCCCAAGAGTTAGACCTGATAAGATGATAAGTTGTTTTGCAAGTTCAACTATTTTTACTGGTCGCCCCATGTTTAATACAAAAATCTGAGATCCTTTACCAATAGCACCAGCTTGAAGGACTAATTGTGAGGCCTCTGATATGGACATAAAGTAACGTTCAATTTCTGGGTGTGTGACAGTTAGTGGGCCACCTTCTTTAAGTTGTTGTTTAAATCTAGGTATTACGCTTCCGCTGCTGCCGAGTACATTTCCAAAGCGAACAATGACAAATTGAGTTTTTGTTTTTGCTTGTAAATACTCACATATAATTTCAGCAACTCTCTTTGTGGCTCCCATTACACTTGTAGGGTTAACAGCTTTGTCTGTTGAGATCATGACAAATTTTTTCACATTGTGTTCAATAGATTTATTAGCTAAAGTATAAGTGCCAAATATATTAGTTTTAATTGCTGCAGCTGGGTTTCTTTCCATCATCGGTACATGTTTATAGGCAGCAGCATGAAAAACCACATCTGGATGAAACTTCTTAAAAACCATTTCTAAATCATCATTACTTCGAACATCACCAATAAAACACCTAAAGTTAATATTAGGAAACTTTTGAGTTAATTCTATTTCGATTTTATAAAGTGCGTACTCATTTTGTTCAAAAAGTATTACTTGATTTGGTAAAAAAGTAGAAATTTGTCGACAAATCTCTGATCCAATTGAGCCACCAGCCCCAGTGATCATAACTGAAGACCCACCAAGTAAAGTTTGAAGAGAATTCTCATCAAGGTTGACTTCCTGGCGTCCCAATAAGTCTTCAGGTTCAACATTTCTTAACTGAGACAGTTCAACCTTTCCATTAAGAATATCTTTTATCATTGGTAGAGTTTTAAAACGAACATTTGCATTTCTACAGGCTTCTACAATTCTGCACATTTGTTCACTTGTTGCTCGAGGAATTGCAATAATTATCTTATTTGACCTTGAGCTTTCAATGATCTTTGGTAATTCATTTACATTACCAAAGATGGGTATACCTTGAAGGAGCTTGTTCTTCTTACCCGGGTCATCATCAACAAAACCAACAACCTTCATATTTAAAGAGGGTGTTCTTTTGATCTCTCTAATTAATTGCTCTCCGCCAGAACCTGCTCCAATAATAATTACACGATCAAATCTACCTGAAACTTGTGTTAAACTGTGATCTCTCAATAATCTATAAACTAATCGCCATGATCCAAGGCCGATTATGAGTAAAAGCCAATTAATTGCAAATATGGATCTGGGCGTTAGTTCAAGGCGATTATATAGGAAAATCGCAAAAAGGGAAAAGAGTGAAGCTAAGCTTACACCTTTTATAATACGGATCAAATCTGGTGTGCTAGCATATCTCCAAATTGATCTATACATACCATAAGTGTAGAAGCATAGGGCTTCAATCATTACCACAATTATGGTCTGATCAGCTACTTGATGACTAATAAAGACTTCTGTAAAGTCTTGACCATATCTAAGAATGTAGGCCATAGGGAATGCAATTAAAGCAACAATTGCATCAGTAGAAAACGCAATAATCGTTTTTTGTTTTGGGGAAAGTCTTTCAAATATCCAATTCACAATAACAAGTCTTACCTTATGCCAAAAGAGAAGAAAAGAATGTTTTAAGCTATGTATGTCAATAGAATCAATGCGCAGCATTAGCTTTAGCTTATATTACTAATGTAAGCTAATTATTTCAAATGGTGTTTAAACGAATTTTCGACATTTTTTTGTCTTTGCTCCTATTTTTCTGTTTATTTCCCTTATATTTTTTAGTGATAATATTTGTGTTAATCTTTTTAGGATCCCCTATTTTATTTAAACAAAAGCGACCGGGGCTAAATGGAAAATTATTCACAATTTATAAATTTAGAACTATGTCGGAAAAAGTTGACGCCAATGGCCAAATGCTTCCTGACAGCGATCGTTTAAATTCATTTGGAATATTATTACGAAAGTTAAGTTTGGATGAATTGCCACAGCTTTACAATGTCCTTGTAGGAGATATGAGCTTTGTTGGACCAAGGCCACTATTAGTTGAATATCTTGAGCGATATAGTGAATTACAGAAAAAGCGTCATAATATGCGTCCGGGTATAACTGGATTAGCTCAAGTATCAGGCAGAAATGATATTTGTTGGGAGGATAGACTCAATTATGATGTTTTTTATGTAGAAAATTGGTCACTGTATTTAGATTTTAAAATAATATATCACACGATTTGGATTGTACTGAAGCGGTCCGGAATATCTGAAAAAGGAAAACTAACAATGAGTCGTTTTATGGGAACTGATAGAGAAAAGCTATGAGTGAAGTGAAAAAATGTGAAAGAGTATTGTTATCCTGCCCCCATATGGGAGGTGGAGAATTGGATTTTGTTAGTGAAGCCTTTAGTACGAATTGGGTGGCACCTTTAGGTCCAAATGTAACTGGGTTTGAAGATGATATTGCTCAATATGTACAAAAGGATTTTGCAGTGGCTATGTCATCAGGGACTTCAGCAATTCACATTGCCCTAAAATTATTAGGTGTTGAGAAAGATGATTTTGTATTTGTATCTAGTTTAACTTTTGTTGGTTCAGCAAATCCGGTTTTATATGAAAAAGCAGAACCTGTTTTTATTGATTCTGAACCTGATACCTGGAATATGTCACCCTCTGCTTTAGCATCTGCTCTAAAATGGGCGAAGAAAAAAAACAAATTACCAAAAGCAATTATTGTAGTTGATTTGTTTGGTATGCCAGCAAAATATGAAGAGCTTATAAAACTTAGTGATGAGTATAAAGTACCTATTATTGAAGATGCAGCGGAATCATTAGGTTCTAGATATAATAATAAAATGTGTGGTAGTTTTGGTGTGTTAGGAATTTTTTCATTTAACGGAAATAAAATAATTACTACAGGCGGCGGAGGAATGCTTGTATGCGATAGCAGGCAATTTGCAAGTAAGGCTTTGCATTTGATTACACAAGCTAGAGACCCGGCACCTTATTATCAACATTCGGAGGTGGGTTATAATTATAGAATGAGCAATGTATTGGCTGGAATTGGGCGTGGTCAAATGCAAATTTTGTCCGATCGAATTGAAAAAAGACGGAAGATATTCAATTTATATCATGAACAACTTGGACAAAGTGGTTTAATTTTTCTTCCAGAATCTAAGGGTTGTTATTCAAATCGTTGGTTAAGTACGGCTTGTATTTCAAAAAATGATAAGAGAAGTCCAATTGAGCTAATATCATTTCTAAATGAAAATAACATAGAGTCTAGACCCGTATGGAAACCCATGCATATGCAGCCCTTATTTAAGGATTGTAAGTTTTTTGCACATAATGAGGAGGATAAAAGTAAAAACAGTACATCAGAATACTTATTTGCAAAAGGTATCTGCCTACCATCTTCAACGAATTACAAGAATGAAACTTATCAGTATGTTGCGGACAAAATTAAACAATGGTTAGTCTAGAATCAGAATAAGTACTATTTTTTAAAAATTAGATTTCGAACTATTCAAACAGAACAGGAAACTATGAACAAAAATATTTTTTATAACAATAAATCTTTTGATTTTACTTTTCTACTCAATCTACTTGATATTATTTCATTGGTTTTGTCAGCTTATGTATGTTTCGATTTTCTATTTAATCTAAATATTTTTATGCAAAAAGATTATCAAGGGCTGTTATTCACAGCCGTTATTCTGCAATACATAGTATTCAACTTGTATGGGCTATATAAATCTTGGAGGGGTGTTAGTTCTATCATTCAGTTTCGTGATATTTTTTCAGCTTGGGCCATAGTTTTTTTAAGTTTAGTATTATTAGGAGCAATTTTAAAAATTACAGCAGTATATTCCCGTCTTTGGATGGGTTCATGGGCGTTGACATGTCTGTTGAGCCTTCTTGCTTTCAGACAAGTTTTTAAAAGTCTTATGAAATTTCTACGAAAGAGAGGTTGGAATAGAAAAAATGTAATAATAATAGGCGCAGGAGATCTTGGTGAAAATGTCTGTGATCGTTTAAATAGTTCTGAATGGACTGGTTTTAATGTATTAGCATTTATAGATGATAATAAAGCAATGGCTGGCAAGTGCATAGAAGGCATACCAGTTTTAGTGGGTACTAACCTTTGTGAATTTATTGAAAAAAACAAAATTCATGAAGTATGGATAACCCTACCTCTTAAAGCTGAGGATAGAATCAATGAAATTCTTTTTGAACTACGTAATTCAACTGCAAATGTTAGGTTTGTTCCAAATATTTTTAGTTTTAAACTTCTTCTCAATCAATCAATAACTGATATTGTTGGGATTGCTACAATTAATCTGAGTGATTCTCCCCTAGTTGGTTTTAATTTATTAATTAAAGAAATTGAAGATAGAGTATTGAGTTTATTCATACTCATAATTATCAGTCCAATTTTACTAATTATAGCTATTGCAATTAAAATAGAGTCTCGTGGCCCGGCTTTGTTTAAACAAAAACGCTTGGGCTTTGACGGGAAACCCATAAATGTTTATAAGTTTAGATCTATGTACATTCACAAAGAAAAAGAAAATGAGATTACTCAAGCTACTAAAAATGATTGTAGGGTTACAAGAGTGGGTGCATTTCTGAGAAGACTGAGTTTGGATGAGCTCCCTCAGTTTTATAATGTTCTTCAAGGTAGAATGTCTATCGTTGGTCCCCGTCCTCATGCATTAGCTCACAATGAATTTTACAGGCATCAAGTAGAATATTATGCGCTAAGACATAAAGTGAAGCCAGGGATAACTGGATGGGCACAAGTAAATGGTTGGCGTGGTGAAACGGATACCTTAATCAAGATGGAAAAGCGTGTTGAACATGATCTATACTATATTCAGAATTGGACACTGTGGTTTGATATAAAGATAATTTTTTTAACTCTTATTAAAGGGTTTATCCACGAGAAGGCGTATTGATGAGAAATGAAATAAAGGAAATTATAGACAGTAAATTTGATGACTTCTATAATTTTAAAATAGAACCTGGCGTTGATTACATACCAGTTTCAGGAAAATGCCTTGATGTTGAAGATCTTAAGAACCTTATAGATGCAAGTTTGGATATGTGGCTAACTGCTGGCCGTTTTGCAAAACAATTTGAACTAGAATTCGCAAATTTTATGGAGCAAAAGTTTTGTTTAGCAGTTAATTCAGGGTCTTCAGCTAATTTAATTGCCTTTTCCACACTAACTTCACCATTATTAAATGAACGAAAAATAAATCCTGGAGATGAGGTGATTACTGTAGCAGCAGGATTTCCAACAACAGTGAATCCAATTATTCAATTTGGAGCTATACCTGTATTTGTAGATGTTGATATCAACACCTATCAAATCGATGTAAAATTGTTAGACAAAGCCTTGAGTAATAAAACAAAAGCAGTAGTCATTGCGCATACTCTAGGGAACCCATTTGATTTATCTACTGTTAGTCAATTTTGCAAAAATAATAAATTGTGGTTAATTGAAGATTGCTGTGATGCTGTTGGGGCTAGGTATGAGAATAAAAGCGTCGGAACATTTGGCGACCTTGCTACTGCAAGTTTTTATCCTGCTCACCATATAACTATGGGTGAAGGAGGAGCTGTTTTGACTTCTCATCCATTGCTTAAAAAAATTGCTGAATCATTCCGAGACTGGGGGCGTGATTGTTGGTGTGAGCCAGGAAAAGATAATACATGTAAAAAAAGATTCAACTGGCAGCTTGGTGATTTACCTAAGGGTTATGATCATAAATACACTTATAGTCATATTGGCTATAATTTAAAAATTTCAGATATGCAGGCTGCTGTCGGAGTTTCTCAATTAGCTAAGTTAAAAATGTTTATAGAAATGAGGAATTATAATTTTTCTTATCTATTTGATAAACTAAAAGCTTATGAAACTCACTTTATTTTACCACAAATACACAAAAATGCTGAGCCAAGTTGGTTTGGTTTTCCCATAACAATTCGGGAAAGTTCTTTTATAAACCGGAATGATTTAGTGAGGCATTTAGAGGAAAATAAAATTGGTACACGTTTATTATTTGCGGGGAATTTAGTTAAGCAGCCGGCATATAATTTTACTAATAAACGTATAGTTGGAAGTCTTTCTAATACAGATGTAATAATGCAAAAAACCTTTTGGTTAGGTACTTTTCCAAGGCTAAAAGAAGAACATTTTGATTATATTGTAAACGTTTTACAAAAATATATAAATAAAAGAGACCATATATGAAAGTAGCGATATTAGCTGGTGGTTATGGAACGCGTATAAGTGAAGAATCTGTATTAAAACCTAAACCAATGGTTGAAATTGGTGATAAACCAATTCTTTGGCATATCATGAAATATTACTCTTCTTTTGGTTTTAATGAGTTTATTGTTTTATTGGGCTATAAAGGGTACTTAGTTAAAGAATATTTTGCAAATTATTATTTACATCAGTGTGACATTACTATTGATACTATTAATAATAAAATGCAGATTCACAGTAATGAATCTGAAGATTGGAAAGTGACGTTAGTTGATACTGGTTTGGAAACTATGACAGGCGGAAGGCTCTTGCGTGCAAAGCGTTTTTTAGATCAAGAGCCATTTATGTTAACATATGGAGATGGGCTGGCTAATGTAGATTTAAATGAATTGGTTAGTTTTCATAAGGCCCATGGAAAAACGATGACCTTAACAGCTGTTCAACCAGAGGGGAGATTTGGAAGCTTAGTACTTTCTAATACAAAAGCTGTTGAAAGTTTCATGGAAAAACCAGCAGGAGATGGAGGTTGGATAAATGGGGGTTTTTTTGTATGTGAACCTCACCTTTTTGAATATTTAAAAGAAAAAGATAAAACAATCCTAGAAAGGAAGCCACTGGAAGAGTTAGCTCATAAAGGTGAGCTTTACTCGTACTGTCATAAGGGATTTTGGCAATGCATGGACACCCTTAGAGATAAAGAGAGATTAAATTTATTGCTAGAATCTGGGGATGCTCCTTGGAAAATATGGTCATAAAATATGAATATATTGAAGATTTTTAAAAATAGAAAAGTATTGATTACAGGTCATACGGGGTTTAAGGGTTCATGGTTGAGCTTGTGGTTAAGTAAGTTAGGAGCAAATATATTAGGTCTTTCTTTTGATATCCCAACGGAACCGTCACATTTCAAACTAACAAATCCTGTTTTGAACCATGTAATTGCAGACATTCGGAATCCTAAAGAAATACAAAATATTATTATAAATTTTGAACCTGAAATTGTTTTTCACATGGCAGCACAATCCCTAGTTAGGTCATCTTACGAAAACCCTGTTGAAACATTTGAAACGAACATAATGGGAACAATACATGTACTGGAATCCTTAAGGCATATAAAGTCTAAGGTAAAATCAGTAATAGTTGTAACCTCTGATAAATGTTATGAAAATAAGGAGAAGTATCATGCATATAAAGAGTCAGATCCATTAGGTGGGTATGATCCATATAGTGCATCAAAAGCTTGTACCGAAATAGTAACTTCTTCCTATCAGAGGTCCTTTTTTCCGGTTGCAGAATATGGAAATTCACATCAGTGTTTAATAGCCTCTGTTAGGGCAGGAAATGTCATAGGTGGTGGGGATTGGTCGGACTTTAGATTGTTACCTGATGTTTATAGAGCATATGCAAGAGGAGAAGTATTAGTAATAAAAAGTCCAAAATCAATTCGTCCATGGCAACATGTTTTAGAGCCTTTGAGAGGATATATGATGTTGGCCGGAAAATTATTAAAAGGTGAAACGCAATATATTGGTGCGTGGAACTTTGGCCCTAATCAAGAGAGTTGTATTCAAGTGGATGAAGTTTTATCAAAAATACAACTATATTTACCAAAGCTTAAATATAGGGTGGAATTAAATAATGTACATGAAGCTCAGCTTTTAATGTTAGATTCTCAAAAGGCAAAAACTATACTTGGCTGGAAGCCAATATTGAATATTGATAATGCGATTGAATTAACTTCAAATTGGTATCAAAAATATTATGATGAAAATATGATTTTGTCACATAATCAAATAGCAGATTATGAACTACAAATAAATTAAAATGAGAAATAGTAAAGAATTAAGTGTAATGCATATTGTCCGAGCACCATCAGGTGGAATACGTAAACATATTATATCAATTTTAGATGGAAGGATTTCAAAGACAAATTACCTTGTTACTAATTTGCGTCTGGCAGATAGTGAATTCAAGAAGCTACAATATAATAGAAAGATTTCAGCAAAAGTTTTTAATTTGAACATTAGAAATCTACCAGGACCAAATGATTTTTTGAACTTATTTATTTTATGGAAAAAATATCGCAAAAAGAACATTGATATAATTCATGGCCATGGTGCTAAAGGTGGTTTGTATTCACGAATCCTATCTCGCTTAATAGGAGCCAAATCTATTTATACACCTCATGGAGGAAGTTTGCACTCGATGCACGGTAGAATATTTAATTTAATCTATTCTATTGTCGAAAAGTTCCTTTATTATTTTACAGATATATTTGTTTTTGAATCACAATATTCAAGGGATCAATTTCAATGTAAAGTTAGAAGAAATAGTGAGAAATATAGACTTAATTTAAATGGTGTTAGGGTATCAGAAAATAAAACTAGTGAAAGTGTTTTGACAAATGAATTTATAGTAGCTTCATTTGGTGCCCTTAGGCGAATTAAGGGTTTTGATTTGTCAATTCGTGCAATAAAAGTTCTCATTGATCAAAATATAAAAATTAAGTATCACATTTATGGTGAAGGTGAAGAGAAGGAAAATTTACTTTCATTGGTTGAAAACCTTAATTTAAATCATCAAGTTAATTTTATGGGTGATACTTCAGGTGTCGATGAAAAAATAAGATCTTATAATGTAATTTTGCAACCAAGTCGATTTGAATCTTTCGGCTATACATTGATTGAAGCGATGAATTTAGGAGTACCTGTTATTTGTTCTAATGTAGGTGGCATGTCGGAAATTGTAGAAGATAATGTGAATGGATTGTTATTTAAAAATGAAGATGTGAGTGAGTTAGCTGAACGTCTAAAGATCTTAGCATCAAATAGTCAGCTTAGAAAAAAGTTAATTAAAAATGCTCATATTACTATTGAAAATACCTTTAATGAAAATAAAATGTTAAGTCATCTTGAAGTAATTTATGGGTCACTTGCTTCTGTTTAATTTAAGAATGTATGCATTTGGATGTATATTAAAACTTATTTTAAAGTTGTGGTGATAGAGAATGTGTAGAAGTCAGGACTTGCTCGTAAAGTTGCCCTCTTTGAAGGCACTACGTTTTAAATTGTCATTAATTATTTTACGTAAAATAATTTAGTTCTGCTTTTTAAGTAAATAATTTTACTATATTTTCAACAACAAAATCAATATCCTGCTTTGGCATATCGGCATATATAGGAAGACTCAAAACATGCTGACTTGCGAGCCTTGAATTAATATTTGAAATGACTCTTCCTTTGTTTAAATATCCAGGTTGATCACACATAGGTGTTGGGTAATGAACAGCCGTCGGCACCCCAACTTCCTGCAATTTTTCTCGGATTAGATCACGATTCTCAACTGCTATAGTATATTGTGCCCATACTGATTGATAACCCTTTTTGACCTTGGGGACTTTAATTTGAGATAATTTAGAAAATGCATTTGTATATATTTCTGCGATTTGATTTCTTTTTTGTATTTCCCACGGGTATCTTTCAATTTTTGCTAGTAAAAATGCACACTGTAGGGTATTTAAGCGTGCATTAGTTCCAATCACTGTATGAGTATATCTTGAAGCTTCACCATGGCTACGTAGCAAGCGTAGTTTGCTCGCGAGCTCATTATTGTTTGTAAAAATAGCACCACCATCTCCATAAACACCAAGTGGTTTGGCTGGGAAAAAACTAGTACAACCTATATCACTTAAATTGCAGGATTTTTTTTCAAAATAACTGGCTCCAAAGCTCTGTGCACCGTCCTCAATAACAGTTAGATTGTTTGTTCTTGCAAAATCATTGATAGTATTCATGTCACATGTCTGACCAAATAAACTTACTGGTATGATGGCTTTTGTTTTAGGACTGAGTGCTTGTTTAAGTTGGTTAACATCCATATTGTACGTATCTAAATCAATGTCAATGTATACTGGAGTGGCCCCAACTAGATGAATGACTTCAGCAGTGGCAATAAAAGAAAATGCTGGAACAATGACTTCATCATCGGAGCCAATATTTGATGCTAGTAAGGCTAAATAAAGAGCTAATGTTCCATTAGTGCAAACAATGGCTTGTTTGCAACCAACAAAATTTGCTAGTACTACCTCAGCTTCATTTACCTCAGGACCATTTACAAACATTCCGTGTTCAAACACTTTATTCATTCTTGCTTGAACCTGTTCTTGTATATCATTATATTGTTGTTTTAAGCTAAAAAAAGGAATTGTCATAAGTTCTCCAATCTAGAAAGCGAAGTATATCAAAGCACATCTAGGTTTGAAGTAAAAAAATCAAGAAAAGATTTTAAAAAAAAATAATTACGCAACGAATTACGCTAGCTTTAGTTGTAATATGTCTAAGCTGTTTAGCATAAAAGAAACATGTATATTTTATGTTTTTTATCATTGATACTATGTATTAATTTATGGTGTTTGCTACATTGACTTGTAAGCTCTGTTTTTGACTCATGTTGTAGCTGAATATTTTAATGAGGAATATGAAAAAAATAATCATTTTTACACTAATATTTTACACATCTTGCACAAAAAAATCAGTTGTTTATCCAACTTACGATGTATATGAAAAACAAACGAGTCTGATGTATAATATCTGTGAAAAGATATCTGGAGAGAACGATCCCGTACTTTTAAATAAAATAGCTAAGGCAATCCAGCAGGCAAGGGTAATTAAATGTTCAGATTATTTTGGTGAGTGCAGTCAATATGGTAAATTTTTAACATTGGCCGCCAAAGTGAGTGAAGACAAAGTTGTAACAGATATAGAGCGAAAGCAGTTGCAGAATTCCCTTGCTGTCTTGCAAGTAAAAATCAACAAAGGCAAAACTGAATTAAAGCCTCAATAGCTCTTTGCGCGGCACACAATAGGCTTTCATTTGATTCAGAATAGTTTATTGTTTGCCACTATGATACCAGTGATAATTTCAGGAGGGAGTGGGACACGGTTATGGCCTGTATCACGCACTTCTTACCCTAAACAATTTTGTGAATTTTACGACAAGTCTTTTTTGCGTAATACCATTGATCGAGTTATGCCGCTTGGTGAAAAACCCTATCTTCTTACCGTAGATAGTATGCGACCAATGACAATAAGAGTGCTTAAAGAAGTGGGCTTGAGTGAAGATCAGTTAATTATTGAACCTTTTGGTAAAAATACGGCCCCTGCCATAGCTCTTCTTTGCCATGTTTTTGCACAGCAAGGGAAAGCGGAATCTGTGGTTGGAGTTTTTCCTGCAGATCACTTAATTACTGATGTAAAAAACTTTTTAAAAGTTGTTAAAAAAGCGGAAGAGTTGGCCCATCAGAAAGGAATTGTTACCATAGGAATCGAGCCCAATTATCCAGCTACAGGCTATGGTTACATAGAGGTCCAAGGGGAAGCCTTAAATCTAAAGGATGAAATCAAAGCTTTTGAGGTTAAACAATTCTGTGAAAAACCAAATCTGGTAACTGCGCAAAAATTTGTGGATTCTGGTAAACATTTCTGGAATTCAGGGATGTTTATTTTTAAAGTATCAGCAATGATTGAAAACTTTAAAGAACTCATGCCCAAGCTGTGGGACCGCATCTCTCAAATTAAAGAAGATATGTCCAATGCTAAGCAAATCTATGCCAATTTATCATCTGAAAGTATTGATTATGGCATAATGGAAAAATTAAAAAGTCAGGTGCACATTCCCAGTCAAATGGGTTGGAGTGATGTGGGATCTTGGGATGAAATGGCACGCATTACAGATGAATTGCCCGATTTTCGCATAGATTCAAATGCTACCATATTCTCAGAAGCGGCAACCAATAACTTTGTCTTCTCAATTAAAGAAAAAGTTGTGGGATTAATAGGTGTAAAAAATCTAATAGTGGTGGATACCCCAGATGCTTTGTTAATTACGCAAAAAGGACATTCAGAAAAAGTTAAATCTATAGTCGGTAGTATTCGTGAGGCCGGTTTGGCAGTAGGCTCTGAACAAACATTCGAAATCCGTCCTTGGGGAAAGTTTGAAGTTTTACGTGATGAATATAATTTTAAAACAAAAAAAATTGTTGTCGATCCAGGTGAAAAGCTTTCTTATCAATCTCATGACAAAAGAAGAGAACATTGGGTCATTATTACTGGTCAAGCAGAAGTTACCTTGGATGGAAAAATTCATAATTTAGTTCCAGGTGATTCTATTTTCATTCCACAAAATGTTAAACATCGCATTCGTAATTCTGGGACTGACAATTTGATGTTTATAGAGATTCAAACTGGTACCTACTTTGGTGAAGATGATATTGTCCGTTATGAAGATGATTACAAAAGAGTTTAAGGTTCTGTGAAAGTTCATATTAAAGAATATTTAAAAAAAGACTCCCCCATTGTTGCAGATGGAGGAATGGTGACCGCTCTTTACGATAAGGGCTTTTATATTAATCGTAGTTTTGAAGAGCTGAGTGTTACAGATCCTCAAGCAGTAAGAGAAGTTACAAAACACTACAAAACCGCTGGTGCTAAATTTTTAAAGACCAATACATTTAATGCTGTGGAGCCAAAGCTAGTAAACAATGGTTTACAAGGTCAGTGTGAGAACATTTTAAGAGCAGCTTGTAAGGTCACAAAAGAAGTGGCTGGTGAAGATGCCTATGTTTTAGGTGCCATTGGTCCTTTGGGAGTAGTGATTGAACCTTTAGGTCCTACCAGTGTTGGCGAAGCTAAAGATTATTTTAAAAAAAATATAGAAGTCTTTGTTAATGAAGAAGTCGATGCCATTTTGTTTACTTCTTTTCATGATTTACGAGAATTAGAAACAGGATTGATGGCTGCCAAAGAGGTTGATCCCAACTTTATGATTTTTGCCCAAATCAGCGTACAAGAAAGCATGAAAACTTCTTTTGGTAGCAGTATGCAAGAATTTGTAGAACTAACCAATAAATACAATGTAGATGTAATAGGAATTTCAGGTGAAGTGGGCCCCAGCGGGAGTTTGACAGCGACTACACAGTTGAGTCAGCTTACAGACAAACCCCTTTATATTGCCCCCAACGCCGGTTTGCCTAGATACGTAAATGATGAATACATTTACATGTGCAACCCCGATTATATGGGCAAATATGCTAAGCGTATAGTTCAAGCGGGTGCAAAAATTATTGGTGGTCACAGTGGAGTGCATGAGCCTCATATTTTGGCTATTGCCAATGCTTTGCGCATGACTCAAGGAGTAACTAAATCAACATCAAAGGCTGGATTAAAACAACAATTGCCTTCGAGTTTAATAAAGTTGATTGATAAACCCCAAAAGAAAGTGGCAATAAGAGAGCGAAGTTCCCTAGGTAAATATTTAGCCGACCGAAAAAAAATAGTGAGTGTTGAAGTTGTCCCCCCCAATGGCGTGGATATTGATAAATTTTTAGACCACTGTCAGGCTCTTGAAGAGGGTGGGGTAAATTTTATTAATATTCCCGATGGCGCCCGTGCAGTTGCTCGTATGAGTTCTTTACAACTTTCTTCTTACATTAGCCAAAAGTACAATTTAGAACCCATACCCCATTTTACTACTCGCGATCGCAATTTGATTGGATTGCAATCCGATTTGCTAGGTGCATATGTAAATGGTGTGCGCAATGTTTTGATTGTTACTGGAGATCCACCAAAATTGGGTAATTGTCCAGGTGCCACCGCTGTTTATGATGTGGATGCCATTGGTTTAACTCATATAATGGATCGCATGAACCAGGGTTTGGATTTAGGTGGTAATACTTTTGGTAAACCATCGCAATTTTTGTTAGGTGTGGCATTAAATCCTACAGCCAGTAACAGAGAATTAGAAATACAACGCTTTAAATATAAAATAGAGGCCGGTGCTGATTTTGCTATTACTCAACCCATATATAGTTTGAAATCCTATAAAGAATTTTTTGAAGAACTTGGGGAAGTAAAAATTCCTATCATTATGGGCATTTGGCCTTTAATTAGCTTGAGAAACGCAGAGTTTTTAAAAAATGAAGTACCTGGAGTGGATGTACCCGATTGGGTGATTTCTGAAATGGAAAAGGCCAATGGCGACAAAGAAGAAGCTTTAAAGCGGGGTATGGATATCGCTATGAAAACCATTGGAGAGGCACAAGGTTTAGTGGCTGGATTTCAAGTGAGTGCTCCATTTAATAAAGTGGATGTGGCCATAGATGTGATCAAAGCCACCATGTAATTGATGTGTTAGTATGGTGTAATATTATAGGTAAGAATTTAAATATATTAGGGTGGGGTGAATATTCATGTTTTTAAAGTTTTGCTTTCATATTTTTGTAATGGGTTTTATTTCTTATATTTCAGTTATCTCTAATGCAGCTATATGTGGTCGCATTACTTCTATAAGAGGGGCTATAGAAGTATTGAGATTAACTAATGAAAATTCTGGAACAACAGACAGAATGGGTATTATTGCTTCTAAACAAATGCCTTTGTGGTGCTCAGACATCCTTGTGACCCGAAAAGCAGCGCGGGCGAAGGTTTTATTGGTAAACAAAACCACACTCACTTTAGGACCCCATTCACGGGTAGAGATACAAAATCACTTTAATCCCGACAAATCAGTGAATCATTTAAAATTAACATATGGAAAACTAAGAGCTCTTTTTAAAGAAGATAAATCTCAAAAGCCTCAACGCCTTCCGGAAAAAAATAATGAAAAAAATATGTCTCGCCTAATTATTAAAACACCTGCCATGGTGGCTGGAGTTCGGGGTACAGATTTTTATGTTGCTTATAGTCCCCAAAGAAAAATAGCTGAACAGGCCACTTTAACGGGAAATGTAATTGTAGAAAATGATGTAACCGGTGAAAAAATTTGGGTCCACCCAGGAAAGCAAGTTGCAGTGAATGCTCTTGAGCCCGATGTTGTTGAGAAAATTAAAAATGAAATCAAGGCGGGAAAGAATATTGAACAGATTAAAAATGAAGTTGGGATTTCATCTTTACAAGCAGAACCTATTAAAGAAGAAGTGAAAGAGGAAATCCGCCAAACTTCGGCCATTGCTAGAAACGACAAAGAATTTACTTCCCCAGAGGCTGTGAAAGTTCTTGGGGAGCCAGAAAAATGGGAATTACCAAAGGATGAAATTCCCATAGATCTAAAAGAAATTAAAGAAGAATTTTAATTACCTTCTTCACCAGTACAAACGACTTCAACTTGGTTAAGTAAGTATTTTCCATCTTTATCTAACAAAGATACAATACCTGTATTGTCATCTGTGGACAGTAACAAACGAATTTCCTCTTTATTAGAATTATATGCATTTATATAAGTATTATTCAGGGCAGGTCGGCTGCTTATGTCTTCGTGAACAAAAACGTAAGGTTGATTTTTAGGACCAAAACTTAAGTTTAAATCTATGATGGAATGACCCTTTGGTCCCACATCTGCACCCAGATTATCCCAAACAGTGAAATACTCACCAGCTTGACTATAGCCTTCGCAAAATATTGAAGAACCTGTGGCAAATGCTGAATTTGTTACAAATGATAAAGCTAAAACTAATACTAATCTCATTTTTACGTCTCCTTTTCTCTTTATATTCTTTATATTAATACTTTTACTAATACTCTTATTAACGTTTTTTGTATCAAATTATTTTTAATCTCAAGAAATCGCATCCAGAGATACCTTTATGCAAAAGAGTGTTTGGTAACATAAAAATAGCTAATTTTCATCCTTAATGTTTTAAAAATAGGATTAATTGAAAAGTATCCATGAATCACTAATAAATTGTCACCTTGACCTTACACTCAAATTGAACTTATTAAGTAATAATGAATTTAGGTTATAGTCGCCCCCCAGAAAAAGCAGAAACTAAAGTTGGTCTTCGATTACGAGAAATTTTAAAAAGCAGAATTGTCTTTTTAGATGGTGCAATGGGCACTATGATTCAAAAATTTAAATTTGAAGAGGCCGATTTCCGAGGGTCTCGGTTTAAAGACCACAGCCACGACCTCAAAGGTAATAGTGATGTTTTAAATCTGACTCAGCCAGAGGCCATAAAGTCTATACATTTTAAATATTTAGAGGCTGGTAGCGACATCATTGAAACCAATACTTTTAATGGTACCTCTGTTTCACAAGCGGATTATCAATTAGAACCTTTTGTTCGAGAAATGAATATTGCAGCCGCTCGCTTGGCTCGTGAAGCTGTAAATGAGTATGTAAAAAAGAATCCAGGCCGAGAGTGTTTTGTTGCGGGCTCTATGGGTCCGACAAATCGTACAGCTTCGATTTCACCCAAAGTGGAAGATCCTGGATTCCGCAATATTAATTTTGATCAATTGGTCGATGCCTATTATGAGCAAGCGAAAGCACTTGTGGATGGAGGCGTTGATATTCTATTCCCAGAAACAACCTTTGATACCCTTAATCTAAAGGCAGCATTGTTTGCTATTGAAAAGCTGTTTGATGAGCTGCCCGAGCGTTTGCCAGTTATGATTTCAGTCACTGTTTCTGATAAATCAGGTCGCACTCTGTCTGGACAAACTATGGAAGCCTTTTGGTATTCTGTGCGACATGTACATCCACTCAGTGTAGGATTAAATTGTGCTATGGGGGCTGAAAACCTACGCCCTTTCATGAAGGATTTATCAGATATTTCAGAAGTTTACTCGAGTTGTTATCCCAATGCAGGATTGCCCAATCCTTTAAGTGAAACTGGTTACGATGAAACTCCACAAGATACGGCCCGAGCACTTTTAGATTTTGCTAAGTCGGGATTTATAAATTTAGTAGGCGGGTGTTGCGGTACAACACCTGAACATATTCAAGCGATTGTCGAGACTTTGAAAAATGAAAAACCACGTCAGCTTAAAGAGCCTAAACCAACTACTAAGGTTAGTGGCTTAGAGCCTTTAGTAATGAATGCTACGGGTGAACGCAGTTTTATAATTGTTGGAGAAAGAACCAATGTTACAGGCTCCCCCAAATTTGCTCGACTAATTAAAGAAAATAATATGGAAGAGGCTTTGTTTGTTGCTCGCCAACAAGTGGAAAGTGGTGCCAACATTTTAGATATCAATTTTGATGAGGGCATGTTGGACAGCGAAGCCTGTATGACTCGTTTTTTAAATCTTGTGGCCTCAGACCCTGATATCAGTCGCGTTCCTATAATGATCGACAGTTCCAAATGGTCGGTTATCGAGGCCGGATTAAAGTGTTTACAGGGGAAAGCAATTGTTAATTCTATAAGTTTAAAAGAGGGCGAGGAAATTTTTAAACAACAAGCTCGTTTGTTAAATCGTTATGGTGCGGCTGTTATAGTTATGGCTTTTAATGAGTTGGGACAAGCCGTTGATAAAGAAAACAAAGTTAAAATTTGTCAAAGAGCCTATAAAATTTTAACCGAAGACGTGGGTTTTGATCCTTGCGATATTATTTTTGATCCCAATATATTAACCGTAGCAACAGGAATTGATGAGCACAATAACTATGCAGTGGATTTTATTGAGGCAATTAAAGAAATCAAAGCCACATGTCCTGGTGCACTTATTAGTGGAGGAGTGAGTAATATCTCTTTTGCTTTCCGTGGTAACAACCCCGTAAGAGAAGCCATGCACAGTGCTTTTTTGTACCATGCTATCAAAGCAGGTATGGATATGGGGATTGTCAATGCCGGGATGTTAGAGGTTTATGAAGAAATAGCTCCGGAATTATTAGTAAAAATTGAAGATGTTCTTTTAAACAGGTCCCCCGAAGCAACGGAGAATTTGATAACTTATGCCGAAACCTTTAAAAGTCAGTCTCCAGAAAAAATTAAAGAACAAGAGAAATGGCGAGAATATCCAATTGAAAAGCGTATAAAATACGCTTTAGTTAAAGGTATTAATACTCATATCGAGCAAGACACTCTTGAAGCTTTAAAACATTATGCAAAGCCTTTAGATATTATTGAGGGGCCCTTGATGGCGGGAATGGGTGTTGTGGGTGAGTTGTTTGGTGATGGTAAAATGTTTCTTCCACAAGTAGTTAAAAGTGCTCGAGTGATGAAGCAAGCGGTAAATGTGTTAACTCCTCTTATGGAAAAAGATACTAAAACCAAAACGACATCCGGAAAAATGATAATGGCTACCGTTAAAGGTGATGTTCACGATATTGGAAAAAATATTGTGAATGTTGTTTTAGGTTGTAATGGTTATGAGGTGATAGATTTGGGTGTAATGGTATCTATGGATAAAATTATAGATACAGCATTGGAAGAAAAAGCAGACATCATTGGCATGAGTGGGTTGATCACTCCATCCTTAGATGAAATGCTAAAAAACATACAAGAGATTCAACGAAGAAATTTAAAAATTCCAATTCTAATAGGTGGAGCCACAACGGGTAAGCTGCACACAGCCGTAAAGCTAGCTCCACATTATGAGGGCCCAGTTTGTCATGTGAGCGATGCCTCTTTAGTTGTAGGAGTTTGTAATCAATTACAAGACAAAACAAAAAGTGAGAATTTTATTTATGAGCTAAAAAAGTCTCAACAGAAATTGTTAGAAAATTTTAATGGAAAAAAAGAGAAATTAGTAAGTCTTAGCGAAGCCAGGGAGAAATCATATAAAATAGATTGGTCTAAAGTTGAGATCCCCCAACCGAAAGATTTTAACTTACATCATTTGGAATTTGATTTGGATGAAGTCATCCCCTATATTGATTGGTCCCCATTTTTTTGGGCTTGGGAACTCAAGGGAAAGTATCCTAGCATATTTAATCACTCCTTATATGGAGAGCAAGCCCAAGAGTTATTTAATGAGGCTCAAAAAGAGCTGGAGTATATCAAAACATTAAAAGTTAAAACCCAAGGCCTTTTTAGATTCTGGCCTGCCGGTCAAGTGGGAGATGAAATTCATTTATTATCAAGTAAGGACCAATTAGTAGAAAAATTCCTGTTTTTACGTCAACAAAAAGAAAAAGAAAGTAATAAGCCCTATTATTCTTTGGCCGATTTTATAGCCCCGATCACACATAAAGTAAGAGACAGTTTAGGTCTTTTTGTTGCTACTGCTGGAAAGCAAATTGAAATGATGGCCGAAGATTTGAAGGTTAAAGGTGATGATTACCGTTCTATACTGTTAAAAGTCATAGCCGATCGATTGGCAGAAGCAACTACAGAATTGTTACATAAGAAAGCTCGTGATTTTTGGGGATTTGGCACAACCGAAGACTTAAGCTACGAAAAATTAATCGATGAAGCATACCAAGGTATACGTCCAGCTCCAGGATATCCGGCCTGTCCAGATCATAGCGAGAAAGATAAAATGTGGAAATTGTTGGATGCAGAAAAGCACATAGGAGTTTCTTTAACTGAATCAAAAATGATGAATCCAGCCAGTTCGGTTTGCGGTTTTTATTTTTCGTCTTCTCAGGCTAAATATTTTTCTGTGGGTACTATTGGCGATGATCAACTCCAAGACTATGCAAAGAGAAAATCAATGTCCGTAAATGAAATAACTAAATGGATTTAGTTATTTCATTTAGTTGAGAATAAAATATTTTTTACTTGCTTATTCTATACCTTTTTGACAATTAAAATTTGGATCGTAATTTTTCTTTATATTTATAATGGTATTTTTATTGAGAATTGGATTGATTGTAAATTGATTTCCAAACATACTGTTACTGCCCATGAAAACACCAACTAAACTAGGGTTTGTTGAATCTTTTTCGTTTAAGAATAAGGTTTGTAGATTTGGCATAGTCAGCCGTCTAAGTGGAGTAACTTGAGCCTCATTATTTAGATCACTTAGAATATCAAGAACAAGATTGTTGGTTTTAATAAATTCTGTTGATTCAATAAATATATTTTTACAAGCTGGCTTTCTTGTCATTTTAATTTGAAAAATATTTTTTGAATTTTTTGTTAATTTATATAACCAAAAAGTAGGTTTTGTTTCAACTAATTTTGCGGTTGTTGAGAGGTGAAAGTCTGCAATTTGATTTGTGCTCATCCATAGCTTGTTTTTTCCTAAATTTTTATAAAATTGATCACTGCTTATTAAGCGTGAACTAATTATGCTAAAACCATGAATTAACAGAAAAGCCCGTTTAAATTCTTGTTTATAAATCCGTAAGTACACATCCTTGGGATAAGGATTGTTAATTTGAAATTTTAAAAGAGAGTTTTTATCTCTTTTTAAGTATACTGGTGGTGGAAAATTTATTTTTGGATTGTAGATGTAAAAAGGTGTGGACCAGGAAGTGATTCTTTTCTTATGCCAAGTAAAAACGCGACAGGGTGTTTTAAATCCAATTTTCTTTTCTATTTTCTTTAACCATTTTTCCCAAGGGAGATTTGCGATCTCCATTTGATAACTTGGACCTTTAATTTCTTCTAGGCCCTGGCATTGGATAGAGACCTCGTCATTTTGTATTTCTGGATTTAAAATCATTAGCCACTGTTTAAGTTCATCAGTGTGATAGTGAGCATTTTTGTAAAGATCTACTTTTGAGGTGAGATTTAGAATTTTTAATTGAGAGGACCAATCACTCGGAAGAATTTTAATTTGTTTAAAATTAAAAAGGTAAGTCGAGTTACGAAAGTTTTTGGCAGTAAGCTCCCAATTACAAAGAATTTCTTGATTTTCCATTTTCTGAATCAATGGATGAGGGAGAAATTCATAAAGAAAAAATCTTGGTTTTAGAGAAAGCTCCAAATTATTTTCATAAATATGTTGGTTTTGACGACAATGTGTTTTTAATACCCACTGACTAACTTGTGAAATTTCGAATTCAATTTCATCAAAAATAGACAAAGGTTTACTTATTGTTATTTTTGCATTCAATTGTTGAGTTTTTTTGTCTGAAGCACTGAGTAATATGGGCTGAGGAAGTTTAAACTCATCTGAAGCAATAACAACTTTTTCAACCCCATTGGAAGATTTATTGTCCGGTGTACAAGAAATGAGTCCGAATATCGAAACAACTATTAAACTAAGAGCAATATTTTGCATTTTAACTCCTTTTTAAGGAGATAAAGGCAAAGTTTGTACCAAAGTTAAAATGGTGATCCCGGCACGACTCGAACGTGCGACCCTCTGCTTAGAAGGTCTTGGGCTTATCCACCTGAACCAATTTCTAATGTAATTTCGATGGGTTGTCAAATGGCGAACGAGCCCAGACGTAGGGCGATAAGAAGATTTTGAATTATGACTTTGAGCTAATTTCCGAACGGTGAGAGTTGGCAGGAATGACCGAACTCTCGCAGTTGGATAGAATGGTGGGGATGTCTTGTACGATTAGAGTCACCGCACATGAGGATATGGAAATCACACTGAACCGTTGGGCTCAGGTTTTGGATATTCTTGATAAAGAAAGAAAATTGGCTGGCGAACGCCGTAACTTGAAGGGCTATCAAGTCCGAAAAGAAGAACTGCTTAAAGCAGAAATGAAACAAGCCCGTGGCGGTGAAGCCGAAGCCATTAAATCAGTCCGAAAAAAATTCTACACGCCCGTTGATTACTTCATCGTTTACCTAAATGAAAAATGGGATATGGCTTTTGAAACTTATCAAGTTTTGGAATTCATTTTCAGAGCGTCGATGGAAAGTCACGAACGAGAATTGTTTGATTACGGTCCCAAAGACTATGCCACGGCGTTGAAAAGCGTAAAAGGCACAGCTAAGAAAAAATATGAACAGATTTTGTTTTTGACTCAAAAGCTTTCAGCGAAAAGTTTCTTTGGCCTCGATGACCTCTTCCCTACGAAAACGGAATACGTGAATGACTTGAATAAAGAATTGCGGGGACACATTACCCGTATTCAAACACTTCAACGGCAGTTAGAAAAAGAAGAGGGCAAAAATTCACCGCTCCACGCCGTTGTTCAAGAGTTACAAAGAACCGCAAGCGGATTAGAGACGTGGGCCTACGGTCGTGTGCTGGGACAAGAGCAAAACAGGGGCTTTCTTTCGTTTCGTGATGGTCAGATTGTAATGGACCACAAAAATTTTCTTTATTTTAAAATGTATATTCTGGTGTTTATGGGAACTTATGGAGAGTTTGCTCATCGAGTTTTCCCCGACAGAAATAATTTGGTCTGCCAACTGGCGGAGAAAAAATTAAAGTTTGAATCAGGACGGCATTTTGACGATTTCATCACGCCCCGTTTTTTGAGTGGTCGTGAACGATTTGCCGACCAAGATAGAGATGTCGAAAATATCCCGCAGGAGCGTGGATTTTTAGACGATGAGCTTTTGACCTATATTGTTGAACAGAACAGCGAGCTTTTAATGAACGGTGAACTTCCGTTTCACCTTGTAAAACGAATTAAAGGCAAAAGACCGGCTTAAATAACCCCTGATATTTCCACGCTTCACTAAATAAATCATTTACTTACAGACCGCCTGCGAGAGTTGGCGAGTCATGCGTAATTCTCACCGATTTTAAGTTCCTCCCGTCGGCTCCTTTATTCTGGGGGAGATTTAACAGCACGACGAGCAACAAAACAACAACCCCCATAGGAGGAAATTATGGGTAAGCGTTCAATGGTTAGCGGGTCCTTAAAATCCGCAAAACAGGCAAAAGTGGCCCTGTCCAAAACTACTTACAAACCTCTTGTTAATCAGGCGTTGCTGAAAGCCGTTTCTAAAACGGTCAATGCTATTGATAAGGTCTTGGTTGGGGAAAGAAAACTTTCCGTCAACCTTGGCGGCTTGCTTGCGAAATTGAAAGGTGAGTTTTCAATTCACCTGAAAAAAGTTGAAAAACCGCCAAGCGATTACCAAATAAAAACCGCATTTCACAATTTTGTTCAAGTCAGGTTCAAAGTTGGTGAAAGCCGAACGAACGAATATATGAGGTTGGCGGAGCGGGAGGACTTACACCGCTTGGGTCTACCAACCTCGGTGCTGATTGAACTTTCCCGCCTTGAACCTGACGCCCTGAAAGAGTTCAAGAAAAAGCACCCCACGGCGGAACTTAAAAAGTTGTCTTTTAAGGCAGTGCGGAAACTTATTCGTGGCGATAACGAAAACAAACGGAACAAAGCCGTCAAGAATGAGGACCGCAAAGAAACACCGCAAGTGATTGCGGAAAAGTTGAAATCCACTTTTGAAATTGTTCGGGACAAGTTTGAGGACGAACCGGAAATTGATAAAGAGATTTATTCCGTGATTGGTGAAATGTCCAAATGGTTAGTTGATAAAAAAGCGGCTTGATTGGCCCTTTTGGAACCCCCTGAGTATTCCTCAGGGGGTTGATTTTTTAAGACGCCTTGAAAACATCATCGTCGTCAGCATCCACATTTCTGTAAATGTTAATCACTTTTTCGGCGTTGTCTTCGTAGTTAGAATACGACGCTGTTTTTCCGTTTTTAGAAAAACGGATTTCTGATTTTTTCGCCACAGTGATTTTATAGAGAAAATACTGAGTTAAAAAAATCTTTAAAACACCAACGACCGAGACCAAAATGGCAGAGTGCCAAATGACCGTCGATAAGTTTTCAACGACAAATTTATAGTCCATACCTACCTCCAAAAAAAGGGCGGGAGCCCTTAGGCTCCCCGCTTTTGATACTTACGAGTGATAACCGCATCTAAGAATTTCTTAGAAAACATCATCACGGTTTTTTGATTCAGGAAAACCATAACGGTGTTCCCTTTTTTCGAGAGACGAACTTTCATCGGTTCGATGATTGTCAGTGCGTCTTTGAATTGACTCTCTTGTGGTTGAGTCGTTTTTTTCTTCATAAAAACCTCCCTAGGTTTCGTTGTTGAGCCACTACGTTCACAAGCCCCTTGTGTAGTGGCGATATACAAACGCCCCATGATTCAGGAAAATAAAAAAATCAAATGAACTCAGGCGGATAAAACCATGCCGAGTAATCTTGGCCATGAGTTTTCGTAGAGCCGTAAGAACGACGCTTTTCAGGAATGCTGGGGGTATTTGAGGAGGTTTTTTAGAGAAAATGAACTCAATTCCATTTAAGTTGGATGGAAAAGAAAAAGACAAAATCAAGAATGGAGATGACTCACGTTGATTGGATTACCGTCTATGGAATGGGAAGTGAAAAACGTGGTGCCGAACTTCTAAAAATTCTGCGGGACAAAATTGGAGTGAAGCCAAACGAAAAGACCTACGCTGGCTTTGGTGGTGGTTGGTTTTTTGAACAATTCATTGACCGAGGGTTTAGGCTTTCAACGAATGACGAAGGCTCCGCCAAAGTTGAATTACAAGGGCTTTACTGGACAGGAGCGGTATCGAATCCCTTTGAAGAGTTTTTGAAAACAGCGGCAAAGATAAGAACGATTGAGCACATGAATTGGAAGCTCACCCGTGTGGACGTGGCGACTGATATTTTTGGGCTTGGTTTAGCCGACGCATTTCCAAACCCAAAATCCAAGCGGTATAAATGGGGCTTTGCCTTCAACTATCACGAACACCAAACCAAGACCCGAATAGGTGAAATGCTTTTCACAGGGTTCACCATTCAAAAGCAACGGTGGAGCCTTACCGTTTACGACAAACGGGTTGAAATCACAGAGGGGAATCCGCACCCGATTAAGCAGTCTTATTTTGAAACGCTAGCTGAAAAAGATGAACCGATTACGAGGGTGGAGCTAAGGGTCAAGAGTGCGGAAGCCCTTGTCGCCGTTCAGGGAGCCCTTACAGGCGTCTGTAAGGAATCAGAGTTCTGCGGGGCCATTCTTAAACAGTGGGGCGATTACCACCGTATAAAGACCAAGGGCGACCATGACGAGGCCCGTTTTCGACAGTTGTTCAGGGAAATAAAGCCCACGACCTTTGAACGGGTCAAAAAAGAAAAGATCGAGCGTCTTTATGATGATTTTAAGGAAATAAAAATCAGGGATATGGCCCGTGATTTTATCAGATACGGCATTAACGAAAATCAAACCGCCGACGATGTGGCTCGTATTTTCCAAGAGCAAATGGATTGGCTCAAAGAAAATGGGGAATTAACCAAGTCTAGTGAGCTGCCCCCGAGCCAGAAGCCGAAGGGCGACCGTTCAGGGAGCCCATAGGCTGAGGGCGACGGTCGCACCTGTTCTATCAGGTGCGAGTGCCGTAGGCACTTGGGCATCTTTTTTTAGAGGAACCTCCATTCCATTTACTTTTTTAAGAACCCACAGGGTGTGAGTTCAAAAAAATAAAATGCCAAGGAGGCAGTTATGAAAATGTTCATGTTAGTTGAGGTGATTCTCTCTAAAAAATCAGTGAATCCAGAAACAGGTAAAGTTGTTTACCAGTCCTTTTTTAATAACGCTAAAAAAGTGTTGGGTGAAGATGGCAAAGAGGGATTTTTGCCAGATACGGGCAAGGTAAAATTCGACCAACCGCTCGCAAAAGGTTGGCACTTGCTGATGGTGAAGATTTCCACCTATCAGGGGCAAGTGTTCTACACGGGGCTTAAAGAAATCAAAGACCCGAAAATCATTCAAGCATTGAGCGAGGGGGAATAAATGAAACGCCTACGCCCAATGTTCAAAAAATTGGAGGGGATTTTCTTAAAAGAAATCCCAGACAATGATGTTCAAGAAATAAAATATATGACCGAGTATCAGGTCAATTATTACGAGATGGTCGTGATTGACCGACGCATACCTCTTTCCGTCAGAGATGCACTTGATTGCGTGGACTTCGTGATTCTTCACGAGCGAGACCCTCGCTGTTATGAATACTGGCCCCGTATGGCGGTCTTATTCAAAGGTGCGATGGATTACTTGAAAGCTAACACCGGAATTTGGGAAGACCCGATTTTTGGTCAAGGAATGTATGAGATGAAAGAAATAAAACCCCGCTATGAATTCAAACAGCGAATCCTGCGAGGCCATGCCGAGCGATTAGGATTTGTAGTCGTTTAACTTTATCAGCCGAGGTTTGAAGCCAAGTGCCCATGTTTGTCCAAGGACATTCATGGGCGTTGGTGTTTTAAGCCCGTGTTTACTTTTCTTTTACAATCGAGCCATCGACAGGGTTAAAGTAGATTTCAATTTTTTTTCCGTCTTTGTTTGTTCCATAGATTTCATAGCAGGTGCCGGGTTGTTTAAACTTTGCGATTTTGTAACCCTCTGCTTCTACCTTTTTTTTAAATTCCGATTCTTGCATCCATTTTTCTTTGGGTTCGTTGGTGCAATCCTTTTTGGCGTAAGCTGAAGATGCGACGCTCAAAAGAGCTAGTCCAATAACGAGCTGTTTCATTTTGTTCTCCTTTTGTAATGGGACTATTCCCATTGGTTTATTCAGTATCTTCATTCCCTTCATTTTGAAAATAGGCCGAATGCTCTAAATGTTTGAATTTGGCTGAAATAGACCATTTGTCCAATGGACGGAAATCCCAATTCGAGCGAACTTTAAATTGCAAAGGCGTATTTTGCCGCAGGAGGATGAAATGAGATCAAGTTTAGTTTACGACTGGCCCACAAGACTTTTCCATTGGCTCTTTGCGGGCCTATTTTTGTTTTCTTTTGTTATCGCCAAAACGGTAGACGACGAGTCGATGGTATTCACCTACCACATGCTTTCTGGGCTGCTGTTGGGAGGCATTGTCTTATGGCGTATTATTTGGGGAATCATCGGATCAAAATACGCACGGTTTTCAGAATTCAGTCTTAATCCTTGGGAACTCAAAGACTATTTTCTCGAAGTTTTCTCGAATTCGAAAAAGCGTTGGGCGGGACACAATCCGGCGTCGAGTTGGGCTGCGCTCGTCATGCTTGCATTTGCATTAGGATTGGCGGTAACGGGCTATCTAATGACGACTGGAAATAAGGAAGCCTACGAAGACCTTCATGAGTTTTTGGCCAATAGTTTTGTCATTGTGGCCGTGTTGCATATTGCCGGGGTTGCGATTCATTCCATTCGTCATCAGGATACCATTGCGCTGAGTATGGTTGATGGGAAGAAAGTAACTTTCGAAGATATGGAACCAATTGCCTCTTCTCGCCCCTTTGCTGGCTTACTTTTAGTTGCACTGATTTTGTCCGCAAGCCTGTTCCTATCTAAAAAATTTGATCCGGAAAATGGAACTCTTCAAATTTTTGGGCAAACGCTCCAACTTGGAGAAAGCGAAAACAATAAGAGTGATGAAGATCATTCTGGTTCAAAAATGATTGAGCCAAGCAGTGACGCCGATAGAGATGACTATTGAAGTCTCCTAGTGTAATCATCAGCGGATGAACAAAAAAGAACGCTTCATTATTGTCGTCATTCTGACCTTAGTCGCCTTGATGGTGGCTATGGATATAGTTACCGACACAAAGGAAGGCGTTGCCACTTGGCACGTTTTGGTCGAGGGTGCGACGGGACTTGCGGCGCTGTTCGGGATTTTCTATTTTTTAAAAGGGTCTTACAGTCTTCGGCGAAAACTTTCAGACTCACTTAGGGAAAATATCAAATTCAAGAGAGAGGCTGACGAGTGGAAAAAAGAGGCTCAAAAATATATTGAGGGTCTTTCAAAGTCCATCGACTTACAACTTTCAAAGTGGTCTTTGTCGCAGGCTGAAAAAGAAGTAGCACTTCTCCTATTGAAAGGACTTTCACTGAAAGAAATTGCAGAAATACGAAACACCTCTGAAAAGACCGCAAGAGTTCAGTCAGTTTCGATTTACGCAAAATCAGGTCTTGCCGGTCGATCTGAACTCGCCGCCTTTTTTCTCGAAGATTTATTGCAGCCACAGATGATTGAAGGCATTACGCCACGTCCATTGGTTTAGGAGATGGTTGGCCGTTTACAAGCTTGCAATGGCTTTTGCCCAATTGGAAATATTTTGAGCCACTTTCAAAGAGGCTTCAATTTCTTGTTTTGTGAGTGGGACATCGCCTTCGTGATAACGACGAACCGATGCAAAAGGATTTAACTCCATAAGCTCAAAACCCTCGACGGGCATTTTATCGTCAGGTAAGAGGGCAACTAAAACACCCAAATCGTGAAGAAGCGGGAACGCAATTTCAAGATGAACCAACACGGCCTTAATGTATTTCTCGATAGCCTGTTGAGCAAGAAAGACGATGTTCTCAGGTCGTCCATTCGTGAGTTGAGAAAGTCCAATCGCCGAAGCTACGTCACCGTCGGCAATTCTCAGAAGTTCCTTAGCATATTCTTTCGGAAAAAGTTGTTTTTTAAGATTTTTGGTCATCGCAGTTTCATTCCATTGTGGAAAGCTACAAAGCAAACGCCACCAAAGTTTTTGCGTTCATCGAAAGACTCTTTGGTTTTGAAAATCCAATCAATCGCAACGTCAGCAAATTGTCGGGTGTAAACTTCTTTTTGAAGTTGTTTGATAGAGGCTTGGTCTTTGGTGACAACAACAAAATCCAAGTCCGAGTCATCCGTAAAATTTCCGTAAACGGCAGAGCCGAACAGATAGGCTTCCAAAATTAAATCTTGGGAAGGAATGGAATTTAGAATTTCCACGGCTTTTTGTTGAGCCCACTTATTCATCTCTGGATCGTGGAGCATCTTTAATAAACCCATTTTGTCCACCTTTCCCTTTTCTTACAGGCGTCTGTAAGAAGTTGGTGACCCCACCAGGGCTCGAACCTGGGACCTATTTCTTAGAAGGAAATTGCTCTAATCCAACTGAGCTATGGGGTCATTACAAGCAATAATATAACTTGAAATGGCAAGTGATAGAACTGCCTAGGCAAAGGTAGCATTTTCGACCCAATGTAGTCACGCTAAATTGGCGTGGCGACTCAAAAAAATGAAATCACCGCTAATGGATGACGCTTCTCAGTCATCCAAGTCCGCTAACAATGACGACAGGTTGCGGTCGTCTTGGTCGTATTTCATCGTCATTTGGTGCGTGGTATGACCAGCCGCCCGTTGGACATCTTTCCAATGGTGACTGCGGTGGGCCTCAGTGATGAATGTTCTACGGAAGTCATGGGAAGAGTGGCCAAACTTCGCCAGCACTTTGTTGACCTTTTTTGTAAGCGTATTCGGGTGCATGGGGACAATCTGTTTGACCAATGCCCACGCATCGACGGCTTTCATATTCCAGTAAGGGACTCTGCGTTCGTTCGTCTTCACTTTCTTCCGCACGATTTGACCGCCCTTAACCCCTTTGCCTTGTTCATCCACCAAAACCGCATCCTTCAAAAATTTCTGTTTATCAAATCCCAGAGATTCACTGATACGCAGTCCAAAGGCTTTGCAAAGTTTTACATTGGGCAGAACTTCGGGGGCTTCTTCTTCAAAAGCCTTCACGATTTTTTTGTAAACCTCAGGAGGAATGTATTTTGATTCGTCGTCGTCGCCTTTCTTCTTTCGGAGGTAATTTATCTCTGCGTATTTCGCTCGTCCGATAGGTTCCAACATTCGGGTGTTCGGCATTTCTGGATAAATTTTTTGATTCAAAAATTTGGTAAAGCGATTGGTCGTTGAGACAATACGTTTTAGAAGTGCAACCGAAAGGTCATGTTCTAATAACCACTCTGCCCAGTCGTCTTCTTTGAGGTGCCACTTAGCAGGGTCAGGGATGCCTTGCTTGATAATGAAATATTCAAGTGAGTAGCGTTGGAGCATCGACATAGGATGGTTCACCGAAGAGTCCACGGTGGTTTGTTTTTTAAGGTATTTTTCAAAGGCATTAAGAGACTTGGTATTCACATAAGAGTGGTCAAAGTTGTAGCGTTCTTCCGCCAGTTTTTTCTCAGTTTCAAAGGTCGCATTTAGTCGCCGCATGAGTGCCGTTAATTCTTCGGTGCTCATGTGTTTGTAATGTTTTGCGGGGTAGCGGTTCCATGTGGTTTTGCCGTTCACCTTGCGGCTTCTTTTGATACACGGATGACCACCTTCTTGAACGAGATACCATCGTGACCATTCACTGACTTTTTGCGGTTCCGCCGCTGGTGCGGGCTTAATGAGTTTCAATTCTCCCATCCTTCCATCGTAAAAGCCTTCGGACGGAAGATGGAGACCAGTTGGATATTTCTTATCCAACTTTGGCCTTTGGTTTTATCCAGCCAAAAGAGCTAAGTATTTGATTTTATGATGGATTAACTGGACCAAAGTCTTAAAAATCAGGACTTAGAAGGCAGATGCTCTATCCAGCTGAGCTACGGGACCAAATTGTGAAAAAACAACTTACAAACAAAATATTCAGCTGTAAAGTCTCTAATGCTTAACAACTGAAGTTTTTAGGCCTCATTGGGATCAACATCCTTACAGAAAGATAATAATCCCGAACCTATAGCACCAGCTATAAGCGAAGCGGATAGAATTCCCAATTTAGAGTAAGTTTCTAAAATAGGTCCTGTTTCAAGTGCTAAATGAGCAACAAAGAGTGCCATTGTAAAACCAATTCCAGCTAAAAAGCCTACAGCTGTCATGTGAAACCAGCTTACATTTCGTGGAAGTCGGGCAAAATTGAGCTTTACAGCAAGGTATGTAAACAATAATACGCCAATGGGTTTTCCAAAAAGCAAACCAAGAATTACGCCTAAAGAAATGGGGTGATGGACAAAACTCTCAAAAGAAAAGCCTTCAATACGTATACCTGAATTAACAAAGGCAAAAATAGGCATAATTAAAAAACTGACCCATGGGTGTAAGGTGTGGACTAATCGATCCAAAGGACTGATAGACTCATGGGAAAAATGTTTAATTTTATAGACATGATCTTTTGCTGAAGAGCTTAAATTAGTTTTAACATTATCTTCTTTGTCATCAGTATTGAGTTCTTTAATAAGATCATCCACTGAAGATTTTAACATTTCAGATAAATTGAATCGATTGTAGAAGGCATCTAGAGGAGTCATTAACCCTAAAATAACACCAGCAATTGTGGAGTGAACACCACTCTTTAAAACGGAAAACCAAGCAATAATACCAAGTAAAACATAAACTAATATGTTTCTAACGCCTACTATGCGAAACAAATAAGTTAAAGCAAAACTAACTATTGCAACTCCCAATGCCCCAGCCACAATTTTATCAGTATAGAAAAAGGCAATTACAAGTACGGCTCCCAAATCGTCAACTATGGCCAAAGCAAGAAGGAAAATTTTGAGCGAAAAGGGAACTTTTTTGCTCATTAGGCTCAAAACACCTACAGCAAAAGCAATGTCTGTAGCCATAGGAATTCCCCAGCCACTAGCACCTTCACCCCCATGGTTAAAAGAAGCGTAAATTAATGCGGGAAAAATCATTCCACCTAGTGCCGCAAACATAGGTAGTGCGGCTTTTTTAGGTGAAGAGAGTTCGCCTTGGATAAGCTCTCTTTTAATTTCAAGTCCAACGACGAAAAAGAAAATAACCATAAGACCATCGTTGACCCAATGGTGTAGGGTTTTTGTCATATTGAAATCACCAATAGCAAAGCCCACGGGGAGTTCAATCAAGTTGTGGTAGATATAATAAAAAGGTGAATTTGCCCATATGAGGGTAAAAATAGTGACCAACATTAGGATTACTCCTGATGAGGTCTCAGTTCGTAAAAAATCTTCTATTGGGGTAAATATTCTTTTAACGACTCTTTTAGCTGCCATAGAGTAGAATTACCTCACACCTTTATAATTAGTGCAAGGTAAGACCCTCGCAGATCCCAGCGTGCGAATTTCCCGCACTGGGCTCCTCAAAATCAGATTCAGTTTATCAGTAAACATAGTTACTCCCAAGTTGTTTGAGCTTTAACGATTCCCATGGTTCCACTAAAGGAAAGTTTCTGATTCTTTCTTTGAATCCATCCCAAGAGTAGGACCTCTTCTGACTTCTCCGGTTTAACCATTTAAACAATGATTGAATGGCCTTCCGATAGAAGTAGTGAAGTTTGAGGTTGTTCATTGCATAGCCATAGTAATTGAAGTGTCCCACAATCTTTGATTTCGCAAGTTTCCAGATGGTTGACAGTTTGGTTCTGTTTCTAATATTCTTGATCCAGACATCCCACTCACGAAAAGCACTTACCAGCTTTTCTTTCTGAGTTTTTACTTTCAACATCTTCTTCTTTTGCTGTTTACCCCAATAAAAGGTAAATCCTAGGAAGTTAAAGCTATTGTGCTTATCCTTTCCTAGAATCAGAGTGCGGGTTTTGTCTTCATTTAGCTTAAGCCCAAATTTTCCTACACGGAGTGCTAAATCCTGTAGAAATCTTATGGAATCATCTTCTTTTTTGAAAAAGAAGACTGCATCATCAGCATATCTCACGATGACATTGTTGCAGGAGGCGTAGTTTTCTAGAAACCACTGATCCAGAACTTCGTTAAGATAGATATTTGCGAGTATCGGACTCATTATGGATCCTTGTGGTGTGCCGATCTCACTGGGGATATTTTCACCATGTGAGATAAGGCCACCTTTCATGAATCGTCCAATAAGGCCTTTAAACTTATTGTCAGAGATTTTTCGACCCAAAATTTTCATCAATTTTCGATGAGATATTGTGTTGAAGAAATTTGAGAAGTCTATTTCTACCACATTTTTCCGCTGATTCTTGAATAAAGAATAGTAGCAGGCTTCAATTGCCTTATGCGCAGACCTTCCGGGTCTGTACCCGAAGGAATTACGTATAAATAGCGGCTCATAGATTTGTGTTAGAATTTTTCCAACCACCCAATCTACCAGTTTGTCTTCAAAGCATGTGATGGCAATGGGCCTTGTTTTGCCATTGGCCTTAGGAATAAGAACTTCTCTTTTTGGTTTTGGCTTATAGGATCCGTTTTTAACTTTGACTTCTAAATTAAAAAGATTTTCCTCTAAGTTTTTACCATACTCAGACTTACTGATACCATCCACACCCAAGGCCTTTGATCCATCTAAAGCTTTGAATGCCTCTTTGAAAGAGTCCACATGAAAATGTGTTAGGAGGTTTTCGAACACAAAATGTTTACTTTGTGCTTTTAGACCTATTCTTGCCCAACGACTTTGCGACAGGTCTGTGAGACCTGTCGCGATCTGCTTCGAATGCACCCCTCTGTAGAGGCTCGAAGTGCTTGTTGCAAGATCCTGATCTTGTCGACCCCTTTGCTCCTTTGGCATTACCCAACCTCAACGCTAATATGAGTCGATCTGACTTCTGTAAGAAGCTTCACACTTGTCTTAAGGTTGTCCCTCTTGAGTTCGTATTTTAACATCCGTTTCCATCTCCTTACAGATCTCCCAAGTTCCGACGTTTACTGTATCTACATGCCATGCTCTTGGACCCCGGAAAGGCCAGAGTCAATTTTGACTCTGATATTGCCTTCGCTTCTTCATACCCACTCGGCCCTTTCACATCACCATTATCTCTCGGGGCTCTATCACTTAAAGGTGATATTCCACCTAATGGCCTGCAGACTCTCTGTCTACACTTCACGAGCTTCGTTGCCTAACTCGCGCAAGACTCGATACAAGGCCTCTGTCCCCAGAGCTACCTTGGAAGGACTTGACGACTATTGTTAACCGTCGCACCTTCAAGCAAACGCCAGCTTTGCTTGGCGTACATGTCCACTTTATTTAGCCGTTTAGGACATGGCTGTCACTCAACAATATGGATCTAAACTAATTTTTTCAATGGCCGCGCTTGCGGTCACGTTTAACTTTATATTTGTATGTATAATTTATGAGGGTTCCGTCTTTAGGAAGTTCAGTAAAATCTACCCGTTGACCGTAAACCTTCCATTTGACTGCATTTTCTGGAGGGTAAAAGGTCAGCTTCAGCGAATCTTTTACAGGAGCAAAATCCAATGTAATTTCTTTAAGTTTTAAAATCTTTCTTACGTTATTGCTTATAGCTTGCATTGAAGGTTTATAATCAGTGTCACAGATACTGCGAGTGATACCATTTGTTAAACTCACTAAAGAACTTACATGGGTGGCAACGACGCCATCGGGCTGTTGTTCCGCTAAACAAGCCGAGTCATTAGGTTGGATTATAATCCCTGAAACAAGAAACTTTTTAGTTGTACCAAAAGTGGAGACTACAGAGTTAATTACTGCATCCGGTTTTGTCGCATCTTGAGGACCAAAACTCATTTCATCTTCGTCACTTAAGACAATAACAGCTAAGGCTGCATTACTTCTAAAAAACATTGAATTTTCGGTAGAGCTTTTTCCAATGGCTTGCGTAATTACTTTTAATGGTTCTTCTGTGCCCGAGGCGCAAGGGGCTTTACCACTAACTCCACAATCTTGTACATCTTTTTGACGATCTATTGTGTCCCGGAAAACTTGAATTAAATTAGGAGTATCTTTAGTAATTATTTTCCCATCAGCGCCGACTAAATTAAGTAAATTTCCACCAAAACGATCTCCATTGTAATTACTGGCATCAGTTGTAGTAAAAGCTAAACGCCAATTCACATCACTCAAAGTTTTGATAAAATCACCAAATCTTTCACCCATTTTCTTTTGTTCTACGTACATAGAATAGGAATTGTCGACAACAATTAGAATGTCCACATCACCACCAGTTCCCTCTTGTAGAACTGAACTGCTACTGGTTTTTATTAGAAATTCGTCTTTAGTGTCTTCATCGATGGGATTGTCTATACATGAGTTATCTGAGCACAAATTTTTTACCTGTGGAATTTCATTAAACTCCACTTGACCATCACATGCCAAAATTGAAAGCCCGAAGATACTTACGGACAATAATTTAGCCATATTTGTAAAATTATTCATTCCCCACTCCTTAAACATTTAAGCCCTACTAAAGTAATAGCAAGACCTGGACCAGAATTAGAGGGGTATAAAAAGGTTGTAATTGAAATAAATGGGGCTAGGGGTCAACGATGCGTCGCATTAACTTTGCTTTTTTGCTTAAGAGTCGAAAATGTAAATATTGGTTACATAGTTTTTAAATTTTAAATAACCTTAACTTTTTATACAGTATTTGCAAAAATGTTTATTGTTTTTAACAGGAGTTACTTATGCCCAATACAGAAATTACGCTCGACGAGCTTTATGGCCGTATAGATCATTTAGGAGATGACGAAGTGGTTTTAGATGTTAGGAGACCTGATGAGTTTGCAGAAGGACACATGCCAGGAAGTATTAATATTTCTCATACAGATGTCACAAGCCAAGTGGAAAAACTAAAGAAGTATAAAAAGATTTATATTCACTGTAAGGCCGGGGGAAGAGCTAAACAAGCCACGGCTTTCCTAGAAGCCCAGGGTTTTGACAATATTGTATGCATTAGTGATGCGGGAATGGATGCCTGGAGGCAACGCGGATATCCTGTTGAAGAATGATCTTGAACATAAAGATTTAGGAAAACTGATCAAGAATTTCGCTAAGAGCTTCTTGAGGCGGACGCAATTCTGCTTCGGAAAGGTCGCGCAATGGTTTATCACTAAGATTCAGATGATTATGTATACTTTGTTTTTGTTCATTAAAATAAATCAAGCCAGTTAGAATTTCACGACGGGATTGTGACTCAAAAAGAACCTGACGGGCTTTTAAGGGATCTTTAAAATCATAATCATTTTCCAATTTTTTTAAAGTTAAAATAGAATCATCGTGGAGTTTAACTTCGATCACTTCCCCAGCTTCGTAATCCACAGTTATTTCTTGTTGAGGTTGTATAAAACCTAATTCCTGCAAAACCAGTTTGTGATCTTTGACATAATTATAACTTTTGGTTGAGCCCTCGTGATTATTAAAGGTCACACAGGGTGAAATCACATCGATCACAGCTGTGCCTTTGTGGCGAATTGCAGCATCAATTAAAGGGACTAATTGTTTAGCATCACCAGAAAAAGATCTAGCCACAAATCCACAACCGGCCTCTAGAGCCAGGGCGCAAAGATCTATTGCTGAAAAGGGGTTCGATTCTCCCGTTTTTAGAGTGGCATCTTCGTCTGCTGTAGCAGAAAATTGCCCTTTAGTTAGACCATAAACTCCATTGTTTTCTATTATATATACCATAGGTACATTTCGGCGGAGGCTGTGAACAAATCCTCCCAATCCAATACTGGCTGAATCCCCATCGCCAGAAACACCAATTAAATTTAAACTGCGATTAGCACAACTGACTCCCACTGATAGAGGAGCCATGCGCCCGTGTAGTGAATTAAAGCCATGAGAAAGTCCTAAAAAATAATTTGGCGTTTTAGAAGAGCAACCAATTCCAGATAGTTTGGCCACAGAATAAGGGTTCACACCGGATTGAAAGTAAGCATTAATAATATTATTGGTAATGGTATCGTGACCACAACCTGTGCAAAGAGTGGATTTTCCACCAACATAATCCTGGCGAGTGAAATTTAAAGTGTCAAACTGACTCACGACAAATTCTCCGTTTTATTTATTTTTTCGTATAGGTAATCCGCAGAGAGAGGCAATCCATCATACTGAACTATCGATTTTATTTTATGATATAACTCAGGCCACTCAGATAAAATTAAATGGCACAGTTGGGCATCGCGATTTTGTTCAATAATATATGTCATGCTTTGCTTTTCAATAAATTTTTTAACTTCCTCTACAATTGGAAGGGCGCGAATTCTAAGGTAGCGGGATGAAATTTTAATATCACTTAGTAAATCTTGAAGTTCTACAACAGCCGAATGAGAGCTGCCATAAGCTATTAAGCCTAAAGACCCTTCGCCTCTGGCTATAGGTTGTGGAAGTAGAGGTTTTGCTGTTTCTAATTTTCTAGTTAAACGATCCATTTGCTTTTTAAATATTAAATTGTCTTCACTGTAATTGGCTTTTTCGTCATGTCCTGTTCCGCGAGTAAAAAATGCAGCTTGAGGATGATAAGTGCCAGGCAAAGTTCGATAAGTTATACCATCACCATCGACATCGGCATATCTGGCAAAATGGGGATTATTTTCAAGTTCTTTCTCACCATAGACTTTGCCTCTGTCCAAAGGTTTTTTTGAAGTTTTGAAATTATCAGAAATCCAAAAATTCATGCCGAGATCCAAATCACTAAGTACAATAACTAGAGTTTGCAACCTTTCTGCAAGATCAAAACATGTTTGACCAAATTCAAAACATTCCTCTGGACTTGAGGGCAATAATACTATGTGTTTTGTATCTCCATGGGAAAGGTAATAGGCTGATGTTAAATCACCTTGCATAGTGCGCGTGGGCAAACCTGTAGATGGACCCACTCGTTGAACATCCCAGATTACAGCCGGAATTTCTGCAAAATAGCTAAAACCCGCAGCTTCTGACATTAACGACAAACCGGGGCCCGAAGTGGGAGTCACTGCTCTGGCCCCAGACCAACCAGCACCTAAAACCATAGAGATGGCAGCGAGTTCATCTTCAGCTTGAACGACAGCAAAATTATTTTTTCCATTTTTATCCTTGCGATACTTTTCTGCATAGGCATGAAAATTTTCTGCTACTGAACTTGATGGCGTTATGGGATACCAAGCCATAAAACTGCATCCACCAAACAGCAATCCCAGGGCTGAAGCCGTGTTTCCATCAATGAGTATTTTATCTTTATTGGCATCCTTGAGGGATTTAACTTTAAATGGAAAATTAGAAATATTTATTTGTGAATGTGAATAATTCCAACCGGCTTCAATAGCATTAATGTTGGATTCAATTACTTGAGGTTTATCAGAAAATAATTTTTTTACAGTAGAAATTAAAATATCTTTATCGATATCTATAAGTTGAGCAACAACTCCGACATAAACCATATTTGTAAGTAGTTTTTTTAGTTTTACAGATGGGGTCACAGTATCTACAATTTCTTTAAAGGAAATAGCTATACATGTTACGTCTTCTCTCTCTTGGAAGAGGGGAACTTTTAAGTCTGAATTGTAAATAAAAACGCCACCCTTTTTTGTATTTATTTGATCTTTGATTAAAGTGGCGGCATTCATTCCAATAACAATGTCATTTTCTTGTTTTCGAGATAAATGTCCTTTTGCTGAAATACGGATAGCAAACCACGTGGGGAGTCCTGCTATGTTTGAAGGAAATAAATTTTTTCCGCATACGGGTAACCCCATATGGAATAAGCTTCTTACAAGGACATTATTTGAAGATTGGCTGCCAGAACCGTTGAGAGTGCCTATATTGATTACAAAATTATTAACTGTGTTCATATAGAAGTTTTATTAATCTATTTTTGACATCTTGTATAGTTAGGAAAGGTCCTAATCTTCTAATAAATCTTTTTCTACTTCTTTCGGAAGGTCTTTATAGGCATCTGGTTTAATACTTGTGACCCAAGCCTTATAATTAGCGTCAATTTCTTCTATTTTTGCTGGTGGTTGAACTGGGCCAACATGTATGGTGAGTTTTCCGGGATGGGGAAGTAAATGACCTTTGGGCCACAATGTTGAATTGCCTTCAATATATACAAATAAAATAGGAGTGTTTGATTGCAAGGAAAACATACTCACGCCGCGTTTAAAAGTATTTATATAACCATCTTTAGATCGGGTGCCCTCTGGAAATAGGATCATCCATATTCGATCGAGCTTTTTAAGTAGAGATATGCAAAGCTTAACGGCTTCTCCTTTTTTGTCTTTGCGATCAATGGGAATAGCTCCTAAGCAATGTTTTGAAAAAAAAGTAAACACGGGATTAGAGAACCAATAATCTTTTGCGGCAGTTAAGTAGAGATCTAGCCAACATCGGAAAGGAATGGCTGCGGCTATAGAAACAGCATCTAAATGACTGGCATGATTAGATATTAATAAAAGCCGGGGATGAGATTTATAGACATCTGTGAAGCTGCCTTTCACCTTGAGTCGTATGTAGTATCGAAAACCAACTCCTTTAAGAAAACAGGCCCATAGTACGCGAAACAGAAAACTGGTAAAATCGAAGTGCCTAGTAAATAGGGGCAGGTGCTTTAAGTGAGTGGGGAGCTTTGTCCATTGATCATTTTCGTAGTTCCAATCGTCGAGCTCTCTCATATTTCCCTACTTATTGTACCGGATACATTTGCATTAAGATTTTAAAAGTATAATAAAAAATGGGAGCAGCAAAAATAAACTTATCTACTCTAGAGAGTATATCTTCTCTTCCAATTATAAATACGCCAGAGTCTTTGATCCCTAAATCTCGACGAATAACTGACAAAATAATATCTCCACATCTTCCAAAAAAGGTAATAATCAATGCGGAAGCCAACCAGAAAGGTTCGCTGCGGTTGGGTAACATATGTCTCATTCCCCAAGCTAGTAAAAGGGTGATGATAAAGGAAAAGATAAAGCCCTCGATAGTAAAGCGAGGGGAGATTTTATCTAAAACCTTATATTTTCCATAAAAGCGACCAAAAAAAACAGCCGAATTAAAACTAAATTCTGCTAGTAGATACAAATATAAACAAATGTAAATTCCCTTGTCAAAATTAAGAATTAAACCCAAGTGTAAAAAGGACCAACCCATAAAAATAAAACAGATCAATGAAAGGGCTATGTATTGAATCATGTGAGTATAAGAATTGCGCAATATGGGGATAAAGGCACAAGCACACAAAAATATCATGGGCATTAAGTTAAAATATTTAATTTTACCTTCAAAAATCATATAACCAAGAACAAATATAAAAAAGTAAGTCAACAAAACAAACCAAGTTCTGTGGTAAATGCCCACCATTCTAAAAAAAGTTTTTGCACTAAATATCGATATTAATATCAATGTAAAAAGAGGGTAGGGAGCGGGAAGTCCAATAAAAAATAAAATAATAGGGGCGGCAAATATCCAACTTTTGGTACTGACCCAAGCGGTAGTTAATTTAGGATTCTTTTTTCTTAGAACAAATAGAATCGATCCAGTTACAAGAAGAAAAATAATTACTAATCCTACAGTTTCTCGGTAGAGGGCTTCACTCCAAAGGGAAGTGTCATTCATTAGTTGCTCCGATCTAAATTGTAATCCTTAATTTTTTTATACAAGCTGGACCTAGAAATCTGCAAAATTTTTGCAACTTCATCGATCTCACCATGAGAATCAAAAACAGATTTTACAATTTTGGCTTCGTATTCTTGTACTAAGGCTTGTAAACCTTTACTGAAATCAAGCTTTTCTAGAGCGCCATCAGTCAGAGAAGTGGTAGTTGTGGATGGCTTTAATATTTTAATAACATCCTCTTTTCTAAGGATGGGCAGTGGAGCGTGGATCATGAGTTGCTCGCAACAGCGTTTTAGCTCGCGAATATTTCCTGGCCAGTGATATTCTTTCAACATTTCTAAGGCGTCATCGCTCATCGTTTTTTGTCGAATACGATCTTGAGAAAAAAAGTGTTTACAGAGTAAACTTAAATCTTCCATTCTTTCACGCAAGGGAGGGAGGACAATTTTTTTTCCATTGATTCGCCAAAGTAAGTCTTCACGAAATTCGCCCTTTTTAACCATGTCTTCCAATTTTTTGTTAGTGGCAATAACCACTAAACAATCGACTTGAATGCTTTGCTTGGAGCCCACTCGTTTAACTTCTCCAGATTCTAAAAATCTTAAGAGTTTAACTTGCTGAGTAAGTGGTAAGGCCTCGATTTCATCAATAAATAAAGTTCCTCCATTGGCGGCTTCAGCTAGACCCATTTTGTTTTGGTCGGCTCCGGTAAAAGCTCCTTTTACATGACCAAAAAATTCGGATTCAAAAAGATTTTCTGGAATGGCAGCAATATTTATTGCAATCAATGGACCTTCGGTATTTTGTTGGTGAAGAAGGAGAGCCGTAACTTCTTTACCCGTGCCAGTTTCTCCTTCCAATAGAATTGGCCCTTTTTCGCTTTTTAGTTCGGCAATTTGTTTTTTTATTTTTTGCGAAGCTTCACTTTGGCTAATCCAAGCAACACTGGGAGTGGTCGCTCTTTGTGCAGCCCTTTGTAATAGGAAATAGCTTTCAATTTTTTCTAATGTTAAATAAACTTCATCGGGATTGAGGGGTTTAGCTAAAAATCTAGAAGCTCCCGCCTTAAGAGATCTTTCCATGAGATCTCGATTGAGATCCCCCGACATAGCAATAATTTCGAGATGAGGATGTCGAGCGTGGATTTTTTCAATTACTTTTAAGCCTTCGGCATTATGAGTGTCTCCATAATGCATATCAATCATGGCCCCATGAAAATTTTGATTGAGCTCTAAGTCTTTAGGGTGGGCGTAGGATTGAACTTGCCAGCTATCAGGAATGGCCATGGGTAAGCTTTCGCGAATAAGGGGGTCGTCGTCGACCACTAGCAATCTAAAAGACATATTTTTTGTCATATAGTAAAAGATATGTCGATTGCTGCTGTAAGACAAATGAAGAACTTGCAAAATATTGATTTTGTGAGAATTTTTCACCTCCAGGAGACTTAAAAATGGAAAAAATATTATTGCTCGAAGGAATACACCCTAATGCCATTGAAATACTAGAAAAAGAGGGCTTCCAAGTAGAATTGGAAAAGAGTGCCTTTAATGGAAAAGATTTGATCGAGCGCGCCCAAGGCTATCAGGCCCTGGGAATTCGTTCTAAGACTCAACTAACTCAGGAAGTGATTAAGTCCTTACCAGAACTCCGCGTTATCGGAGCTTTTTGCATAGGAATTAATCAGATTGATCTAGAAACATCCAACATCTGTGGCATTCCCGCCTTCAATGCTCCTTACAGTAATACACGTAGCGTTGCTGAATTGGTAATCAGTGAGATGATAGCTCTCGCTAGAAAATTGGGTGATGTAAATATGATGGCGCACAAAGGGCAGTGGTTAAAATCGGCGAATGGAAACCATGAGATTCGGGGAAAAACATTGGGCATAGTTGGTTATGGTCACATTGGTTCTCAAGTTTCGGTTTTAGCAGAAGCTATGGGGCTTAAAGTTTTGTACTTTGACATCTTAAAAAAACTACCTCTTGGAAATGCTAGGTCAATGGACAGTCTTGATGAGTTATTGGGGCTCTCTGACTTTGTTACTTTACATGTACCTGAAACTCCTATGACAACTAATTTGATGAGTTCTCATCAACTTAATAAAATGAAAAAGGGTTCATTTTTAATCAATGCTAGTCGAGGAACTGTTGTTGATATCCCAGATTTGGTAACGGCTTTAAAAACACAACATCTAGCTGGTGCCGCTATTGATGTTTACCCCAAAGAGCCGGACAGCAATAACGAATCCTTTACTTCTGAATTGCAAAATTTGGAAAATGTTATTTTAACACCTCATATTGGCGGGAGCACTGAAGAAGCTCAACAAGCTATTGGTTGTGAAGTGGCAGAAAGCTTGATTCGATATTTAAAATTTAGTTTTACTGGGGGAGCAGTTAATTTTCCAAATTTAGAAGTGCCTATGCATATTGATGGACATCGTTTAATGAACGTCCATAAAAATGTCCCTGGTGTTATGCGAGAAATTAACAGTATAGTTTCTGATGTGGGAGCAAATATTCGCTCACAATATTTAGCTACTGACGCGAATATTGGTTATGTGGTCATGGATATGGAAAAAGGGCATTTCAAAGAAGCAGCAAAAAAGATAGCCGCGCTACCGACTTCCATTAAGACTCAGGTGCATTGATTTCATGTTGCAAATTTCTGGACTTAGTAAATCTTTTGGCTCACGTAAACTTTTAGACCAAGTGACATTCGCTATTGGTCAGGGCGAAAGAGTGGGGTTAGTTGGCAGAAATGGCAGTGGTAAATCGACAATGTTTAAAATCATTCTCGGCCAAGAAACTTCTGATGAGGGCTCTATTGTTTTACCAAAATCTTATCGTTTAGGATATTTAGATCAGCACATAAAATTTAGTAAACCCACTTTGCTGGAAGAGTGCATTCAGTATTTGCCAGAAGAACAGGCCTATGAACATTACAGAGCTGAAAAGATATTATTTGGTTTGGGTTTTGAAGCAAAAGATATGGAGAGAGCGCCACAAGAATTTTCTGGAGGCTATCAACTCCGAATCAATTTAACTAAATGTCTTTTGCAAGAGCCGGATTTACTCCTCCTGGATGAGCCCACTAATTATTTAGATATTCTTAGTATGCGCTGGATGAGGAAGTTTTTAATTAGTTTTCGTGGTGAAGTGGTGATCATTACTCACGATCGTGACTTTATGGACTCTGTATGCACTCATATTATGGGAATTCATCGCAATAAAGTTTTAAAAGTTAAAGGGGATACACAAAAGTATTATGAGCAACTAAAACAAGATGAGGAAATCTACGAAAAGACTCGCGTAAATCAAGAAAAAAAGATTAAACACATGAATGAATTTGTAGAAAGATTTCGCGCCAAAGCGACAAAGGCCACCCAGGCACAATCGCTTATGAAAAAAATTGATAAAATAGAAGTGTTAGAGCAATTGGACGCCGAACAGATGATGGGCTTTCATTTTAATTATGCCGAGACTCCAGCTAAAAAACTTTTAGAAATTGAAGATTTAAGTTTTGGTTATTCGGAAGCCCCATTATTTGAAAATTTAAATATAACTTTAAAACCGCAAGATTGTTTAGCCGTGATAGGTAAGAATGGCAAAGGTAAAACCACATTGTTAAAAGTATTAGCGGGAGATTTAAAACCAAAACAAGGAAAGGTGACTTATCACCCTACAGCGGAAATGGGATTTTACGAACAGACGAATAGAAAAAATCTGCATCCCAACAACACCATTGTTCAAGAGATTGAACAGTCGAATATTGAACTTGCGATAGCTCAAGTGAGAGCTATCTGCGGAGCTATGATGTTTTCGGGGGATGAGGCTTTAAAAAAAATAAAAGTTTTGTCTGGTGGTGAACAAGCTAGGGTTTTATTAGGTAAAGTCATTGCTCATAAAAGTAATATCTTATTACTGGATGAACCTACCAATCATTTAGATATGGAAGCCATTGAAGTTTTAACACAAGAAATTTCTAGGTTTGAAGGGGCTTCAATTATTGTCACTCACAACGAGAATATGCTAAGAAAATTAGCGACCCAATTGGTTGTTTTTAGTCAGGGCAGTGCAGTTTTATTTAATGGTAGTTATGAGGAATTTTTAGAAAAGTTGGGCTGGGAGGAAGAGGAAAAAGAAACATCTTCCAAAAATAAAAACGATACAAAAATGAGTCGTCATGATCGAGCACAAAAAGTTATTGAGAGATCTAAACTTTTAAAGCCATTAAAGTCGAAACAAAAGCAATACGAGAGTGAAATTGAAAACTATGAACAGGAATTAGAAAAATTAAATGAAAGTGTTATGAAGTTAGTACAATCACCAGACTCTAATGCAGATATGCAAGAGGTTTACAAAAGTATTGGTCAAATCCAGTTAAAAATAGAAAAGGCTTACACAGAATTGGAGTCCGTCCTAAGCGAAATTGAAGACTTAAGCTAGTTTAAAATACTATCACAGCTTTTTGAAGGCGATTGAGTAAATTTTAGTTTTGGGTGTAATGGGAGCTTGTAGATTCTAGAGCATTTTTCCTGGGTTTAGAATTTGATGGGGGTCAAATGCTGTTTTTATAGCTTTCATATAAGCAATTTCTTCGGGGGATCGTGTGTGATGGAGGAATGGTTTTTTAACTAAGCCCACGCCATGTTCGGCAGAGATACTTCCACCCAGTTTTTCGATTAAGGCAAAAAGCTTATCATCAACATCGTGACACTTTTTCATAAAAGTTTCTGAGTTCAATTGCTGAGGTTTAAGTATATTAATGTGTAGATTGCCATCCCCAATATGACCAAACCAAACAACATCAAATTCTGGATAATCGGCTTTAAGAATTTTATCCATACTCACAATAAATTCGTGGACTTTTGATACTCTAACAGAAACATCGTTTTTATATGGTGAATATTCCGTTGTGGCCTCTGTGATATCTTCCCGCAAACGCCAGATATCTTTGGCTTGTTGGGAGTTTTGGGCCAAAGTTCCATCAACTATTAAACCCTTTTCCAAGTTAAGTTCAAAAAGCTCCATAGCAATATCAAGGCTACTATCATTTTCTTCTTCAATCTCAACTAGAACATAGTAGGGCGCATCTATTTCTAGGGGAGAGTTAACATGTCCTTGTTTTCGAACATACTTAAGGGCTACATCAGTAAACATTTCGAAAGCCGAAAGCGCAAAGTTTTTGGAAAATGATTTATACACTTCCATAATGGCTTCTAGCTGTGGCAAAGCAAAGAGAAAAACTTTTAGCTCTTTAGGTTGATGAGTGAGCTGAATTTGGCATTCAGTTATGAACCCTAAGGTGCCTTCACTACCAATAAATAAATGCCGAAGGTCATAACCACTGGCATTTTTAACAAGAGATTTATTTAGTTCTAGTATTTCCCCCTTGCCGGTAACAACAGTGAGCCCCTTGACCCAATCCCTAGTGAGTCCATAACGAATCACTTTAATCCCTCCGGCATTAGTAGCAATGTTACCGCCAATTTGACTGGAACCCCTTGCTGCAAAATCCACAGGGTAATAGAGGTTTCTATCAAGGGCATAATTTTGCAGAGCCTCGGTTACAACACCTGCTTGGCAACTGACAGTCCTTTCTACATCATCAAAATCTAAAATTTGATTCATTTTTTCTAACGAAACAACCACTTCTTTTTGCGTGGCATAAGCTCCTGCGCTTAAACCAGTTCTTCCACCAGAGGGGACCAGGGGTGTTTTAGTTTCGATGGCCCATTGAACTATTTTTTTTACTTCAGCAGTATTTTTAGGGAAAACTATTGCAGAGGGATTTGCTGTAAAGTGTTTTGTCCAATCTTTACCATATAGTTTTAATGTAGAGGGTTCTGTAGAAATTTGTTCTTTTCCAAGAAATGTAGATAATTTATCAATATTCATGGCCTCAACTTACTCTGTGCCATTTTCGGGGTCAATATTAATAAAAAGGAAAGCTGAGCTAGTGGAAAGGTAAAATTAACGAGTTTGCTAAAATATTTAAGTAACTTTTAATATAATAAGAAAATATTAGCGGTGAAATCTCTTTTTTTTCATCTGAGCTAAAAAATTCATGGTTGTACAGGCCGGGGCTCACAGCTCTCGAATTTTCCTCTACAAAAACATCAAATTCAGATGATTTAATGTGATAGAATCTATTATATTTAGTATTTACAGTTTCAGTAAAAAGAAATTCGAAGGGAAGTTTAGGGCCATAGCTTCCAAGAAGATGGAGTTGCAATTCTCTCCTTTTATTCTGATAATCAAATTTAAAATCTGTCCAACTCAAATACATTTTAAAACTATCTAAACTACTAAAATCTGGAGTTGGAAGTTCCAACCAATCATTGATTCCATAGGCTTGAATATTCTTTCCTGAGCGAATTAGAATTATTTCATAGGATTGGCTATTGTCACATTGTAGAACCAGTTGGTCTTTTAAATCATTCTTTGTTTTTTTGCTATGCCAAGAGAGGGTCATACTTTTACATTGGGGGAGGACCACAGAGGCATTTACAACCCATTGCTGATTAAGGTAGTCAATGGTTATTGCTTCTTCTTTAATCATTAGAAAAAAATCACGCAATGGTTTTATGATTTCCGTATATTGTAAGTTTACATTAGGTGAAAGTTCTGAAAAAAAAGCCCGTGTTTTTAATGGAATGATAAGTATTAAAAGTAGTGTTGTATATAATTTCACTGATTCACTCAGGTCTTTTATCAATGATAGTTAAGGTGCCATTGTTAATTGAACTTATATAACTTTTTAACATGGTCTTTACGTAATTGAGGTCAGCAGGGCTGGCAACATTAAGTCTTTGTTCAAGTACCACCAATTCATTAAGTAATCTTTTATTGGCTAAACCTGATGAAGCATTAGAAGTTTCTGGGAATTGTGAAACTAACATATTGGTTAAACTTCCCATAACATTTTTAACATCAGTGAGTGCCACGAGACTTAAATAATTAAAAAATGATCTTTCGGATTGTTCTATATATTGTGAACTAATAAAGGAAAACTTTTTTATATCTGGACTTAAAAATTCTATTTGGTGAATAACAGGATTTACACTGTGTGATACTTCTGACTTCAATTGACTACCAAAAGGCGATTTGTATTCGATATTATAACTGTAGACACTTACCTGAATGGAATTGTTTTTTCGAGAAGCCACAGAATATAAAATCAAAATATCTAATGCAAAGAAACGAGTTGATAACTCACTGTTATTTATTTCACTTTCAATTCTAATTAAAGATTTACCAGCATTGTCAAAAAATTCATGAACAATATGAGGAAAATCAGTTGTGGCAATAAACTGCCTTTCACCATTAAGGAGTTGACCGATGTCTAAATCCCTATTTTTAGAATTATTTTGTAGTTTAATTATTTCTTGAAAAATGACTTTTTCACGACAACCTTCATAGGTAAATTCATAGCTAGTATTATTTTTTGTGGATTCAGTTGAAAACTCTACATATGTAAGTCTTGAATCATTTTTTGAAGTTCTATCAGGACAACCTGTTTTTCCTATAAATTCACGTTCTTGTTTATTATTAATAGTAATGTAATTATTTGGTAATAGACTCAGTTTTAATTGCATTTCGCTCCAGAACTGTTGAGTGAGCTGCTGTACTATATTGTAATACACTTTTTCAAAAGCATCTTGTGAAAAAGCCATTGAGCAATAAAACATTAAGAATATGAAAATACATTTAGATTTATTGATAGAGATTCTCATTAAAAGTCTTATATTTCTCATTATTTGATTCACTTATCTCCTCCGGATCATCCAATGTGACATGCCAGCCCTCCGTGCTTTTAGGTGTTAAAACTCTTCTAAGTTTACGGGGTGTTTCTGTGGCAAATTCGGGGACGGGGCGAGATGCAGGATCTATTTCTGCATTAATGATAACTAATAAACGCGAAGCTTCGCCCCCTTTTTTTACCCCTGTAAACAAGCCAAAGCTGTCATCACCAAAATGAGCGTAAACAATAGTTTCATATATAATTTTGGGGACTCCATCGTAAATTTTCTCATATTCACTGGGAGAGGTCATTTTTCTTACTCCATATGGAGAGCTGCTACTTTCTTTAATGCGTCTTGTTTGAGAGTCACTGGGCGCAATACCTATAAATAAATTCAAATTACTTATGTTCAAAACATTCTTATTCTTTTCGTCGAGAAAAATATTTCCGCGGAGTTCAAAGCCTAGTTTCGCCTCAGTGGTGTTTACAGTTCCATCACGAAAGTAATCCTGTAGATCCGAGAATTGAAAACTGGAGCCATGATATGTAAGTTTACTTCGATCTTCTATGCGCATGGCTTTTCCACTTTCTACCATTGCATTCAATTGAATTCTTAACAACTTAGAAAAACCACCAGCAAAAGCGGAAATGATTCCTGTAGTGGGTGAAAAGGGCTCGGCAGCATTGTATTTATTGAAAATATCTCCCCCATAATAACCATCAATTCCAAACCCCAAATTTCTTAAAGAGCTTTCATCAACAGCGTAGATGAGTGCGGTTATACGGATAGGAGTTAAGGGAATGTTGTTATATTTTTTATCCAACTGAATAATTATTTTTTTAAGCTCTTCTAGTTTTTTTGGGTTTTTTGCCCAAAAGGCCACTTCTAGATTTTCAAATGGACCTGATCCTGACCCTATCCATACTTCTTGGGGATCGAGTCGTCGGTGTTGATTGCCAGTTAAGGCTTGAATGGCGGTGCTTTGTATCTGATCACCTGAAAAAACTGCCGGGTTTATTAATCGATATGTACATCTTAAACCTATACATTCAGGATTCTCATTGCTTGAAAAAGCTATTTGAGCAAATAATAAAAACCCAAAAAACGAAACTGCACTTTTGAAAATATTACTCATTGTTACCCCTGGTCTTTTGAAAGGGAATTAACATGTTAGAGACAAATATGTCCACTTAATGAGCATGTTAAGAAAAAGATTTAAAAAATAGATGAATAAAATATCAATTAGGAGGCCTTTAAAATTTGAAAGCGAGGGTCTTTAAGAGTTTGTTCTTCGGAAGTGAGTTGTTCCTTGGCAATAGAATCCAATAAGGAAAGTGCTTGTGAAAAAAGTTGAGCCGTTAGAACTTGAGGATTTTCACCACAAATTCTTTCCATTTCCTTTCCAAGGAGTGAAACAGGAGCCACCCCATAGGTTTTTCCGGAACCCTTTAATTTGTGAAAAGCATCTTTAAGCTCCAGAACATTATTGGTTTTATACAACTGATTAAGTTCAGTAATTTTCACTGGAATGTCTGAAATATAATCCTTTTTTAGCTTAAGTAACAGCTCGTCCATATTCATGAGGCTATCTCCATACGATTCTTTATTTTAGAATCGCTCATATCTAATTTCCATTGGGGTAGGGTAAAGTAAAATGTGGAGCCCTGACCAACTGTAGATTCAACACCTATAGTGCCTCCGTGTTGTTCAACTAATGCTTTAGCAATGGCTAATCCCAATCCTGTGCCTTTAACTAATGGACTGTCTTCACTAGTCGCTTGTCGAAACTGTTGGAAAATTAATTCTTGATCATCGGGGGCAATACCGGGGCCTTGATCTTTAACCATTAATTTTAAATGACCATTTTCAATTCTAGATGCCAGAAAAGTAATATCAGAATTTTTTGGGCTAAACTTTATAGCATTGGATATCAAATTTGTAAGAATTTGTTGTACTCTATCAAAATCCATAAATATTAAATAAGGAGCTTCTGGATTATAACTGAGTTTAATTTGAGCGGAATGACTCAATCCAGAAATAGACTCGAAGGTTTTATTTATAAGTGTATCAAGTGAATACCAATCTTGTTTTAGTGGAGACATTTTAGCATCTAGTTTTGTTAAATCTAAAATGTCATTTATCAACCGAATCAGTCTATCCGTTTCTTCATTGGCAATATTAACCAGATTTACAGCATCTGGGGGTATGGGACCAGCAATGCCCTGATGAAGTAAACTTAAGGAACCCTTAATAGAAGTGAGAGGGGTTCGAAGCTCATGACTAGCAATGCTTAAAAATTCCGATTTGGCTCGATCTAGTTCTTTAAGGTCATCCATACTGCTTAAAACTTGTTGTGCGAGTGAATTAAATGTCGATTGTAATGTACCCACCTCATTATTTTTTGGAGATAAAAATTGATAGGTATATTTCTTATTTAAAAAATCTATCATTTTTTTATTTAAATCTTTAATGGGTTTTAAGAAGCTGACTTGAATAAAAAGCACTAAACTCATGACTAAAACTAGGCATAAAACTCCAGAGATAACGGCATAGTATTGTAATTTTTCAATCAAATAGGGATATTGCGAAGTAGCATATTCTACATAATTTACTTCTGACTTTTTAAAAAAGTTGAGACGCTTTTTGATAAGATATTTATTTTTTTCATCATAAGCTTGAATGAATTGACTTAAGGCTTCTTGTCGGGAGCTAACATCCAAGCTTTGTCGATAGTCCTGAAGTTTTTTATACTTATCTATGGAGTGTTTTGCTGTTGAGGCTTTTTCAGCAAATCGGAGAATTTCTTTACCCATTTGTATTTGGTTTTGATAGAAAAAATATTTGTCTAAGGCCTTGTAGGCTTGGAAACCTGCAGCACCTACCGCCACTAATATTAATAAAACTAATAAATACATTTGATTTCTAAGTGTGTTCATGACCTTGAACCTGCAGTCGTTACAATATCTAAAATTTGTTGACAAAGAGTCATTGGGTCAAAGGGTTTGGCGATATAACCATTGCCAACATTTTTAAATTTTTCGATATCCTGAGTTTGAGATTTTGCACTTAGAAAAATAATTGGTGGTGGGTTACTTACTTTAAGTCGAATCTCCTCACACACTTTTAGTCCATTCATTTTTGGCATCATTTCATCGAGTAAAATAACGTCATATTTTTCATTGATAGCACTATTTAAAGCGTCTTCACCGTTGTCGACATGAGTAACTTGGTGTTTGCCAATATTCTCCAATGTTAATTTAGCAATTGTAGAGATGTGTTTATCATCTTCAGCTAATAAAATCTTCATATGGCTTTGTATTTTCTTTTATTTAACTCGTTGTTAATCCAATTTCTAATTTTTTCACTATCTTGTTCGGTGAGTCCAACATAGCCTATGGTGAGATGAAACTCACTGTCAACTTTGAGAACCGAAATCACTTTCAAAGGAGGAGGTTCGATGCCCATAGAATTAAAAATTTGTGTTTGAATATTTAGTAAAGAGTCCTCTGGGAGTGCAAACTGAGTGCGTAATTTCATGCTGGATTCAGAGACGGAAATGACTTGTGTTTCTAGAGTTATTTTTGCATTGGTCTCTTTTGCAATGCTGGAGAAATTGAGTTCTTGTTGTTTTCGCGGTGGTTTCTTATCTAAAAGTTCTTTTACTTTTCTTAAAAAAATCATTGGGTCTATGGGTTTTACAATATAGTCATCCACACCCGCTTTAATTGCTTTTTCAATACTTTCTTTTTCTCGCAAGCCAGTGAGCATTGCAATGCCAATATTTTTATATCGAGCATCAACACGAATTGTTTTTACTAGTTCAAAACCAGTATAATGAGGCATGTTGGCATCTGTTATAATCAAGTCGAAGCTTCGACTATTTAAAAGTTCAATTGCTGCAATGGGATTGGTAGCAATCTTGACTTCGTGATTAGCTTGAGTAAGCAATGCATCTGCGAATTTTAATATATCTTTGTCGTCATCAACTATTAATATTTTTGCCATATAATAGATTTCGGTAAACACTCATAATTACTTTACACACTAGACTTTAGTACGGCCTATATTTGCTAAATAAAAAAATATTTATGTGTATTAGTATTAAATTAGATTTGCTTGTTTCAGCAATTCCGTATGAGTTTGTTTATCACAGTAGAGGCCAGTCCTAGGTACCTATAATTTTATCTTTTCTCACAGCTGCGCCGCTCCCAAACTTAAGACTAGAGGCCAATTTCTTAGCCAGTATCCGCCAATGTCTGCCCTAACTCGCTAGAAAAATCTTCCCAATTAAAACCCACAGCTTGCATACGATTTTTATCGAAATACCTATGAATAGCTTTATAAGCTCTGCCCCAAGTCACTACTCGTGAAAATGGCCGAGCTTCCCAAAACTGTATAGACTTTCCACAACCTCTTTCGGCCCGCAAAATATGACGAGCAATCAACCCTGTTACCGAACGCAAATAACCGGCCAGCCACCTCCGATGCCCAGTTTTTAAAAGAATATGCAAGTGATTGCCAACATTTTCATATCTATAAAGTCGAATACCCCAGCGCTTGGCCTGGGATTTTAAGATGCAATCAATGGCCTCACGATTCGCCTTACGCAGAAAACTACGACTGCCTTTAGTGTATTTGGATTTCAGCACCAAGTGCATGGCGTGTTTGGTCGATATAGGTCTTTTTGTCTTCGGGTTGGAAGCTTTAAGCAAGCTAGCGCCAAAGATCTTTGGACTTCTCATATTAAACAAGGACATTTGAAATTCTTTTTGCACCATGAATCTACGAATATAACTTTTATGGTAGCGATGTCAATTAACAACTCGCGGAAGTGTTTTCTGGAAGCAATATTTGTGGCAACTAAAGAGAGGCATCATTTGATCGAACTTCAGGATTATTCAAAAAGTTTTAAATTGATTTATAAAATGTTCCCCCCAATGGGTGCAGTGGATTTATCAGTGCGTGCCAGAGAAACGACGTCGCGCCAGCTGCCATTACCCTCTGGGTGAAGTTGTTTTGTTGGGGCTCTGTATGTTTTTGTTTCGTTATCGGTCTCTAAGATCTTTTGTTCGGGAGTTCCGAGATAACAGTGTGGCCATTTCGAATCTCAATGAATTTTTTACGATTAAAGCCGTCCCCAGTGAGGATGAGCTTCGTTACACTTTGAGTAAGATTCCCTCGTCGGCCTTCAATAAAATACTACAAAAAATTCACCAGCGGCTGGAGCGAAAAAAGCAGGTGCAGTCGTTTAGGCTTCTAGATAAGTACGATCTTATCAGCCTTGATGGATCGGGCCAACTAATACCAATTACATTATTTAATTCCTATTCTTAATTCTCTGCAAGTATTATAAAAGCAAGGTTTCTGTTTCCATAAAAGGGGAATTATTTCTTGTTATAGGTATAAGTAGTTACAAAATTCACTGCCCCAAGTGCTTAACTCGAACGAGTACATTAAACGGCGAGGGGCGCATACGCTTTACCTGCACGGGCAACTGGTGGCGTCCCTTATTTCCGAAAAATTACCATTGTCGCTGACCCTATGTTTTGAACCTATTGAAAACGACGGCACTAGCCAAGAATATCGAAAAAATGATTGCGAGCTAGCGGCTGCCAAACGACTCTTGAAAAACCTAAACTCTCTTTACCCACGAAGACCTTTTTTGCATGACGGGTGATAACTTATTCGCTACAGCCCCTATCACCAAACAGCTCAAAGAAAATGGCTGGTCATTTATCATCACGGCGAAACCAGAAAGAAATAAGGAGCTATTTTCTTGGTATGATTATTTGCATGAGCAGAAAGAAGAATGGCTCTTTAAAGATGCAGAGGATCTACAACACCATTACCAGTGGTCGAATAAACTGCCCATCAAGCAAGAGCAAAAAGCCGATGATTTTACTTTTGTCAATTTACTCGAGTACTCTGTCACAGACACCAACAGCAATGTTTTGTATTACAACACTTGGATGACTGATATTTATTTACACGAAAACAACGTCAAAGAAGTCGCCGCTGGAGGTCGGGCTAGATTTAAAATAGAAAACGTCACCTTTAATGAACAAAAAACGAGAGGGTGTTTCATCGAGCACAATTTTGGTCACTTTGGTAATCTACCAAATGTGTTTTTTGGGCTGGCACAAATAGCCCACTTATTCTCACAAATGTTTTACCTCTGGCGAGAGGGGAAACGCTTAATCCAGAAGGTCGGCAGTCAACGCCGATTCTGGGAACGCCTTGCAACTTTATTTAGCAGCATAAAAATGCCCATTTATGATTTGCCAATATTGCAGGTAAAACTCGAACTAAACTCTTCATAATTTGCCACTTAAAAATGTGGCTATTTGAAAGAGCCGATACCCCCCCTCGTTGAGTCAAAAAATTCGCAAATTAAGACTTTGCTGGTCCATATTAGGACTGGGTGGATAGGTATGTCTACTTTTCTTGGCAGGGAACATTGCAAAACTATTGAGCAATTTCAGACTTTCTCATTTTGATTCATACGGAATGGCTGTGCTTGTTGATATTTGCTTAAATTTTTTTGAATATTATCTATAAGTTGTTGTCGAAAAAAGGGTTTCGATAAGTGAGTGTCACATCCTGCATCTAAACATTGTTTTACTTCTTCCATTATTACATATCCTGTAATTGCAATAATTGGCACTCGATTAAAATTATTGTCTAACTCAATTTTTCTAATTTTTCGAGTGCATTCATATCCATCCATGATGGGCATACCAATATCCATAAGTATCAAATCTGGACGGTGTTGCATAAACATAGAAATGGCCTCTTTTCCATTATGAGCTGTAACCAATTCTAGATTTTCATTTTTCAAATATTTTTCCACCAGCCAGCAATTCTCTAAAGAGTCATCAGCAAGGAGGATTACAAGTTTTTCTTTGTTTAAAATAAGAGACTTAGCTCTTGAGGAGTCAACGTCGATTATGTTATCAGAAGATGAATTATATTTGGTATTTACAATCAAAATTGGAAGTCTTATTTCAAAGCTTGTACCCACACCCAGTTGACTTGTTAAGGAAATATCACCTGAAAGTGATTTAACTAAGTGGTGAACTATGGCCAAGCCTAAGCCGGCTCCGCCATATTTTTTTCTAACTGTGGAATCCACTTGAACAAAAGGTTCAAATATTATTTTCTGCGCCTCTTCAGGAATGCCTTCCCCAGTATCTGAAACAACAAGTGTCAACTCACCTTTATTAGTGTTTTTTATTTCCGAAAAGTGCGCTTCAATAGTTACCTTTCCACCTGCGGCTGTAAATTTAATAGAATTGCTAATTAAATTAGTTAAGATTTGATGGATATATTTGCCATCTGTTTTAACAGTTAGATGCTCTGGGATATTTAAAATCGAAATATATTTTAACTTAGCTTTTTCAGCAGAAAATTTTAACAATTCTGTAATGGATTCAACTACTGACATTAAATTTTCTTGTTTTAATGATGGATTCATTTGTCCAGACTCCACTCGGTGGTAATCGAGAACATCATCAACAATTTCTAAAAGTCGTTTTCCTGCTTTATTAAATAATTGTAGGTATTCTTGCTGAGTGAACGAGAGTTCCGTTTCTTGCAATAAATCGGCAATGCCCAATAAAGAATTTAATGGAGTGCGTATTTCATGGCTCATATTAGATAAAAACATCGATTTAGACATCGCTGCCTTTCTAGCCTCTTCAGAGGCGGCTCTTAAATCCTTGTTAATTTTTAGGAGTTCCAGTGAAGCTTTTCTTTCTGCTGTGATATCACGAGTAATGCCAAGTAAGTACCTGGGCTTTCCATGTTCATCGTTGAGTGCCACTTTACTTGTGTGCATCCATTGTGTGGGTTTACCGGGTACATTTATGGGCTCATCAGAAATATGAATTGGCTTAGGAGAATTCATAGCTTCGATGTCCTTGGCTCTGTAAAAATCAGCATTTTCTTTAGGAAATAAGTCATAGTCGGTTTTACCTATAAGATTTTCACGGTTGAGTTGGAGGAGTTTTTCGAACTTTTTATTTAATCCAATATATTTCCAATCATCGAAAACATCTTTGATAAAAAGAGATACAGGTAAGTTATCAAATACCGCTTGATTAAAATCCGCGGACGAAGACAGTCTTTCTTTGAGCTTTTTTTCTATTGTTAAGTCTTCAATCATTGACCAAATAAAATCTTCGCCCTCTCTCTTTATGATAAATCCATTTATACGAACGGGGACAAGACTTCCATCTTTACGTATGAATTCTTTTTCATATGGACCAAAAAAACCATTTTCTTTTAGCTTTTCTAATTGTAATTTCTCTTGTGGTTCATAGACTCCAGGAGTCAATTGCCAATAGGTAAGGTGGTCATCATTGGCTTCTTCCGCCGTGTAGCCAATAATATTTAAAAAGGCTTCATTGGATTCCACCCAGCGACCATCCATTCGACTTAAATTTAATCCCATAGGGCAGTGATCATAAAAAGCTCTAAAGAAACTTTTTGTGTCTTTTAATAGTGAAATAGTTTTTGTCATTTTAAACATAATTAATTTGGCCTCAAGGTAATAGCGCAATATAAAAGTCAGAGATTGATTCCACAATCAATTTTTCAGTTGTGTAGATATCTAAAAAAAATATCGGAAAACATGACGACTTATGAGTATTTATTTTTATTTATATATTTTTTTGGAAATGCTAGCGACGGACTATCCAGTACAAAGGGCAAAATCCCCAAGCGGCAGTTGAAATTAAGATAGCTCCCAAGTAGGCCCACCAAGGCCCACCCGCTACGCCCCAGCCAAGTAAGATGATCCCAGCAATGACGCGAAAAATTCTATCCCAAGTTTTTATATTTTTGATCATTGGTTTGAAAATAATTGTTTAAGTTCGCCAGACTCGTACATCTCCATTAAGATGTCACTTCCGCCGATCAGCTCGCCATTGTGATAAAGTTGAGGTATGGTTGGCCATTGTCCATACTCTTTAATTCCTTCACGAATATTTTCGTCTTCCAAAACATTGAATGAACCAAAATCTACATTGAGCTCATTAAGGATGCCGGCGGCTCGTGCAGAAAATCCACATTGAGGAAACTGTGGACTACCCTTCATAAATAAAAATATTTTGTGTTGTTTAAGAAGGTCTTCAATTTTATTTTTTACATCTGGATTCATAAAATCTCCCTATATTAAAATAGTTTTGATGGATAGAGCATGGACCTCGCCTGAAGCTAATTCTTCAGCAAAAATCTCCATAACTTTTTTATGTTGTTGAATGCGAGTTAAACTTTTAAAACTGGGTTCGCTAATGCGAACTTCAAAATGATCATTGGTACCAGTAAAATCAATAACCGCCACCTGTGCCTGAGGATAAAATTCTTTTAGTCGAATTTCCATTTCTTTTGTTGTCATTATAGCTTCATATCAAAGCTAATTATGAAGGCAAGGCGACAAGATGGTGTTTGACGCGTAGTGCAAATGGTGATATGTCCCCTTTGTGAATTATTATGAAAGCGCTTCGAAAGAGCATAAAAAAAAAGAGAAACACAAAGCCAGAGAGCTGCGCAAGACGGAATGGTGGAAGCTAAAGTTGGCCCAAGGGAGTTGCTATTATTGTGAGCAAAACTTCGAAAAAGAGCAATTAACTATGGATCACAAAGTTCCTATTGCAAGGGGTGGAAAATCTACTAAAGGCAATGTGGTAGTCGCTTGCAAGTCATGCAATACGAAAAAGAAGCATCTCACACCCGCAGAACAAGTTTTAAACTCCTTGTAATTTTGACCACTTAGGCCTTAATATTGAGTTTGATTTAAGAAGTGAGGCGAGATGGGAAAAATTAAAGCCAGTAGTACGGCAGAATATTTTGCTAAAAATCTACAGCAGGTGGGATTTTCATCCCCAATTAAAGCGGTTTTAACAACTTTAAAAGAGGCTGTGGATAATTCTTTGGATGCTTGCGAGGATGCAGGTATTCCGCCCGAGATCAAAGTGAGTATTAAAAAAATTGGCACGGGTTCTACAAAAAGTACTGATCTTATAGATATAGTTATTGAAGACAACGGTCCTGGTTTAGAAATGGATGATTTACCTAAAGTTTTTGGTGAATATTTAGCTTCATCTAAATTTGGTAAGGGTCAGTGTTCAAGAGGACAGCAGGGTATAGGTATTTCTGCCGCTACAACATGGGCGCAATTGACCAACGCTAAAGGTGTGAAAGTTTTAAGTAAAACAAAAAAAATGCGCAAAGCTCTGTCAGCCCAAGTCGATGTCGATATCAAGGCCAACAAAGGGAAATTAAAAAATAAAGAAAGTGTGGACTGGGAAAAAGATCATGGTTTAAAAGTGGAGTTCAAAATTGATGGCCGAGTTCAATTGAATGGAGATGGAGGCTTGCTGACTTATTTAGAAGGCACGGCTTTAGTGAATCCTCATCTTACTCTCGAATATGAACTCCTTGATAATAGCAAAGTCAGGGTCGAAAGAGTGAGCGAAGAAGTTCCTAAAGTTCCACCGCCAACACTTCCACATCCTCACACTATGAAGCTTGGGGAATTTATAACTCACGCCCATCTTTATAATACTGTGACTTTGGATGTGTTTTTAAGGAAGGGTTTTTCCCGCGTAACTGATAACTCTATTAAAGATTTTATAAAAACGGGAATGCCTAAAGCTTTTTTAACTAAAAGAGTGCAATCCATACCGGATGGAGATTTTAAAAAGATTTTTCAGGCCTTGCAAGAAACTGAGCTAACTAATCCTTCAACACGATCCGTTTTAATTGTTGGTGAAGAGGGTTTAGCAAGAAGTATACAAAGATTGGGAGATGTGGATTTTTTTAGTGTTGTCACTCGTAGACCCACTATTTGTGATTTTAAACCCGTTGTTGTTGAAGTGGCGATTGCTCGATTTAAAGATAGGTCGTCTAATGCCGAGGACGAACCTGTTCAGTTATTGCGATTTGCCAATCGCGTTCCACTCCAATTTGATAAAGGGGGATGTGCGATCACTCGTGCAGTGGAATCCGTCAATTGGCGATCTTATGGCTTAAATCAACCCAGAAGAAGCTTGCCATTAGGTCCATATATTTTTGCTATAAGTGTAACTTCACCTTTTATTAAATTTAAAAATGCATCAAAAGAAACAATTGATGCCAGTGATGAATTGGTAGAAGAGTTGCGTTTGGCACTTATGAGAGCTGGACAAAAGCTTTCTCGACATATTCGTAGAGAAAATAAAGCCGCTGATTTAGAAAGAAAAATTCAACATATAGAAAAGTTTGGTCCAATTTTAGTCGAGGGCTTGGCTAAAATATCCAATGCTTCTGATTCTAGAAAGAAAAAAGCAGAAGAGGGGCTTGAAAAATTATTAGGTCGCGATACAAAATCTGCCTTGAATGATCTAGTCAGTGCCGAAGAAAAACTCGCTGTTTTAAAAGCGAAACAGCGAGTGAAATTGGGAGATATGGCGCAAGATGAACCAGAAGACTCACCCGAAGAAGACATTATTGCCACTACGAAAAAGAAAGTCGAAGCCATTATAAATGTAAAATCATCTAAAAAAACAGTTAGCAAAAAAACTGTGGCTTCCAAAGACACAACTAAAAAAGTTGTAGATAAAAAAACAACAAAAAAAGCAAGTAGAAAAAAGTAGGTACTTATGGCCAAACTAAAACGACCACAAAAAGATATTCCTAAAATAGCTAAAAACCTATGTGACGGAATGCTGAGAGACTTGGAATCAGCTAAGCGCCCCACATTAGAGGCCATCAAGTGCTCTTTGGACAATGCAATATATGATCCTAAGGTAGGATATTTAACACCGGGTAAAAAGAAAGTAACTACAGAGTTGAATGTTTCTTCTGTGCAAAAATTAGCACGAACAGTTTTTATGTTAGACATGATGTTAAATAATGTGGAAATGGGATCTGTAAACTCCACTCGTGAATTTTATTATATGACAAAAGGTTTGGTAAAGAGTGATCCTCATCTTAAACCCATTGATTTTGATGATCAGGTAGAAAGCGATGCAATTATTTATTACATTTGTGATTTATTAGAGGTCTATCGTGAAGAGCTCAATTGTTTTGCCACAGATCGTGGTGGACAAACTTATTCGCAAAATCTTGTTGTCACCGAGAGTTTGCCCGATGGTAAGAAAGCCGTTATTGACTTAAGCCAAATGGGAACAACGCCCTTCCAGCCTAAAAATCAGCCTCAAGTGTTCAATTTAAAACCTAAAAAAGGAAAAATTGATTTCTGTTTGGTAATTGAGTCAGTTTCAACGGCAAATACTTTTGTACACAATGGCTTCACAAAAAGAAATAATTGTATATTATTAGGTGCCCAAGGGGTGCCAAGTAACGGCGTTCGCGGTTGGTGCAAAACAATACAAGATCAATTAGATTGTCCTATATATTTCTACGGAGATCTGGATGCTTATACTCTGCAAAATATTTATAGAACTTTGAAGGCCGGTTCGGCAGCGAGCTTGATTAGAAACTCGGACTTCTCTGCGCCGGATGTGAAGTTTTTAGGAGTATTGCCCGAAGACATAGATAAGTATGATCTGCATTGTTATGATGTTAAAGAGAGGGATGCTGTTGAGGCCCGTTCTCTGAAAAAAGCCAGAGATGTTTTGTCCAACGATCCCTTTTTTAAAGATAAGAAAAACAAAAATGTGGCCGACATTTTAAGATGGTTGATCAAACATAAAAAACGTTGTGAACAACAGTCTATTTTTTCTGTGAACCCCAAAGATCCAACTATGCCTGAAAGAATTATATTAGATAAAATTAAGAATAAATCATACGTTTAAAATGAATTTGATTGAGTTTGTCATTACTATAGAAAAAATATAGGAGGCCCTAATGGCTAAGATCGAAACCACTCCAGAATTAGTTAAAAAAGTCTATGCAACCACTCGCCAACGCTTAGATGTAGTTAAAAAAAGATTAAATCGTCCCTTAACTTTGGCAGAAAAAGTTTTATATGGTCATTTAGACAGCCCAGAAACCCAAGATCTCACTCGAGGATCTAGTTTTTTATTACTTCAGCCAGATAGAGTTGCCATGCAAGACGCTACGGCACAGATGGCACTTCTACAATTTATGTTAGCAGGTAGAGAAGAGTCTGCTGTTCCAGCTACCGTTCACTGTGATCACTTAATTCGTGCCTATAAAGGTATGGAAGAGGATATGAAAACGGCAATGGATGAGAACAGAGAAGTTTTTGATTTTTTATCCACTGTTTCGAGTCGTTATCACATTGGTTTTTGGAAGCCGGGTGCTGGGATCATTCATCAAGTGGTTTTAGAAAACTATGCTTTCCCTGGTGGCTTGATGATTGGTACGGATTCACACACACCCAATGCGGGTGGTTTAGGCATGGTTGCTTGTGGAGTCGGCGGTGCCGATGCTTCTGATGTGATGGCTGGATTGCCATGGGAAGTTAAAAACCCCAAAATAGTGGGTGTCCATTTAAAAGGAAAAATGTCAGGTTGGACTTCGGCAAAAGATGTGATTTTAAAATTATGTGGGGTCATGACTGTAAAGGGTGGAACAAATAAAATTGTTGAATATTTTGGTGAGGGCTGTGAGTCCATTAGTTGTACGGGTAAGGCTACCATTACTAACATGGGTGCCGAGCTAGGAGCCACATGCTCTATATTTCCATTTGATTCTCGAATGTCCACCTTTTTAAAAACTACAAAGCGAGATGAGTTAGCAAAATTAGCTGAGCAAAATAATGATATTTTAACTGCAGATAAAGAAGTTATTGCAAGCCCTAAAGAGTTTTACGATGAAGTCATAGAAATTGACTTAAATAAATTGGAACCGCATCTTGTGGGACCTCACTCTCCTGATGCCGCTCGACCTTTAAGTCAGGTAAAAGCAGAAGCTGAAAAACAAGGTTGGCCTGTAGAACTGTCTGCAGCATTAATAGGTTCATGCACCAATTCTTCCTATGAAGATATTGGTCGTGCCACTCATGTTGCTAAGCAGGCTTTAAAAATGGGGCATAAGATGCCACAACAATTTATGGTGTCGCCCGGATCTTCACAAATTAAAAAAACTATAGAGCGAGATGGACAGATGGCTGTATTAAATGAAGTGGGAGCTACTGTTTTATCTAATGCCTGTGGTCCATGTATTGGTCAGTGGAAACGAGATGATTTTAAAAAAGGGCAAGTAAACACAATTGTGAGTAGTTTTAATAGAAATTTTAGAGGAAGAAATGATGCCAATCCTGACACACTATCTTTTATTGCTAGCCCAGAAATCACAATGGCTCTCGGTTTGGCTGGTCGTTTGGATTTTGATCCCAAAAGAGATGAATTGAAAATGGCAAATGGAAAGTCTTTTAAATTTGAAGAACCTTCGGCACCTGAACTTCCTAGTAATGGATTTGTTTCCGATCCCGAAGCTTATCAAGCTCCCCAAGGTAAGACTGTAGATGTTGTGGTCAACCCTAAATCTGATCGATTACAATTGTTAGAGCCTTTTAAAGCTTGGGAGGGGGAAGATCTCACAGATTTATTGGTTCTTTGTAAAGCTGTTGGTAAGTGCACTACGGATCACATAAGCCCTGCGGGACCGTGGTTAAAATATCGTGGTCATCTGGATAATATTTCTAACAATTTATTATTGGGTGCAACCAATGCTTTTACTAAAGAGCCGGGCAGGGGAAACAATTTATTAAATAAAGAAAAAAATTTGGAGATTCAAAAGGTAGCCCGTGACTACAAAGCAAAAGGAAAGAATTGGGTTATTATTGGTGACGAGAATTACGGTGAAGGAAGCAGCAGAGAGCATGCTGCCATGAGCCCACGTCAGCTTGGCGGTCGAGCAGTGATTGTCAAAAGTTTTGCTCGCATCCATGAAACCAATCTTAAAAAGCAAGGCGTACTGGCTTTGACTTTTGCAAAGCCTAGCGATTATGACAAAATTAAAGAAGAAGATCGTTTAGACATTGTGGGCTTAAAAGACTTTTCTCCTGGAAAACAATTGCAACTGGTACTTACCCACGTGGATGGTAATAAAGAAAGTATTCCATTGAGTCACAGTTATAATGAGGAACAAATTAAATGGTTTCAGGCGGGTTCTGCACTGAATCTATTAAGAAGTCTTTAAATTACTGACTCCAAGTAGAGTGAATAATTATGGGAATTTTGTTGTCTATGGCAATGGTCATTAATTTTGGTCGCTCGATAGAGAAGTCTTCAAGATAAATATCAAATTGACTGTTTACAACAAAATCGGAATTGTTCTTGCTAACTTTAAACTCTATATTTTCGTAAGAATGAGTTTTGCCAGCGAACTCAATCTCACATTTGGCTTTAAAATTACCTTCAATTTGATTTCTAGGTATTGATATTTTGAATTTAACAAGAGGGAATAAGGCTGCTTTGGCCACCTCTTGGACTCTGAGATTCCGATTTGTATCACCAGATTCGAAATCATTTACGGGTACTGCAACAAGAAAATCACAAGTGTCAGTTTTGCAAAGACCTTTCCCTCGAGCCGTTTTAGCTGTTCCGCCAAAGGATTTAAAGGTATATGAAACCTTGTAGCTTATATCCGAAAACTTAAGTGACCAAGACAAGACATCTTGGGAAATGCCCATAGATGAATAGCAAAACAACAAAAAGAAAATAAAATGTTTCATTTTTTCTCGCTTTAAAATTCAAATGTAACGCTTATAACAGAAAGAGCAAGAGCGATAGATGTAATAGTTGATATGTTTTTGTGTTGTGCAGCTAAACCTTTTAATTTTTCACCTTTTTCATTTTTTTTGGCTGCAAGATATCCGGCTATGGGAGTTAAAATCATTCCTGGTAAATGTACCCAAGCCAACCATTTATGCCATCTTACTTGTCCCTTTGCTTCTCCACCCATGGGACGGTCAGGACAACTTAAAGCATAATGTGTTGATACGGAATAAAGTCCTAATGTGATACCTGCAAGCCAAGGGTGTTCAGGAGGGAGTTTGTTATCCATTCCCTGAGCAGTGAAGAAAGTTAAACCCATACCTGCCAAAGCAGCTAAACCCCAGTATTGATGTTGCTGTAACATACTTGATCGTTTTTCAAGTATCTGTTGGAGACTTTCATTGGGTTGTAACTTGTTTTCTTCAAAGCCTAAGTCTGAAACATCTAATTGTGCAATGGAGAGGTGTTTTGGTTTATATTTTTGCCAATCTTCATTTAAAATGTTTTGGGCAGAACTATTTTATAACTCCAAAGAAAAAAAATAAACTGATTGTTGCCATATACATAGAGCCGCCTTGTTCGCATGTTTAATGAGTATCAATTGGGAAATAATAATAGGTTGTCATTGTTTTCCCATTTACTTTATAAATTTCAAGTACAGAACTTCCACGCGAGTATTGAGTTTTATTAAACCACTCTTCAGCAGCTGGATAGACTTTAAATGGACTGATGGCTGGTGAGCCAGAAAAACTAAATTTAACATATTTTTTTAATGGAAGAATTTTGCTGTAAATATTTGGATTTTCAAACTCCAATTGTGAATATATATCTTTTGAGGAAATGCATCCGCCCTCACTTCGCAATCGATTTTCATCGGCAATTTGAGGATTGTCTAAATAATTACCGAAAGTGAGAGGACAAGGAATTCGCTTTTGTTCTGAGTTCATCTCGACTTCTGTAATGACTTCATTTATTTTATGGTAGGGTCCAATATGTTTTTTTGCTAATAAATAAAACTCTTCTTCAACAACTCCAAGATTTTTTACTTCGTTTTCAAATCCCAGATAAAAATATAAATATGTAAATAATGAACTCAAGACTAAAATTAGACTTACAAAAAAGAACTTCATTGTTTAGAGAGTTGCATTGGTTTTTTTTCAATGATGAGTTCCGCTTTTTCAATAAATGCTTTTACATCATTGGCCAATCGAACGGGACTGTAAACGGTTAAGAAGGCTCTGTCTGAGGTCTTATTTTTAGGAAATGCTAGAATATATATGGATACATATTGGCCAATAGGAAAATCAGAATAGATAAAAAGTTTAGAAAATATTTGTTCAAAATCCTTAGGGATAGAATTAATTAAATGTGTAATTTTTATTTCAATTTTATCTTGGGGATTAAAACCAGTTTTTAATATACCTTCCATGCGAATTTCATAAACGTCTTCAGAATTCAACAAACGGTTGTCTTTATAGTTCATGCATGAGAAACGATCACTTCCAATAAAAGTATCTTGACCCATATCATAAGCTTTCGCGCTACTTCCCTTTAGATAACTATCAACTCCACAGTGCCATAATGGTGCTTCCACATTGGCTTGAGCTTGGTGGAGAAATAAAAAGAGAAATATAAAACACAGGTTAAAGTACAAATCGCCTCCCTACATTAAGTAGGAAAATACCTCAGACTTAGGATAAGTTAAAGTAGACTTGTAAAAATTTTATTTCCACTTAATTGAGCAACCCATGGATGGTAAGTGCTCAAAACTAATAGGTTTTTGTGATAAAGTATCAAGTATGGCTTGCTTCAGATCTTCCTGAGTTACTTTATTTGGGTCTTTCCAAGAGTCATCAAAGCGACCACGATAGCTAAGTTTTCTCATTTTATTAAAAACAAATATATCGGGAGTGCAGAGAGCGCCAAAGTCTTTAGCCATTTTTTGAGTCTCGTCATAGAGGTAAACAAAACCAAAATTTTTTTCTTTCCATTTTTTTTTGATATTATCAAAACTATCTTCGGGGTAGTCACTAGCATCATTTGAACATACACCAATAAAAGCTACAGATTTATTTTTAAAAAATTGGTTCAATTTAATGATTCGATCTTCAATAGCTTGAACATAGGGACAATGGTTACATATAAATAAAAAACACAATACTTCATAGTTATTAAAACTGGAAAGTTGGTAAATTTCACCATCGGTAGCTTGCACTTGGAAATCCGGGCAGTTCAACCCAAGATTATCCGTTGGAGTATATGTTAAGGCCACTTAAAGCTCCTTCCAAGACAACATTCTATCTTTATAATAAATATCACCCATGGGGGATATTTTTTGTGCACCACAGGCAATGCTGAGTTCTCTACAAATCATTTCATTCATTTGAGGTTGAACAATGATAGCTAATGATTTTTGTAGCTCTTTAAAAAATATATCAAGATAATTTAAAAGTTGAATTTCTGTTAAAGTACCATTTAATCCATCACGACTGTTTAAATGAGTTGCGTCGGGAAGAGAGTGGGGATGCTCTAATAGATTAAAACCAAGGCCAACAATTAAAAAGTGTTCCCTTTCCTTTTGTACAACTTCTATTAATAGACCTGCAACTTTATTTTTATTTAACAATAAGTCATTGGGTGGCTTTAAAGACCAATTTAATTTTGGCCAAATCTCATTTACCGCTTTGTACAATGCTAAACCCATCACAGGGCTGGTTATTGGCTGAGGGGTTTCAGAAACTTTAAAAACCCAACTTGTTAAAAAAGCATTGTTTCTTCCAGGAGTCTGCCATTTATTTTGTCCACGGCCACGACCATGGGTTTGAAATTCAGTGAAGTAAACTCCACTGGTTTGTTTTAATTCAGTTAAGTTTTTTTTTGCTAAATCATTGGTGCTTTCGGTGGATTCAACAAAATTATGATAAATACTATTTTTAAGACACCAATCGGAAATAACTTTAGCAATTTCCACTAGTGGTCCTTCCAGTCAAAAATTAAACTGATATCTGCGCAAGGCGCTGAATGAGTGAGGGCTCCTACGCTTATATAGTCCACACCTAACTCGGCAACGCTTGTAACACGATCCAAATTCATATTTCCGCTGGCTTCTAGCTCAGTCCCAAAGTGTTTAATTTCAACTATGCTTTTCATTTGTTCATTGGTCATATTGTCTAACAAAAGCCTTTGAACTTTATACTCAAAGGCAATTAGAGCCTCTTCCTTATTTTTAACTTCAACATGGATGGGGCTAAGTCCCTTTTCTACAAATTTACTGAGAACATTTCTTATACCCCCACAGAGGGCGATATGGTTTTCTTTTATTAAAATGGAATCGCTTAAATTCATTCTATGATTAAATCCGCCACCATCTACGACAGCTTTTTTCTCAAATATTCTTAGCGTGGGAGTTGTTTTTCGCGTGTCTAGGATTTTACATTTTGTATGCTTCACTTTATTTACAAATTGTGAAGTTAAAGTAGATATTCCGGTAAAATGACCTAAAAAATTCAGAGCGACTCTTTCTGCTTGAATAATTTGTATCAAATCACCAACAAGAGTAGCCATTTTTTGACCGGCCAAAATATTGTGGCCATTATTGAAGTGCCAGCGGATTTCTGCCTGTGGATCTAAATGTTTGATACAGGCATCAAAAACTTCCGTGCCAGATAGGACGAGATCCGATTTAGCAATGAGTTGTGAACGACCATTCAGATGATCAATGTCCAAATGACTAGTTGTGATGTCTTTTTGAGGAATGTCTTCCTGAAAAGATTTTTTGACCAACTCTTCAATAATTATTTTCATCTTAATGAATTTTCGGTTTGTTCTGCTAACAGTCTTTTTAATTCTCGCTCAATGATTTGTGTTGCGAGTTCAGGAACCACTTGCCAAACAACGCGCTCTACGATTTCTTTACTTTGTGCGCGAATGAGGTCAGTCAAACGCTCTTCACTCAATTGAGGCAAATCACTAATATCAAAGGATTTAGACTTATGGCTTTCAGGAGGAATATCGATTTCTAAATCCATATCCTCGTTATTATTGTAAGATTTATTAGATAATGGAGGAATTAACGAAGAAGCTCTGGTTGCAGCTTCCACTGCGCTTTCTGGAATAATTCTCTCTAATGCAACTTCTTCTTCTTCAACGTTGGTGTTATCGTTAATTTGTACATTTAATTTAAATTTTTCTATATTGCCTTGAATCCACTCGGAATCCTCTTCGCCCTCAGTTAGAAATTCTTGATCTTTACTCTCAGACTTTGCCACTCGGGGTGGTATTTGTTGAGTGATGTTAACAGCTTCAAAACTTTCCATGTTCCAGTAGGAGCTGGTTTCCGCGTTATCGGTTTCCTGGAGTTCTTTTTGTAAGACTTGTTCACTTGGTGCTTGTAAGGGATTAGCCTTCACTTTTTGCAATGGAGGAAGCGATTTTTCGGGCGCTGTATTAGTTATTGTGTTTGGCGAGGTCACTGTTTTTTTCGCCTTTTCTTTTTGGTTAGCTTTGGCCTCGTCGAATTCAGGCAATTCTGGAAAATCCAAAAATTGTGATAAGTTTTGGGTTTGAACTTTTGGCACTAAATTTTGAATAATAGATCTTAAATCATCCACATCAAAAGGTTTTTCTAATTTTGCATCGGCGTGGGAGGCTTGGAACTTATCTTCATCAATATCCATAAACCCACTCCACATTAAAACAATGGGAATTTCTTTTAAATCAGGAGAAACTTTAATTTCTGAGCTAACTTGATAGCCACTCATTTGTTGTAGCAATACATCGGCAAATATAATGTCGGGCTTAAAATCATTGGTAACTTCGATAACATCACCGCCGACATTAACGCATTTAATTTCAACTCCATAGTCCTGAAGTGACAGTTGAAAAACTTTTTTAATTGTCGGGCTTTCGTCAGCCAGTAAGACGCGCAAGGCCATGAAATAAGTAAACGATTTTTGATCGAAGTAGTCAATGGGAAATTTAAGCTTCATTGACCTTAATTAAGAATTATCTGATATTGTGCCCTGTGATCTCAATTATTGATAAATACATATCTAAAGCATTTTTGATCTATTTTTTTGCTGGTCTTTTAGTTTTTGTAACTATTTTCTTGGCTGTAGATTTTATGGGTGCATTTGCTCGTTATGAAGTATCGATTCAGGTTTTGATGAAATACTATGCCTATTCAATTCCTATGATTATTTACCAATTGATTCCCGTCGGATGTTTGTTGGCAACGGTGTTTACACTATCCATGTTTAATAAAAACAGTGAGCTGATTGCTATGTTTAGTGTTGGCTTGTCCTTGGCGCGTGTGAGTGCCCCTATGTTGGCCATAATTTCTTTGATATCTGTTTTTAGTTTTTGGATGGGTGATTACTTGTTGCCAGAGTTTTCTAAACAAAAAAACTATGTGTATTATGTGGATATAAAAAAGAAGCCGGGTCTATATTCTACAGTTAAAACGGACAAAATATGGTATCGATCTGAAAATATTCTTTTTAATATAAAATCTTTGAATGCGGATGAGAAAAAGGCTTATGGTATCACTCTTTATTTTTTTAATGAAGACTGGCACTTGGTTCAGTTAATAAAAGCAAATTCTGTCGACTTAAAAGGGAGCGTTTGGACTTTAAAAAAAGGGCAGGTTACATTGTTTTCAAAGGATTTAGATTATCCAGTCTCAAAACCCTTTGTCAGTAAAAATATTCATATGAACGAAGATGTTGCAGATTTGGAAGACTCTTCCAGTTCGGGTGATGTTATGAATCAGGAGCAACTTAAAAAGTTTATCAAAAAAAATAAAGAAGCGGGTTTGGACACGCTCCGTTATGAAGTCGATTTTCATAGTAAGTATGGCTTTGCTTTTGCGGCTTTTGTAATGTCTATGATCGGAATTCCTTTTAGTGTAAAACGACAACGCTCTGGTGGACTGTTCTTAAATATTGGTATTTGTATGGGATTGGCCTTTTTGTACTGGGTACTTTTCAGCTCTTTTGTAACTATGGGAAAACATGGCTTGATCCCACCAATAATAGCGGCATGGGGTCCCAATGTTTTAGGTATTTTAATATCCTTCATTCTTCTGGTTAGATTAAAGCAGTAGGCTTTTACAGCCCAAGGGTCTTGCAGATTACAGCTCTTTCGTGTAAGAAAATGATATGTTATTAGAGGTATTAAAATTTCCGGATCCTCGTTTGAGAATCAAGTGTAAACCCATTGTTAAAGTCACTTCCGAATTGGCAAAATTTGCTGAGGACATGTTAGAAACCATGTATGCTAATAAGGGTATTGGTTTGGCTGCGGCCCAAGTGAATCGACCTGTCCGATTTCTAGTTATTGACACCCGTCCTCGAGATGAAGGTGGGCGTTACGATCTTTCACAAATGACAGAATTAGAAAAACAAGTTCAGCAACCGCTATTTTTATTCAATCCACAGATTTTAGTAAAAGAGGGAAAAACAACTTACGATGAGGGTTGTTTGAGTGTTCCCACTTACTTTGAAACTGTGGAGCGCTATGAGTATATTGAAGTCAAAGGGCTTAATTTAGAGAATAAAGAATTTTTAGTAAAAGTGGATGGCTTACTCAGCATTTGTATTCAACATGAAATCGATCATTTGGATGGCAAGTTGTTTATAGATCGTTTGAGTACAATAAAATCCAATCGTATTAAAAGTAAAATTAAGAAATTTGGCTATCCCTCTCCCGAAAAAGAGGATGAAGATAATTTAGAACACAATTTATGAGTCAAATTAGAGTAGTTTTTTTAGGAACCCCCGAGTTTGCCTGCGAAGGTCTAAAGCAACTTATTAAAGATGATCATTTTCAAGTCGTAGGTGTGGTGACTCAACCGGACAGAAGGTCGGGGCGAAAAATGCAATTGCGACCCTCACCAGTAAAAGAGCTCGCCTTAAAACACAAGTTAGCTGTAATTTCTCCGGAAAGTATAAATGAAGAAAATGTCTTAAATGAAATTAAAACTTGGAATGCGGAAGCGGCCGTAGTGGTGGCTTTTGGGCAAATAGTTTCACAAAAATTTTTAGATATGTATCCAGGAAAAGTTGTTAATTTACATGCTAGCCTTCTCCCTAAATGGCGTGGAGCTGCACCTATTCAACGTTCAATTATGGCAGGGGACAAAGAAACAGGAGTTTGTTTACAAGTTATGGTAAAAAAACTAGATGCCGGGGCGGTATTAGGAAAGCGAAAGATCCTACTTAATGATGATAAAAATGCAAAACAATTGCATGATGAAATGGCTATATTGGGAGGAGAGCTTTTACATGTTGAGTTTATGGATTATCTTCGTGGGCATTTGACTCCTCATCCCCAAGAAGAATCTTTGGTTACTTACGCAAAAAAAATTGAAAAAACTGAGGGACTTATTGATTTTAATGATGATGCATTAAATATTCATCGAAAAGTTTTGGGCTTAATTATGGGACCGGGATCTTATACATTTTTAGATGGTAAAATGCTAAAGGTTCACAAAACAAGGGTTATGCTTCAGAATCAAGTGAGGACTCAAGAAAAAATTGTACCCGGACAAATTGTGGCAATAAATGAAGGAATTAAGGTGCAATGCGGCCAAGATTTTATCGAAATACTGGAAATTCAACCAGAATCACGCCCCAAGATGTCTGTGAGTGAGTACATAAAAGGCAAACCATTAAATGTGGGTCAAAGATTTAGTATTGAGTAAGTGTTGACCCATCTGGGCACTCATGGGAAAAATTCTACATTATGTTGAATAAATTTATGATCGCCCCAAGTATTCTTTCCGCAGATTTTGCTCGCTTAGAAAATGAAATTAAAAAAGTAGAGTCCGCTGGCGCGGATTGGATTCATGTCGATGTAATGGATGGACATTTTGTACCCAATTTAACAATTGGTGCTCCCGTCGTAAAATGCATAAGACCCGTTACAAAATTACCTCTGGATGTTCATTTAATGATTGAAAATCCAGAAAAATATTTGAATGATTTTGCCCAAGCAGGTGCTGATTACATAACCGTTCATATTGAAGCTGTTAAAGAAACTGAAAATTGTTTAAAACAAATTCAAAGTTTAGGCTGTAAAGCCGGCATCACACTAAGGCCTGGAACCCGTCTAGATAGGATTTTACCATACTTGCACTTAGTAGAATTAGTTTTAGTCATGACTGTCGAACCGGGATTTGGTGGACAGTCTTTTATGAAACAGCAAATTGAGAAAATAAATATATTACGTAAAGAGATTGATAAAAATAAATATAAAGCTCTTATTGAAGTGGATGGGGGAATAAACATAGAAACGGCTCGACAATGTCAAAATGCCGATGTTTTAGTTGCTGGAAGTTTTGTTTTTAAAAATGATTATAAATACGCAATAGAGGGATTGAAGGCAGCAAAATGCAATTAGAAATAAATGGTGAAGATTTAAATTTAGAAGATGTGTGGGGAGTGGCACACCATAAAGTACGGGTTAAGTTGTCCTCATCATCTCGTGAAAAAATGAAAAAATCGCGAAACTATATTGAAAACAGAATCCAACGTGGAGATGTCATGTATGGCATCAATACAGGTTTTGGTTCTTTTAGTGATGTTAGAATTTCAAATGCCGATATTGAAAAGTTGCAAGTCAATTTGATTCGCTCTCATTCGGTGGGAATTGGCGAACCTTTTACGATAGAAGAGTCGAGAGCGATCATGTTGTTGCGTGCCAATGCCCTGGCACGAGGACACAGTGGAATACGCGACCTAGTCGTCGATAAAATTTTAGAATTTTTAAATAATGATATTATTCCGGTGATTCCTCAGCAGGGAAGTGTTGGGGCCAGTGGTGATTTAGCTCCTCTTTCTCATTTGGCCCTTGCTCTTATTGGTGAAGGTGAGGTTTGGCTGGATGATAAAATTACTTGTGTAAAAGAAGTGATTGAAAATAAAAATATAAAACCATTGCAGCTTCAAGCTAAAGAGGGGCTCTCTTTAATAAATGGATGCCAAGTTATGACAGCTGTAGGTTTGTTAAATGCCTACGAAGCACGGCGCTTGGCTTGGATGGTGGATTTGGCTGGGGCCATGTCTTTAGAAGCCCTTCAAGGAACTAGAGCCGCTTTTGATCCATTAATATTTGCAACTCGTCCGCACCCAGGAGAGGCAAAAACTGCAAGAAATATTTTGAAACTTCTAGGGGAGTCATCTGAAATTTCAGAATCACATAGAGATTGTGGTCGAGTACAGGATGCTTATTCTTTAAGATGTATACCTGCCGTACATGGTGCAGCGAAAGACAATTTGAATACAGGCTTGAAATGTTTAGTTACAGAAGCTAACTCTAGCACAGACAACCCTTTGGTTTTTCCCGACGAAGATAAGGTTTTAAGCTGTGGAAATTTTCATGGTGAACCCGTAGCCTTTGCACTGGATAATATGTGTATTGTAATGAGTGCAATGGTGAGTATATCTGAGTGTCGAATAGAAAAACTTATTAATCCAGCCATGAGCGGGTTGCCCGCATTTTTAGCACCCTCAGGTGGATTAAATAGTGGGATGATGATTGTACAAGTAGCTGCAGCTTCACTAGTAAGCGAAAATAAAATTTTATCACACCCGGCTTCTGTAGATAGCATTCCTACTTCCAATGATAAAGAAGATCATGTGAGTATGGGAACTATTGCCGCCAGAAAATTGGGAAAAATTATTCGCAATGCCGAGAACGTAGTGGCCATGGAGTTGTTGTGTGCCTGTCAGGCTTTAGATATGTTAAAACCCCATAAACCCGCATCTGCAGTTGCCGCTTGTCTTGATGTAATTAGAACTAAAGTTCCTTATGCCGCAGAGGACAGAGTGTTTTCGCGAGATGTTTTAGAAATAAAAAAACTTATTAGAAGTGAAAAATTGATTCAAACAATAGAACAAAGTATTGGGGCCCTAGAGTATTAAGGAGAAAAGCATGAGTCGAGTCATACATCCACCCACGGGAACTCAACTGAATTGCAAAGGTTGGTTACAAGAGGCTGCCTACCGAATGATCCAACATAATTTAGATCCCCAAGTCGCAGAAGAGCCGGACCAACTGATTGTCTATGGCGGAAGAGGAAAAGCCGCGCGCAATTGGTTGTGTTACGATAAAATTCTTCAAGCTTTAAAAGATTTAGAAAATGATGAGACTCTTCTTATTCAATCCGGAAAGCCCGTTGGCATAATTAAAACTCATGAAGATGCTCCTCGCGTATTGTTAGCAAATTCCAATCTCGTTCCCAAATGGGCAAACTGGGAAGTTTTTGATGAGTTAGATAAAAAAGGTTTAATGATGTATGGACAAATGACGGCAGGATCTTGGATTTACATAGGAACTCAGGGAATTATCCAAGGAACCTATGAAACTTTTGCCGAAGCAGGAAGACAACATTTTCAAGGAGATCTTAAGGGAAGAATTATATTAACGGCTGGACTAGGAGGCATGGGTGGAGCTCAACCACTAGCCGGAGTTTTTGCCGGGGCGACGGTTTTAGCGGTAGAAGTAGATCCCTATCGAATTCAAAGACGGCTGGAAACAAAATATGTTGATGAAGCTGTGGAGTCCGTAGATGAGGCTATTAAATTAGTAAATCAATATAAAAAAAATGGCGAAGCAAAGTCAGTAGCGCTTCTCGGGAACATGGCAGAAGTCATACATCAATTAATGGAAAAGAATTTTTATCCCGATATTTTAACAGATCAAACTTCGGCTCATGACCCATTGTTTGGCTATATTCCCGAGGGATACAATATTGAACAGGCCACAGAGTTGCGCAAAGTAAATCCAGACAAGTATTTAAAATTATCCAAGAAAAGTATTGCTAAGCATGTAGAGGGTATGTTGGCCATGCAAAAAAATGGTGTAATTACTTTTGACTATGGAAACAACATTCGACAAGTCGCTTTGGAAGAGGGAGTTAAAGAGGCTTTTAATTTCAAAGGCTTTGTACCACTTTATATTCGACCTTTGTTCTGTAAAGGCAGTGGACCTTTTCGTTGGGTGGCTTTGAGTGGTGATGAAAATGATATTAAGGTAACCGATGAGTCCTTAAAAGAATTGTTTCCTCATAAAAAACATCTTTTACGTTGGTTGGACATGGCAGAGAAGCGAATTGCATTTCAAGGTTTGCCCTCCCGCATATGTTGGTTGGAATATGGTGAGCGTGTGCAAGCGGGCTTAAAATTTAATGAGCTTGTGGCTAAAGGTTTAGTGAAAGCCCCTTTGGTAATTGGCCGAGACCATTTAGATTGTGGTTCTGTAGCTTCACCAAATAGAGAAACAGAAGCTATGAAAGATGGTTCGGATTGTATTGCCGACTGGCCAATTCTTAATGCTTTGGCTAATACAGCTTGTGGGGCTACGTGGGTGAGTTTTCATCATGGTGGTGGAGTTGGAATGGGTTATAGTTTGCATGCAGGCCAAGTGATTGTATGCGATGGAACAGATGCCGCAGCAAAAAGACTGGAAAGAGTATTGACTGCAGATCCAGCTATGGGAGTGTTTCGCCATTTTGATGCTGGTTATGAAGAAGCTAAAGTTGTGGCCAAAGAAAGAGGAGTGATTCGGCATGGAATTCCATTTTCATGAAGTTTTTCTTACTTATCTGGTTACAGTTTGCTTCACAATGCTGGGCTAATGATCAATTAGAAATTGTACCAAAAGCCTTATATGAATTTGGTGCTGGAGCTGGATTTTTTGAAACTCCATATTATCAGGGCTCCAAACAACTTCAACGACGCACAATAGGATTGCCTTATTTTATCTATAGAGGAAAAATTTTAAAGTCCGATCGCGAAGGAGGAACGCGAGCTGAATTTATAAAATTAAAAAATTTTCGATTAGATTTGAGTTTTTCAGGGAATTTTTCTGCAAGCTCATCCGAAATTGCTGCCAGACAGGGGATGCCAGATTTGGCATGGATGGGAGCCGTTGGACCACGAGCGGTATGGCGACTTTATAATTCGGCCAAGTATGGGAAAGTAAGATTCCATTTACCATTACGAGCGGCATTTGTTACAGACTTTAAAAGAACTGGGGATCAGGGTTTTTTGTTTCATCCCAACTTTACTTACAATATTGATAAAGTTTTTTTTCACTGGCTGGACTTTTATTTTCGTGGGGGCACAATATTCGCAGACGATAGGTATATGGAATATTATTATGAAGTCTCTCCAAAATTTGTGAGTTCCACAAGAAAACTATATCAAGCACAAGCAGGATTATTAGAAACTCATTTTGACATGGCGGCGGCATTGCGCTTGAATCCTAGATGGCGTTTATTTTTTGGTTTGGAGTACAGTTGTTTTGATGGTGTTGCTAATAGTAATAGTCCTCTGTTAACGGCAAGAGACACTGCGAGTTTGGCAGTAGGTGTTGTGTGGACTCTTTTTGAATCAGAGGCAAGGTCTGGGAAATGGTATTAAAATGCTTTAGAAAAATTCATGAATTATGGAGCTTTCAAGGTTTGGCTGTGAAGTCTGGACGAAATGTAAAAGAAGAAGATTTATCTTTGATTACTGACGGCGCTATTATTTGCAAAGAGGGTGTAATTGAATGGGTGGGAAAAGATTCTGATTGTAACTCTAAAGTGATCAATGAAATTGCCCCAGGGGCTCAACTCGAAGAAGTTTTTTTTAAAGATAAAATTATAATGCCTGCATTTGTTGAAGCTCATACTCATTCTATTTTTGCGGGAGATCGGACTCAGGAATTTGAACTTCGAATTCAAGGAAAAAGTTATCAAGAAATTGCAGATCAGGGCGGTGGCATTCTATCTACCGTCAAAGCGACTCGTGAAACCTCTAAGAAGAAGCTTACAGACTTAACACAAGAAAGAGTGAATCGTTTTTTAAGCCAGGGGGTTGGAACATTAGAAATAAAAAGTGGTTACAGTTTAGATGAAAAAGGAGAAGTAAAACTCCTGCAAGCTTTAAAAGATCTCAAAGGTCCAGAGATCATTGCCACTTACTTAGGACCTCATGCTCTCAGTCCCGATATGCCAAAGCACGAATATCAAAATTTAATATTACAAAAAATTCTTCCACATATTGTTCATCATAAGTTGGCAAAGAGGGTGGATATATTTATCGAAAAAAATTATTACGATATTGAGTTTGCTCGCAATTATTTTAGTAAAGCTAAAGATTTAGGCTTAGATATAGTTGCTCATGTTGAACAATTGTCTTATTCCGCAGGATTGCCATTAGCCATCGAGTTCAATGCAAAATCTGTGGATCACATTGTTAAGATGAAAGACAGTGAAATACCTATTCTGGCACAAAGTGAAACTACAGCTATGTTATTGCCTGCGGCGGATTTTTATTTGAATATTCCCTATCCGAAAGCACGACAATTATTGGATTGCGGAGCTCGCGTGGCCATCGCTACGGACTTTAATCCAGGAAGCAGTCCAACTCAGGATCTGTCATTTGTGGGATTGCTCTCCAGATTGGCAATGAAAATGACATTTCCAGAAACTCTAGCCGCATATTCACTCAACGCAGCATTTGCCCTTGGGCAAGAGTCTAGAAAGGGGAGCATTGATATAAAAAAACAATGTGATTTTATAGTCTTAGACGATAATTTGAGTTCCTTGTTTATGAGTGTTGGCCACCATCCAGTAGCCGAAGTTTGGCTGGCTGGAGAGTTAAAATATAAAAAATCTTAAAAAATCTTAAAAAATCATTGCTAAATGTCAAAGAAGTTTTCTAGGCTATGGTTGTACGGGGGGTATCTAAATGAATTCGGCATCAGTAGTTTTAACACAATCAAAATTTTATTCACCAGTATTTAATGCGGCTATTTTTGATGGGCCAATAAAAATATATTTTTCGCAAATGCAAGAAGGATTGGCTTTGCAATTGTATTTTCAATTACAAAGAAAAATTAATGATTCTAAATTGGATATACTTCAGAACAAAGATAGCAATATTTTTGTTATGCTTTACCCCAATACAGAAAGTTTTCTTCAGACTTTTAATGAACCACATCAACACGTAGAACAAAATGAAGTTCGAATCATTGAAGATTATTTAGGTACAGATCCAGTAATTGGTGTATGTGGCCCTGCAGATGATAATACTCTTGAATGTGTTTATAAAAAAATAAAAGAAATTTCTTTTAATGTGATGCCAGATTTTCTTGAAAAAGGTGCTGGAGCATAGATTTAAAATTTTCTGTGTGTTCTAAAATGTCTCCCGAGTAATGTAGGGCGATTTCCCCACTCTTATCTAGTAGTATATGAGTGGGAATAGCATGGGTTTTAAACGCTTTAATAAATGGATCACTAACATTATAGTAAGATGTAAGTTGAGGAGCCTTTTGCTCTAAAAATTCCTGGGCTATTTGGATTTCTTTTGTATCTGTATCTAAATTTATTAATATGATTTCAAATGGAGAGCCAACAAACTCACTGTAAATATTGGCTAAAAAGGGTATCTCTTGCTTACAGGGCTCACACCAATGTGCCCATAGATTTAAATAAACAACTTTTCCCTTATAATTTTCCAAGCTTAATTTTAAATTAAAATTATCTTTCCAAATGATATTAGGTGCTTGGATGCGGTCTTTCAACAAAATGGGCTTGGATTGGGGTATATTCTCAATTGAAGCTGGAGACTCTCTTTCATTTGAGTTAAAATATATTAAAGAAAGTAGAACTACAAAAAGTAATGTCGCTAAGCCCGACATGCTACGGTAAGTGATGGTTCGATTTAACATGAGGCGACCATAAGATGAAAACAAGCCAGCGTCAAATTTCTGGTCAAATTGTTGTAGAGTATATATTGCTATTAATCATAGCCGTGGGTCTGGCCTTGATTCTTACAAGAGCCTTAGTGAGTAGAAGCCCGGATAGCCCAGGTTTACTCATTTCTAAGTGGTACAAAATAATTAATTTTATTGGCAGCGATCCAATAGAAGAATGAAGTCTTATTAAAAATATATTGATTCGCGTTTTTGTAGTTCTTCGGTAATTGCTGCTTGCATTTTTCCACGGATATCATTTGCAATTTCATGCACTAACTCTTTATCTTTAGCTGCCTCTGGTTTGTAAGGCAATTTTATAGGTTCTAAAAACCGGATCTTCCATTTAGCTGGTAAAGGTAAAAAGTTGAGGGGAAGTGGTAGAACCATTCCTCTTAAATATTTTGTAAACTTTAAACTCCTAAGATTAATATGTGTTTCTTCTGCTCCGATTACAATAGTGGGAATAATGGGACTTTGAGTTTCTAGAGCCAAACGTACAAATCCACGTTTAAATTCTTGAAGGCGATAGGCTTTTGTTGTGGGTTTGAAGTTTCCATATTCACCTTCAGGAAAAAGTACTATGATTTGTTTTTTCTTGAGGTAGTCTTTCCCATTTTTTTTAGTGGCTTCAATAAAACCAAGTTTATGGGCTGGAATGGATGTGGCTTTAGTTAGAAACCAAAAGTGATGAGTTAACACCCATGCAGCACGAGAAGTTTGCTGGTGAATTAAATAGCTTAAAAGCATAGCATCTAGGCCAGAAAAACCTGAGTGATTGGGTGTTACAATTACGGGTCCTTCTTTTGGTAAGTTTTCAACACCTTCTACATTAAGACGAAAGTATTTTGCCATTAGTTCCATAAAGAACTGAGGGATTGCTTTATAAAGCATGGCGTTAGAATCTAGGCTGGGGAGTTGAATTCCGCTTTCCTCTAAACTTTGCCAAATATTTTTCACAAAAAGAGTTTCCCTTTAAAAAGTTGCTTAATAAAATTAATAATGAAAATCTGAGAGAAAAGCAAAGAGATGAGGCGAGTTATGAAATATATTATGGCTATTGATCAAGGAACTACTGGAACGACCGTGAGTTTAATACAAGAAGATGGATCTTCCCTTGCTAAAGTGAATGAAGAGTTTCCCCAGGTTTATCCTCAATCGGGATGGGTTGAACACGATCCTGAGCAAATTTGGCAAAGTGTATTGTCTTGTATCCAGAAAGCCTTGGATATGTCCCGAGTCGAAGCAAAAAACATTGCCGCCATTGGTATTACAAATCAAAGAGAAACTTCTTTAATTTGGGAGCTGAAAACAGGAAAGCCTATTTATAATGCCATTGTTTGGCAATGCCGACGCACCACCGCTATTTGTGAAAAGTTAAAAAAAGCTGGTCATGAAAAATTGATTAAGAAAAAAACAGGTTTAGTTTTAGATCCCTATTTTTCAGGGACTAAGTTTCAGTGGTTGTTAGACAATGTCCCACAGGCTCGCAGAAAAGCCCGAGAAGGACAGCTATTGGGTGGAACCATTGACACCTACCTCCTATGGAAATTGACAGGAGGGAAGTCGCACAAAACGGATGTGTCCAATGCCTCGCGAACTATGTTGATGAATATTGAGAAACCCGCTTGGGATTCGGAGCTTCTAAAGATTTTAAAAGTCCCTAAAGAAATTCTTCCAGAAATTGTTCCGTCCAGTGGTATATTTGGAGTGACATCCCATGTGCCAGGATTGCCAGATGGCATTCCTATTTCTGGTATAGCGGGAGATCAACAGGCGGCTCTTTTTGGACAAACGTGTTTTCAGGCTGGACAAGCCAAGTGCACATTTGGCACAGGAAGTTTTCTAGTTATGAATACAGGAAAAAAAATTGTGCGTTCACAATCTGGTCTATTAACTACAGTAGCTTGGCAACTCAAGGGTGAAACTCATTTAACTTATGCCTTGGAAGGTGGTGCTTTCATTTGTGGAGCTGCTGTTCAGTGGTTGCGTGATGGATTGAAATTTTTTAAAGAGAGTTCAGAAATTGAGGCCTTGGCGGCCACAGTAGAATCTACAGAGGGAGTCGAAGTCATTCCCGCCTTTACAGGTTTAGGCGCGCCCTATTGGGACCCAGAAGCCAGAGGGGCAATCTTAGGAATTACCAGAGGTACAAATCGAGCCCACATTGCGCGTGCTACCCTTGAAGCTATGGCTTTACAAAATGTGGAGATTCTGTTGGCTATGCAAAAAGACTTGGGTAAAAATTTAGCTGATTTAAGAGTGGACGGTGGTGCCGTTCAAAATAATTTGCTATTGCAATTGCAAAGTGATTTTCTGGGAAAGAAAATCATAAGACCTCTAGTGATTGAAACTACATCTTCGGGAGCGGCTTATTTGGCTGGTTTAGGTATAGGATTTTGGACTTCGATAAGTGACATAAAAAAAGTTTGGCAAATGGAACGCGAATTCCAACCCAAAATATCTTCACAGGTACGCAATCTACGTTTAAAAACCTGGAAAAATCACGTTGCCCAAGTGATGTATAACAAAGGATTAAAGGGATTGTATTTTAAAAAATAAAACCATGTGACCACGTGGATTTTAGAATTGATTTTGTAATTATTATCTCGGGAAGTTCACGACATGTTTTGTTGTTTCATTAATATGGGGGTAGACCTGACAGCGCTGGAGTTGCATTGCGATACGAAGGCGAATGCCAAGGTCGACAAAAAAAATACAAAAATACATGAACTATTCAGCGACAAAGACTCAACAGCAAATTTTAGATTACATTAAGACCTTGAGTAATTATTAGTAAATTGTTATTGATCCAATTCCAAGGTGGAAGCAAATTTAGAAATTTCTTTAGTTAACTTTAGGTTGGCACAAAGTGTTGGCGAGTTCTCGAACATTTTTAACATACAATAATTTTATATTTTTGTTTTCCCCTTTAACATGCTTTTTGTAATTTAGATATTAATCTGAGTATTATCTGTAAGGGACTTGAAATAACTAATAATTTTTTTGCTGGCACTTCCGTCACCAAAGGGGTTTTTGACTTTACTCATGCTTTCGTATAATTCGCGATCGTCGAGAAGTTCTATCAAAGCTTTAACAATGTTATCTTTTGAATTGCCTATCAGAAGGGCGCAGTGAGATTGTAGAGCTTCGGGGCGCTCTGTGGTTTCACGTAAAACAAGAACTGGTTTTCCAAGTGCGGGGGCCTCTTCCTGAATTCCTCCTGAGTCACTTAGTATTAGGTAACTTTTCAACATTAAAAAAGTAAAGGCAAGATAGTCTTGTGGATCTATCAAGTGGACGTTTTCTAGTTTTGACAAATGATCTTCAATGGCTCCTTTTACATTTGGGTTGGGGTGTACTGGGATAACAAATTGAATGTCATTGCGAATTTGTATCATTTGGGAAATGGACATGCAGATGTTTTTGATTCCTTGGCCAAAGTTTTCGCGACGGTGAACTGTTACCAAAATAACTTTTTTATCTTGGTTTAAATAAGGAAAAGATTTTTCAAACCTTTTGATTAGACGGGGCGACTCTTGTATTTCATCTAGGGCAAGATGGAGAGTATCAATCACTGTGTTGCCAACTAATAATATTTTAGATTCTGGGATTCGTTCTCGCAATAGGTTTTTTTGTGCATTCAGCGTAGGAGTGAGGTGGAGATTTGCAATCTTACTGACAATTTGTCGATTCATCTCTTCAGGGAATGGTGATTGAGTATTATAAGTTCTCAAACCCGCTTCGACATGAGCCACAGAAATATTCCTGTGAAAAGCGGCCATGGCACAAGCTAAAGTTGTAGATGTGTCGCCATGTACAAAAACCCAATCTGGTTTTTCTTTTTCAAGTATCTGATCAAAATTATTTAATGTATGTGAGATTAATTGATTTAAATTTTGATTGGGACTCATTAAATTAAAATCATAATGAGGATGTATACTAAAAGCTTCTAGTACTTGATCTAACATTTTTCGATGTTGGGCCGTGGCGACAATTATAACCTTGAACAAAGGGCAAATTAGGGCTTCTTTAATTAATGGGGCCATTTTAATGGCTTCCGGTCGAGTTCCGAAGGCAAAAAGGAGTTTAAGTTTTTTTGATGATGACCCAGGCGGAATGGGTTGGCCTACTTGCGGCTCTATTGTAGTACTGTTCATTGAATTTATCCCCGTCCCTTAAATCACTCTACTTGTAATAGCTAGATGCTGATTTATTGCAATGCAATTCTAGTTTAAATTCAAAATTCTAAAACTGGTTTATTGTATATATTTCTAATATGCAATATTTATAAATTATAATATACAAATTTAAATTTTTGTAGATACTGCTCTTCAATGAATATGGTCCAATTTCTATCATTTTTATATCTGTTTAAAATCAAGAATAAGGACTTTCAAATCCTAGGCTCAATATGAGGAAATATGTGTGGAGCTATTGGAAAATTATAGTAGTTTTATATGTTTTTTTGATTGTTATTAGCTTTGGCAATATTTGCTCAGCGAAAGAAATTATATTTAGTAAAAAATTCGAGATAAATTCTGAAGCTGTGACTCTGAAAAATCATGATGGTTTTCAGTTTGATTTGAAGGCGCTTATGGGATTGAAGATCGAGCCCTTTAAAAATGTCCACTCTCGTTGGTCTGTGGGGGGACGGTCTTATATACAAGATTCTAAAAAAGTAGGGAGTTCGCGGAGAACAGGTTATGTCTTACAAGTTTTGCAGAACTTGTGGGGAGAAAATGTTTTTTTGATGGGAGAACTCTTCACTTATAAAGAGCCAGTTAATTCAATTTCAACAGTAGCTAAAAAAGAAACTAAGTGGGGCATTTTTGGCAGTTATTATTCACACATAAATTCATTCGTTAGTTTTGACGCCTATGGAGAAATTTTCAATATCAGAGAAATATCAAAACAAGATATGTTAACTGACATAAGAACCTTTGAAAACATATTATCTGTAGCCCGAGTGGGTTTCTTGTTTGATTCCTCAATTGTGGATTCAAAAAATACTTTAGGTTGGTCGAGAAAAGTTTCTGGTCTGCTTGAGTTCTACCATAAAGATGCTCCAGAAATATGGGGTTCAAGTTACACAGATTTGAGACTGGGGTTGCGAGCTCAGCCCTGGCATTTTATTTCGGCAAAGCTATTTGTACCTATTTATTCGACACGTCAGGGTTCTCCACCGGCTTTGGAAGTACAGCTCAATGTTTACCTCCTTGGAGGAGACAAATAATGGAATTCTTGAGTTTGGATACTCTATTGTTTTCGCTAACTGTTGTTGTTCTGTGTGTCATAATTATTTTTGCTTTGGATGATTTATTTATTGATTTAGTGGCCCTAGTTTGTGGATTAAAACCTAAAAAATTAAGCAATCAAGATCTAAAGAATATTCACGGAGAAGCTCAGAGACGAGTGGCTATAATGATTGCGAATTGGCACGAAGATGAAATCATTGAACGAATGATTCATGGAAATATAGATAGAATTGATTATCATAATTATCATATTTTCTTAGGCGTCTATCCTAATGATATAAAAACTTTGGAGGCGGCGACTCGATTATCACTGACATATTTAAATGTACATGTGGTAGTGAATACAAGACTTGGTCCGACATCAAAAGGACAATTGCTCAATCAGATAGTTCATCAAATATTAGCTTTCGAATATACAAAAAATATTTTGTTTGACATCCTGCTTCTTCAAGACTCAGAAGACCTTATTCATCCACTCGCTTTGAAGTTAATAAATTTCAAGATGTTAGAAAATGATTTTTTACAAACCCCAGTATTTTGTCTTCCCTGTTCTTGGCGCGATTTCACTCGAGGAACGTACATTGATGAATTTGCTGAGAGTCATACTCGCAATTTGCTTGTCCGAAGCTATTTAGGTGGTGGTATTCCTTCGGCGGGAGTGGGGACGGCCATGTCTCGCTTGTTTGTTGCTGAAATGCTTAAAATACAAAATTATCAGCTGTTGAATGAGGACACCCTAACGGAAGATTATCATTTAGGGATTTTAGCACACCGCTTGGGATATGACAGTGAGTTTGTTTGTTACTATACCCAAGAACAAGGTGAGAAAGACTATATTGCAACTAGAGAGTATTTTCCGTCTTCTATTAAGAGCTCGGTGATGCAGAAATCTCGTTGGACTTTGGGAATTTGTGTTCAAGGATATCTAAATCTTAAATGGTCCCCTTTGATTTCATATAGGAAAAAGTTTTTTGAAAACTATTTTTTGTGGAGGGATCGTCGTGGTTTGGTGAATGCGCCCGTATTATTGAGTAGTTACATATTAACATTATTTTATTTTTTTCATTATTTAGTGCTTTCAACTTGGCCCTCTTTTCTTCAAGACTATTTGTGGATAGATATTCTGTTTGCTTGGAGTTTGTTTTTTATGTTGAATAGACTTTTTCAGCGAGCCCGCTTGGTGCAGTCCGTTTATGGTTTTGAAGCTATTTTGTTTATATTGCCTCGTTGGTTTTTGGGGAATTACATTAATACTTTGGCATCTTTTAAAGCACTTAGACAAAGTTTAAGCTCTCTACGCACAGGAGAAAAACCAGCGTGGATTAAGACGGAACATGAATTGCCAAGCTTATTTGGATTGGAATCAGCGCAGGAAAAGAGGTTGAGTTCGGACGGTCCAGACCGAAGAGCAGAGGTGGGTCTGTGAAAACTGTAAAGCTACAAATGGAAAAGTTAAACTTTACTGGGTGCCTATTAAACAATGGATTTAAATATTTGATATTTGCACTAGGTTGGATTGTGCTATTGAGTGAATCCAGAGTGACTCTGGCAGAAGTGCTTAAAGAGAATAGATCCATAATCACAAGTCAGTCTCAGATTCCATCTCCATTAAAGCAAGAATGCGTTCAGGTCTATTATGACAAAGGACCAAATGATTATTGGATCGGGCGCACCTATGCTTTGTTTACACAAAATTTACTGGGGCATTTTCCTGAATTGCAACAAATCATAGCACCAATTGAATATTATCAGTCGGGAGACTTGGATCGTTGTCGTGCCAGTATTTATATTGGATCTCATTATGACAGCCCCATTCCTCCCGATTTTATTAAAGATTATTTATCAACAAAGAAAAATGTAGCTTGGTTGGGTTATAATATTTGGCGAAAGCCTGAACTCGCAGCACTTTTTGGTTATAAATATATAGGACTTTCTAAACTGAATTCAGAAATTCTTGATTTTCAAGGTCTCCCTACTTTTTATAAGGGGATTGATTATAAAGGTGAGAGGTTCACAAAATTTGGGGATTGGAGTCAGAGCCTACCAAAAGTATTTCTTGCGGCTTTTGAAATGGTGGAACTGCAACCACTGAATGAAGGGCTTGAGGAAGATATAAAGGGGAAATCAAAGCCATCTACAAACAAACTTAAAACACAGGTTTTAGCCAAGGCTGTTCATAATGGAACTAAAGAAGAGCGGCCATATATATTGAGAAATAAAAATCATTTTTATATTGCTGATGCTGTTTATAGTTTTATGCATGAGTCCGATCGCTATATGATATTTACGGATCTGTTGTTCGATATTCTGAATTTGCCTCCGCGCCACACAAAAAAAATGGCTGTTATGAGAATGGAAGATGTGCATCCTTTAATGCCATTGGATTCGCTTTACACATTTTCAAGAACTCTTAAGTCTTTAAATGTGCCACTGAATGTATCTATTATTCCTTTCTTTTTTGATCCTCTCGATTTGGCTGATCGTGATTACAACGAAGAGTTTGTCGCGGCTTCTCAAAAAAAATCTTTTGTTGAGTGGATCAAAGAAGTTCAAAAAGACAAAGCTTGTTTTATCTGGCATGGAGTAACGCATCAATATGGGAGAATTAAAAATCCATTTGAGGGGAGTTCGGGAGGGGATTTTGAGTTTTGGGACGCCATAAAAAATCAACCGGTGAAAGAAGATAGCGCAAAGTGGGTGTTGAATCGACTCTATGACGGCTACTATGAACTCAACAAAATAGGCGTACAACCAAAGATTTGGCTGACTCCACATTATCAGGCTTCCACTCTTGATAATATTTTATTTAGTCGAGTGATGCCTTGGAACATGGGGCGCATGATATATAACAATTTTGAATGGCTGTCTCCGATCCCATCACACAAGAAAAAATATTGGTTTCAAGATACAGATGTAGAATCTCAGGCTTTACGTTTGAAGGAATTATCTAACATTTCTTATAAGATCACTTCTCCTTGGTGGAATGGACAAATTTTCCCCTTTGAAATTTATGGAGATATCCATGGTCAAAGAATTTTGCCAGAAAATTTGGGAAACTCTCAGCCATTTGAAAATGCACATGTTATAAGGCCTCGAAGCGTACAGGAGATGGTGGCTGACGCGAAAAGAAATTTGGTTTTGCGAGACGTTTGGGCTTCTTATTTTTATCATCCCTTTCTTTTTGACCATTACAATGAAGGTGGACGGGGGAGGTTTCGTGGTGACCCGAGTGAGTTAGTTTATCTAATAAATGAAATAAAAAAAATGGGATATGAATTTATTGATTTAGAAAAATTTGTTTTAGAAAATGTTGATAAGTTAAGACCTGAGCCTGTATATTTAAAGGAGCCTCTAGATGTCAGTCAATAATGTGAGTTATCCAATTCTTCGCTTAGTTTTGAGTACTGTGATTTGCCTTGGCTTTGCAATGAGCATAGATCCTAAAGCCAAAGCTGAACTGGTGTTGGATAAACCTGATAAACTAATGGTCAAGGCTTCCAAGAACAGACAGGAGCTTCGAGACGTACTTTTATCCCTCCAGCAACAATTGCCAGAAATGCGCAGTGTGGATGTTTTTGAAAGCTATTTTTTTCTATTGAAAGACTTAAATGAATTGGCCATTAGATTTAATTTGAATGAGGTTTATCCCGAAGCGATTCGGTCGCTAGGATTTAAGATGTCGGCTTTTGGAGTGAAGTGGATGGACTTGAGTCAAATGGATCAGCTTTCGTTTGCATACTATCTGAAATGGATGAATGCAGATGGACTATTCAACTTGTTGGCAACAAGTAATTATATTTTACAAACTATAGATTTAAACGAAAAGATCAGATTAAAAGTGTTAGCAGAGAATGTGGATTTCCTTATTAATCTAAATTTAGAAGTGATAAAACAAAGAGTCGATTTAGCTCTTGGATATAGGAATTTACTAACAGATTTAGCTATTCGCAATTTACAGCAAAATCATATATCTGATTCTGAAAAAAATTTTTGGTTTCAAAGGATTTATAGCTCTGCAGGAATGGGATATTACTTAGATTCTATACAGCTAAAAGTTAATAATTTGAATGAATCATCAAAAGAACAGTTTCCACAAGTTTATGAGGATTTGTTGAGCGCCTATGTTAAACTCAAATCTATTGTCGATGCCCCCACTTACTCACTCAATGAGCGGATATCTGAGTTAATTGTTGAATGGACACGGAAATGTTTAGAATTCAATATTGAAATAGATTTGAATCAGCTAGAGAATGTTTTGTTTTATTTTAGTCCACGTTCTATGCAATGGTTGTCTTCCATGATAATTTCCATTTCCGAGAATTTTTTAGTTAGTAATTCTACGACCATTAAAAATATATTTATTGCTTTGTGGCCTCGTCTTATTGAAATGGGATTGGTGACGGAAGCAAAGAATTTTGAAATTTTTTTAGGTCGTAGTATGGCAGCATTTAAAGTGCGTGAATTTAGCTTAGAAGGAACTTATTTTTTAACAGATGTTGAAGGGAAGGAGTGGACATTAACTCTTGTTAGTTCTGGACCGATCGATTTAACTGTTGCTGTTGCTGATAGTTTATGGATGTCTTTTAAAAGCTTTTATTATGTAAGGTACAATCCAAAAACTGAGATTTATATAGCGTCTTATTCCCAGTATGAAAATGAAATTGGACTGCCTAAATCAACTATTAGATTTAAAATACACAAGAAATCTATTGAAGTGATTGATAAATATGCAAGAGCTGGTAGTCAGAAGATGAAGGGAAGGCTTGGGGAGCCATTGGCCCCTTTTAACTTATTCCAAAAAAGAACGCCTTTTTTTAGTCGGAGTTTAAAGGGAAATATTAAATTTAAATTGGGTCAAGAGGGTAGGGACGTGACCATGATTCTACAGGGCAATGGACAAAATATCACAGCCAGAATTCAAGATAAAGTTGGACCTATTTTTGATTTTGAATCAGGTTTTATTACCAACAATGGTGTTTTGATTTTAAACACCGGACCTCTACAGAATACAACTTGGGCACAGCTTCGCGGGACTTTAAAAGACAAATCATTGAGAGCAGAGATCATTGTCGGAGGGAGAGGGAAGGTCACTGAACAATTTTTACTTCAAGATTTTGCGATGAGAGACTTTGGAAAAAATATGAAATCAACAAAATGATTAATTTAGTGTGTGTTAATTATTTTACTTTTGTAGATTTAACTACTATTCATTTTAGAGATTACACAATAAATATTTTGGTTTTGTGTGGAATTATAGAGGAGATTTTAAATGAGGAATAAAACAACATCAAAGAAACAAGCAAGAAACTGGATTTGCTCTGGCTATATGTGGTTGTTAGTTTATACTTTTATTTGTTTGGTGACTTGTCCAACCCACCAAGCTCAAGCTCAAGAATATGTTCGTGGATTTAATCTTATAGAATCCGATAGTTTTTTATTTGATGCACAAGATAAATCGAAGTCGGATGCGCAAATCGCAGTGGATGAAGCTAAAGCGTTAGGGGCCAACCATATTATTCTTAATGTGAGAGCCACAATGACAGGTCCTTACTCTAATGAATTGGTTCCTGTTACAGCTCCTGCTGAACGTGGGCCAGAAAAAAAACGTATGGCCAAATTAATTCGCTATATTCGTTCGCAAAACATGACAATAGGTTTGAGACCTATTTTCTTTGTTGTTGGACCCAATGGAGAGTTTCCTTATAATGAGGAACGTCAGGATGGAAGTTTAAAAAACTGGTGGCATGGTAATATTCAACCACAGGATCCCAATCGTTGGTTTGAATCTTTTAAGGTATATTTAGATGTATATCTTCCCTTAGCTGCTCTACTAAAGGTAGAGGAATTCACAATAGCCGCTGAATTGTATTCGATGACTGTGGGTCTCGAAGATCAGTGGAAAAAACATCCTTATGGTTTTCCAGGAAGGTGGTTGCAACTTCTTCGCTATGTAAAAAGCAAATTGCCTAGTTCACGTTTAATGTACGATATTAATTTTACTGATGATAAAGTTTCCTCCAATGGTTTTGGTGTGACAGGAGGGGAGTTGGAACGTTGGCGATATCGTATTGTGGATTTAGCTGATCGTAGTGACCCAAAAGAAAAAGAGATCTGGAATGATTTGGTGACTTTTTGGTCTGAACTAGATGCCATTGGAATTGATGTATATCGTTCTTTAGCTAGTCCAAAGCAAAATTTGCCAAAAGAATCATTGGAACTTGTGAGAACTTTAAAGCTAAGAACGGATTCTTTTGCCACACAAATGGATAATATATTTAGCGAAATATCAATTGTGCTTGGAGTGGATAAAGAGGTTATTTTTAAAGAGATTGGTTTTCGATCTGTTGAGAAAGGTTTTATTGATCCATTCGCATATGCGGGAAGTGGTGATGTGAAGATTCAGCATCAAGCGGCGGCTTTTCAAGCCTATTTTGAGTCATTTTGGGAACCTCAATGGCCATGGTTTAAGGGCTTTAATTTTTGGGAAATCTCCTTAAATCCAACACGCAAAGGGGAACTGGACAAGGGTTTTTCACCTGTAGGAAAAAAAGAGACAGAAGACGTAATATTAAAATATTTTAAATAACAACTCTGCTTGTGCCAGGTTCCGAATCTGGGTCACAGCAAGTCAGATTCTAAGCGATGAGACCGTTTAGTACGTTTTAATCACCAATATCAATTTATGCATACCTGTAAAAAAAACGTAAAAAAACTCTGTTATTCAAACCGCTACTTCTTCTCATATAGCTCCCAAGGGTCAGGCCGAATGGGCAGTATCAAAAAGAATGTCAGAAGCCATTCGGTGCGAGCGGGCCCAAGTGGAAGGAGTCATCGGAAACATCAAATCAAAAAAGTATGGCTTCAACAAACCCAATGTGAAATCGTAAGCGCTTTATCGCGACCACCTATTTAATGGATGATTGCCCCTTCTTTTTTTTGGCAGGATTGGGGATTTGGTGGTGAGAGCAATAACTCGGCTAACTTTTCATAATCATCAATAGTATTGGCTGTCGGTAGCTGCTTTAATATCTCCGTTAGTACTGTAAAAGGATTTTTACCGTTAAGTTTTGCTGTCAAGACTATGCTATAAAGTATACTTGAAGATTTAGCTCCCTCAACTGTATCACAAAATAACCAGTTCTTTCTACCGATAGCAAATCGTTTTATTATTCTCTCTATCCAGCCGTTGTCTATTTCATAACGACCGTCTTTTAAAAAACCTGAGAGTTCAGCGTACTCATTTATAAAATAACTAAGAGCATTGCCAATGGTACTGCTTGGTAAAACTTCTTTTAGCTTCCAACCACACCATTGTTTGATAGCTTCCATACTTGGAGCTATTTCTTCCCCAGTAAGTAATTTCGTGGTTCGCACAGACCAATCCATTAGCGGCGCTAGCCGCTTTTAACATCCAAGTATTGCATTGGAAATCGCTACTGGATTTGGACTCCAGTATTGTCGATCTTCAGTTTTTTTACTGACACGATCTTTTCGTGACTCTCGTGACGAATGTTAACACCAAGCGCTTTGAGTTGATTGATTAAAGTTCTGATTTTGTCCTCATGGTCTTTGGCTCGCCCATAGCCAATTTCTTTATAATTATCCCCAGCTAAAATTTTATAAACAGCTCTGGCAATACGATTGGCGATGGCTACTTTTGCCTTTTGTTTACTCCCTAGTTTAAATACCAGCTTGTTATATTTCGACCTATAAAAGGTCCCTCGTTTTTGTTTAGCCCCGTGGGCTGCATGCTTTAGAAGCCTTTTGAGGTGAGGATTCCCTTTGCGGCATTTTGATCTTTTTTTTTACCGGCCGACTCATTGTTGCCAGAGGCAACTCCGGCCCAGGCCGCATACTTTCGCTCATCAGCAAATTTGCTCATATCGTCTGTGCTCTCCGCGAGGATGCCAATGGCCAAAATCTGATCAATACCCGGAATTTCATCTAGCTTAGCAACCAGGTGAGCATAGGGCTGAGCTTTTTCAATTAACTCAGCCTCAACTTTCTGGATCTTTGATGTTAAATGGTCGTGCTGATCCATCAACTCTTTAATCAAAAAACAATGGTTTGTTGTTAAACAATTCGTTAGTGATTTTCTTGCCTCCTCTTTTTTCTTTATCCTCGTCGTAATTTGCGAAGTCAGGTAATCCGCATCGGTAAACCCATCTGCAATCGCCCTTAAAATATTAAGACCCGATTTGCCGAAGACATCTGATACGATTGAGCCATATTTAACGTTACCATCCTCAAGAACTTTTTGAACTCGGTTCTTTATACGACCCATATCGGCGACCAAGTTCGTGCGATGGCGGCTCAATAACCGCATTTGTTGAAATTCCTCTTCAGGGATCATAGAAGGGCGAATCAATCCAAACCGATGAAGCTCCGCCAACCAATGAGAATCGTTCATGTCAGTTTTTCGACCAGGAACGTTTTTCACGTGGGCAGCTTGAGCTACGGCAAGACGAATGCCCATAGGAGTCCAAACATTATGCACAGGCTTCCAGTACACACCTGTTGACTCCATGGCAACATCTCGAACACCAAGCTCTAAAAGCTTTTGTCCACAAGCCATCAAATCTTCAGTGAATGTGTCGCATTCAAATTGAAGTGCCTCAGGCTCTTGATCAGCTTTCCCTCGTAGTACAGTAATAGCTAATATTTTTTTGTGAACGTCTACTCCCGCAACATGGGTTCGTAGGGCTTGCATTGTCTCCTCCTTTTTTGTCCTTGAAAACACCAGAGAGAGATGGGCGGCACCGTTCAAATCTTCCCCAACGAAGAAAAAGATCTCCATACGACAGTTCTTTAAGCGCCCATCCAGCCAACTTCACTCTCGAACTCGACTCCCTCGGTTTGATGCGAAACCTAAGAAGCCCGTCCAATCGAATACCGACCTTTTTACCTGGCAAAAACTGTGATAAAAGATTTTGCGGCTCGCGCAAAGAATAAGATTGCCGTATTGAAAAAACTACTTACAAACAGAAACAGGGCGCGCGAAGCGCGCTGGGGAATTCATCTCTCCACTTTTTTCTCTCTTGTGGTGTTAAATTTCTTTTTTTGTAGGCTTCCTCTTTATCATAGAGGAACTTAATCATAGCCAAACCTTCCGAGGCTATACCAGATTGCTTTTTAGCCTCGAGCCATGCTTTGTAAAACCGACGACGAGAGTGCATCATACAACCTAATAAAATTAAGTTATGTCTTTCAAGTGCACCATAACCTTTGTGGGCATCTGCCTGTAATGCCCCTTTGTAGCCAGTCACCAATCGTTTTGCTACAGCACCTCCACCTGAGACATCATAATCAAAAAGAACTATACCTAATTCAGGACTACCACGAACCCACATACTAGATTTTGTTCTTGCCTTTCTACCTTCTTCTTTTAAAACCTGTACTGTGGTCGCGTCTATTCCAACATAACCACTAGCAAAAACCTTTTCTTCTAATACATTCCATAGAGGAATTAATTTTTGCGAGATCTGAACAAGCCAACGAGCCATAGTGGAACGCTTTAGATCAATGCCCTGTAAACGGTAAAGCTCTTCTAGTCTATAGAGGGGCAGGGCTTGAAAAAACTTAGAAAATATTAAAAAAGACAATAACTCTGGCGTGGCTATGGTGCCAGGTAATATGGAGTTACTTTTACCCTCAGCCATATGCCCCTCACAGCAGGGACATGCATACTTAAGACGCTTTTCTAAAACTACAGATGTTTGTGCGGGAATCGTCTTTAACTTTTCATTTACAACTTCACCAATTTGTTTAAGTGGAGTGCCATCATGAGGACATATTTTCTGATCTTCTGGTATATCAATAATGACTTCTTCTCTGGGTACATCCTCAGGTATTGGCTTTTTCTTGCCCCGGCCTTTCTTTTTACGTATATAGCTGATCTGCTCTGTTTCTACTGGAGCTTTGGGTGCCTCTACTTCAATTTCATTAAATACCATCTGCTCGGTAGAGATGTTTTCATATTTCTCAGACTTGGAGCCAAACTTATCTTTTTTTAATAAACGTATAATCGAATGAAGACGCTCTAACTCTTCTCTTAAATGTTTATTTTCTTTTTGAAGGTGTTCTGTAAATCGTCGAGCCTCCCCACATTTCAAATGTGTCAAAACCTGTTAAATTAATAATCAAGAACAATCAACACATGGAGGTGTAAGGATGGACAATACAATATTGAGAAAAAAATTAAATACATACAAATCCCCAAAAGGCTCACTTAAAGGTATGAGTCACGAGGTGATTCTTGAGGTGCTACAGGCCTGGCAAAACTGGCCCGGTAGTACAGCAGATCTTTATAGGGACTTGGGGCTTAGTAAAGGTCAAATGTCCGCTTTGATACGTGCGGGAAAAAAGCTAGTAAAAAATGGTGCTGTTGTTGAGAGTGAATTTAAAGAGGTAAAAGTGGAATCAGCACCGATATATGATGACTATTGTAAATCTCCCATCACGATGAAGTGGGAAAAGAATAAAATCATTAAGTTTAGTCAAGTTCATCAGCTAGTTGAGTTTTTAAATATAATGGAGAGTAAAAAGGCGGCATGATAGCTTTTAATAGAACGATGAAGATATATATAAGTAAGGAGCCCACAGATATGCGGGCTTCTTATGATAGTTTATTTAATAAGGCAAAGAACGTATTAAATAAGGATCCATTTTCTGGACATTTATTTGTATTTATAAATAAGTTGAGATCTTCGATGAAGTGTCTTTATTATGATGGCACGGGTTTAGTGATTATCTCGAAGCGTTTAGAGAGGAGTACATTTTCAAAGCTCAATCCATTTTATAAAAATGAGGTAGTTTTAACACAAGCGGAGTTTAGTTTATTTTTTGAGGGAGCCAATTTAGAGAAAAGATTTATTGAGTCGCCACTTGAGATAAAAAGATCTGGTGGTAAAAAGTTTAACAAAAGTGTATGCCGCACTGGGAGTGAGTTGCAAAGTCCCTCGTTATAAAAAATAATTATTTTTAATGACTCAAGAAGAACTTTTTAAGCCACTTCCCTCTGATAAAATTGCATTAATTCCACATGAAGAGTTAGTTGAGTTATTTAAGTGTCAGCAAAAAATCATTGATATAATCAACAAAGACAATGACCGCCTTAGAGCCTCAAATAATGAGTTGGAGCAGAAGTCATTTTATATAGAAGAGCAATATATAACGATTAAAAACAAATATTTTGGTAAAAGCTCAGAGAAGTCACCTAGTGAAGAGGATCGTAAAAAACATCAAGATAAAAATAAAAAAAAGAAGAAGAAAGTTCAGCTTCCGTCGCTCAGGTACCCTGACGCCCCGTTAATAGAGCGCGAGGTGATATTAGATAATCTACCGGCCTGTAAATGCTGTGGCACGGAGATGAGTGACTCTGGTATGACGGAGAATAGTGAGTTTTTAACGGCTGTACCACAACAATTTTTTGTAATCCGTCAGAAGCGTCATAAGTACCGTTGTGGAAAGTGTCATGGGGATATGGTGACAGCTCCAAATCCTCCTCGTATTAAGCCCGGTTCTAGTTATAGTGATGAAATGATGATAGATGTGGCGATGAGTAAGTACTGTGACCTGATTCCAATCGAGCGTTACTCCTCAATAGCTGGGCGGTCTGGGTTAATGGATTTACCTCCACAGAGTTTAATAGAGTTGACTCATAATGTAGCGGACTTTGCTGAAGGGGCTTACAATAAGTTAGGTGAGGAGGTTAAATCAGAAAAGGTATTAAATGCCGATGAAACTCCTCACCGTATGTTAGAGGATCATGGAGATAAGAGTTGGTATTTGTGGGGATTTTCCACAAAAAAGGCGAGTTATTTTGAGATCCACGACACTCGTAGTGGGGATGTAGCTTCGGAAATTTTAAAATCATCAGAATGTGAATATTTAGTAAGTGATGTGTTTAGTGGTTATAGTAAGGCTGTTAAAGTGGTCAACAAATTTAGAAAAGAAAAAGGATTGCCCTTAGTTAAAAACATTTATTGTAATAGCCATGCTAGGCGTAAGTTTAAGGAGGCTGAAGAAAGGTACTCAGATGAGTCCATTTATTTTTTAGAGATGTATAAAAAGATTTATCGTCTAGAGAAAATAGCGAAGGCCCGGCCTCCAGATAGAGTATTGCGAGTTCGTCGTTTAATGACAAGGATTTTTGAGGAGATGAAGTCCGTTGCGATGGAAAATGTGGCTGGTTACTCGAGCAAGAGTAAAATAGCTATTGCCATGAATTATTTTTTAAAAAATTATAATGAGTTTACGTTATTTATAAAGAATAAAGACTTACCAATAGACAACAACTCTCAAGAAAGGCAGATGCGAAGTCCTGTTGTGGGAAGAAAAACTTGGTATGGGACTCATTCAAAAAGAGGAGCTAGAACGACTGCGATATTATTTTCATTAGTTGAGTCTTGCAAACTGAATCATGTGAATCCGAGAGAATATTTTAGAAAACTAGTCCAAGATCTTCATGATGGCAAAGCCCCCTATACCCCCAAAGATTACGCTCACTTACTAAAATAGTGTGGGTCAGGTCGACGATTTACGGTGTTCTTGGCTTTGCACATAAAAAAACTATCAAACTATTTTTTCAAAGTGAACCTTTTTAAAGCGCGTCCATACATTAACGCCGTCTAACAATAACTCCATGTCTTCAGCTGTTATTTCAACTACAGAGTTTTCCACATGTTTCGGCCAGGAAAACTTTGAATCCTCTAAACGCTTTAGCCACAGGGCAAAGCCACTTTTGTCAAAATATAATATCTTCATGTGTGTACGGCGCTTATTGGTGAAGACAAATAAAGAAGGTGCTTTTAAGTCTAACTTCATTTCAGTAGCAACGATAACACTCAATCCGTTGATACTTTTGCGCATATCCACAGGCACCTTGTGGATAAATATATTTTTAAACTCTGAAATAGCTCTCATAGGCTATTCCATTACTGACTTTACAAATTTAGCTAACCAAACCGGATCAATATTGCCTCTAGATTTGGGCAATTTGGTTTCAACAATTTTAACTGGTGCAAACGATGAATGAGGTTTTTCTAATTTTTGTGGCTTTGGCTTATAATTGCGGTAGTAACTAAATTTATGTTCAATTAAATTATTTTGCTCACAATATTTTTTAATACTTAGCCCTGATAACTTTTGTTTATCTATATGGGCCATATACTCTTTACGTATTGGATTGGGTACTTCAGACATTTTAAATCCTCCATCTTTAGTAGGGCGGATTTTAACAAGCAATTCATTTTTAGCAAACTATGGTAGCGATGAGGCGCTTACGTGAAATCCACAGTGGCAATGAAGATGTTTGGGTAACGCTCAATTTTAGGGTTCAACCTTTCAAAAGCCATCAGAAAAATGAATTTACAAACAGTTCAAGCAGCACGTAAAGAAAAGAACAAGGGGATCTTCCCAATCAAGGATTGAGTTATCCACAAAAGACCAGGTAAACAATAAAAATATTTGTGGATAACATATTGTTTTTAAAAATCAAATCAGCGAACTTGCTCTAAATAGTAGTGGTGAGAGGCTATAATACTTCTAAAGTGCCTGTTGCCATAGGTTTGATTTATTCGACCAGTCACTTCATTAGTTTGTCTTGAAGTTTCTTTCATAAAGTTGGCCATTATTTCGCTGAGATTGGTGTGGGGGGTGATAGGGAAATTCATTTTTGTAATACGGCTTGAGGTCTTGGCATTTAGATAAGTGGTGCAGCCGATAATGCCAGCTAACTTCTAACCACAATCTACATAGGGTGATTATATGCCGAGGTGCTGCCCGGATTCGGAACCTGGCACAATGTGTACTAACTTATAAGATTACTCTTTATTTTAATTATATTATCTGTATTCAACTCACCCTCAATTATGGGATTTGCAAGTTTATAAATTGCTTCTTTGACTATATCTGAAGTTTTAATACATTCTCTAGACTCATTTAAATTTGCCCATTCCTCTAAATGCTCTGATGCAATCTCTCCTTTTAAATATCTATCAAGAATCTTATTTAATATAGAAGTGGTTAGCTCAATGTCTTCATCTAAATCCCAAGAAAGTTTATTTACTTGTTTTTTTAAGTCTTCAATTGGTTTATTAAAATTTACTAAATCTTCTAAAACTGACTTATCATAATTAGTCACAATTTACCTCAATGCTGATCTACAAAATCTCTAATTTTTTCTTTATCGTGTATAATATTGCCATTGGGGCCGAAAGTAGTCTTTGCATATTGAAGAGTTTCCCCAGTGGACGAGACTTGTTTTTCATATACAGCAAAGCTTCCAGGTACCTTTCCTGGCATAAAGCTTTGATATGATACTGACCCATTAGGCAATTGTCGAGTAATAGTTGGCGTAGATCCATCAGGTAATTTTTTTTGAAATCGTTTTAAATTACTTAACTGAGACTCATTTAAACCAATTTTTTGAATTAATTTACCTAGAGATTTATCTGCATCTCCAACTAGCTCAATTATTGTTTTCTCATTTACACCAGATTGCTTAAGCATCCATGAAGTTTCAATAGAAACTTTGTCTAACTTTTTTGGTATCACTCCAGCTTCATCGAAAAGTCCTGTAAGCTTTGTAAATTCAACTATCTCCTTAGCTACTTCTCCAGCTTTACCGAGTTTAGCTTCATTTTTAACTAGTTCTCCAAGCTTATCTACAACTTTAACAGTTCAAAACTTTTAGAGAACCACATAAAGTTGGATCTTTCATAATTACTTATTGCAATTGCCTTTTCAAATTTTTCATAATTTTTCTTTCTTGATGCTTCCACTTGTGCTGTTAAATCTCGGACTTCGCTCATCCAACTTCCCCAACTAGATTGAGAGTTAAAACAAATAAATAAAAATAAAAATATATATTTTTGATTTTTCATTACAGGGCAAACCTCATCACTCTTCGCATTCTTTCCATATATAACTTTGCTTTTAAAATTTCCCATTCCAACATTTTAATTTCTGCACTTCTTATTTCATTTGTTTTATTTTCTCTATCTAAAGCGATCTCAGTTTCTCTCAGATCTTTATTGAGTTCTGCTATTCTTTTGGAAATCTCAGCAATTTTATGTTTGAATTTTGTTTTATTCTGTTGGGCTAATTTATTTACTGCATCTAAAGTGAGCTGAAGTTCTTTGAGCTTTTCTAATTTTACAGTTAGTTTTCTTACTGTTTTCTGATCTAAATCCATTTGAATTTCTTGGTTCAAAACTATCTCTCCATCCATAATAAAACCAAATTTTTTATTTAAACTAAAAATAATTTGATCTAAAATTGCTAGAGCATCCTGACTGAGTTGTGATGCATAAGTTGTTTTAAACGAATACAGCAGTTGAAGAGTAAGTTCTTCATCAGTTTCTTCATTTGCATTAATGAGTTGCTTCGATAATTTTTTACTTATCTCTTCCTTAAAAAATTCAATTTGAACTTCTAAAATTAAAGTAGAATCTAATTCACTTGCTTTTGATTACGCCAGTGCCAGGTTCCGAATCCGGGTCACAGCATGTCAAATTCTAGGCGATGAGGCCGCTTAGTACTTTTATCTTTAGCGATTTGAAATTTAGATTTTATCATCGCGTTTCCTACTGTTATCCAATCATCAGGATTCGGGTTGGAGTTTAACCAACAAAGTGCTCCCTCGATATAAGAAAAAAGAGTGTCATCTTTAGGTCTTGGCATTTTAGATAAGTGGTGCAACCGATCTTGCCAATTAAATTCTAAGCACAATCTAGATAGTGTGATTATATGCCGAGGTGCGGCCCGGATTCGGAACCTGGCACAAAGTGTTGGCGAGTTCGCGCACATTTTTAACATACAATAATTTTATATTTTTGTTTTCCCCTTTAACATGCTTTTTGTTGGATTCGGGCAAGACAAAATATTTAAATCCTAATTTCTCTGCTTCCTTTACACGATCGGCAGCAAAGCTGACTCCGCGAATTTCTCCAGTTAAGCCTAGCTCTCCAGCAAAAGCCAAGTTGGGATGGAGCTGTATTTTTTTATGGGAAGAAATTAAAGCAGATGCAATAGCAACATCAGCTGCCGGTTCGTTGAGTTTTAGACCACCAACTACATTTACATACACATCCGATTGATTCAAATCCATATCTAAGTGTTTATGTAAAACGGCAATTAACAAATGAACACGATTGATATCAAAGCCCAACGAAGTTCTTCTTGGAAAAGTTGTAGGAGTAGGAGTGCTAAGAGCTTGGACCTCGCATAAAAGTGGGCGTGTGCCCTCGATAGCAGAAAAAATACTGGAGCCCAAGGCCCCATGATTGCGTTCTTCAAGGAAGATTTCCGAGGGGTTGCTCACTTCCAATAGGCCAGAGGAATCCATTTGAAAAACACCCAATTCATTAGTCGCACCAAAACGATTTTTTAAAGCCCTTAGAAGTCTATACTGATGATTGCTGTCGCCCTCAAAAGACAATACGGTATCTACCATGTGCTCTAGCACTTTGGGACCAGCAATATTTCCCTCTTTTGTAACATGACCGACTAGAAATATGGCGAGTCCATCACCCTTAGCTAAACCCATTAAGTGGCTGGCGCATTCACGAACTTGGGATACGGAACCTGGCGCAGATTGCAATTCGCTCAAATAAACTGTTTGTATGGAATCAACAATTAATACTTTGGGTTTTTCTATTTTAGATATTTGAATGATATTCTCTAATTGACTTTCAGCGGCTAAAAGTAAATTTTCAGATTTAACGCCTAATCTTTGAGCACGCAGTGCGCTTTGTTCTACACTTTCTTCGCCAGATACATACAACACTTTAATGTCATTCTGCGCCAAACGACCTGCCACCTGTAATAATAAAGTGCTTTTACCAATACCTGGATCTCCGCCAAGTAGTAAATAACTACCAGGCACAATGCCACCACCCAAAACACGATCTAACTCTGCCATTCCTGAAGGCCAACGGAAGTGCAATTTGCTTTCGACTACATCTGTTGCTGGTACGACTCTAACTTTGAGTCCTTCATCGGCAACGGACCAGCCTCGCCCTTTAGCGGCAGGTTTTGCCACAATTTCTTCAACATATGTATTCCATTTCTCACAACTTCGACACTGACCTTCCCAACGGGGAGAGTGATGTCCACATTCCTGACAAACGTATTGAGTTTTTTGCTTAGCCATTTATTTCGTATAGCACAATAATTCCATTCTGGTCTCGAAAAATTTGGTATTTTAGTTATAATAATAAGATGTCCGTCATTCGGCGGTAGGGGTGGGGTAAGAGTGTATAAAATCAGCCAAGGTTGGCGGATTCTTATTGCTATATTATTTTTGGCGGAGTTGGCTCATGCTGACTTTATGCGCTCACAAGGTTTAATTCAAAATCAACAATGGCATGAAGCCTCACAAAGTTTACAAAATTTAAAAGACGAAAATTTATCAGAAGAAGATCAAGGCTTAAAGTATTTTGCATTGGGAGTGGTATCAGGAGAATTGCAAAAATGGTCTGAGGCCGAATTTTATTTTAATATCAGTTTAGAAAAAAACAAAAAAATGGAAGCACACAATGCCTTTGAATTGGCGAAAATATTTCTTTCAAAAAATGAATTGGATAAAGCCCAGACATTATTAGAAAAAGTAAAAAGCATAGGCACTAATCGCAATTTGCAAAATGAATCCCTGATGATGCTCAGTGAAATTCAAATGAAAAAATCTCAATGGAATTCAGCTTTTCAAAATTTAGTTAGACTCGAGCGCCGTTGGCGTGGAGAAGAGGAACACCCCATTGTTATCTGGCGCTTAATAGAAGTTGAAATTGAAAGAAATCGCAAATGGCGAGCTTGCCGCTGGGCTAGAAAGCTTTATTCTACTTATCCTTCTCAACCGATTATATATGATTGGGGTATCGATCTTGCTAGAAATAAAGTGAAAGGCAAAGCTTTGGGATGCTTAGCTTCAGAGTACGATGTGACTTCACGTATGAGACGTTGGCATTGGGCTGGAGAACCAGACAGAGCCCGCCGAGAATTGGAAGAACTTAAAAAGAACATGAAAGGGGGTCCACAATTTGAAATTGACGACATCATGGCAAAAAATTTAATACATGAAGGATTTGCTGGCGAGGCTGTTGAGACTTTGCTTCCATACTATGATAAAAAACACAAAGATTTTGATTATCTTATGAGTTTGGCGAGTGCAGCAGCTCGGAGTGGTGAGTATCAAACCGCAGTAGGAGCCTATTACAAAGCCCATAAACTTCGCCCAAAAGATAGAAAGGGTCGAGAAGCTTTATTTAGAGCCGCTTTTTTAAGTTATCAGTTTCAAGATTATGATGGTGCTACCAGAAAGTTTCAGGAACTCATTCAGCTTTATAATAAATCTGGATTAAGTCGAGATGCTCAATGGCATTTAGCTTGGATTCGCTACCTAAAAGGCGATTATAAAGGAGCGATTTCGAGTTTTTCAGAAATTCAAGAATTAAAAAAGAAAAATCGAAGAGTGTGGTCTAAATTTCCAGAAGAGAAAATTCGTTATTGGTTAGCCATGAGTTATATGAAAATGGAAGATTACCCTAGTGCCCGTACAATTTTTTCCGAACTCATGCAAGATGGATTAATGAGTTTTTATAGTCAATCTGCGGCAGTGAGATTTTCAAGTTTACCTGTGGAAAATTCGCAAGCCACCCTTATGGACAGTTCAACAAAAAAAGTGGCTCGGCTGCCGGCGAGTGCCTTTAGTGATAAAGTAGAGAATAACAATCAAGAAGAAAGTGAAGAGGAAGAAAGTGAAGAGAGCTTAACCGATTTTGAAGAGGTCGTGACTACAGGAGAAGAAGAGGCTGAAAGCACAGCAGACAATGAGGAAAAGCCTGTTTCAGTTAAAGACCCCAAGCTCCGAGAAAATTTTGAAAGGGCTCAAGACTTTGTACGCCTAGGAATGTTTGATCGCGCCCGTTGGGAATATTATGAAGTCGAAAGAAAAACACGTAACAAAGACTATCTTTTACTTTTAATGAAAGCTTATGAAGAAATCAATTCTTACCATCGCTCAGCTTATATAGGGCAAATATTTTTTACAACGCCCAGAGAGCGCTATGAAATGGATAGCGTTAAGTTTTTATGGAAACACACTTATCCTCTGGCTTATAAAGAGCAAGTTCAAAAGTACTCAACAGAATTTGCGGTGCCTCAAGAATTTATATGGAGTATTATGAGAGCGGAGAGCCTATATCGTCCATTTATTGTTTCTCCGGTAGGGGCACAAGGTCTTATGCAAATCATGCCCAATACAGGCACACAAGTTTCACGTCTTTTAGGTGATAATACTTTCCAAGTAAAAAAGCTAAAGGAACCTGAAACCAATATTAAATTAGGATCTCGTTATCTTATGAGATTGCTGCAAAAATTTGAGGGGAGTATACCTTTGGCAGCGGCGGCTTACAATGCGGGTCCTCATCGTGTTGAAAGTTGGATTTCATCTTTTGGCAACTTGGAAATGGATGAGTTTATTGAACACATTCCCTTTGTTGAAACTAGAAATTATGTCAAAAAAGTCACTCAATATTTTGGTGTATACTCAAAGGTTTACCAAAAAAATACTCAATCTCTAAAATGGCTAAATCAATTGGTTCCCGTGCGCATGGAAAGAAAACCAGCACAAAGGGAATCCTGGGACTAATTCCTGCCTCAAAACAGATCAATGCAACGCGCAATGGCTGTTTGCTTTTTGATCTAGATCTCCTATCCGAACTCAATTTGGTGCCATTTTGGTGATTTGAAATTGTTAATAAATACACAGTACTTGGATTTGCTTATCACTTGTTGACTGATAGCAAAACAACCCCTAAAAAATGAATTCCATCAAAGGGGTGTAATCATGAAAGCTATAAATATACTATCTATCATTTTAGCTGTATTCTTATCCATGGGTTGTACAAAAAAGAAAAAAGGTGATTACGATCTGGATCCAAAAGAAACCTTTGTAGTGAATATAACTTCAGAACCCCCATCCCTCGATTGGAATAAATCAACAGATACAACCTCAGCTCTAATCCAAGACAATATCATGGAAGGTTTATTAGAATATAATTTTGATGATCCTGATTTAGGACTGAAAGGTTCTTTAGCTAAAAATTGGTCACCTAATGAAGATGCCACTAAGTGGACATTTGAACTTAAGAAAGATGTAAAATGGATAGATGGAATTGAGGTTACGGCCCAACAATTTGCCGATGGCTGGGAAAGGTTGCTTAACCCTCTAACGGCATCTGAATACTCTTACTTTTTGTATAGTATAAAAAACGCTAGGGAGTATAACCAGGGGAAAATTAAAGATTTTTCTGAAGTGGGTATAAAAGTTACGGGCCCTCACAGTTTAGAAGTTACATTGGTAGGCCCTCAAAGTTATTTCCCATACTTATTGACTCACCACTCGACTTACCCCATTCGCAAAGATGTAATTAAAAAACATGGTGATAAATGGACAGATCCAGAGAATATTGTAACTAATGGTCCTTTCAGGCTAAAAGTTTGGGATCATGATAAAGCCATTATTCTTGAACGTAACGAAATATATTATGGTGAAAAGCCTAAATTTAAAAATATTTTGGCATATATGATTCCGGAAATGTCTACGGCAATTAACCTTTTTGATAAGGGTCAAATAGATGCACAATTGGTTTTGCCATCCACAGAATTGCCTGTATTAAAAAAGCGAGCAGAGCATTTAGAATCTGGAATACTTTCACTTTACTACTTTGGGTTTAATGTAAAGAAAAAACCCATGGACAATCCATTGGTAAGAAAAGCTATTAGTCATGCTATCAATCGCAATGAAGTAACAAAAATGATGGCTGGTGGACAAATTCCATTAACAAGCTGGGTGCCCCCTGGAATGTTTGGCTATGAAGCTGAAATTGGTACTTCCTTTGATATTGAAAAGGCCAATAAACTTTTAGATGATGCAGGATTCAAAGATAGAAGCAAATTGCCAACAATCACATTGGGATTCAACACCAACGAAAACCACCAGCGCATAGCTGAAAATATTCAATCACAATTAAAAAAGAATTTAGGAATCAATGTAGAACTTAAAAATGAAGAATGGAAAGTTTATCTAAATACTATTAAAATGGATCCACCCCATATTTTCCGCATGGGCTGGTTAGCTGATTATCCAGACCCCGATAATTTCCTTAATTTGATGACCTCCTATTCTGATAACAATCACACACAATGGGGCAACAAAGATTTTGACGAACTTATAGAAAAAGCAGCAAAAGAATTAGATAAGGGAAAAAGAAAAGAGTATTACTCTACAGCACAGAAAATTTTAACAGAAATTGATGTTCCCGTCGCGCCAGTATTTTCCTCTGTGGTCCACTCTTTAGTTTCAAAAAGAGTTAAAAATTTTCCCAATAACAGTATGAATCGCTATGAATTCAAGGGGATTGAGCTTAAGTGATTACAGAAAAACATAAATCAATTATCAGCAGTTCTGTTTTAGTTGCCCTAATAACCACTTTGCTTATGAATTTTTTCAATTACGAAATCCCCACTTTTTTGTGGATTCTTGATGGAGTTTTGGTTGGGGGAGCTTTTGTTTGGTACACTCTATCTCAAAATCTCTTGTTCTATGTTTTAAAGCGCACAACAGAAGCTTTTTTTGTATTATTAGTTATTGCGACATTAACATTTACCCTATTGCGAGTTATGCCCGGGGGACCCTTTGACCAAGAAAAGGCTTTGCCACCTGAAGTGAAGGCCAATATTGAAGCAAAATACAATTTAAATGCTCCGATTTTACGACAATATACAGATTATATTTTTGGAATTTTCAAAGGAGACTTAGGTGAATCCTATAAATATTTAGGTCGTGATGTTTCCACCATAATTGTAGAAACTTTGCCTGTTTCTTTTCAATTGGGTATGTACGCCTTGCTAGTTTCTTTTTTAATAGGAATTCCTTTGGGCTTATTTGCAGCTTCAAGACACAATTCCTTATGGGACAACAGTGCTATGTTTATGGCAGTGAGTGGAGTTTCACTTCCGAGCTTTCTTATTGCACCGATTTTAATTATTATATTTTGTTTTTGGTTGGACTGGTTGCCACCGGCATTTTGGGATGGCCCAGAATATTATATTTTACCCTCTCTCATTTTAGGAATACGTCCTGCGGCAGTAATTGCCCGTTTAACTCGTGCTAGTGTTTTGGAAGTTATAAGATCTGACTATATAAGAACAGCTAAGGCTAAGGGATTACCGCATCGGGTAGTATTGTATAGACATGTTCTTAAAAACTCCTTAATACCAGTATTAACTTTTTCAGGGCCCTTAGCTGCAGGGATTCTTTCCGGCTCATTTATTATCGAACTTATTTTTGCAATTCCAGGTATGGGAAAGCATTTAATTCAAAGTGTGACAAATCGTGATTATCCACTTATTTTAGGATTAACTTTATTGTTTTCGGCAATGTTAGTTTTTGCCAATCTAATTGTAGATTTACTTTATTCATATTTTGATCCAAGGATTAAGCTATCGTGAGTTCAACAATAACAATGGCTGTTGCCAAAACTGAGTCTGTAGAGATTTTAAATAAACCCTCACGAAGTTTGTGGGAAGATGCATTTATCCGTCTAAAGAAAAACAAAGCAGCGATGTTGAGCTCCTATTTTATACTTTTTATTTGCTTGGTTGCTGTTTTTGCTGAGGCCCTTTCTCCTTACCCATTTGATGCTCAATACATGGATAAAGTACTCCAAACGCCCACATGGCAACATTGGTTGGGTACAGATGCTTTAGGGCGCGATTTGTTTTCCAGAATAATTTATGGTGCTAGAATGTCTATGGCTGTTGCCATTTATACTTCTTTAATTTCATTAGTAATTGGTGCTGTTTATGGTGCCATCTCTGGCTGGATGGGTGGTCAGCTCGATTCTTTTATGATGAGAGTTGTCGATATTCTTTATTCCATTCCGACTATGGTATTGTTAATCTTAGTGAAAGTTATTTTTGATGCGGCAAATATTTTTGAAGACCCAGAAAGAAAAGCTTATTTTGGAATCGTTTTAGCTTTGAGTTTGGTGGGCTGGGTGACACTAGCTCGTGTAGTCCGTGGCCAAGTTTTACAAGTGAAACAAATGACCTATGTGGAAGCAGCAAGAGCGCTGGGTGCCAATCCATTTTGGATTGTTATAAGACATGTAATGCCAAATATCTTAGGGCCTATAGTTGTTCTGTTAACTTTTCAAATTCCATCAAACATTTTATTTGAAAGCTTTTTAAGTTTTATAGGTTTAGGATTGCAACCTCCTTTTAGTTCCTGGGGAGTGTTAGCTTCTTCAGGTTGGCAAACCATGAGGTCCTTTCCTCATTTAATCATTTTCCCAAGTACGGCAATTTTTATAACTATGTTAGCGTTTAACTTTTTGGGAGATGGGTTGAGGGATGCCTTAGATCCCCAAATGAAAGGCCGCTAACAAACTCATTAAAAGTGAATCTGACGGTCTCGCTCATTCTCTATTCACTCATCGTATTTTTTATAATATGATGGCTTGGTTGTGTTACGTAATATATATTTAGTTTTTGTATTTAATTTTATTTGGGCTTTGCTGATTCTCATGCCAGTGATCGTGCCTTTCTTTGAAAGCCGCGGTTTAAGTATGAAAAACATATTTGAACTTCAAGCTATTTTTTCATTTGCTTTGTTAATTTTTGAAGTTCCCTCTGGTTATATTTCAGATCTTTTGGGTAGAAAAAAAGTTTTAATTCTGTCGGCAATAATCCATGGGACAGGATTTTCTATGTTTTATTTTACTAGTGATTTTGTAACTTTGGTAATTGCTGAGATTTTTTTAGCCTTGGCTGTAAGTTTGTTTTCTGGAACAGATGTATCTTTAATTTATGATTCACTTGCAGCTTCTGGAATACAGAAAGCTCCTATTAAAATTATGGGACGAAGATTGTTTTTTATGCAATTAGGGGAAACCCTTGGCGGGCTTGTTGGTGGTTGGTTGGTTTTGTGGTCCTTTAACGCACCTGTAATTGGTCAGGCCATAGTTGCCTGGTTGCCTTTAATCCCTGCTTTTTTTATTACAGAACCACCAAGGCTTAAAATGAAAGCTTCTCAACACAAACAAAATTTTATCTATATTTTGAGATCAATGACTAAGCATTCAAAGCTACTCAATTTAATAATGCTTACATCTATATTTTATGGAGTTTCTACATTACTTGCGGTTTGGTCTTTTCAAAAGTATTGGAGCGAACTCCATATTCCTATTATTTATTTTGGTTATTTATGGGCAGCAATCAACTTTACAGTAGCTATTGTAGGCAGGTATGCACACAAATTTGAAAAAAAATGGGGGTCCGTGAGCATAGTTTTAATAATAGGAGTTTTACCTATAATTGGCTACTTTGGAATGGCTTTTAATTATTGGATTTGGGGCATTGTAATTTGTCTCACTTTTCAAATTGTTAGAGCTTTAAATAGTGTTGTAATAACAGATGCACTAAATAAGAGAATAAGTGCGGATATGCGTGCAACGGCCAACTCTATTGTGAGTCTTGGTGTGAGACTACTATTTATAATTTTTGGACCTATCATGGGTTATGTTATAGATCGAAAAGGAATTCATGTAAGTTATATGTATTTGGGTGTGATTTATATTCTCTGTTTTTTATTCATAGTGGTCCCATTTTTAAAGCAAAAGAAAGATTTCGAATCTATAACATAATAAGAATTAAATCGAATGGGTATTAATACTTGTTAAACATTAAAGCGGAAGAGCATTATGTCGCCATCTTTAACTACATACTCTTTTCCTTCTGATCGGTACTTCCCAGCCTCCTTCACCGCAGCTTCAGATTTTAATGTGAAGAGCTCATTGCAGTGAAAGGTTTCGGCTCGAATAAATCCTCGTTCAAAATCAGAATGTATAACACCTGCGGCTTGTGGAGCCTTTGTTCCTAAACGAATTGTCCATGCTCGGACTTCTTTTTCTCCAGCAGTAAAATAAGTAATCAAACCTAACAGTTTATAAGCTTCTTTAATTAGCTTGTTCAAACCAGGTTCTTCCAAGCCAGCACTTTCTAAAAACTCTTTTTGCTCATCTTTGGGCAGCTGAGAGATTTCCGCCTCAAGTGCCGTACAAATAGTGACACATTCATTATTTTCTTCTTTTGCTATTTGTTTAACTTTTTGAACATGAATATTGGATTCTTCATTGTTGATTTCACTTTCTCCAATATTACAAACATACAAAACAGGCTTCATACTTAATAGGTGGATATGCTTCATGAACTCTTGGTCATTTTCTGTGATTTCTACACTTCTTGCTGGCTTTCCGCTCTCCAGTGCATCTTTAAATTTTTTTAATAAGACAGCTTCTCCCATCATTGCTTTGTCTTTAGTTGTACGGGCAACCTTTTCTACTTTTTGATATTTTTTATCGACGCTATCTAAATCGGCAAGTAAGAGTTCGGTGTTAATGGTTTCAATATCTCTTAGAGCATCTACAGAACCTTCAACGTGAATAATATTGTCATCAACAAAACAGCGAACTACATGGAGTATGGCATCTACTTCTCTTATGTTGGCTAAAAATTGATTGCCAAGCCCCTCTCCCTTGCTGGCTCCAGCGACGAGTCCAGCGATATCCACAAATTCTATTGCCGTAGGTACAACACTTTGAGGTTTTACAAATTTTGAAATTTCAGTAAGTCGATGATCCGGAACTGTCACAACTCCGACGTTAGGGTCAATGGTACAAAACGGGTAATTAGCACTTTCGGCTTTTGCAGCAGTGAGTGCATTAAATAAAGTACTTTTACCAACATTGGGAAGTCCAACAATACCAACTTGCAAAGCCATACATGTCCCCTTAATTATTGTAGCGAGTTGCTGTTAAGTTCAATCCATTTACTATAAAACACTCCACACCTTCGGCGGCAAGAGATAAAGCTTCGGGCAATAATTTTTGCTCTTCATTACTAAAATTTTGAAGGGCAAAATCCGCAACAGATAGGTGGGGGTTGGAAGGACGTCCTATGCCAAATCGTAGACGAGAGTAATCATTGCTTCCCATTAAATTATGAAGACTTCTTACCCCATTATGGCCACCATGCCCACGATTGTGTTGAAATTTTATTTTTGCAAAAGGGAGATCGACTTCGTCATGGACCACTAATAAATCACTGATTTCTATCTTGTAGTATTTTAATAGAGGCACCACGGCTTCGCCGGACAAATTCATATAAGTTAGTGGTTTTACGATAAGTACATCAATGTTATCAATTTTGCTTTTTGCAACAAGTGCCTTCGATTCTTCTTTGTAATTATTGATTTTATTTCTTTGTGTTAAGGCATCTACAATTAAAAAACCCGCATTATGGCGGGTCATTAAGTATTTTGGACCTGGATTGCCCAGGCCAACAATCATTTTCATGTAAAAAAATTAATCTTTCTTTTCAGTAGCTGGAGCCGCAGTTGCAACAGCACCCTCTGCAGGAGTGGCAGTAGCTTCAACAGCTGCTGGTTCTTCCTCTCTAGGTTCAGTTACTGAAACAAGGGCCTCTTCTTCACTAGTAATTAACTCCACATTTGCTGGAAGAATTAAATCAGAAGCATGAAGAACGTCTCCCAATTGCATTTTAGAAATATCTAATTCAATAATTTCAGGGATATTGTTGGGCAAACACTCAACTTCCACTTCGTGACGAATTTCTTGTACTACTCCACCAGACATTAAGCCCAATGGTTTTCCAATATATTTTACTTTAATGTGAACTCTTACTTCAGAAGTCATATCCACGGCATAAAAATCCATGTGTACTGGGCGACGTGACATGGGATGAATCACTATTTCTTTTTTAAGGACTTTTAGGCCATTCAAATTTGTATTGTCAGATTTTAATGTGAATATTGTATTCTCAAAATCTGATTTATTGTATCGGGTCGCATCTGTTTCTGAAATTGAAAAATTTAAGTTTTCAATTTTAGGTCCATAAACAACCGCTGGAATTTGCTTGTTTTTACGTAGTCCCCGCGACCAATGTTTACCAGAAGCTCTTGGGTTCACTATTAATTCGACATTGTCTTGCATGTTTTTATCCTCACTCCATCTTACTTTAATTAAACAGTGCACTCACTGAATCGTAGTTATTTATCCTTTTTATGGCTTCAGCCACAACAGGTGCAACGGAAACAACTTCAATTTTGCCACAGGCCACAGCTTCCTTACTAAGAGGGATGGTGTCGGCCACAAGGACCTTTTCCAAACCACTTTCAGAAATTCGCGCAATGGCGGGTCCTGAAAAAACAGGGTGTGTGGCTACTGCAAAGACTCTTTTTGCACCATTTTTAAGTAAACTGTCAACAGCCTGAGTCAAAGTTCCAGCCGTATCAATCATATCATCCAAAATAATTGCTGTTTTACCCTTCACGTCACCGATAAGGTTGAGAGCTTTGGCTTCATTTGGGCCAGTGCGACGTTTGTCTACAATTGCAATTGAACACTCAATTCTCTTTGAGAAGGCTCTGACCCGCTCAACACCACCAGCATCAGGACTAACTGTAACAAATTCTTCACCATGGCCATATTGCTCTCTCCAAGCTCTGGCAAATGTAGGTATAGCAAATAAATGATCCACAGGGCCATCAAAAAACCCCTGAATTTGAGCTGAGTGGAGATCTACGGCAACTAGACGTTGTGCCCCAGCCGTATGTAGTAGTTTTGCAACAGCTTTTGCTGAAATAGGAGCCCTGGGTGCCACTTTTCGATCCTGTCGAGCATAACCATAGTAAGGAATAACAGCTGTGATCTCATTGGCTGAAGCCATTTTTAAAGCATCAAGGGTAATAAAGGTTTCCATGTAATGTTCATTAGTAGGGGGACAAGTGCTTTGTATAAAAAAGACGTTTTGACCTCTAACACTTTCGTGAATTTCAACTTGGATTTCACCATCGGCAAAGCGATTTATTTGGCACTTTCCAAGCTCCACACCCGCATATTTTGCTACTTTTTCGGCAAATTCTTGATTGGAATTACCTGAGAATATTTTCATATGAGCCATGGGGCTTTTCTAATATAAGCAAGGCCCAAAGTCTAGGGTTTACAAAGCATTGACAATTATTTTAGTGTTTTCAGATAATGTAGTATGTCTATTGAGGTTTCAAAAAACAAAAGTTGGGTTATTTTTCTTATAAAAGACAGATTAGATGAATCTAATTTTAAAGAATTTACATCTGAAATGGATAAAATTGTTCAAGAAAAATCCAACCCTAATATCGCATTGCAGATGAGTGAAATCGAATTTTTAAGTTTGCCAACAATAAAATATTTTTCAGTTATTGCTGAGGGGCTAGTCAAAAAAGGTGGTAAATTTGCCCTTGTTGGAGTTTCTGAAAAAATTAAAAGACAAATAGATATATTTGCCTCTCTAAAGCCTATGCTGGTATTTCGCTCAGAGGAAGACTGGGAGAGCTTTAATCCATAAAAACTCTAAAAAAAACATCAAATTTGTTGTTGTTTAAATTCTCGTAGAGCTTGGATTCTGTGTGAGATTTTATTTTTTTCAGCAGGCGACATCTCTGCCAGTGTCTTTTCACATCCCTCTGGGATAAAAATGGGATCGTAACCAAAACCATTATTACCACGCAGAACTCGGCTTATATTTCCTTTAAGAGTTCCATAGAATAGACTTTCATTTCCATCGGGATCAATGACCATCATGGAACAACGAAATTGAGCCGCTCGATGTGTGGCAGATCTCAAACTCATCATTTTTAATAACTTTGCTATATTTTCAGCATCGCTAGCATTCTCTCCCGCGTAACGCGCAGAGTGGATACCGGGCATATTGTTTAAACCTTCAACTTCCAAACCTGAGTCCTCAGCTAGAACCCACACATTATTTTTTACAGCGCGTAAAGCTTTTGCTTTAATGCGAGCATTTTCATCAAAACTTTTTCCACTTTCTTTTGGTGAGGTGTAAACAGGTAACTCAGAAATTGAATGTACATTTACAGAGGTGCCCATAAAAAAATTTCTGATTTCATTAAGTTTACCCGCATTGGATGTTGCTACCCATAGTTCCATAATTTAAGACTCCAAAGGAAAAAAGTTACCAATAATCTCTTCTTGTTTTTTGAAAAGTTCCTGGCAGCCAGATTGTGCTAATTCAATCATGGATTGGAGCTGAGGGAGCGTGAAGGCTGTCTTTTCAGCAGTTCCTTGGATTTCAATAAAATCATTTTTATTATTCATTACAAAGTTCATATCGGTATCCACAGTAGAATCTTCATCATAATTAAGGTCCAAAATAGCATTTTGTCCCTTCAATCCGACGCTCACTGCTGCTAGGTAATATTTGATAGGCCATTCTTTAATTTGTTTTTGGTCGAATAAAAATTTTAGGGCTAAGGCTAAGGCGACAAAACCCCCTGTTATTGCTGCAGTTCTAGTTCCACCATCAGCTTGAATGACATCACAATCTATATATATCTGTTTTTCGCCCAGTTTCTCCATATCCACGGCAGATCTTAAACTCCGACCAATTAGGCGTGAGATCTCCTGGCTACGTCCACTATTAGTGGCCCGGTCTCTTTGGATTCTTGTGTGAGTAGATCTTGGGAGCATACCGTATTCGGCTGTAATCCAGCCAGACCCCTTGCCCATAAGCCACTTGGGGATACCTTCTTCCACAGAAGCCGTACATATAAGATGAGTGTTTCCCAGCTCAATTCTTACACTTCCCTCGGCATATCGTATAACTTCGGGGTAAATATTTAAACTTCTAAGATTATTTGGATTTCGACTGTCTATTCGCATGGACCTAATCTAGGTCGTTTAATGGCGATTTGTCTATATAATCTTTATAATTAATAAGCCCAAGATAAAGGCTATTCGCAATTTTCTTTTGGTATGTTTTAGATTTTAAATTTTTCGCTTCACTTTTATTTGTGAGATACCCCATTTCAATTAAATTTGCTGGCATACTTACATTGCTAATTACGTGAAAGGGAGCTTGTTTAATCAAGTGTCTTTCGGATCTTTTAGAAACCTGCCAATGTTCCCCCAGAGATTCTGCCAATTGACTGCTGTAGCGAATGCGAGAATTCAATTGTAAATCTTGAAGAATACTTGTTACTTCTGAGTTTAAACCTTTAGCGTCATTAACAAATCCGAGAGGCCAATTTAAATAGTTGTGCTTTTTTGTATTCTCATTTTCCTTACTTGCTAGAAATAAAACTTCTTCATCTGGAGGAAGCTGGTTTTGAAAATAAATTTCAACTCCCTTGGTCGAATCTTTTTCATATGCGTTTGCGTGTAAACTTAAAAAGATGTCACCTTTTTTTAAATTGGCAATCTCAGCTCTTTCTTCAAGAGAGAGGGAAACATCTTTATTTCTAGTTAAATGGGGCGAAAATCTTTTATCACTAATCAGAAGCTCATTAAGTAATAATGCGACCTTTAAATTAATTTTAGATTCTTTAACGCCAAAATAAACAGCTCCTTGGTCGCTACCACCATGACCTGGGTCCAAAATGATTTGAATGGGTGCTGAGGTTGAAGCCCACAGGGAAGTGCATGCAAAGGCAATTAGAAGTGAAACAAATAATATTGGCATACATTGATTTTAAGGTGAGAGTTCGTGTTTTTACAGTCCAGTCTTCTTAAAAATATTGGGTGATAAAAAAATAGCGACCAGGTTAATGTAGGAGGGGACCTGGCCGCCAAGGGGGGGATTATACATTCTTATAGAGCAAGTGCTGTGCCAAAGTCTGGTACTCTAAATCGAAAAAAACGAAGACTCACATTTAGATTTCTTAACAAATTGTTACACTAAAATAATATTTACTTAATTTTTTTTGTTTATGCTTTTTTAATTGCTTAAGATTCACTACAACTATCCGTAATTAAGAGGTTTTTGTAAGAAAAAAGAAAAGTTCTAAAAAAGTTCTATTCTGGTTCCAATACTATATTTTTTTCAGCCACCCATTAAAAAACATATCTATTAATATTATAGTTCATTCAAATACATAATGCGTCACGTCAATATTTATTAGCATAAAGTTCTAATGTTTGCAGAGGGAATACCGATAAAAGTCTAGTAGGGAGAGGACTGACTTATGCAATTAAAAAACTTTTTAATAACTATATTTATAGTATTTGTGGGTCTAGGTAGCTTTGCTCAAGATCTAGACGATGTTGAGTCAGACATGGAACAGGCCCTATCTGAATCAGAAGCTGCACAAGAGGAAGCAAAGGCGGCTAAAGAATTGGCTGTTGAAGAGGATCAGGCAGAAAAAAAGGCCAAGCAAGAAGCACTGGAAGCCATTTCTCGTGCAAAAAGTAAAGAGCGTGATGCCAAGATGATTGTTGCTGAAGAGCAAAAAAAATATGAAAAGAGCAAATCTTTGAAAGAAAGATACTTAAAAGACAAAGCTGATTCAGAAAAAATGTTCCAAGAACTAGTAAAGAAAATCGAAGCCGCTCAAGAACAAACGCAAAAAATGGAAATTGAAATGAATGAAGCCTTAAAAGAAAAAGATCGCGTTCATTTAGAATTAAATAAGAAAACTGAACAAGCTCGAAATTTAGAAGAGCAAATTGGAAATAAAAAAGATTCAATGAATAGGCTTTATCAAGAATTGAAAATGCAACAAGCAAAAAGTAAAGAAGAAGAGCAACATTTGGAGAGAGTTAAAAAAGAAAATACTAGAGTTCAAAAACAAGCCCTCAAAGAATTAGAATTAAACAAAATAGCCATGGAAAAAGCAAAAGCTGAAATATTATCATACAATAAAAAAATTAGTGAATTAAAGGAACAATCAAATAGAATGAAGATTGAGTCTAATGAAGCGTTAATGGAAAAAGATCGTGTAAGTCAAGAATTAATTGAAGCTACTAAGCAAGCTCAGATTTTAGAATTAAAAACAGCAAATGAGAAAGAGAAAATGCTAAAACTTAATCAAGAATTAAAAGCAGAACAAGCTAAAAATAAAATGGAAGGTGAGCGTTTAGAAAAAGCTAAGAATGAAAATAGCAGAGTTCAAAAACAAGCCCGAAAGGATTTAGAAGTCTACCAAATGGCTTTAGAAAATGCAAAAATAGAATTGGCAGACTACAATAAGCAAATGAGGGAACTGAGAGAGCAAACAAAAAAAATGGAAGAAGAAGTTGAGATGAGTGAGGCTGAGGCTGAAAGAGCCAAAAAGCAAGCCTCTATTGCCAAAAAGAGACTTAGTAAAATTCAAAATGAAGCCACTCGTAAACAAAAGGAGTTATTGAATAGAAAAACAGCTGCGGATAGTGAAAGTGAAAATTATAAAAACATAAAAGTTTCAATGAATCCGAAAAAAGTATTAGTTAAAACTTTGAAACAAGACTGTAACTTAAGATCAATTGCTTCTGTAAAATCACAGAAAGTGGTAACAAAATACAAAGGAGAAAAATTAAAGACGATTTCAGTAGATCAATATTGGTATAAGACGATTGTGTCTGGTAGGAAAGCCTTTGTATCGAAATCTTGTTTTTAAAGGGTGTTTATGAGCTACAAATTTAATACAGTTTGGAGTGTTTGCATTATTTCACAAAAGAAAATAATTAGCGGACTCACTCCGCGAGAACTGCAAGCCATAGTCGCAGCTTATGATCATTCGATGTTAGATGACCTTATGGTGTGGACTCCTTTTTTTGATGATTGGAAAATGGTACGACATTTTGAATATCTATTGACATTTAAATCCTTAGAAATTGCTGATGAGCCACCAATTTATAATTGGGATGAAAGTAAATTAAAGTCCATGGACGATCCAGGCTTAAGTAAATTAGTAACAAGAAAACTGGAAGATGATTTGTCTGCAAGTAACATTCAGGATGGACTCATCAGAAACATCACTGACTTAGATATAGAATCCATTAATAAACAAATTCTTCCACGTAAGTTTACAAGATTAAAAAGGGAGTACCCCATCGAGATCGAATTGAATGGAAATATTTTTAAGACCTTATCTACAGATATATCTATTGGTGGTATGAGTATTAAAGATGAGTTGCCAGAATGGATAACTGGATACTTTAGTGTTAAAATATTTCAACCCATTTTAGAGCAATCTCTTGTCCATACAGGTTGGGTTATGGATGTAGATGATCAGCGTCGTCACCGCATAGCTTTTTTACCTTTTAAGAAAAAAGATACAGAACAGCAGTTTGAAGACTGGATTAAAACAGCAGCTTAAATAATGGGTCTTCTTAACTATCGAAATACAACTTCAATAATATGATAGGAGTAGGGGGTTCTTTTCCAGTAAAGTTTTTGTTTGTTGCTATTTTCTGGGAATAAGCCTTCTGTGCAGTGATCCACAACTTGTATATCTGTGGGCCGCAATTGATTTTGTTGCCTTAAATAATGGATGGCTTCTGAATTATTTTTTGATTGGAGAATTAAAGGCCAACAAAGTTTAGGGTGTGATTTCGAAAAATGAAAGGAAAGTAAATCGTGAAAGCTGGCCCATTCAAAAGTGGACAGAGACTGCTGAAGCGACTCTTTTAAATCTATAACTTTGTTTTCATCAATTTTAATTAGGTAGGGCAGTTGACCTAAAAAATTAGAGAACAAAAAAGCATGATTAGGAAAATCATCAACCAACTCTTGAATTTGCAATTTATTATTTTTTAAATAGTTTCTTTTTATTGTTTTAATTTTTTTTTTGAATCTAAATTGGAAAACCCATCCGGCGAGTGGGTCGGGGTCAATTAGGACGACTTCTTTAAATTGATTTAGAAAATCACTATTTAAGCAATAACCCCCACTTCCTCCTAAAATAACTAGATTTGGACTTTTTGGTGCCCATTGATCAAGAAAAGTTTTGATTGATTGTATAAAGGGCTTCCACAACTTTGATCTATATTTGGCTGCATTTAAATGATAATAAATTCCACCCGCTGGATTTATAATGTCTTTCAAACTCATAGAATTAGGATATATGATATTTTAAATACGTCCAGGAGATACTCGATGAAAAATCAATGGAAAACTATATTAATGTGGAGTGCTTTAATAGTACCATTAAATCAACCTGACTCTTGGCAATTATTAAAATTTTCAAATTTACCACAAAATCAGACTCAGTTTCAAAAAGAAGGCATGCGTGTGCTTGTAAGTAATTCTTCCAGTCCGATTATTCACCCATTTGGAAAAACAACGAATATTCAAGCTGTAAAGGTAAAAGGAGTTTTAAAAGGTCGGATCAATTTAAAAGATAAAAAACAAGGTGAATCTGGGGCTGATGATTATGAATTCAAATTAGGCTTGGTTCTTCAGGGAAATAAGCGCTTAAATTGGGGACAGCGAATGATTGCAGCTGATTGGATTAAAAAGTTGTATAGCCTAGCACCAGGGGGTGTTGGTATTGATAAAATCCTGTTCTTAAATGCTGTACAGGATAAAAAATTAGTATCCTCATCACGACAGCACCCTCTTTCTGACTTAATTTTTGAGCAAAATGTTTGGTATTTTGAAAAAGAGGGCGACTTTCTGTTTGATTACACCTTTACTAAGCCTCAAAAAGCCTTAGCCCTATGGATTTCTATAGATGGTGACGACACAAAATCATCTTATGAAATGTTAATTAATCAAATAGAGTTAATTTTATATGAAGATAAAGACATTTGATTTTTTAATAGGGGCTTTACCTTTGAAACTTTTGTTTTAGCGGCAAGTTTAGGGCGAGACATTTTTAAATCAACTTTATTTTCACAGTTTTGATACAAACCGACTATTACAAAAAAGCTGAAAACTTGCAAAATTAACTTAAATAAACTGAATTCTATATAATTGTTAATCTTGTTACGAATATTTACATAAGTTTTCATTATTTTATTATACCATCCCTTGGTCTAGCAACAAAATATTTAGCGTGATCGTATCAAGCAAAGACGCTGCAGCACTCTTTACTCCATATTTGTGTATATTAGATTTACACTTTTGTAGAGCTTGTAGGTTTTTTTGTACCTTTATTTGAATAAGTTAAATAACATATAAATATGTATGTGCTACTTAGAAAAATCATCACTATCATTTTCTTTATAAACCTTACTTCATTCTCAGTTTACTCACAAGATTCAGAAGCTGATGGTGTCAGTACTAATTCAAATGGACAGTCAGAAAACCTCAAAAATAGTTCTAAACCAAGTGTCAAAAGTGCAAAAAAAGCTAATACCAAAGCTCTGTTTTCACCACAAATAGAATGGGATCAGCCAGAAATAAAACCTACAAACAAACCCAAAGTGCATGAAGTGACTCTTTTTGGGGTAACGGAAAAGAATATACAGGTACGTGTGGGTCGGCAAATACTTTGGGTGAAAACAAATGAGAAAAATCAGAAAAAGATAAGAAAAATACCTGTTAAAAAGTTGAAGATTGAAAATAAGCCTATTGTTGATATGAAGTCTGATGGTAGTTTTACCATAAAGCTACGATTGCCAGAGGGCGAAGTTCAAGTTCCGGTGGGTTTGATTAGTGGCAAACAAGGTGCCCGTTATCAATTGGTAATGTACGTCAAAGATAAAAAAATTGAGCTTAAAAATCAACCAAAGATATATACGGAATGTCGATATTGCATTTGGCTGGGAGCAGGTTTTGCTTATTTAGCTTATCAACAAGATCCACCTCAAGATATAAAAAATGTGGAGTATGGAGCCTTTGGTTTTCCGGCTCTGTCATTAAGAGTTAGAGTTAAATTATTGAAGGATTGGAATCTAAGATTTGCCTATCACCGCCTTACTGGCCCGGAATTATCATCTGGTGACGTTACCATTACCGACAAAAGTATATCTTGGCAGCATATGGGTTTAGAAGTTGATTATCGTGCAATAAGTTCTTTTCGACTGCTAGGTATTAAATTTGATCCAGCCTTGTTGGTGGGTGTTCAAAATCAGGACCTACCATTTCTTATTCAGACCAGCACTAATGTTTTCACTATTGATAGCTTTAAATTTAATACAGCCTCTTTAGGTGGAATGTTTTTTCTAAATAGTCATAAAATATGGTATTACGAGATTTTTATGAGATTACAAATGGCTATGAGCAGTTCCGGAGATATTAAGTTATCTTCAGGTTTTGCTTTTGATGGAAGCCTAGGTGCCATTTATCGCTTGGGAGAAAATATAAGGTTGGGTATGTTTTGGGGTGGTCAATATCACACATATAAATATGAAATCAATGCTGCACCTGGTGCTTACAGTTTGCTAAATTCTAAAATCGATTTATCCCTAGGTTATGAATTTTAAAAAATGAATTATAGAGTTTTATTCTTTTATAATTAAATTATTTGAAATTTCGTTCTTGTCCGCTTTTTCAATGGGAAAGTGTAGAGAGAGTAAGTTTTTTGATTCATCAAGACCTTTGAGGATTCCCACTTTTAATTTTCCTGATTTTAGTTCGAAGAGTATTTTATCTAAGACTTTTTTCCAATCACTGGGTGATAATTTTTCATTAATTTTCTCATCACCTATGACAACAGCCATGCGCTCCATCATGGATATAAATATAAGAATTCCAGTTTTATCTTTTGTATGATGGATCTTATGTTTATAAAATTCATTTATAGCTCTATTTTCCACCTGCAGACTCTGATCAGTTTTGGGTGTGAGTTGACGTTGAACAAAATTAAAACGAGATAAAATAAGTGTTAATAATAAAATAAAAATAATGTGTGTTACTATAATAATTGGTAGGGGAGCCCAATTTGCTTCTAGATTAAAAGCCCAAAATCCAGAAATTACATCTAAAAGAGTTAAACTCAATAAGACAATATAGGGAACATGTCCCAGGGTTGATGAACTTTTCACAACCATTGGTACGACTTCTCCAGAAGTGTGTTTTTCTAATTCAACAATAAATTCTTTAATTTCAAGGCAATCTTCGTCTTTAATATTTGATCGGAGCCAATGAGGCACTTTATTGTTTACCATCTTCCGGAAGCTCCTCCACCACTAAATCCACCTCCGCCGCCAAAGCCGCCGCCACCAAAACCACCTCCGCCAGAGCGGTAAGACGAGGAGCGTCCCAAGAGTAGGGCAGTTAACAAGGGATTGCGTGGGAATACAATAATAAAAAATATCCAAAATAAGATTATCCACCAATTACTAAAAGATTTTTTTGATTTTGTTGATCTTAAGGAGTTATTGTCTCCATTCAAATATTTATCTATGGGAAAATCTGGGGCAGCTAATTTGATGCTTTGATAAACCCCTAGCATAACTCCTTCGCTCATGCGATTTACTTTAAATAGGGGGAGTATGCTGTCTTCTATGATTCTTTTTGCATAGGCATCAGGGATATTGCCTTCAAGGCCTTGACCTACTTCTAATCGGAGTTGGCGATCATCGACAGCAATCAGTAACAATAAACCTTTGTCCTCAGCTTTGGTACCCAATTGCCATTTGTCTGTAACTTGAATACTGACTTGTTCAATGCTTTCACCATGAAGACTGGGAATTGTAAGAATAGCCATTTCAATTCCAGTATCCTTTTTAACTGCAGACAATAAACTATTTATTGCATTTTCACTGGAGCTATCAATGATGGAAGCTTCATCATTGACATGATTTTTTATTGTCGGAATGGGAAACTCAGCCTGTCCCCAATTTGAAAAAAATAATATCCATGTCAGTAAGAAGAGCCTCACTTAAAACTCAACTTTAGGAGCTTCTTGGATATTTTCGGTTCCAACAACATCCCATTGAGGCATTTTTTCGAAATGGAAAAAAACTTTATTTGTAAGGTTCGTTGGGAAAACAGTGACTAAATTATTAAACTCTTTTATTGACTCAATATATCGTTGTCTAGCTATAGTAATTCTATTCTCTGTGCCCTCCAATTGAGCTTGTAAATCACGAAAATTTTTATCAGCTTTTAAATCTGGATATTTTTCTACTACGACCATTAATCGGCCTAATGCTTGGGAGAGTGAACCTTGGGCAGATTGAAATTCTTTTAACTGTTGTGGAGATATTTTACTGGGATCAATACTAATTTGACTTGCTTTTGCGCGTGCATTTACGACGCCTTCTAAAGTTTCTTGTTCGTGACTGGCGTATCCCTTAACTGTACTTACGAGATTTGGAACTAAATCGGCCCGTCTTTTATATTGATTTGTTACCTCTGCCAAGCGAGCTTCCACCTCATTTTTGTTCATAGGCAAAGAGCGCACTCCGCAAGCAATAATAAACTGGCTCAGAACTAACAATGTAAATAATGAATAAAACCTTTTTAATTTCACGAACTTAACTCCTTAAGTGGGAATTGATATAGTTTTTGATACATTACTATAATTTTTTTTTAAAATCTAATGTAAAGCTAATAGTTTTGAGATACTAAATAAAACCATGAATTCAATTTAAATTATACCCAAAATGGAACGAGAGAGCCAAAATGGAGATTATGCCCACTGTATTTGTTATCGAAGATGAAGAGGATATTGCTGAACTCATAAAGTACAACCTCACCCTAGAAGGTTATAATGTTGAGGTGTTTCATACGGGTGAAGCCGGCCTTAAGGCTTTAGAAGCCAGAACACCAGATTTGTTATTGCTCGATCTTATGTTGCCAGGAGTCGATGGATTGGAAATATGTAGAAGAGTTAAAGACTCTTCCTTCAAGCGACAGGTCCCAATTATTATGGTGACAGCTAAGGGAGAGGAAAAAGATGTTGTGCTCGGTCTTGAGTTGGGCGCTGATGATTACGTTTCAAAACCATTTAGTCCAAAGGTTTTAATGGCTCGAGTTAGGGCGGTAATTAGAAGAGATAAATTTACACCCGTTAACGACGACAGTGTTATTGAGCGGGCAGGCTTGTTCCTTCATAAGGGTCGTCATGAGTTAAAAATAAATGGTCAATTGGTGGATTTAACAAATTCGGAATTTCAGATTATTTATTTTTTGGCAAAAAGACCTGGTTGGGTTTTTACACGCACGCAAATTGTTGATGCTATTCATGGTGATAATTATGCAGTTACGGACAGATCCATTGATTTTCAGATGGTTGGATTGAGAAAAAAATTAGGTTCTATTGGGCATTTAATAGAAACAGTTCGAGGTGTAGGTTATCGATTCAAAGAGTTGGATTAGGAGAAAAGTGAAAGGTTGCATGCGGGTTTTTAATTCAGATCAAGTTCCCTTGCCCACAGGTGATTTTAGTTTTACAAAAAATCTTAATAAACCTTTTGCGCTGGAAATAGGCGCCGGTACAGGTGATTTTGCCATTCGATGGGCGCAAAACCATCCAGACCAAGCGATAATTGCGGTTGAAAAAACTAAAGAAAAATATAGAAAATTTGTAAAAAAATACGAAGATCTTGGGAAGCCTCAAAACCTATTCCCCGTCCATGCCAATGCTATTAATTTTATAGTACATTTCATTGATAAAGAAAGTTTGAGTCATTGTTTTATTAATTATCCCAACCCCTACCCTAAAAAAATGCAAGCCAATAAAAGATTTCACAATATGCCTTTTATGAAAGTATTGAAAACAAAAATTATTAAGGGAGGTATTTTGGAGATGGCGTCTAATTTATCTAGAACTATTGAAGAAGCCAAATTCCAACTCAGTGAAATTTGGGGATTTAATGTTTTACGGGAATTAAAATTGCAAGAAACAAGTTATGCACAAAGCGCATTTGAATTAAAATATTTGTCCCGTGGGGAAACTTGCACAAGAGTTACCTTTATCAAATAAAAAAGGCGACAGTCTACTTTTTCGGATCCGGATTTTTCGGAATATATGCATTGCAATTAAACTTAAAATATTAAACAAATTTTAATCTGTGTTGACTAAATTATCTTGAGTCTGCTCGCTATAAGTTTTCCACAGGTAGGGAGAGTGTGTGGCTATGAAGCCATAAGATAAAAATAACTCTGTCCACCATTTATAGGGTTGAAGAGTTTTTAATTTGGGATCCAATTCATTTTCACCAAAGCCTTTAAAGCCGCCAAAGTGTGAAAAAAAATGACAACTGTTTTTAATTAATGGTAACAATGAGTTGATCTGTGTAGTGTTTAAATATTGAAGGCAACTGCTAAAAATAAGATGGAAAGTTTGTCCTTGATTATATATTTCAGGATAAACCTTTGTGATAGAACCCCATAGGATATTTCTACTCACTTCTTTTAAACAACGTTCCTTCGCATGTTGGCTAATTTCTATTCCTTTTGACTTGAAGTTATTTAAATTTAAATAATTAAGAGCTTCGCCGGAACCAGCACCAAGCACAAGAACTGTTGATATTTTCTGTGGAAGAATAGAGACTTCTTTAACTAATTGAGGAATATAACTCAATTGACTCCAAGAGGAGCTATAATCTTCAAAAGTTTGTGTTTTTTCGTTGAAAAAATAATAATCAAAGTATTCACGCTCAAAATCTTGTGAGAAAAAATTTTCATTCTTAGACATAGGCAAATTCCTTAAGGAGTTGTTAAGTATAGGCCTCGAGTATTTAATTTTGACACTTTTCAGAAAAAAGTGGAAGTGAGAATAACTTATGCTAGAGTTTTATATTGCCAAATATCATTACTCAAATAAGGGGGGGAAATGAATTTAAATATATATGCAGCAATAGTACTTACATTAGCACTTGGAGCCTGTTCTTCAGACTCAGGTTCAGGAAATTCTGGGGAAAAACGAATTCCATTAACAGATCAACAAAAAACAAATCTTAAAGAGTTTTCTCAGTCGGTGAATGATGTGGGGACGGCGGCATCGAAAGCTAATAATAAAAGCAAGAGTCAAACTCAAATTCAATCTTTAGTTTCCGTTCATAATATCAGATATCAAGTGGCTATAGCTCCAAGAGTTCCAAGAAGTGAAAAGGTAGGTTATATCGAAAGATCTATGGATCAATGCCAATTTTCAAACAATTTGGATGACCTACTTGAGCCAAATCAGCCGGCAAATGGGGATAATCTTTTAAGTCGTTTTGAAGACGGTGTTTATTTTAATGTTAATGGTCAAGATTGTCCTATGGATCTTAAAATGAATGGCCAGCTAAGTGTGAATCGGCAAACAGGATCTATTTCTGGTGGATTTTCTTTAGAACTTATCGTTCAAGATCAAAACCTTGTGAGCATCTCACGAATTAAGAGTGCCAACTTTAAAGCAACTGTTTCTGGTCAGGGATCACAATCTGGTAGTCAAATGAAAGCCGATTTAAAGGGACAGATTGACCATTTGGATAAGGGAGTTGTAACTACTCACATGGAAGCTCAAGTGGTCAACTCAGAAAATAGGAGTCGTTCGACGGCAACCATTACCTATGTTTTTGCTGACTTCTCTGCCATTGGAGATGTTGCTTCTGTTGTAGGTGCTGATGGGAAGATAACAAATACCTATGCAATAAATGATGAAAGCGTGAGTGAACAAGAGTTTATGGAGTATTTTGCTGGATTAGCTGAAAATAAGGGTAGTTCTAATATTGGAGAGGGACGTAAAGAGGGAGTAACTCCGGTACCGATTCCGATAAATCCAACACTAGATGTTGGAAGCTTTTTCCAAAGAATTTTTCGCTAATAAAAAAGGTGTAAAAGTGACCGTCAATTTTTGTAAAAGACGGTCACCTATTGATCAAGGAAGAGTTAAGGCTATTGATTTCATCTATTTGCTCATTGAGGGTCCATAAGTCATAAAGCCACCCCAAGCCAAACATACCGCCAGTGATCATCCATAATATGCCTGTTAATATTTTGCCCATATAAAGGCGGTGAATACCAAAGTAACCTAAAAAAATTAGCAGTAACCAAGCAATATTGTAATCTATGTGACCATCTTTGTATTGATAGTCAGCTTCGCGGTCCATAGAGGGAATTAAAAACAAATCAACTATCCATCCCACTCCAAGTAGCCCTAAGGTGCAAAAATATATGGTTCCTGAAATAGGCCGACCATAGTAGAATCTATGAGCTCCCATAAAACCAAATATCCATGCTACATAGCCAAAAACCAAGCTATGAGTTTCATTCGTCATGATTTTAGTTTGGCTCATTTGTGCCTCCTTTAAGACTACTATTTTTCAAATAGCTTATAACACAATATCTGAGTAAAAGCCCAAGAATATTTCACAATTATATGGATTCAATTCTAACAATTAATATCTTATAACTTCTACACCAAGTTGATGATAGACATCTTCTAATTGTTTCGAAAGAACAGCTTCTTTTTCAAAAGCAATATGTTGCACATGACCAATACCTAGAAAGCCATAAATTTGCGCTTCTGTATAAACAGTGGGGTTCTCTGATGGCTCACGTACATCAAATTCACTCCTTAAAAAGATATTAAATCTTTCTTCTAAATTGCCTAAAAAATTTGGTAAAACAGCGCGAAAATGTCCAAAGTAATCATTGGTTCGGTAATTAATAGACATAAACCCTTTATCTCTCAATCGAGTTCGGGCATCATGGATGAAGGGTGCGGCAAAATAATAGAAATCCTCGGCAAGAACTGGCCGAGAATACCATCGATAGGATTCATCTTTTGAGTCGCCCAAGGTAAAAGTTATCACTGGAGCTTGCGGATCTTTCAAAATTTTTTCTAAAGAGATATAGTAATGATCAGAGCCATAATGTATTTCTCCGTTCCTGTCGTTTTCAAGATGAACTAGAAAAGCCGATTTTGGATGCAAGTTTACAGGAAGGATATTTATAAATTCATCATTACTCATCCCAAACCCTTGTGCTTCCACTGAAATCCTCTGAGAAACATACTCATTTGCATTACTCACTGAACTTGTTCCAGTCTGAAAAAGTGTTTTGAATCCTTCCAGAACTATTGAAGATCGTCGAACTTGGTGTCTATCAATTCGTAAAAGTGCATGCTTTTGAAAATCTTCAATCAATTTTCTGTATTCTGGAAATTGCATGACATAAACTTTGTATTCTTCAAAACTTTTAAAATTTGTGTTTCGCACAAAATCTGCCTCAAAACGAGAGCGAACTCGTTTTCGAATCCACTCAATAGGCTCAAGTTCCATTCGCTGTCGAGACTTATTGAAGTATTCTCTGCTTCTCAATACTGTCTTAATTGAGTCGCCAAGGTAAATTTCATTTTCATAATCAAGGGCTTCTAAAACCTGATTTTGTCTCTGTGCAATTCTATCCACTAAATAAAGTGGTAAATCCAGAGAAAGAAGTAATTTTTTTATCTCACCTAATGGAATTTTAGAAATCAATTCTCTAAGTTGTGGATACAGATCTGTAGTGACTCCATTGCGATCCAGAGATGTGAAAAAATCACTCATATTAATCGGTTCAGACATTTTTGGGTCTCTTATCTGACTACCATCAAGCTTAACCAAAAGTCGCTCGTTCTGAAGTAACACATTTGGGTAGCCAACATAACTATCCACTAAAAAAGCTTTTATAACAAAAGCAATTTTCCTAAGACTTTCCAATTGTGCTTCTTTCTTTCGATTTTTCCTTTTTCCAAAAACAAGAGTTGTTTGGTAATCTTCACGGACCAGTTTGAGTGCTAAACCATCGGAACTAAGGATCAATCTGTACTGACCTATAGCCTCGATAGATAGAGCCTTATATGCAAGAACATAAAATTGATTTAAAAACACAGCTATCTTGAGTTCTTCTACAGCCTTTTTGTCAGCAATAGATACTCGTTGAAACGACTCATATCTTATTCCATCAATGTTGATCTCATTTTTCTCAAAAATGTCATTGGATGCTTTCGCCTTTATAATAATACTTTTTGACGATTCTTCATTTGGTATAATGAAAACTAAATCGCAATCTGACCTTGCCGCAAAGGAAATATTTACCGTTGAGCTGACAACAAAGAAAATTAAATAGTAGAAACAGATTCGATTTAGTAGTAACTCCTTCATAATTATCAATAAACCAACATAAATGTTCCGGGTATAAACTTGCAAAAGTCTGTATTAATTCTTTCTCTGAATTATTATAGGCAGATATAGCAAGTATCATGCCTACATAATTCAAATGAAAGGTGCTCCATGCTTTCTGCTAATGCCAATTAGTTAAGGCGGCGTAATAATTTTTGACAATCACGAATTATTTGCAAACCTATGTGAGGAAGAAAAGTTATCAATTGCGCCCAGGCAACACTAAAAGTGGTGTGAACGCCATAGAGCTTATCCAGAATGTATTTTTAAATGATCAGAGCCAAATAAAGCGCAAGTACAAGTTTTACGATTTTTTCCGTGCAGACAGTGCCTATTGCATTCAAGAAATAATTAAGGAACTTTTAGCTAAGGGTGTTCACTTTAGCATTACCGCTCATGATGGTGTAACGCGCTGGAAGTCGCAGATGAAAAAACAAGGAATAAATTGGCAGCCTTGGCTTTACTCAGAAGAGGAAAAAGAAAAGGCAAACAAGAGGGGTCAGAAGTTACCTCGAATTGAAGTAGGCGAATCTTGTGGACTCCAGCTTGGTCGCAAAAAGAAGAGGCAAGGCTTGTTTTTCCCATAGTTATAAAAAGAACTTGGTCCGACAAGTTAGAAAAAAAGAAGAAAAAATTAGAAGAACAAAAGGGTTTATTTATGGATGGCTTTATGGAAGAAGAGCCTTGGGAGTATTACGCTGTAGTGAGTAACATTCCATTAAATACAGACAAACTTCACAATGAACTGCAAGGCCAACAACGTTACTGGAGTATCCAGCAAATATTTGAGTTCCACCAGAAAAGAGGGAATGCGGAGAATTTTATTCGTGAGGAGAAATACAATTTTAGGTTAAAAAACTACCCTTGCCAAAAGTTGATGGCCAATCATGCCTACGGGTTAATTGCACAGATTGCTCATAATCTTCTTCGCTGGGTAGCTATACTCTTACAGCCCGATAAACCCCATTACTCAAAAAAATTAAGAAACAATCTTATACTTATTCCCGGGCATATTATTAAGACTTCAGCCTATACCTTAATGAAGATCCCAAAGTGGGCCTACAAGGAGGTTCAAGCACTACGAGAGGCATGCAGGTTTAAGCCGGAAACAGTCCCTGCCTACTACTCGACGGCATAAAAAACTAAGTCCGTCGAAAGGAAGTTCGGTCTTTGACAATCTAACTAACAAAAGGACGCAATTAATGTTGAATTTTGGAAAGAAAAGATTGGGATCGAACCTGCGACAAGAAGCCTTTAACAGGCTTCTGCTGCCAACTAAGATCACTCCAAGAAGACGTCTTCTCCGACGTAAATGGAGGACTGCGCCCAGACGGTGAGCTCGCACAGTCTAAAGTTCACTCACCAGGAATGAGGTGAAAACTTTTATGGAAAAAAACCGGTAAACATATTTTGTTTACACAATAGACCAAAAAAAAGCCGAAATAAATCGGACATTATTGATTTTGATTCACCATTTCCACCGATTTGGGTTCAAAGTTAGAACCGTAGAACCGTAGAACCGTAGAACCGTAGAACCGTAGAACCGTAGAACCGTAGAACCGTAGAACCTTAAGTTGTTATAATTATTAAAATAGTTCAGAAAAACAAAAAACCCGCGCTAGGCAGGTTTAAAATTGGATGGGGTGGCAGGACTTGAACCTGCGAATGATAAGTGTGTGTGTCAAAGAAAAGGGAAGCCTCCTTCCCCTAAAATTTTTTAATGAAGAATAATTTTTGGCCAAGACACATAAAAAACGGCCATACCCGTCGCTGAAAATAGCGGCTGATACTGCGCTAAAAATCCATTTTTAATTAAAATCGATTGAATTTCTGTGGCGACTTCTGGCTCTGTGGTTAGATAAGTGTTATTCACACCCATTTCCGCAGCTTCTTTAATTTTTTGTCTTATATTAGCCACGCTCATTTTTAACTTTATTGATTTTACGTCCATTTTATTCTCCTTTTTAATTTAAAATTTGTGGGTCAAACTCTTTTTCAGTTGGTTTGGCCGTTAAATTTTTATTGTCTTCAAATTGTTTAAAATATTGTTTTTTCTGTCTCTCTAAGTATTTAGAGCGGTCTATTTCTTTTTTTAATTTCTCTGAAAAATTTAAAAGCGTTTGTTTTTTGGAGTAACCACGGCAAGCTAAATTAAAGTTTTTAAGCCACTCTTTTTCTTCAGCGTTTAAACGGCTCCAGTAATCTTCTTTTTCATTTTTTATTGATATATAAATCACGACTATTTTCTCCTTACGTCGTAAAAAGGTTAATAATTTCATGTGTTTAGTAGTTTTTAGTATTCGTTTTAGTATAGTTTAGTCGTGCAATCTGTTTTCCAGTGCATACTATTATTATAGCAGATTGAAGCAGTCTTCCTCACCCAAGAAGGGGTCTCTACTCGAAATTAGAGGCAGTACACAAGAAAGTTTGAAAATAATTGCACTTTTTGCTGACAGAACTCGTTGCATGTGGCAAGCTCTGGGCTTGGCGCCGAAGCCGCAGTAGCTATCGTCGATTTTTTTCAATTTTTTCCCAAAATTCTGAAGATTTGTTTTTAGATGTGTTAAACTATAATTACACACATTTAAAGGAGATAAAAAAATGAAAGGTTTTGGGATTAATAAAATAATAGAAGAAACTAAAGAAGATATGGTTATTTTAACTTATACCTCTTTTTTACCTAATAAAAAAGGTGATGAATGGGAAGCTTTAAAGTTCGAATATTCGAATTGTAAGGACCCCGTTCACGGGGCAGTCACATCAATTTTAAACAGCGTTTTAACACAAAAAAGGGTTTATTTTTGCCTAACCAGAAAAGGTCTCAGGAATTTAATTAAAGAAGACAAAAATAATAAAAAGTCTGGGTTTTC
>JACKAN010000005.1 GCA_020635055.1 Pseudobdellovibrionaceae bacterium
GAAGAGAAAACAGTTCTCCCTGTGGTACAAACAAATCGTTTAGGCGAATCCAATTGCAATGATAGACTTCTTAAAATAGGAAAAATGTTAAAGAATGGCAGACACATTTATATAGCCGGCATTGGTGATTTAGAAGAACCACGAAATTTAAGAGAGCCAACCCATTTTTTTCCTAAACACGGAACTTTCATGGACAACGGACGCCATCTTCAGTTTCATGCAATTTCCAATGAGCATGGTGACTGCTTTGATGCCTACTCAGGGAGTGTTAAGCCCTGTCCTCAAGGTCACTTCCCACTGAAGCCCGCCAATTGATCACTTGACTCATTTATACCCTAGATCAAAGGTTACAACTCAGAGCTTAACCGGTGCTGGAGTTATCGGGGAGGAATGCCTGCCCCAGTCTTTGGAGTAGAGCCTTAGAATATGACATGCTGTGACCCGGATTCGGAACCTGGCACAATGGCGGAGAGTGAGGGATTCGAACCCTCGAGACGCGTGAACGTCTGCCGGTTTTCAAGACCGGTGCTTTCAACCGCTCAGCCAACTCTCCGTTGGCCAATCTAGTCATGTCTGATTGTTCAGGCAACTTTAAACTTTAATAAGACTAAGCTTTTTGCGCATCGCCGCAAAAACTCTAGGTTAGAAGAATATTTTTTCTAAATAAAAACAAAGCTGAAGAATAAAACTAGAAAATTTTCTCAACATCTACTGTCTTTCCATCAAGAAGGTAAGCACTGTCCTTGGTAGGTGTAGACATTAGGATTTCATCGTCTTTTAATTCTTTATTTTCAAAAGCTTTAACATGTTCAGAGCGGAGCCCACCTAAAAACCAGCGCGAATCAGCTATGTATGTTAAATCACCATCTTTAGCTTTGAGAATATTCATATTGTTGGGTGAAAGCTGAATTTTATTATAGGACAAAGTCTCATTTAAACTCACTTTTAATTTTAATATTTTCTCTCCCAATTCAAAGTTGGGCTCTCCACCTTTATAAATTTTCATAGACTCATCAATGGTATCTATGGTGAGTCCTACAATGTCCTCATCCTTTTTAGGTTGAGTTATAAATGAAATGGCAATACCAATAACCCCAGTCACGCACATACCAAAAAGGGCTCGAAGATAAATGTAAACCCCATTTTCTGGACCCGACACAAATCTTGCCAAACCATCAATTACCGAAGGATACCAGACAGTAATCATGGTGATTGCAGAGCCCATTACCATAGAAACGCACGCGGCGGTGGGAGTAAATTTTCGCCAAAATGCCCCTAGGAAAATGGTTGTAACTATTGAAGGGATAATAATCATAATTCCTTTATAGTGAATGGACATCAAACTACCTTCTTGTTGATTAAACCAAATCACAAGTAAAGTTCCAATGACTGTTGTTATGATTGAGGCCCATCGAGCCGCTTTCAAATAATGTTCATCTGTAGCCTCTGGCTTAACCAGTGGTTTGTACAAATCATAAATGCCAATGGCTGCACAGGCATTAATAAGAGTATCGATGGTAGACATTAATGCAGCCATAAGTGCGGCAACTATAAAACCGAAAATCCATGGATTTTGATGAACAGTTTCCCAGCAAATAATAATAAATGTATGGAACGTATTATCAATTTCAATAAAGTTGTAACCTTCTAAGGCGTGGCCTAATGCATTTTGTTTATTTATTAAAGAGCGACCAATCCAACCAACGGCACCCACAATGACAGCAGACAACGGGAGGGTAATTAAAACATTAAAAAAACCAGCCTTGCGACCTTCATCTACGCTTTTAATTGTAAGATAGCGCATAATGAAACCTTGGTTCATAAAAGTAAATGCGATACTTCCAGCTAAAGCTTCTCCCCAAAATAATCCAGCAGTATTAAATTTTGGATTGTCTGTTAAATGAACTAAAGGAAGACGATGGCTAATGGGTAACCATTCCCACCACTCGGTAAGTCCGCCAAGGGCATAAATACCAGCAAAAATAGCGATCCCTCCGGCTATGTAAAGCATTATTCCTTGAAATAAATCTGTAAAAATAACTGCAGTTTGTCCACCAAAGGTGACATAGGCCCCTAAGAAAATGGAAAGTAAGGGAACGGAATACATTTGCGGAAAGCCAAACATGCCTTCCATTGCGACGCCAATGGTATAGAGATTATAACCAATGTAGAAAAACATATAGGCCATAATAATAACGAGACTTATATATCTAGCAGTACGATTAAATCTTCTCTCAAAATATTCAGGGATGGATTTAATTCGAGAAAAATAAATAATGGGAAGCCAACCAAAAATAAAGAAAGGCAAAATAAACCAATCATTCATATAGGTCATGGTGCTGCTCATACCCGAATTAAAACCTTGTTCAGAGTATTTTAAGTAGGAATAAGAGCCAATCCCCGTAGCGATCATACTTGCAGCAGGCAACCACCAAGAAAAGCGCTGACCACTATAAAAGAAATCATTTATATTTTTGTTAAAGCGCGCAAAGTAGCCACCAAAAACTGTAATGACTATGACATAAAAGACGGCAACAACACCGATAATAATTGCAGATTGATTTGAGAGCTCTATTCCATAATTCATCGCTTACCCCTTTACTGGCCATGCTAAAGACATAAAAATCCAAAAGCCATGGAAGGAGGCAAAGAAGAAAAAACCAGCAATTAGGATTTTAAACCACAAGCTATCTCGACCGCGACCCAACTGACAGGCTTTAGTTCTTAAGATTAATAAAATTCCTAAGCTAAAAAAGATGAGCCCAAAGGTGTACTGATATAAGTAACTGGTCCAGGGGTTAGACTTACCCAACCAATCAATAAGGAATCGTGGATAAAAGTAAATAAATATTAACACTATTGGGATTAGCGCCCCAATTAGAATTTTATTGCTTTTTTTCATTTATACTCCCGTTGGATACCGGGATAGAGATAACAAAAACTTAGAGATTCTCCAAGAATTCGCTTAATTACACACTGAGTAAGCGATGACTTCGTTACCAGCCTGAGAAAGGCTCTTTATTTTTGCTGCTTTATCTAGCATTTGAGCGTTTAAGGATGAGGCCGTAATTGAGATTTCGCCCATCAAGCTACCATTGGGTGCAATGCGAACTTCCTCTTGCAATGGACCTGTATTTCCAACTAAACCATGCTCTGTTTTATTGTATACTTTGATAACTTGTGAGCCTGAGTTAGCTATCTTTTTTTCACTTAATTTAAATTTATAAAAATTATTTTTCTTTGTAGATTGCAAGCGAGACCTCATGCCATACAGTTGGCAGTTCCAATCGGATTTTAACAAGTTTTTCTCATTGGGAACTGAGCCCAACTTAAAATTAGTTTGTAAATCATTAACTACATTATCACTTATATTTGTTAACTCAATGGCCTCTGCGGTGGGAAGGAGAAATGAGAATACCAACAAAACTAATGCAACCAAAAATATTCTTACTAATTTCATCTCACCTACCTTCCTACAACCCATCACTTAAGCAAAATTAGCTCCCAAAACTGCCAAACCACATAAGTATATGAAATTATGTATAAATATAAGATAATCTAGCACTGCTGTCGAGTTATAACTATTAATTATAATAGAATTTTTACATAAGCATGGCGCATTTGGGTTCTGGGTTTATTGCTTGAAGTTAATACTTGGAGTTCAAAGATAAACCCTTTTCATAGATTCGGTTCATAGTTTCATCTGGAACTCCAAGGTGGTAACCGACTTTCATAATCTGATTTAACAAAGATTGATATAAGTAGCCATTTTTCTTAAACCGAATGCTGGAAGTTGTAGAGTTAAATGGGAGTCTTTGTGGTGGGGATAATTTTTTGAGCTTTAAACAAAGCTCAGTATCTTCAAAAATAGAAAGCTCTGGGACAGGAGTTATATCTTCTGGAGCTAAAAGTTTTTTATTAAAAAATAAACAATGGTCCAAATAATAAATTCCGCGTCGGTCACCACGAATGTAATTGGAGTACCAAGATGTAAACTTCAATATGGGGTGGGAATCATCAAAACTGTGAGAAAAAGATCCCCACTTAGGTAGAAGGTCGCTATTAGAAATAAAATTTAATCCCTCAGGGTCTAATAGGCTTCTTGGATGGTGAAGTAAGATCCAATCATTAGAGGCTTGTTGAATGCCCTGGTTTAGGCGAGTGGCTCTTAGATGTGAAAAAGAATGAACGAGCTTAACTGGATAACTTTTTAACAAGTTTATTTGATTATCCTCTGCACCATAATTAACTATTATCAATTCAAAGTTGTTGTATTGGCATAGACGCGATAAAATTTCTTTAAATAGATTTGAATTCATCTCGTTATGAGTAGGTAAAATAACAGAAAATTGACGCATAGACATCCCATAAAAAAGTAGAAAAATATTTTATATTACAATATTCTACCCTCAAAATTGAGCAAGTAAAACAGGGGAGTCCTCGTGGATCAAGATACTATTAAAACACAAGTTAAAGATTATTACGGCAAAACACTTAAAACTTCTGAAGATCTCAAAACCAACGCCTGCTGCACAAATGTGGATTATCCTAAACACATAAAAAAGGCTTTAGGAAAAATTCATGATGAAGTTATGACAAAATATTATGGCTGTGGATTGACAATACCCACCCATTTAGAAGCCCTAAAAGTATTGGATCTTGGTAGTGGGTCCGGAAGGGATTGTTATTTGCTCTCACAAATAGTCGGTGAAAATGGTTATGTTGTTGGAGTGGATATGACTCCGGAACAGCTGGCTGTTGCTAAAAAATACTTAGATTTTCACAAAGAGAACTTTGGATACAAAAAAAGTAATGTCGAATTTATTGAGGGTGACATCCAAAACTTAAGAGCCGCGGGGTTAAAGGAAAATGACTTTGATCTTATTGTATCTAACTGTGTTGTGAATTTGGTTCCCGATAAAGAATCTGTTCTTAAAGAAGCTTTTAGTTTATTAAAAGAAGGTGGGGAATTTTATTTTTCGGATGTTTATTGTAGCCGTAGATTACCACAGACCTTAACCAATGATTCTGAAATTTGGGGTGAGTGTTTAGGCGGGGCTATGTATTGGAATGATTTCGAAAATTTAGCTAAAAAAGTGGGATTTACTGACCCGCGTGTTGTTGAAACCTCTCGGATTTCTATTAATAATCCAAAACTTCAGGAAAAGTTATCTGGATTCGAATTTTATTCTGTAACATATAGGCTTTTTAAAATATCTCAGCTGGAAACCCACTGCGAAGATTATGGACAAGCTGTAATATACAAGGGAGGAGTCAAAGAACAAGAGCAAGTGTTTATCCTAGACAACCACCATACATTCTACAAAGGCAAAGTAGCTTCCGTCTGTGGCAATTCTTATAGAATGTTACATGACACCAGATACAAAGAAAACTTTGAATTTATAGGAAACTGGGCCTTTCACTACGGGATTTACGAAGGCTGTGGTGTTAATGCTCCCTTTGCCGAGACTAAAGCTGAAGGAAATTCAGCAGCAACGAACTGTTGTTAATATAAAAGCTCACATTTCTAGTTACTAACTAGCCATGTGTGAATAGTTTCAGTGTAGTCATTTATAGGATCTAAATCTCTAATTTTAATCAAAACAAAGTCTATGTAAGACTCTGGATCTTGAATAAAATCAGTAAAACCCGCATGAACGGCATTTACAACAATTTTACTGGTAGGATTCACATCGGGATAAAGGAAATGCAGTCGCACGGCAAGTTCGGCAATTTGTGAAGTTATATAATCGTTGTCTCCTTCATGAGATGCTCGTTTTGCAAAATAAAGAGTTTGAGTAAGAGTTTTAATATAATCCTTAATAACATTTCTAGACATTTGTTCGTTTAGCGAGAGAGCAACATTTGTTGTGAAATATTGTTTTTCTAAAAAATTATGGGTTTGTACATTTTTTTGATGATTGCCTGTCATACGATAGGCATAGGCTCTGATTTTTGACTGCAAAGGTTCCCAAATTGGAGCACCAACTACAAAGACACCAAGACTGGTGATTTGGCTTAGAAAAGTTGCCATAAAATAAGCCAAGGCAGGGTGGTCCTTGCTTACCAAAGTAGAAAGGAAAGCCACAAGTGACGAGGAACCTACCATAACAGACGTTATTGCGGCATAAGCTTTTACATTGTCATTTTTAAGAACAGAGAAAATAGATTTTGTTATGGCTTCTTGATCACAAGATTCATTGTCACAATTTTTTTTAAGCTCTTCTTCTAGAACTTCTACTAACGGTGCATTGGGTGGCCAGGCTTTAACATTTTCACTAGCTCTCTCAGTTTCCAGTTCATGATTGCAACTTGCCCAAACAAGATGAGTGGAAGTAAAAACTAAAATTGAGGTCAACAACAGGTAACGGATTAAAAAAGACATAAAGAGGGTTTTAAGAATTCACCAGTAAAAGGTCAACAAGATTAAAACTGGCATAGGAAGTGCTTTATATTACAAGCAAATGCTGAACTCTATACAAAGAGGAAAGAAAATGAGAAAAAGTACGTTAATTGTCACCGGCCTTGTAAGTATTATAGGTTTATCTGCCTGTGACAAAAAGAAAGAAATTGAATATGTGGAGGTCGAAAAAGTAAAACAACTAGCCTGTGCAAAACAAGATGATTTCTCAATCCCTGATAATAATGTGCTTCAGATGAAGGAAATTCGATTAGCAAGAACTCGTCAATATGTCCGTCGTTTTAATTGTGAAGGTAAGGTGATTAGTGACAAGCTAGAAACCTTTACCGAAAAAAAACAAGATGTTGAATTGTTTTCTGTAAGACAGATAGCCGAGAGAGACCAACAAAAAATTGTAAAGAAATTAAATCATATTGTTGGAACTGCATTTAACCGTCAGACTTGTTCTTCTGCTAAGCGCGACCCCATGAGCTTGTTTGTTGATGGTATAAGAGCTGTGTACTCTATTTTTAGTGAAGTTTCTGATGAGTTATTGAACAATGTTGAAGTTAAAGAAAAAAGACCTAGTATTCGTTTTACAATTGATACAGCTCCCGCCCTTTTAACAACAGAAGTGAATAAGGGTGTACAAATGATAGATTATAAATTTACCCATGTGTGTGGAAGAAACGAAGACGACAGCAACGAATATAGTTATTATCAAGAAAGAGATAGACACACTCGAAGCAAAGAAGACAAACAAACACATAAAAACCCTTTTCAGCGAAGACCCATTAAAGAGGATAGGATTTGTAATACTACCTTTGAAGAAGGGACTCTCGTTTTAGCAGTAAGTTATGTGGATAAAGATGTTAGTGGCATGAAAGAAATTTGGCCGACCAACTGTAACCAACAACTACCAAGAAGTAGAAGGTAATTATTTTTGAAAGAAATTGTATTTTTTAAGTTCATTAAGTTCTTTGAGTTCATCGATAAATGGCTTATAACCTTCTATTTCGTTTACAATTTCCCAGGCACGGTGATAGTTTTTTCCTAAACTTTGGTCAAATTTTATTATGTCTTTTAACTCGTTTTCCCTTTTGAGTTTAATATATATATATTTTTGCAAAGCCACTTGATGAAGATGTGACAAGACAACATCGGGTTCATCTTTATATTTTTTTAATAAACCCGTTGGCCACTGACTAGAAAAATTTTCATAAATATAAGTGTGAAGTAGCTCGTGGAAGGTTAAACCTACAAAAACATGATCGGGCTGAGGATTATTGTTGGATGAACTATTAAGAAACCACGAGATTTTTATTAATAAGGGTTGGCTCATGGAAGGAAATTTTTGGCATGTAAAAACAGTAACAATCATTTCAGTGCGCAAAAAGCTTTTGCCAAAAATATTGTAAACTTCTAATAGTAAATCTTCACCGTTTTTGTTCCACTCAGTTTGGAGTTTTGGTAGTTTTGTAGTTAGCTCGGTCAACCATTCAGGTTTAATAACAGTTTTAGCTTGAGCTGCACAAATATTATCAAAGGTTCTTCCGTATCTAAATTGAATGTCAGGGTATTTTGTGTTGTGAAATAGTGCTGCTGATCCAGTTGTGCTAAGGAAAAAAGATCCTAAAAATATTAATAATTTTGACTTCATATTTACTTCCTCTTTGTCTACTCACCCCCTTTGACGAACAGGAACATACTCTTCTTTATAGGAGAGTATAGTAAAAATTTGGTATTACTAGGCTTGTAAGAGCTACAAACAATTACAAGCTGCTGATCTGATAGATTAATTTTAGTTTTTAATATTAGACTTCATGCGTCCGGAACGAGGAATTGGAGTCCCCGATGGGTTAAAACGAAGGTTCTAGAGAATCGCCAGAAGTGCTAATTTTAATATAGCAAGAATATAAGTTGGTAACTTTAGAGTCGTTTTCCACAATACAAGTAATTGCTTTTCCTTGTTTGGCAAAACCATTTCTTTCACCCATAGAATCTGCACTTTGTTCTTCTATTTTATTGAGCGACTTATAGAGTTTCTCAGCTTTTGAATTTTCTCCACCGTAGATCTCAATGGAAACAACATCATCACTATTTACTCTCGAATCATCAACTTCTATTGAACTCTGAATTGGATTAGCCAATAGGGTAGTTGATAAAAATGTAACTATTAAAAAATTAAATAAACTCTTCATTTCCTGTCTCCTTTTTTGTTCCTAACAATTAAGAAATATTTCAAATTGAGAATTGTTTGGCTACCTACTTAAAGTCAAGAACCTCAACGAAAAATTATCCTTAAGGTTACTTATTACAGTAAAACCCCAATAAGAAAGGAAAAAATTTTAATCTCGGATCAAAATTTTCTAATTAGAAAATTAAAAGGTAAATGAGAAAACTCTTTTTTTTCTGGTAGAAGTTCCCCCCCGTACAATGCTTTTTATCTTTATCTGAGTGTTAAGTTCATAACTCTTTCAAGCTCTTCAACTTTTAGTGCTCCACGCAGAGCCACTCCACTGATTAAAAGTACAGGTGTTCCTGTAAACACAAAGTTTTGAAATTCAAGTATAGTCAAGGATATGAAAATCATAATCCACCTTGGCCATCCTTGTTTTGTTCTAGTCTTATGGCTAAATCTTTGAGTTTCTTAACTTCTTCTTCAGTTAAATTAAATGAGGAAATAAAATAGTTAAATAAGGGTCCAACAGATCCCCCAAGAGTTTTTTCAACAAACTCAGAAATCTTACTACTTAGAATATCAACTGTTTTTATCTTAGGGGAATATTGGAAAACCCCATTGATTTTGCTACGCCCTAGAAAGCCTTTTTTCCTTAGCCTCTCCATAACTGTTAAAACTGATGTTCCTGCTAATTTCTTTTCAAGTTCAAAAAACTGGGCGACATCCCTGACAGTAATAGGTGAGTGGGTACTCACATACTTTAGAATATCCATTTCTTGCTTACCGAGGCTTGGCATTTGTTTCATAAATTTCTCCTAACTACGGCTGTAGTCAATATTTTCTTGAGTCTAGTTTTATATTGAGACAAAAGCCCAATGGACCTGATTCTCTTTGCTTGGACCGCATATTGCTTAGTTAGCTATAGTGTTGTTAATAGCGATTTAAACGGCTTTAAGAAGACTTTGGCCGACGATGTTTTTATTAACCGTGTATTTTTTTTATGGAGTTAAATTTGAAAATTAGAGTCCTAATTATTTGTTTATTGCTTGTGGTTATCAATGCATGTTCGAAAAAGGATCATTCAGCAGACAATAGCGAAGATGAAAACTGTAGCTCGGATTTTGTACTGGAATACAGTGATATTGTTTTTGAATCAGAAAATACTAAAAGAATTTTAGAGGAATATCATTATACAGAATCGGAAAAAATTCGACAGCTTTCCGTTATGAAAAGTAATTGTGAAACCTTTAAGTCGAATTACCAAGGTGTTTCATGTAAAGCAGAAGTTGACTATCAAGTACAATGGATAAGCAGTGTTGATGTGGACCCGACATGCAATGATGTAAAAACATACTTTAATAGTATTATTTCAGATAAACCCATTGTATCAGATACAAACTCAGTATCATCAGACCCAAACAGTATCAGAAATTCACGAAATAGATCCACAATGAGATACAGATATGATGATGATGAAAGAGATTCGGAGGTAAGATCCGCTCCTGAGGTAAGATCCGCTCCTGAGGTAAGATCCGCTCCTGTAGAAAGACCCACTCCTGTAGAAAGACCCACTCCTGTAGAAAGACCCACTCCTGTAGAAAGACCCACTCCTGTAGAAAGACCCACTCCTGTAGAAAGACCTGCTCCTGTAGAAAGACCTGCTCCTGTAGAAAGACCTGCTCCACCAAAAACCATTGCCCCTATTGTGAAATCTTATAATCATTTAAAAGCTATAAAGATTAAAGAGACCACTCGCGATTTTAATTTAGAAGTAGTTAACGAGACAAAGCTAATACTTCTCCTTAATGATGTGAAAAAATTTGTAATAAACGGGGAGATATATGATTCTCGCCAAAGAAATCAACAGATGGCTTCCAATGCAACTATGTGTTCTTGGAAGAATCTAAGAAGTAAGGTGTTTGTGGAGTCTGATTTAAAAAACAAAAAATTGAGTTTAAATATAAGCAATGAAACTAATTTTGGTGAAAATTCTAAAGCACTTACCGTTAGATTAAAAGAATTTGAAGTTGGATTTGAGTGTGTAAAGTCCAACCAAGATCAAGATTTTACCTGGTACGACGTTCAAAATGTTTTTGATGGAATTTTTAATGTTAAAAAAATATAAAATTAAGATTTAATGTGTCCGGCAAGTGAACTTGAATCGAACTCCTTATAATACCTATTTTTTAATGGAACTACTATCGTCGTCATCAGACTCTCTATCCCTATCCACTGAGGTTTTATAAGCCGCTACAAAAAACATAATTCGAGGGTCAACTTGATGTGAGTTGCCTTGATAAAGAACCCATTCATCCGTAAAAAAGTTTATATAGGGGCGGGACAACATGGAAACTTGGCGTTTTGAAGCATCGTAAAAAGTAATATCAGTGCCAAACCATTCTAATTTATTGGACTGACCAACTAGTTGATCTTTTCCATTAAAAATTGAATATACTGTTCGAATTTTAAGAAGAGATTTCAAAATGTCTTCTTGTACACTTCCAATAGGACGTTCCAAACAATCGTAAATATCAATTTTCACACCAAAAGTGAAAATACGTTGAATGGCCTTTGCAACCAATTCTCCATTTTCATTTCGAAGTTCAAAAGATTTCCATTTAAAAATTTTTTGAAGAACTTTCCCTGCAAATTGATCATTTATCAAGATATCAAAATCGCTTCCAATGGTAAAAAGCTTTTGATTAATATTATATACATTACTTTTGCGAATAGTTGGGCAGTCGTTGGCCCATACATTTGGTATCATAGTAAATAAAATTAAATTTAAAAGAACTAAGACCTTTTTCATAATCCATCTCCCATTCAATAGACTCTCTTCACAATTGCTTAAATAATAGTCAACAATAAAACCTAGAAGTGAGCTTAAATCTACAAATTAATGCAATTTTTCCATTCGCAATTAATGTGATATGGAAAAATGTTTCTTTAAGTTTTCACAATTAATTGAACGAATTCAAGCTAGCTTGATGACCCGAACTGTTTTCAATGTTAGGAAATTGAAATGGAAAAAATAAAAAAAGAACTTCGTTTTTTAAAAATATACTCAGGTTTAATGACTATAGTTTGTGGCGTACTCTTTATATATGTTTTTGTAGTAGTTAAAAGTAATAAGTTTGTTGAAATTGATGTTCAAAGAATAAACATAGTTGAAAATGACGGAAAGATAAGAATGGTTATATCCAATAAATCACGTCAGCACCCAGGCACTATGGACGGGATCACTTATCACGAACGTAAAGGACAAAGACCACCAGGTATGATGTTTTTTAACGAAAAGGGAGACGAAGTCGGGGGCTTAGTCTTCGATGGGAATACAGGTAAAGGCCAAGGTGGCTCGTTAACATTCGATAAATTTCGTGGAGATCAAACTATTCAGTTTATTCATGAGGAAGATAAGAAAGAGAGTTATTTTTCCGGATTAAAAATGAACGACCAAAACATGCCGCTCAATGAGCTAATAAATAAGCAAAAGGAAATCTCACTACTTCCCAGAAAAGAAGATCAAAAGGCTGCCTTTCAGAAATTACAAGATCAGGGATTGCTTATGACAGAACGTCTTAGGATTGGTAGGGACTATGATAAATCCTCTGTTATAAAGCTTAAAGATTCAAAAGGAAATGTACGTATTGAATTGAAAGTTGAGGACAGGGGAAATCCAAAACTTAATTTTTTCGACGATCAAGGTAAAGTAACTTTCAGCCTTCCAAAGGAGAAGTAGTTCAAAACAAATTCCCCTCAAGTCGAATTAAGCCAAGTGAATTTTTTAAACATGACAATATTTTACAATTTTCAGAAGATTACTTAGAGGTATTTTAAGAGTTTGATAAGAAATTTAATATTGATAGATTTACTCTATTAAGAGTCTAGACATGAAATGTCATTAAAATGAAGAATCTGATAATTGAATTATTCAGCGCACTAACAGACCACGCATTTTTTGCGTATAGGAATACAAAGACTTTTGAATCCTGAAGTGACAGATTTTCAAGAGGGTTTATCCACTTAAATTCCTAACTTAGATTCTAAGCTCACTAATTTAGCCTAGCTGTATTGTTTAAGTTGTTAAAATTTATCGATCAATTGAAGAATTTCCGATTTAACGTTCTTAATATTTTCTTCTGATATAAGCAAAGGTGTTGTGAAGAATAATTCATCTTCATCTACATTTTCCATATGGCTAAAGGCTTTAATTCTCCACTGTATTTGTCGTCCCATCTTTATTTCATCACCTTTATACATGAGCCAACGAATGCCCTCGTCAATACAGCATTGAGTTCATCGCACTTAATCGTGTTTTTTATTTTCAGGAATCGTTCCGGAAGTAGAATATGGAATATTCTACTTCCCTATCAGTAATGTGGTATAACTGCCAAGATTGTTATCTGACGTGGCTTAGGGCCATAAGCCCACAGTATTCGATGGGCTTGTGGTGTTTTGTTTTGAACATACGAACTGAAAACTTTAACTTTATAAACGACCTCAAAAGAAGACATGGGATGAGAATTCAAGCCGGGATGATGTGGATTTCTTGAAAGCTGACCAAGGCCCTTTTTTAGTTGTTTTTGTAGACCCAATTTAGCTGGGGCTTTCATGATTTGTTCTATCTGCAACTGGGCTTCTGAAGTCATTCTCAGTTCAAATGAGGTCTGACTCACAGTTAGTCAATCCAGCCAGCGGGAACCTTCTTGGTTTGTCCTTTTTTAAATTTAGAAACTGATTTTTTAAGACTTTCAAGTAGTTCGGCCTCGGCCAAAGAAACAGTTTTTTGAGGCACAAGATGTAATGACCCATCCCGCTGCGCCTCAATGGCAAAAGACGAAATGCCTTCACGAAGGTCTTTAGGGAGCGTAATGCGTCCTCGTTCATCCAGTTCTACGATTTTTTTAACAGTTTTCTTTGGAATACCCATATGTGAATAATACCCATTTACCCTATTTAAGTCAAGAGGGTATAAGAAACTTTCTAGATATTCTTCAATATGAGTAGCCCTCATGCGTTTTGTTTCTTGGTAGTAATCGTAGTTCAAATTTGTGAAGCTTTTATCTTCTGGCTAATCGAATAAAATTTGTGTCTTCCAAGTTTATAGAAACGCAAATACTTCAGCAGTTTTTCTGAAGACAACTGCAAATCTATAACAACATTAAGCAGTCGAATCCTTTTTGGAATGTCTTCCCGAGGTCACAGTAATGTCTGTGATTTTGAACATAGTCTTAAATACTTCTACCATTATATTCTTGTATTTTAATTTTACTTAAATCAACCCCATCAAGACATCTTAAATTAATTGCCACCATTTTCGTTCCATCCGGTGTAACTCCATTTCCAAACGAAAGAATACCGCAATTTGTGCAAAAAAAATGATGGATCACTTTTTTGTTGAACATATAATCTTTAAGATCGCTTTCTCCAGAAAGAAGCTTGAAGTTTGCTTCTGGAACAAAATCGAGTAAACTTCCACGTTTCATACAAATTGAACAATTACAGGAAATGGCCTTTTTTATATTCAGCTCTACTTCAAATCTCACTTTGCCACAATGACATCCACCGGTGTGCCTCATCAGAACTCCTCATTTAATTTATTTTGAAAAAATATCTAAAAATCTTACCTTTCATTTCTTAACCCATGGACTGTAGTCGCCAAAACCCCAAATATGACCTTCGGGATCTCGATCTGATATCTCATGCTTGGTAATATTGTTGATGACATTAAGTCTCCTTCAGTTTTGTTTTTCCAAAACGATGTGAACGGCATCATCAGTCAAAACTTTTTGAGCTAATTTAAGTCCCAACTTTGGCAAATTTACGCCTAAGAGTAGGTTTTCTCCTGAACCAAGAAAGATTGGGGAATAGGCTAAGTGCATTTCATCTATTAGACCAGCCTTCAGAAAATTTTGAATTGTGGACACTCCACCAACAATACGAACATCCTTTTCTTTTGCTGCCTCTTTTGCTTTAGCAAGGGCAGACTCAATGCCATCGGTGACAAAGTAAAACGTTGTACCGCCTTCCATATGTAAAGGCTCCCTTTCATGATGAGTGAGAACAAATACTGGAGCGTGATAAGGGGGATTATCTCCCCACCAACCTTTCCAATCTTGATTAGCCCAAGATCCTCTATGTGGGCTAAACATATTACGACCCATAATCCATGCGCCGATATTTTGAAAAGACTTTTCAGCAAACTCATTATCAGTGTCTGTTGTTCCTCCGGAATTGCCAATCATTTTTTGAAAGACTTTTGTTTTGAACATCCACTGATGCAATTCTGTCCCTCTGTCTCCGATTGGATTTTTCAGGCTCTGATTCAAACCCGCCCCAAATCCGTCTAATGAAACTGTAAATGCTGCGACCTTAACTTTGCCCATATAATTCTCCAATACTTCTGTTTGCTAGAATCAGTTACTTTTACCTTAAAAATTTCAGTTTATGTGCTCGCTTCAATATATTTCTTAAAATTATTTAATATGGCCTGCCAACCATTCTTCTGCATTTCCACGGAATTTTCTTTTTCAGCATCAAAAACGGTTTTTATGTTTGTTCCTTTAGCGACTGGTTGAAAATATGTCATCGCTGTTCGGCCATCTTCCATGGTGTAAGTAAGTTTTTTAAAATCAACAACCTCATCATAAGTGGCTTCAAGATGGAATCCAAAACTTCCATCCTTGGCTTCCATTCTTGCAGAATATTTTCCGCCAATTTTCAAATCGTTAGTTGCCTTAGGACAGTGCCAATTTTCGGAGGCAAAATTCCACTTTGTTATATGTTCTGGGTCAGTCCAAAATTTCCAAACCTCTGTAATATCTGCCAAAACAACAGTCTCTATTGTTATTTTAGAATAGCTCATATACCTTTCTCCTAACTTTGAGGCATTTTGTTCATGTCCATATAGAGTACATTCCACCGATGTCCATCAGGATCTACAAACCCACATCCATACGTCCAACCGTCTTTGTGAGCTGGCTCTGTATATAAAGTTCCCCCTGCCTCTGTTACTCTTTTTACTATATCATCCACTTCTTTTTCAGATGTGGCACCAATAGACATCAAGATTTCAGTTGAAGTGTTCGTATCGGCAACATAGTGATCACAACTTTATTGGAGCCGACAAACATACTCACCATATGAGGAGCATCGTGCCTGTTATTCATTTCAAAACCAATCCTTTTAAAAAAGGATTTGGCACATTCCAAATCTTTAGATGGCAGATTGAGCCATAAGGTATTTTCCAAACCGCACTCCTTTGCTTTTTAATTAAATTACATATCAAATAGTATATATAATTAAGAGTTGAGGCCAGGGGAAATCCAAAACTTAATTTTTTCGACGAACAAGCTACAGATATTTATAGCCTTTCAGAAAGTACTTAAGATCAATCTGCCCAATAAACACTCGTTTGTTGATGTTTCCGCACCTGAAAAAATGCTTGAAGTTTTTTACAACCCTGAAAATTCAGATAGTGAGTTGAGGTAAATTGCTGCGGGATTTAGTAATTCCGGAAAATCTCTTCAGGTAGCTCATTGCGAGGACATCTCAGGTACTGAAATTAGAATTATATCGGCGCGAAAAGCTACAAGAAAAGAACGAATGCAATTATTTGGAGTCTAGAATAAAAAAAGAATACGATTTTTCAAAAATGAAGAAGGCTCAGCTAAAATATTTGATGAATCTCAAAGAGTCGGTGACCATGAGACTAGATCCAAATGTTATTATCTACTTTAAGAAATTGGCCAAGTCCTAAAAATGGAAATAAGAATGGGTAGTCACCCTGTGTGAATTTTTACGAGTACTTCTGCACATTTTTGTCTTCTCAACTGAGAATTGCGCGACCTACCACATTATTTAAATGTGCCCGCGTTGATGAGTTATTGAAATCCCCGTATTGGCAACTATAACTAATCATTTTTCAGAAAAATAATTATGTTTGTTTCTATGGCAGCAGGGGAACTAATGAGACCTGGACAATTTAATGATTTTTTTCGGAAACCTCGTATTTGGGTCTAGATTTTTGTTGAATCTGCTATTTAATGACCAAGTTCGGGCCAATTTTCAAGTGGTTCATAGGCACTGTTTGTTCACTCTTAAAAATAAACGGTTTTGCAAACAGCTCCATTAGACATGTTTAATCTTAAAGGCAAATTTCCCAACATACTATTTTTACTTCCAAAAAATAGTCGGATAATGCGATTGCCCAGGTGTCCGTACCAGGTTGTTAAAGATTACTTACCTTTTTTAGCTAATTTTTCTTTTTTCTTAATTTGCTTTTCTTTTATTGTTAACTTTGTTTTGCCCTTTGATTCTTTACTTTGTTTGTCGCCTTTGCCCATATAAAAACTCCTTGTTTGTTATACTCTTCATAAATATCTGGATTTAACCTCGCTTACAAGAAATTAAATATCGCAGGTTCCATTTAGTAATCGTAGTCCAAATTTTTGAAGTTTGTTTCAAGTCCGCTATCAGCATCTTGCAAGCCCCGATTGACCGAAATTACAAAGCGCGACGATTCTTGCTCTTGAATTCTGTCAAATTCAGCGGGCGAGAGAAGTACACCAGCGGGCTTGCCGTTTTGAGTAATGAGTAGGGGCTGGGATGAGGATCCAATCCGCTCAAGCAAACTAGCGGCTTGGCTTTTAAATTCAGCCAAAGTAACAACATCTTTAGATATTTTTAAGGCCTTCATAAGGACCTCCTGTAGACTTATTTTAGCCTGAGAGTCCGGTGTTCGACTACTATCAAGAATGGCGGAGAGAAGTATCCAATCTTCGAACTGCAGCCACTGAGTGGGCTTTAGCTGCATAACCTTTTAAAATCACTACATAAATTAAAATATGCTAACTTGTTCTCCGTTTGGTTCTACAACTTCAAACTCAAATTATCCGCATGGTTCTCCATGAAATTTCATTCTCCCGTGGTTCTCCAAAAGCCTGGAGAACCACAAAAATGGCCATTTTTAGGAGGAGAAGGAATCAATATGGTTGATTTTTACCATCAATGGTCATATATTACCATATAGATGGCTAAGGCAACATTGGTCTACTACTTTAAAGATTACCTTCATGAGGAACGCTATGTTTTGGAGCAGAAAATTTACGCTGTTGAAGATTTTGAGAAATTTCCTGACGGCGTGAAGTACAGCATGATTTTAGTGGATCAGAAGACGGGCAAGAAGGTCCTTATGGATAATCATCATCCGAAAAGTCATCACGTTCATCTTGGAGATAAGGAGTTTGAATATGAATTTATTAACGAACAAAAGCTTATCGAAGATTTTAAAGACTTTGTATATCAATTTATGGGGATAAAGTTATGAAGAAGTTAGTTATTTCAATAAAATCAGCCTCTGAAGCTTTGGATCAATTCGCCAAAGCTCTAGAAACGGCACGCAGGAAAAAAGGCAAGGTGGAGCCCCACTTTGAAATTTCTTTTGATAATCGAAAGGAATTTAATAAGTTTGTGAAGAACATTTTTATCTTAGAAGCTATTCAATCTTTTAAGCCTAAATCTGTTTATGACTTGGCCAACAAGTTGGACATGGATCACTCAAATCTTAATAAGATTATTCTTTTCTTCGAAAAAGTGGGAGCAGTGACCATCAAAGAAAAAACAAGCAAGGGAAAACTTCTTAAGATGCCTATTGTAGAGTATGACTCCATTGAGTTTAAGCTGAATGCAGCTTAAATGAAAGAAATTGAGTAAGTCCTTAGGAAAATAAAAGGTTTAATAAAAAGTGGCGAAAAAGAATGAAGATAAACACAAAAAAGAAAATTAGAACCACAATCGTTCGAGAACACCCTCGCCATGTGCCTGTAAGTGAGAAGAATCCAACGGGTATAACTATCGTCGATAGACATCCACGTCGCCTTCCAGGAACTTATCTGGATTCTGAGCAAGTTAAAGAGATATTCAAAAAATATAACCGAAAAGGTATTGTTTATCCGGCTTCTCGGAAGCTACAGGACAAGTATCCTAAAATAGATACTGATAAATACGATGAATTGATCGCTGTTTGGGCAGATTATTTTAATAAAAAATTTGAAGCCAATCCCCCTTTAGATCCTGATGTGGTTAAAGCCCTTATTGGAAGTGAGTCTGGATTTAGAGCTGATCCAGCAGAGAATAGAAAAATCGCACTGGGTATCATTCAGATCACGAAGTCGACATTAAAGATCCTTCTAGATCCAAAAGGCGAAGTGAAGGATTTTACTTTTAAAGATATTCGACTGAAAGACTTAAAAGATCCAGCCATCTCGATTCCACTTGGAATTCGATGGCTTTTTAGGAAAAGAGCAACAGCAGAAAGTAAACTAAAACGCGTACCCACAGATACGGAGCTGATTTTAGAATATAAAGGACTCTTAAAAAGCAAAACAGAGTGGAAAAGGAAAGCCCTTGAAAGTTATAAAAAGCACTATAAAGCTCTTAAGAGCAAATAAGTTATTGGTAGTTATTTTATTGCTCACATCAGGATGCACGACATCTTCATATAAGGTTATCAATCATGAGGGGTGGTTAAATGAGCTTCTTGTAACACCAGATAGAGTTTCAATGGAGTGTGAAAATTTGCATACCGATGATATTGTTTCTTATGGATTTACCCTTTTTGTTTTGGATGAGAAGAAGACAGTTCTTCCTGTGGTACAGACAAATCGTATAGGTGAGTCGAATTGCAATGAAAGACTTCGTAAAATAGGGAAAATTCTAAAAACTGGCCAACGCATCTATATAGCAGGTATTGGTGATCTAGAAGAGCCTCGGAAGTTAAGAGAGCCAAGTCATTTCTTTCCTAAACATGGGACTTTCATGGATAATGGACGCCAACTTCAATTTCATGCCATTGCAAATGAAACCGGCGAGTGTTTTGATGCCTACTCAGGAAGTGAAAAACCCTGTCCTCAAGGGCATTTTCCTCTAAAATCAACTAAATGATCGCTTGACTCACTCTTACTGTCGAGCGAATCCATCACTTCCCAAAACCACCGAGGTCTTATGGGTAATGGTGAAAAAGAAGACTACATTTCAAAATTTTTTAACGGGGCCAAACAGGAGATCTTAGCGAACGAAAGTCTTAGTGATTTTCAAAAGGAAGTCGCGGTTTTTAGTTTAAGTCTTAAGGAGCATCAAATGCGAGATCCAGATTATTGGCTAGAATTGATTCGTTATACAGAAAATCTTCGGGAAAAAGGTCAATTTAAAGAACTGACACCGAAAGAAAAGAAAGACCTAACTTTACAGAAGAAATTTTTGTCTAAACTTCTTCATTTTAAAAAATGATAATGAAGGTCAAGTTTGGCTTGAGCCTTCAAGTTCAGACAATATGGTGTCGATACAAGAGTAATATTTTTTTAAAAGAATTTCTTCGCCAGAGTAATCGGGCGTCTCTCCTAAAACAGATTTGTTATTTTTGGCATATTCAAAAGTTCTTTTGATACATTCTTTAAGATCAATAGGTTCAACAAATCCTGTGTCCTGTGTATAAAGAGAATTATCTGTAAGAAGAAGCTGAGGAGGAGCCGCTCGATATGAGGGATCTTTTCTAAGAAGTTCTTCTGGTAGGATGTGGTAATCAAAATTCCAATTAGCTATTTCTGAATAGAGTCCAGCCCACCGTCTTCTTGACCGAGATTTACTCTCACCTATGTTATATATTTTTCCGTTTGTAACTAGCTTATCAAAAGAGTGTACTATTGCAGCAGCAACGTTTTCAATATAGCCATAGGTATAAATTTGGCATTGCTCTCTATCTGAAAAGATAATGTAGTCTTTCTCGTCTAAAATCCTTTGAATAATTGCTCCATGTCTCCCTGGATACTGGTGATCGCCAGGGCCATAGACCATGGGTAGTCTAAAAATTGTGGTGTTAATTTCTCCGTTCTTAAATGAATCTATTAAAACCTCTGTCATTAAATTTTTATCGTATTCATCTGCCATTGAGCCTTTAGTTTTAAAATCTCGCCAATAATATTTTAGAGAGCTGGTTGGAGAACTTTCAGAAATTGGTAGTTCGGCTTTATCAATTTTTCTATTTAAACCCTGGAAAGCTTCATAACAGTCACAAGAACTCAGAACGATCAGTTTACTTTTTGTATTCTTAAACACGGAAACGAGATCATCCGCATGTTTCTCTGTGTAAGCAATGCAATGGACAATAATATCAAATTTGTGGTTTAGAAGGACTTCTTTGTATTCAAGCAACTCATTCACATCACCTTTGATATTTTCGATCTGCAATTCATGTTTAGTTAAGCCACGGTTGAACAAGACAACGTCGTGTCCACCTTGAATTGTTCTTCGAGCAATTTCTTTTCCTATAAATTTGGTCCCGCCAATAATCAAAACTTTCATAAAACTACTCTGTGCAAATTGATTATTCGAACTCGGTTCGAATACAAATCGCAAAAAGTTCGAATATGAATCTCTCTAGGTGTGCTATTTGGTTCGAATCTCTTTCTCTCGTAGTGATTTTTATTTTGATCTTTTGATGATTCGTAACACATTGGAATCCTTACGATATTTTTAATAATGCGTTGCATTATATGGCGGAGAGAGCGGGATTTGAACCCGCGGTACAGTGTTACCCGTACGACAGTTTAGCAAACTGCTGGTTTCAGCCACTCACCCATCTCTCCGTTAAGGATTCAGCCGAAAAAAAACATTGCCATAGGCGGAGTCCAGAATCAAGAATCTATGGTTAATCCCTGTAATTTTCAGGAAATAGTTCGCGCTCGACAGTTTCAATAACAGTATGAAGTAATTTTATATGCATTTCTTGGATGCGATCTGCTGTTTTTCCGGGGATTACAATAGCTAAATCTACTAAATCTAGCATTTCACCCCCATCTTTTCCTAATAGACCTACTGTTTTTACTCCCAAATCTTTAGCTTTCTTTATCGCATTTATTACGTTTTGTGAGTTTCCACTGGTGCTAAGGCCAATAAGGAGGTCATTTTTGCGTGCAAGCCCCTCCAGTTGTCTTGAAAAAATAAATTCGAAGCCATAGTCATTGCTAACACAAGTAGTGTGGCTGGGGTCGCCTAGCGCTAATGCGCCCAAAGCTCGACGATTCTTTCTGTATTTACCTGTCATTTCTTCAGCAAAATGCATAGCATCACAATGGGAGCCGCCGTTGCCACAGGTAAACACATTTCCATTATTTGAATATGTATCAATAAGTAATTTCGAGAATTTTTCACATTTTGTTAACTGGCTGGTATCGGCAATAAAAGCATTGAGAGTTTTTTGGGCCTCATTGAGGCTATCTAACCAAAATAATTGTGTTTTTGATGACATAGTTTATGTTTTTTTCACAGAGTTGGCCTCTTTTCAATGAATTCCTTGATTTATTTAAATAGAGCGTCTAAAAAATTGAGTTCTGCGCGCCCGTAGCTCAGCTGGATAGAGTACTTGACTACGAATCAAGTGGTCGGTGGTTCGAATCCTCCCGGGCGCGCCAATTTTCTTTATCCCACTAAAAATTTAGGTTAGGATAATCCTATGAAATTTTTGGTTGGCTATTCTATGAAGATCACTCTTTTAATTGTGGCTTTAGCTTTTGTATTATTCAGTATTTTTTACTTAAAAAATCAGGGACTTGGTGAAAATGCCAAGCAAATCCTAGGCATAAGTAGCCAGCAAAGGGAAATTAAGGCTAAGGTTATCAATACACCTGAAAAAATCCTCCCGGCTGCGAGTCAAAAGATAGATCCAAAAGATTTGAATTCAAAGGATAACTATTGACAAGATGTTTCTAAGTTTTAATATAAGCACCTCGATTGTTCAGGCGTAGCTCAGTTGGTAGAGCAGTTGGCTGTTAACCAATTGGTCGGGGGTTCGAATCCCTCCGCCTGAGCCATTTTTATTCCATCCCTGATTTTTTTCCGCCGATTAACGCTCGGCTCAAATTCAAAGGGTTCGCCCTTCAAAACAAATTCCCCAGTAAGTAATTTCGTGGTTCGCACAGACCAATCCATTAGCGGCGCTAGCCGCTTTTAACATCCAAGTATTGCATTGAAAATCGCTACTGGATTTGGACTCCAGTATTGTCGATCTTCAGTTTTTTTACTGACACGATCTTTTCGTGACTCTCGTGACGAATGTTAACACCAAGCGCTTTGAGTTGATTGATTAAAGTTCTGATTTTGTCCTCATGGTCTTTGGCTCGCCCATAGCCAATTTCTTTATAATTATCCCCAGCTAAAATTTTATAAACAGCTCTGGCAATACGATTGGCGATGGCTACTTTTGCCTTTTGTTTACTCCCTAGTTTAAATACCAGTTTGTTATATTTCGACCTATAAAAGGTCCCTCGTTTTTGTTTAGCCCCGTGGGCTGCATGCTTTAGAAGCCTTTTGAGGTGAGGATTCCCTTTGCGGCATTTTGATCTTTTTTTTTACCGGCCGACTCATTGTTGCCAGAGGCAACTCCGGCCCAGGCCGCATACTTTCGCTCATCAGCAAATTTGCTCATATCGTCTGTGCTCTCCGCGAGGATGCCAATGGCCAAAATCTGATCAATACCCGGAATTTCATCTAGCTTAGCAACCAGGTGAGCATAGGGCTGAGCTTTTTCAATTAACTCAGCCTCAACTTTCTGGATCTTTGATGTTAAATGGTCGTGCTGATCCATCAACTCTTTAATCAAAAAACAATGGTTTGTTGTTAAACAATTCGTTAGTGATTTTCTTGCCTCCTCTTTTTTCTTTATCCTCGTCGTAATTTGCGAAGTCAGGTAATCCGCATCGGTAAACCCATCTGCAATCGCCCTTAAAATATTAAGACCCGATTTGCCGAAGACATCTGATACGATTGAGCCATATTTAACGTTACCATCCTCAAGAACTTTTTGAACTCGGTTCTTTATACGACCCATATCGGCGACCAAGTTCGTGCGATGGCGGCTCAATAACCGCATTTGTTGAAATTCCTCTTCCCCAGTAAGTAATTTCGTGGTTCGCACAGACCAATCCATTAGCGGCGCTAGCCGCTTTTAACATCCAAGTATTGCATTGGAAATCGCTACTGGATTTGGACTCCAGTATTGTCGATCTTCAGTTTTTTTACTGACACGATCTTTTCGTGACTCTCGTGACGAATGTTAACACCAAGCGCTTTGAGTTGATTGATTAAAGTTCTGATTTTGTCCTCATGGTCTTTGGCTCGCCCATAGCCAATTTCTTTATAATTATCCCCAGCTAAAATTTTATAAACAGCTCTGGCAATACGATTGGCGATGGCTACTTTTGCCTTTTGTTTACTCCCTAGTTTAAATACCAGCCTGTTATATTTCGACCTATAAAAGGTCCCTCGTTTTTGTTTAGCCCCGTGGGCTGCATGCTTTAGAAGCCTTTTGAGGTGAGGATTCCCTTTGCGGCATTTTGATCTTTTTTTTTACCGGCCGACTCATTGTTGCCAGAGGCAACTCCGGCCCAGGCCGCATACTTTCGCTCATCAGCAAATTTGCTCATATCGTCTGTGCTCTCCGCGAGGATGCCAATGGCCAAAATCTGATCAATACCCGGAATTTCATCTAGCTTAGCAACCAGGTGAGCATAGGGCTGAGCTTTTTCAATTAACTCAGCCTCAACTTTCTGGATCTTTGATGTTAAATGGTCGTGCTGATCCATCAACTCTTTAATCAAAAAACAATGGTTTGTTGTTAAACAATTCGTTAGTGATTTTCTTGCCTTCTGTATGAAAGCAAGTTGATTTTGGATAAAGCTATCCATTGCCCCAATATGGGGTAAATTTTTCCAGCAACTTGCATCGCCGGTCTTCGTATTTAGTAGTGTCCCCCGTTGATAGAATAATTTTTTGAACGTGTTTTACTGTGAACTTTTCCATTGTCTATAAATGGATCTAACTAATAGCGCATTCATTCTTCTGTATGGGCCTCAAAATATCTTTTGTGTCGGCAGGCATTTTTTATCTTGCCGCACTCACATAGATCAATCGTGCCATAACAATGTTGGATATAAAACGCGGGAGTGCCAGTCTCCTCTTGGACGTATTTTATCGTTAAACCGTCAAGCAGATATTGGGCCTCTTCCCACACCTCAAGTTCACCCGAAGTTATTCCTAAACAATAAAAAGTATTTCGTTTCTCGATTTCCACGTGAAAAAGGAAATAAACTTCTTACATCACATCCTTGTGTTATTCAGATCTCTTAAGGCACTATCAGCTAAATCTTCTGATTATAAAATTCCAAACGTAATCTTTTCCTTTCTTTGAGATATTCATCGTAGTTGTCATTGTAGGTGTCATTATTTTTTAATAAACACAGAGATATCGAGGCAATCCTTCTAGCTAAACTTAGCTTAGCTGCTTTGTGATTAATGCCTTTAGCTCTCAAAGCATCGTAATAATCACGAAGAGTACTGTCTGTGCGCAGGGCACTCTCTGCAGCACCTATAAAGACATCTCTCAACTCCCTTCTCCCAAAAAATCTTTTGTTACCATATATTTTCCCACCGGATTTCTGTATATGACGAACTAACATACAATAACCCCAAAACCGATGCTTGTTTTTAAATCTTGCTGGCTGACATACGATGGCCGCAATAATATTTGCTCGTATCAAATTAATTCCAGGTATAGTTATTAAATTGCGAATAGGGCGATATTGTTTTTTATTTTTTGTGAACAAATCTCTATATTTTAATTTTTCACTTTCTAAAAACTCAATCTGATTAAATAACTTCTCCGCTACAAATTTCGCTGAGGGGTTTTTCAACCTATTTACTAAATCTTTATTTTTATAAAAACTATTTTCACTCGTACTTAACGCCTCAGCTCTAAATAATGACTTCAATCTATTTTTAAATCTGACAATCTCTTGAACAATATCTAAGTATCCACTCACCGATACTCTGATTTCGCTCCAATGTGAGGCGTCGTGAAAAACGGGTTGCAAATGATTAGTTCGTAACTCATGGGCCAAATGAAGAGCATCCCTAAAATCTGTCTTAGCACCTGACTTTTTGGCAACATAGGTAGGGTTACAAACTAGAAGCTCATCCACGGTGTCTTTGAGTTGTAAATAAAGCCATTGGGAAATTGTGGACTCCTCAAAGGTAAGTGACCTCACACCATGAACTTTGTTAATTACATAAACCAGATTTTTCTCTGAAGTAATAACGGTTTCCCTTAAAACGCAGTCTCCTTGCTCATTAACTACGGCAAAAGTCGAGGTTGTGCTATGGGCATCTAATCCTATATAATATTTCATGAAGCATCTCCTTGGTTTGAAGTTTGTTGATACCTAAATTCTACTTCCAACCAATTAATAACGTGACACTTCTAAATATTTATAGAATGAAGTCCAGTTGGGAGCCCTTTAGGCGATGCTTCGCTTTCATACATTGTCTCCTCTTTTTTCTTTATCCTCGTCGTAATTTGCGAAGTCAGGTAATCCGCATCGGTAAACCCATCTGCAATCGCCCTTAAAATATTAAGACCCGATTTGCCGAAGACATCTGATACGATTGAGCCATATTTAACGTTACCATCCTCAAGAACTTTTTGAACTCGGTTCTTTATACGACCCATATCGGCGACCAAGTTCGTGCGATGGCGGCTCAATAACCGCATTTGTTGAAATTCCTCTTCAGGGATCATAGAAGGGCGAATCAATCCAAACCGATGAAGCTCCGCCAACCAATGAGAATCGTTCATGTCAGTTTTTCGACCAGGAACGTTTTTCACGTGGGCAGCTTGAGCTACGGCAAGACGAATGCCCATAGGAGTCCAAACATTATGCACAGGCTTCCAGTACACACCTGTTGACTCCATGGCAACATCTCGAACACCAAGCTCTAAAAGCTTTTGTCCACAAGCCATCAAATCTTCAGTGAATGTGTCGCATTCAAATTGAAGTGCCTCAGGCTCTTGATCAGCTTTCCCTCGTAGTACAGTAATAGCTAATATTTTTTTGTGAACGTCTACTCCCGCAACATGGGTTCGTAGGGCTTGCATTGTCTCCTCCTTTTTTGTCCTTGAAAACACCAGAGAGAGATGGGCGGCACCGTTCAAATCTTCCCCAACGAAGAAAAAGATCTCCATACGACAGTTCTTTAAGCGCCCATCCAGCCAACTTCACTCTCGAACTCGACTCCCTCGGTTTGATGCGAAACCTAAGAAGCCCGTCCAATCGAATACCGACCTTTTTACCTGGCAAAAACTGTGATAAAAGATTTTGCGGCTCGCGCAAAGAATAAGATTGCCGTATTGAAAAAACTACTTACAAACAGAAACAGGGCGCGCGAAGCGCGCTGGGGAATTCAGGGATCATAGAAGGGCGAATCAATCCAAACCGATGAAGCTCCGCCAACCAATGAGAATCGTTCATGTCAGTTTTTCGACCAGGAACGTTTTTCACGTGGGCAGCTTGAGCTACGGCAAGACGAATGCCCATAGGAGTCCAAACATTATGCACAGGCTTCCAGTACACACCTGTTGACTCCATGGCAACATCTCGAACACCAAGCTCTAAAAGCTTTTGTCCACAAGCCATCAAATCTTCAGTGAATGTGTCGCATTCAAATTGAAGTGCCTCAGGCTCTTGATCAGCTTTCCCTCGTAGTACAGTAATAGCTAATATTTTTTTGTGAACGTCTACTCCCGCAACATGGGTTCGTAGGGCTTGCATTGTCTCCTCCTTTTTTGTCCTTGAAAACACCAGAGAGAGATGGGCGGCACCGTTCAAATCTTCCCCAACGAAGAAAAAGATCTCCATACGACAGTTCTTTAAGCGCCCATCCAGCCAACTTCACTCTCGAACTCGACTCCCTCGGTTTGATGCGAAACCTAAGAAGCCCGTCCAATCGAATACCGACCTTTTTACCTGGCAAAAACTGTGATAAAAGATTTTGCGGCTTGCGCAAAGAATAAGATTGTCGTATTGAAAAAACTACTTACAAACAGAAACAGGGCGCGCGAAGCGCGCTGGGGAATTCAATTCCGTTTTACCATCTTTTTGCAAATCCCCCACAACGATACAGTCAAACAAACTTCTGTATGAAAGCAAGTTGATTTTGGATAAAGCTATCCATTGCCCCAATATGGGATAAATTAAAGCAGGATAAAGTTCCCATGCTCAAGCAATTGGAGCTTGATCTTTATGCTGCTTAATAATACGTAGATGATTCCATTTGGAATTCTTCCTTTTGTGAATTTCCACCACTACCGGGACGCGGCCGTTCAGATAAAACCTTTGTTCTTCTGGCTATGAAGGAAAACTCACGACCAAAAAAATTTTTGGCATGGTTTTATCCGCCGTCGTCTATATAATTTTTTTATTTTTCTGAGCCGTTTGGGTATTTTTATTTCGCCACTGCTACAAAGGTTTGTGAAGGCAGTGGCTAAACAAAGAAAAACCGAGGAGGTTTTATGAAGAAAAAGACAACTCAACCCAAACAGAGTCCATATAAAAATGAGCTTGTTATTATTGAGCCAATGAAAGTGCGTCTCTCAAAGAAAGGAAATACGGTGATGGTTTTTCTCAATCAAAAAGCGGTGCTGATGTTTTCTAAAAAATTCTTAGATGCAGTCATCAATCGTAAATATCAAAAGAAAGGGGCCTAAGGGCCCTTTTCCATTCGGAGGTGGTTATGAATAGAGAAATTAAATCGCAATACTTCTTTTATTGGAAATATCGCAAACAATTAAAAATCAGTGTTCTCACCATTTTTACTAATTGCGAGTATATCTGGGAAGGAGCTTAATTTATGGACTATCAATTTATTGTAGGAAAACTTTCTGAGGTAATTTGGCATTGCACACTATTGCTGGCGATTGTTGGGCTGACCAAGATTTTTCTTATCAATTTTTTTCTTTATAAAATCACTATGGCGAAAAAGAGTGAAATCAAATTCACCCGTAGGGAAAATCAGCATCGTATTCTAATTACGAAGACAATGCCGAGAAGGTCATTAATATCTATAAAAATTTAGATAATGGCGATGACGAATTTTTTAATAAATCCTCATAGACAAAGGGGGCCGAGAAATCAGCCCCTAAATTTTTAACTGACCTTTTTAGATTTAGGTTTCACGGACAGATCAAGTCCCAACACATCAAGCATTTTAGAAAGGCTCTCTAATGTGGGGTTGCCGTTTTCTGATAAAGTTTTATAAAGAGTTTCGCGGTTCAGTTGAGTTTCTTCGGCAAAATTTTTAAACCCACGAGCTTCGGCCACATGACGAAGAGCCACTAAAATCGCTTTGGGGAAACCTCGGTTTTCTTCAATGGTTGCTCGAACATAATCTGCTTGGGCCTTTTTATTGTCTTTTAAGGACTCAATAACCCATTTATCATAAGATCGGCTTGCTTTTTTATTCATCGTTCTTACTCCTGTAATCGGCCCAATATTCCTTAGCCTTGCGAATATCTTTATCTTGCGAGCTTTTGTCTCCTCCACACAAAAGGATAATCAGCTCATCACCATCAGCCCCAAAATAAATCCGATACCCTGGGCCAAACTTTAACCTCAATTCGCTAACACCTTCACCAACAGGTTTCACATCGCCAAGGTTGCCAGCACTCACACCAGCCAAACGAGCCTGTATCCGCCGAACCGTTGGCGGATCTTTTAGGCTTTTGACCCAATCTTCAAACGGTCGTTTTCCGTTCTCAGTTTCATAGATGCGAAGACGATGAGGTTTAACTTCCACGCCCTTAATGTAGCATATAGACTACACGCAAATCAAGGAAAAAATGGCCCCTATAAAAGGGCCGTGTTTTCGGGGGTTTCGGAGGCAGTCCTGATTCATTCTATACGAGAAAAATGGGTAAATATTTTTGTAATGGGAAAAATTCTTGTAATAGAAAAATATTTTTTCAATGGGAAGAGGTTTGGAGTGCGGTTGCTAAGTTGGACACAATCTTTGTATCAAGTTGAAACAAAAGGCTTATTAGCAAGGTACCGATATGTACCTAAGGAGATAAGTTTATGTCGAAAAGAAAGCAATACAATTGCAACCAAGTAGAGCGTCGGCAAATTGTAGATGATTACTATGCAAAAAAAATTACATCAGCCCAGTTAGCCAGTGAATATTCACTTGATGTCAGCGTCATCCACCGATGGAAATATGAATTGGATCGTCGCAAAAAAACAGAGAGAAAAGATGAATTATTATCTGATGGTCGAAGTGCTGAAGATGTTAAATATATCATGCAGCTGGAAGAGGAATTATCTGAATATAAAAGGAATGACAGTTATGCTTTTCGCAGATGACCCAAAGGCAAACCTGGGGCTTCAACAAACAATCAACCTTTGGGTACCCAACAGTGATCCCGATTGGAAATTGAGAATGAAGCCAGACGACATCAACGGAGCCCTTTTAGTTGCGACAATTATTCAAAGAAAATGGAATTCAAAAATAAACCTCATTGGATGTGTGAACGACCTAAAATACAAAGAGAAAGCCCTCGATTATTTGGAAAATGTGAAATCATTAGCTAGGTTGAATTGTCAAACATGGGTTCTCGAAGGTGATTTCGAATCTAACTTTAAAGTTGTACCTCAATCGGACTTGGATATTATGGCTATGCCAAAAAAATTTAGTTTTCTCGTATGCAAAACAAATAGTAGAGCTAACGAGATCTGCAACACTTTTTGTTTGGGACTCAAACAACGAAAACGCATTTTCTTAAATTCAAATAATTAAAATATTTTTGTATCACTAATTAGAAGAAGATTGGCGATGAGCGTAAGTTAGCCAGTTAAAGCTTTTTAAAAACTGCGGAAACAATTCCATGATTATGAACCCCAACAGGGGGATGATTATCTTGGATTATTTCTTCGTTATAGAAGATTTCTAATAAATTTGCCTGTTTTGCCCAGTCACGCAGTTCTCCCAAAGCAAAAAAACTGGCATACGCATTTCGTCGTGGACTCCAAAAAGTATTAGGCTCCACTTCTTCCTCATTATCACGTCTAAATCGATTATAGGTTTCGTCCTGAGTAGTAAAACTTTCGATAATTAACAGTCCACCAGGTAATAATCCATCTAGAAATTTTGCAAATACAGATTTTTTTTCTGAGAACTTGAGAAATTGCAGAACATTAAGAGCTAGAATCAAATCAAAACGATTTAGTTCAAAGGTTCGAATATCCGCTTTAAATATGTATTTAGGGAGTTGATCTTCGTATAGATGGTTATCAATTCCAATGGCATCATAACCTTTAGCTCGCAACCATTTTGTAGCGGTACCATTTGCGCATCCCACATCTATTGCCCGTCCTCCCTTAAACAAGTCGCAATGATTTGATAAAAGCGGAGGGACTTCATAACCAAATGGAGAATCACTAATTTTTTCCATGCCCATATAATTACAATTAATTAGATCGTTGTCCAGAAAAGGAATTTGTTGGGTTAAGTCGTAAAGTTTTGACCTACTACAAATTGAAAATTTAACTGGGGAAAGGCTTATTCAACCTGAAACTTTTTTATATTGGGGAGTATTTTTAAACCATTTGGTTAAGAAATCCTCAAGAGCATTTCGTTTTAAAGGCTTGACTAAAACGGCATCCATACCAGACTCCATACACATGATTCGGTCTTCTCTCATGGCATTTGCAGTCAATGCAATGATGGAAATATGTTGGCCAGTTTTCTTTTCTATACTTCTAATCTTCCGAGTGGCTTCGTATCCATCCATTCCTGGCATTTGACAATCCATTAAGATCAAATCAAATTTATCCAAATCTAAAGCATTTAAAACTTCTTGCCCATTCGAAACAACATGGCAGTCATAACCTAAAATTTCGAGATATCGCATAATAAGCATTTGATTGGCCACCACATCTTCGGCAACAAGAATTTTTTCGGGTCTTCTAGGTTTTTCATTTACTTGTTGTATTTCTGAAACTTGTGAATGGGTGTTAGCCATTGTTTTAGAGGATGTGATGTTTAATCCCTGACAAATATAGTTGTAAAGCTCAGATTGCTTAATAGGTTTCTGCAAACAAGTTTGGAAACCGTGTTTAACAGCCTCATGTAATTGTCCAGTACGATCAAAAGCTGTTATGAGTATCATTGGTGTTTCTTTTAGTTGAACATCAGATTTTATTTGATCAGCAAGTGCAAATCCATCTACTACTGGCATTCTACGATCTATAACAACAATATCAAAGGGTTCATCTTTGGCAGTAGCCATTTTTAGCATATTTAAGCCAGAAGTAGCATCTTCAACTCTAAATGGACTCATTCCCCAATTTTTTGTATAGGCCATTAGAATTTCGCCAGAAGGTGGGTCGTCATCGACAATCAATATTTTAGGAGACTTATTTTTTTCTAGGTCTTGAAGTGGCGTTGATTTTCCTTTGGAAAGATTTAAAGCATCTAATTCTAATTCACATTGAAACCAAAAAGTGGCTCCTTTGCCATCAACACTATCAACTCCGATTTCACCACCCATAATTTCTACAAGTCTTTTCGAAATAGATAATCCCAATCCAGTTCCACCAAACTTTCTTGATGTTGAGCTGTCCGCCTGACTGAAGGGTTGAAAAAGTCGGTGTCGAACAGACTCCGGAATACCAATGCCCGTGTCCTCAACGGAGAATTTTACCATAATCTTATTTTGATATTTTTGTGGTCTTTCTAAAGGAGTAGCGCGAACAGTAATATGCCCTTTATGAGTAAATTTGATGGCATTACTAATAAAGTTTAAAAGGATTTGACCAATACGACTGGGGTCTCCCTTTAAGGATGTAGGAATTGTTGGATCAATAAAGGTCATCAGTGAGATTTCTTTTTCTCGCGCTCTTGCCCCAAGAATGTCGGCTTGAGTTTCTACGAGGGATGTTAAGTTAAAATTAATGATTTCAAGTTCCAGATGGCCAGACTCTATTTTTGAAAAATCTAAAACGTCATTTATAATGGTTAAGAGCTGACTACAAGAGGACTGTACAATCTTAGCTAAGTTTTTTTGGTCGTTATTTAACTCTGACTCTAAAAGTAAGTCTGTCATCCCTTGAATGGCATTCATTGGCGTTCTAATCTCGTGACTCATATTTGCAAGAAAATCTGACTTCATTTTAGCTGTGGCAATAGCTAAATCTTTGGCATGGAGTAGTTCCAGCTGTATATTCTTTTGATCTGTAATATCTCTTGCTGCACAATAAAGAGTTTTGCCAACAGTGGAGATTTTCCAAGAAAACCACTTGTAAAGACCGTCTTTACAGAGATATCTATTTTCAAACGAAATAGAAGGATTCCCATTAGCAAGACTTTCAACTTCTTTCCTCGTATTCGCAGTATCTTCTGGATGTACAAAGTCTATGAAAGGCTTTGCATACAGTTCCTCTGATGTAAATCCAAGAACCTTATGAAATGCAGGATTGAGGCGTTTAAAAAAACCATCCGTGCTTGCAATAGCGAGTAGATCAAGACTGACAGCAAAAAACTGATCTTGAGTCACACGTTTTTCATCTTCAATTCTAAGCATATTTGATTCATTAACTAAACTTGCATTTTTCCAAAGAAAATAGGCGAAGACTGTAATAGCAAGCGTGATCATATAAGCTGTGCCACGGACATCACCATAGAGTCCAAACTCTTGTCCTTCCACTTTTAGCCAGCTCAAAAAAATGAGGGCTCCTAAAGCTCGGGGCAAAACGTTTCTTAGCATTTGTCCGCCGCCCTCTTTTGAACTAAAAGTTTCCATAATTCCGCGATGAGGGCGGGCGCAAAGTATACCGATCGCTAACACCAACATAGAAATAACAGAGTGGAGTGCCATTTCTGTATAGTTTGAAAAAGTAGTTAATAATTCCGAAGACTGATATACATAACCAAGAAGATTTGGAATGGTGATGATGATCACAGAAAGCACTAGAATTTCAGATAAGTATATAGACTTAATTTTTTTTTCAAGACTGGTCATAGCTAGACCTAAAAGAATTAAATCTATCGAGGTAATCAAAGCCATTCTTCCGGGTATTGATGAGAGTTCAGATTCATCATCTAAAAATAACATTTGATCAATTCCAAGTTCCCAACCAAAAAGATATTCAGCAAAAGTAGTCAATCCCAAAAATGTTGCTATAAGGCCGCAAATTACAGCAACAATTTTAATATTCTTTTTTGTGTCAAGGGATCGCAAAAGGTAAAGTGATACGCCAAGTGCTAAAATACCTATAGCGGCATTTGTTTTCATAGATACTAAACCAGGAATTACGCCCTTAAAGTTGACATTGTCTGTGGCCCAACCAAAAAGTACAAATATCCCAACAAAGATGGCCATTATCGATGAGTATTGAGTTATTCGTTTAAATATTTTATCGTTCAAAATTTTACCTTTCTCAAACTTTGCCGGCTCACACTCCTTTTCAGAGACCGAGTCTGGCTATAAAGAGCATTCACTTATTTATCGGTATATCATAGGCTCCTATAAGATCATTTAGGTCTAACTAGACAGAAGTCTTCTTAATTAAATACACATTAGTACCGAAAAGGAGTTGAGATATTAATATTTTTGGAGGCCACAATAAGTGGATACTGTTCAGATTAACATAGAGGTTCTCGACCATTTTCTTTCCCATGAAATATGTGCGGATAAGGAACTTTTTTTTGTCTTAGTTGGAGAACTTAAGAAGTTGCTTAGTGGGCTTGAAAAACTAGGTGTGACTGGTAAAGATGAAAATTTTCTTCAGTTGGCGGCCTTTGCTCACAAATTAAAAGTATGTAGTGCTTCCTTTGGTGCACAAAATCTTCGATCCTTAATTGAGAAATTGGAAGTCGATGCTAAATCCAAAGATTTGGTACAAGTAAAAACAGGTTTTTCTAATATTATGCAAATCAAAGAACCCACGCTGGTTGCTCTTATACGGCATGCAAATAATTTCTTTCAGAAATGGGGGGAGGAGAGTGCGTAAAAATATTTTATTGGTCGATGATGACGAACATATTTTAAAGTTAGTAACTTTTTTTCTCAGTCAAGCAGGATTCGCAGTAAAAATTGAGCGTGATGGGTTTTCTGCTTTATCAACTTTAGAGTCCACTTACTTTGATTTAGTTTTATTAGATATTTCTATGCCCCATTTAAATGGTTTCAAAGTATTGCGTACAGTAAAAAAGGACGAATATTTGTGTAATATTCCAATAATCATGCTGACAGGAAGTTCAAATAAAGATGATCTACTAAAAGCAAAATCCTTAGGGGTAGAGGATTACCTTATAAAACCTCCTATGAAAGACGATTTATTAAATAGAATCGAAAGAGTACTTGGCGGTCGACCCCAACTTGAAGAATATATTGTAAATGCTAACTCTAAAGAAGGTATTGGCAGTGTAAATTTACCCCTTAGAGTTACATCTATAAGTAGACGCGGATTAATCGTTCATTCAGAAGTGGCCTTTGAGAGAAATCAATTAATTAAAAATCTAGAAATTAACGCCTTTAAAGAAATAAATATTCAGAAGTTTAATCTTAGAGTAACGGACTGTATTCGGAGGGGGTTAAATGACTACGAATTATTTCTTTCTTTCATAAATTTAAACTCTGAAGACCAAAATAAAATTTTCAAATGGATCATGGCCAAAACCTATGCTGCAAAACGACCACCCAAGAGAGCCTAAGAAGTTCTAACAAACGGAAGGGAAGCTACAGATGAATATCGACCTACTGCATATCGCAAAATTAACCGGGAACCTTTAAAAGCTTGTTATGGAAATTTTTAAAAGATTTACTGTTGAAGCCGCCCACAAATTAACAGGAGTCCCAAAGGATCATAAATGTTCTCGGCTCCATGGGCATTCGTTCAATATAGAAATCCATGTTAAAGGCCCTGTTTCTAAGAAGGAAGGCTGGGTGATGGATTTTTCTGAAATTAAACGAGCCTTTGAGCCCATTTACGATAGGCTAGACCACAATTATCTTAATGAAATTGAAGGCCTAGAAAATCCAACCAGTGAAAATCTAGCCATTTGGATTTGGCAAGAACTCAAACCCCACCTGGCCCCATTGTCTAAAGTAGTGATCAATGAAACTTGCACTTCGGGATGTTCTTACGCAGGTGAAGATTGAGTTTAAAATTTGAAACAGAAAAACGTATTTACAGTATTCAATATAATATATAGATGCCCTAACTTGAGAACGTCGTTTAGGTTTGTTTTCCTGTTGTCCAAATAATTCCTGTTGTCCAAATAATTCGTGTTACCGAAATGTGTTGTTTTGATACAAATTGTTAAATTGAACTGTCGAACTTCCTTTTCTAGTAAAAATTTGGTCAGATTTTGTGTTTATTATGCTGTTAAGCCTTATTATAATTTTCTACTGAATTATATTCCAGATGAGTCATTTCTACTGAAAACAGTGTCTCAGTGTGAAACAGTTTAAACTTTAATTGAAGTTAAGAGTGTTTTTACTATCAACACTTTTTACGACTCACTAGAAAATAAACGCCCGTCAGCTGGCATGACACTTGAATAATAAACTACACAATCTGGATTAAAGTGTTTCATTTTTATGCCGATAAATATTTAGGCATTTAATACTTTAGTCTGGGGATATGGGGGGATAAATGAATAAGGTCTATTTGTTATTTGCAGTTGCAGGTGTACTGCTTGGCCAACAAAGTTGGGCTGCAGAAGTCACTAAAAAACCGAGTTCGTGCGTAGAAAATCTCAATCAAGAAATAACACCTCAGATGAAAAGAGCTAGAGATCTTTATATAGCATTAACCGGTTCTCCAATTCCATTTTGTGATGAGAGAATAGAGCGTATGACTATTTATCTCGCAGCAGGAAGAGCTAGAGATGCCGTACGAGTCGCCATTGCTGACCCGGATTTTTATAATATTAAAATACGAGAAATGGCATCGAGAATTTGTACTTTCGAGAATTCACCAAGAACCTCTGTTAATGATTGTATTGCCACCTATGTCGGCGCAATCAGAGATGGTATCGATGCTAGACAGCTTCTTACTGGGAATTTCTGGTATCGTATTGATGAAAAGAAAGCCCCTCAAGCAACAGCCAGCAATTTAGTTAATAATATTCTTAAAAATGGAAATCACTACAATCAGATTGATGACCTAGAATTATCCATGTTCCATGTGCTTAAAAGAGTCGATGGCCAAATGATTATTGATCCTACCAATAATAACAATGCCATTGCTGCACAAGATCCAGCAGGTGTTATAACTAGTCGAGCTTGGATGATGGCTCATGCAATTGCGGGCACTAACAGAAGACTGGTAGAAAAGTCATTTGAGCAATTCTTATGCTCACCTATTAGAGAATGGGCTGACAACACTATGCCAGATACTTATGTAGGTCGCGATGTAACTAGAACACCTGGTGATGATCCCAACAAATATTTGGTAACTTGTAAGGGCTGTCATGCTCCGATGGATTCCATGAGAAGCGTGTTTGCACATGTGGATTGGAACGAAAATAATGGTGGTTTCTACCGTTACAATCCTACTCAAGTAACTCCAAAGATGAATAGAAACACTAACGAAACACCTCAGCTTACTTATTTAATTAGTGGCGATACTTTTGATAACTATGCCACCCAAGGAGCTAATGCAGCTCGCTTTGGTTGGAGAGGCCCTACACAAGGTGAAGGTATGAAGGCTTTTGCAGGGATGTTAGCAAACTCTGAACAGTACAATCGTTGTTTGACAACTCACGTATTCAGAACCGTTTGCGGACGCAAACCAGAAGCTGAATTGAAACAAATTATCGACACTTATGCTCGGGATTTCGATCAGAAAGACAATCATGATGTTCGCGTATTGTTTGAGCGTATTGCTTTACGCCCAGAGTGTACTGGCGATGGTAACCAGTAAGATGGCAAATAACCCGGAGGCATTAAAAATGAAATTAAAAAATAAAAATAAGAAGGTCTTCAAAATGTTAGTTGCTGTAGTTGGAGCTAGCTTTACTATCACAGCCTTTCAAAACTGTGGTGGATCAAATGATGGGTCAAACAATGCGGCACTAGATTATGTAGAACAAGGCGAGACTCCAGTCTCTCCGATCAAAGTGGAAAAGACGGACAAAATATTACATTCAAGAAACGTTGCCAATGCCTTGATACAAGGCTTAGGAGTACAAAACGTTAGCAATGTTAATAATTTGGATCCAATAATACAGGCAGCCATTAACTCAGAGTTACTACTCTCAGAGCATGGTGATTATGATTCTATTACAGGTGGACAAATTACTATCCATGCGGGAAACCTTGCGGAAGTGGCGTGTGAAAGAATGATTTTTTACAGCGAAGCACCAAAGCTATCTGTTGTAGAAAATGAAATAAAAGATGAGAGAAGATTCTTTAAAGGTTTATACATTGGTGAAAATGCAGCAAGTGCAACGCCACAAGTACCTGTTCAAGACGAAACAAAATATCGACAGGCTATTCAACGTTTAGCTAGAAGCTTATGGGGGCGTGATACCACTAAAGCCGAAGAAGATTTGGTTTTAAGTGCAGCGAGTCCTATACTTTTGGACACTAAAGCTAACAGAGGCTTTCGAGCGGCTGTTGTGACTTGCACAGTGATGGCTTCTACATTTGACTTTTTGAGACAATAGGTTGGGGGAAATATGAAAATGAAAAATACGAAGATGAACAGACCACTAACAAAAAAAGATATAATCGAACTGGCACAGAAAAAAGGAATTAAACTTCATGATGATCACCCTGTTCCCTCAACTCGCAGAGAGTTTTTAGCACAGGGCCTTATGGGCTTTGCAGGATACATTATGGCCCCCTCACTTATTCATTTAGTGAGTCGACCAGCAATGGCACAATCCCTTGCTGAATGTACAGAGTTATTAACACCAGTGGATACTATGCCAGGCTTCCTGCATCTCAATTTAGGTGGCGGCGCTGGTAATACTGGCCAGTGGGCAGTTAGAAAGGTTTTAGATGCTAACAGACCCCTAGCAACAATAAATAATGAAGACAATTTAGGTTATATAAATAGTTATCGATCTTTAGGCTTAGGAGCCAGTTCTGCAGCTTTTACTGTAAACACTTCGCAATTTGCCAACCCTTTTCAGGTGGTAAATTCAGATGTGACTAACCCTGATTTAGGTGCTCAATTATTTAAAAAAATGAGAGACATAGCCACAACGGCTTGTACAAATACTGCAGTCACAGGTGTTTGTGTCGCTAGTCAAGATGATACTGCAAGTAATAATAAGTTTGGTCCACAAGGGATGATCCATGCAATTCAAAAAGCAAAAGAAATAAAATTCAGAATTGCACAAAACTTATCTAATCGCAGTGGAACATCTTTAACAGGTGTGGATCAAGATGTGGCTGGTAGAAATAGGCCCTATGCACCGATTGTTGCTAATAATGTTAACGACATTCTGCGAGTGCTTGGTTTGGCTCCGTCTACTGATGTTGAAGGTGGTTCAAACGTTGTTTTAAGTGAAGCTGAAAAGAAAAAAATGTTAGAAGTCATTAACAAGCTTTCTGGTTCGCAGTCGCGCAATGTAGCTTCTGTGGGATCATCAACTAGAGAGAATTTTGTTAAACTTTATAATGAAGCTTCTGGAAAAAGTTATTGTCAATTAATTGTACCACAAACCTCTGTGGACCCCTATGCCAACGCTAGCGTACAGAGTATTTGGGAGACAGAAATTCAAGGGAATTTTGCGCGATTAAGTAACAATCCCGACAACGTAAAAGGTTTGGCCTCACTAGTTTTTGCAGCCTGCAATGGTTGGGCAGGCACTGTGGGTATAGATTTAGGTGGTTATGATTATCACGGTAATAACCGTAATAATACAGATCCTCGTGATGCAGATGCTGGGTTAATTTTAGGTGGAGCTATAAAAACTGCAGAAGCATTAGGAAAACCTTTGTTTATTCTTGTAACTTCTGATGGTGCTACAGGATCACAAAATTCTGACCAAGCATTTTCAAACTGGGCAAGCGACCGTGGAAATGGTGGTTGTATGCTTGCCTTTATGTTCGATCCAAGAAATGGTTCTGGACAAAGTAAAGAAAACTATTTGGCTAGTGTGAGTACACAACTGGGTCACTTTACAGACGGACAATCAGCATCGGACAACACTCCTGTGGGTGATCCCGAAAGAGCGACCATGGCTGTTATTCATAGATATTTAGCATTCTCGGAGTTTAATGATTGGAAAACAATAGCTGGGGCAATTGATGATCGTGCAGGTTTCACGGCACAAGAGTTACAATACATTGCAAAATTTGGAGCTTAAGGAAAGTTCCATTTTTTTAAATAATTAATTGGGGAGTTAATTGTATGTCAGCGGATCAAGTACGTAGTAAAAACGCTAAGAATAGACAATTTAAGATTATATCTTTAACTGTCGTATCAGGTTTTTTTATTTTAAGTTTATTTCAAAACTGTGCCGAGCATGAGGGCTTAGGTGGTGCGGGTAGTTTGGGTTCAGCTAACTGTAGCCCTTACTTAAAGGCCGCTTTCGATTCTACAGTATATTCGTTTGCTGTTACGAATTGCAACAACTGTCATGCCACTGGGGGACCGGGAAAAGGAAAATTTGCGGATGCAGACTCTTCATTAGCCTGGAATGATTTTAGCGTGATAAGTAATGTTGGTACTAAGTTTTATAATAATTCTATTAGTACAAGTCACGCTCCAGGTATATCCGGCCCACAATTGGAAGCTTCAGCGAGTATTGTAAAACAATCCTTAACTGATGCAGAAAATTCTTGTTTACAAAGTGGTGGCGGCATTCCTGGTGTTTCTGTAGTTACAACTCCTAAGCAAATAAACTTAGCAGTGGGCGATCCAAAGAAGACAATTTCTTGGATATTGAATTCAGAAATAGACCCAGTCCAAAACACGGGCGGAGCCATTTTTTATATAGACATACAAGCCACTTCTGCCAATTATTACGTAGTCTCCAAACCTCGAATAAGAACTCTTACTGAAGACATTCATATTATAGGGGTACAAATAATTATTAATGGTCAGTTATATGAACTTGCAACTCTTTTCCAGGGCATCGACAAAGTCGTTTTAGCGGGAACTGGTGAAGAAACAGCTGATGGAATTCTTAATGAAGGAGCTGTTATTATATCTGCACAAGTGAGTGCTTCAGATATGTTGGTCATTGGTTTTGATGAGTTAAATATCGGTGCACCTGAAGAAAAATTAGGTAACTAAAAGGGGATAAATGATGAAAAAACACATGTCACTACTTAAAGCCCTTTTGATTGTTTCGGCGATTGTACCACTCTATCAAAATTGTGGACGTTTGAAGTCATCAGGAACTAATGGAACTTTTGGCTCTGTTGGGGCAAGAAACATTGATTTTGATTATAAAGTTTTTGATCCATCCTACGATGAGATTACCGATGCTAATCCTATTTTTGATGTAGGGCAGAAATACATCTTTAGAATAAATTTAGAAAAATTAAATGGCGCACTTATCTTTTGGGACCTTGTCTATTTAGGTGCTTCTTGTGATTTAAAAGTTTTCAATGAAAAGGATTCTGCTGAAATGGAATGTTATTCGAATGGTCAAATTGGGGTTTCAGTTACAGCCGTATATCCGGATGGCAATGAAAAGTACGGTGAAATTATTGGCTATGTGAATGATATGGGAACAAGTGGGCCAGGTTCTAATATTGCTCCAATTACTGTTACTATAACTACTGCAGGGAATTCACAGAATTGGAATATTGAAAATGCTCCTGTAGGGCACAATAGTGTGAATGTAGTTACAGGAAGTGGTATAGCTAGAAATGTTGTAGTTTATTTAAAACAACCTATTCGTATAGTTAATATGGATACGGCAGAACATAAGCCTGGAAGTGCTACTGCCGGAATACCCTGTAAGTCGGCCCCTTTTCCATTGAAAACGGAACAGTCATTTACATGTATTACTAATACTGCTTTGGCAGACTTTGATAAATATATTATTGATGAGCTCGACAATATGGCTGGCGGGAGATTTAATTTTCAAGTTGTCGACAGTAAAGCAGTTTGGCAAAAAAACAATTGCACTACTTGTCATGCAATGAAAACGGGGAATGATCCCAATGACATTTTAAATAAGTTAAATACATCAATTATTAATGTTCCTGGAATGCAGACTTACTCATCAATGACTATAGAAGACCGCAGAGCCCTGGCCTTTTATATGTATTATACCCCTTAAGGATTTCGTAGTTCCAGTTTCAGAAATGTTATTATTTAGATTTTTGAAACTGGAGCTACTTTATTAAACTCGTCTTTCGTAATAATTTATTAGAAAAGTTATAAGGGTTTCTTCCGCCATCTCTTGTGTCATACCATAATGATTTACCATAAGTGGGACAATATCTTTTCTTGATCGCTTACCGTTAATGGTGTTTAACAATTCATAGGCCACTTGATTTCTAATTTGCACTTGCTCCATAATTTCCGTTCTTGGGATGGGCTCGTTGGCATCAGCTATCCATTTTGGTAGATAAGTAAAGTGAGGGGGCTCCTTGGCGTCTTTTTCCTTTCTAGCACAAAAACCCAAAACCTTTTCTCTGCGCGACTGTGAACTGTGGGGAGAAACTAAATAATCCATTTCAAAAATACTTATATTCTCAATTTTAAAGCCAGAGTTAACTAATTGTTCTTCTAACTCCTCTTTGCTGTAGCTTTGTGCTTTAAAATTATCGTAACCAAGAGGCCCGTAATTGATCCAACAAGCCTCTTTTTCTAAACAGTGATTAATTTTTTTTGCTAGTTTAGAAAAATCTTGATTAACAATGTCAATAAACCAAGGAGTCACCACGGCCTGAAGTGATTTTGGCTTGCAAGGAAGATTCACGGCATCTGAAAATATAAATTCGAAATTTTGTGGTGCCACACCCTTGTAAGATAAGTTTTGCTTAACAGCACAATCTTTTAATAAAAGAGGTGCTATGGGGATTTCATAAAATTCAATCGCTTCACCACCCATGACTTTCTTTGCGCAGAAAAACAATAGGGGGTTAATGTCCATGGCCAGACTGAGTTCTGGAGTAAAATAATTGTGTACATCTAAACTCAGGCGGGAAGCCCCTGAGCCGAGGAAAACTATATTTTTTGGTTTCTCATTTTTAAATAAACTAATAACCTGTTCAGAAAATTGGTGGCTTTCCTGGGTGGCCCATGACCAATCTCTAAAAAGAGTATGAAAATAACTATTTAAATGTTGAGTGTGAGGAAGTTTCTCTAAAACTAATTTTTGGCTAATGGGTTTGCTGACTTCGCCAGAGGCAATCAAAGGCTCTAAAATTTCAAACAACTTTTCTGCATTAAAATGTATTGCCTCTTTAAGGAGGAGAAGTCTATTTTTTGTTTTAGTTCCCAAATCAGCTATGTTGATTTGTTGCTCTAAAATAGTAGTTTGTCCCTGTAAATAAAATACTAAACTTTTTAAACTATTTTGCCATTGGTAGAGTTGGATTTCTGGCTCTCTAAAAAACCATGGGATTCCAAGGTAAGAATCAAAGCTTATACCTGCATTTTCAGAATGGAGTAGCCCATTTTTTATGCTTATACTTCCTTTAGAACGCGGGCACTCTAAAATACTTGATAGATTTTCTAATGACACTCACTATCTCCTTAAAAGAATAAATGGGCTTGGATCAATCCTTCAGATTCATCAAATTTTGCTAGAGCTTTGTCCTCTGGAGTGTCAGTTGTTTTTTTATAATGAACAGCAAGATCTACGCCGGCAACAGGAAAGAAGCGGAATCCTACAGTAGTTTGTGTTGCACTACCGGGATTCATTTGTTGTGCTCCCCCAAAACCAGCGGCAATATTGGATAATTCAAAAATACTTTCCAGATAAAATTCTTTCCAAATTTTATATCTTGCTTCTAGTGTGGAAATAGTTCCTGAATTCACAAGACCTTTAGAATATTCTTTAGCAATATTTAAGGCTTCAATATTGAAAATAAAATCTTTATACATAATGCCACCGGAAAGTGAGTGAGCAGTTCGCTCTAAGGCATTCTGATTACTGTCTTTTATTTTACCATCCTTTACTTTTCTGTAAGAATAAATTAGTGAGGCACCAAGAGTTACCCAACGGGCCCCCACATTAGCGATAAATCCTTCTTCTTGACTAAAATTAGTATTTGCCATGGGTTGTATAAAGTGAATATTTGCAAAGGGTACGTTGGGAGCAAGTCCTATAGATAGGGCTTTATTTACTTGGGAATAAGATTTGTTGTCATACAGAATGGATTGAGCCAGGGTAGTATGGTCAGGAGTGTAATGTTCAAACATAGGCTTGTACAAGCCATACATAATAAAACTGTTATAAAACATATCGTCTATTAACAAGTATGTTGATCTATTAAAAACATTGCCAGTAGTCACATAATCCAAATCTTGATATTTCGGACTGTTTGTATAACGAGTCTCAACAACTAAACTAAAATTATCAACTTTTTTGACAAAGGGTTTCAGTTGCATACCTAGATCTAAATTCATAGGCCAAAATGAACTCTTATTTTTTGAGTCAATGGGCTGACGTCCCATAAAACGAAAATCTAAACCCGTTAACACAGACATGCGTTTTTTCATTTTATAGGGATCGTTATAAGGAGTTGTAGACTCAAACATTTTCCAAGAGTCGGCATTGATTTCCCAATTGTTATCCGCATTCGCTCGCTCATAATAAAATTCATTAAAATTAGATCCAGGGAAATCGCTCTCAGTGTTTACTAATCTGCCTTTTTTTCCTCGATATTTACTTGTAGCTTTAATCGCCTTAATAAGAGCGACTCTCTCGCGCTTAGAGTTGGGAATCACTTTTTTATTTAAATTTGCTGGTGTTACAGTACTTTTTCCGTTTTTAAGGCTTTCCCCATCCACCTGCATGAGTGCAGCAACCACGGCCTCGGCTTCATTATTCTTTATGTATCCCTGGGCAAACCAGGGGAGTGGTTTTTCTTTTTCTTTGTCATGCACTTTCCAGTTGAAAGATCGCAGCCAGCGATCAGAATTCCATTTTCCATAAAAACTTCTTACACCGCCACCGTTGGGACTCACGTGGCAACCTTGACAAGAGAGAGTACAGCGACGATCTTTGGGTGGAAGGTTATAGCGAGACGGGGCATGGCATCCAGCGCAGTTTTGCGCAAAGCGAGTGGCCATCCAGGGCTCTGCCCTTAACACTTGAAAATTAATAATAAAAAAAGACGCAAACAAAAAATAAAAAATAATTACCTTCATGATTAGATAATTATAAATACAAAATCAGAAAAATCTAGAAGTTATAGTCAAATAGCTGCCCCACGACAAACTGGGAGATGGGTTACTTAAAAATGAGCAGAAAATTGAGCATGACTATGAGTAATTAAACATAAAATCTTATTGAACAGTTTCTGAATCAATAAAATTATCGTTTTCATCATTTAAAACTTCATTAGCTGGGAGCTCTTTATTACTTTTGGCTCCTAGTCTTTCTAATTTTTTTGCTTGTACAATAACTCGGCTATTTAATCGCGACCATCCAACTTGGAACTCTTCTTTGGCTTTAGTTAAATGTTTCCCCACATTTTCATAGGCGGAAATGAAATCACAAAGGCGACGGTGAAGAAGTTTACCGGCCTCGGAAATTTTAGTAGCATTTTCTGCTAGTTTTTGTTCATTCCATCCAAAACTAATTACTTTTAATAAACCAATTAATGTTGGGGGTGTGGCTATCAATATTTTCTTTTCCAAGGCGAATTCCATTAAATCAGGTTGTGCTTCTAGTGCAGAATATAAGAAAGATTCGTTAGGTAAAAACATGACCGTAAAATCCGCAGAACCGTCTACTGCTTTTGCATAATCTTTTGATGAAAGTTTTTTTACGTGATCTTTAACGTGACGGCCGTGTCTTGCAATTTGAGTTAAGCGCTCTGCATCGTCTTTGGCTTCTAATGCACCAATGAAGGCATCGAGGGGGGTTTTGGCATCGACTACAACTACGCGTCCACCGGGCATGCGAACGGTCATATCAGGAATCAGTCTTTGGTTTTCATCATCAGAAACACTATTTTGAAAACTAACATCACTGTATTCCGACATACCTGCCAATTCAATACAATTCTTTAATTGGAGTTCTCCCCAGCGTCCACGGATATGTGGTTTTTTAAGAGCATCCTTTAAAGCCAAAGTTTCTTTAGCCAATTGTGAATTGGTTTCAGCAACTCGTTTAATTTCACCTTCTAAGGTAGCAAAAACGGAAACCCTTTCTTTTTCAAGATCACTGGTTTTTTTGTTCAGGTCACTCAAGGCTTGAGTTATGGGCTTAACTAAATTTTCAATTTTAGTTTCTTTTTGTGTAAGCAAGTTACTTGATTCCTGACTTTGTTTTTCAAAAGTGGATTTTGCAAGCTCAAGGAAGTGTTTATTGCTACCTTCTAAGGCTTGGGCAGCTAAACCACGAAAATGATTCTCCATTTCGCCCTGAAAAGACAAAAAGAGTTCACGATCTCTTTTAATGCTTTCACCACTACTATTTAGTTGAGTCTTTATTATTATGTTTTCTTTTTCCAGCAAATGAAGTTGTTCTTTGAGATCCCTATTTTCATTATTTTTTTTTAAAATAAAAAGAAAACTAAGACCCAAAGTGATTACCCAAAGAGTAGCAAACAATAGACTTTCCATAGAGTAGAATTACCTCACACCTTTATAATTAGTGCAAGCCAAGGCACAAAAGGTACCAAGTCCCTTTTTACGTTGCACTGAAACGTAAAAAGGGACTTGGTACCTTTTGTGCCCTTTAAAAGTGACAAATTCAGTCATGGCGCAGCTCGCAATGAGCGTGTAAAATATACAATAAATACGTGAAATATCAATAATTTACAGTTAAGCTTTGGCATATACCTTGTAGATTAAATGGTGGCGGTAGATATGAAAACTCCTATGAGTTGTTTGTTAGTTTTATTTTTAGCACTAAGTACTTGGGCCCAAGAAGCACCCCAAAGCAGTAAACCTGTATCTTTTAACAAATGGAAACAACTGCAAGTTGTCGAGGCGCAAAATAAAGTTGTAAGGCTTTCCAACTTACTTTTGTTATTGAAATCTGAGAAATACGCGCCTGAAAACATTTTGCCGCAAGTAGCCAAAGAGAGTAAGCAAGATGTTTTTATACCAGAACAACAGCAAGAAGAGTTAGTTAACCAGACCGAGGGGCAATTAAAGACCGCTGTGGCTAGTTTAGATTTTGCTAAAGAGCTAACTTTAAACGACTATTTTTCCGTTTACTTACGGCAATTCAAAAATAATTCTGAGGCCTTAGAATCTTTGGCTGTGGATATGGATAAATCAGAAATAGCAGAAATTTTAAGGTCTTTAATAAACACGAATACAACAAGTGTAAACACTATTTTCGACGAAAAAATCCCTGTTGAGGTTGCAATAAAAGAGTCACTTACTCCTGTTGTAAGATCTTCTAAGTGAAACCTGTAAGCTATTGATATCAGACCAATTTAATTTAGTTCACAAAAATAATGTAAATCTACCTTGACGAAAATTTTTATCAATACATATTGAACACGTTTCAAAGAAAACGTAAGGCACTTATATTTGTAAGGCCTTTATATACTTTTAAGGAGGTATAATCATGGGACTTAACGTACGTCCTTTACATGATCGCATTCTTGTAAAGAGAATGACAGAAGAAGAAAAAACCGCTGGTGGTATCATAATTCCTGATTCAGCAAAAGAAAAACCTCAACAGGGCGAGATCGTTGCTACTGGGAAAGGTCGCTTGCTTGAGGATGGCAAAACTCTTCCTTTGGAAGTTAGAAAGGGAGATAAGATTTTATTTTCAAAGTATGCAGGCACAGAGCTTAAACTCGAGGGCAATGAATACTTGATGATGAGAGAAGAAGATATTTTAGGTGTAATTAATTAATAAAGAGGGAAAAAATGAGTAAAGAATTACGTTTTAGTGAAGATGCAAGAAAATCAATCCTTAAAGGAGTTAACACTTTAGCCAATGCGGTTAGAGTTACTTTGGGTCCTAAAGGACGCAATGTTGTTATTGAGAAAACTTTTGGCGCGCCATTGATTACAAAAGATGGTGTTACAGTGGCTAAAGAAATCGAACTAGAAAACAAGTTCGAAAACATGGGTGCACAAATGGTAAAAGAAGTTGCCAGCAAATCCAACGAAGATGCTGGTGATGGAACAACTACCGCAACAGTTTTAGCTCAAGCTATTTTTCGCGAAGGTGCTAAAATTGTATCTGCAGGCCATAACCCAATGGAAGTTAAAAAAGGAATCGACTTAGCTGTTACTCAGGTTCGTGAGAATCTTAAGAAAATGGCAAAAGAAGTTAAAACTTCAGCAGAAATTGCTCAGGTTGGAACTATTTCTGCAAACAACGATACAGAAATTGGTGAAATGATCTCTAAGGCCATGGACAAAGTGGGCAAAGAGGGTGTTATCACTATTGAAGAAAGTAAAACGGCTGAAACTGATCTAGAAGTTGTTGAAGGAATGCAATTTGACCGTGGATACCTTTCTCCATATTTCATTACCAATGCAGAAAGAATGGAAGCAGTATTAGAAGATGCCTACATTCTTATCTACGATAAAAAAATCAGCAACATGAAAGATCTTATTGGAGTACTAGAAGGCGTAGCAAAGCAAGGACGTCCTCTATTAATTATCTCTGAAGATGTTGAAGGCGAAGCACTAGCTACTTTGGTAGTTAACAAACTTCGTGGCACACTCAATGTTGCAGCTGTAAAAGCTCCTGGCTTTGGTGATCGTCGCAAGGCTATGTTAGATGACATTGCTGTTTTAACTGGTGGCCAAGTTATCAGTGAAGATAAAGGCGAAAAATTAGAGCAGGCGACTTTAGCTACTTTGGGACATGCGAAGAGAATTGTTATTGATAAAGACAATACAACCATCGTTGATGGCCAAGGTAAGAAAGCAGATATTAAAGCTCGAATTGCTCAAATCAAAACACAGGTGGCAGACACCACTTCTGATTATGACAAAGAAAAGCTTAAAGAGCGTTTAGCAAAATTGTCTGGTGGAGTTGCAGTTATTCACGTAGGTGCTCCCTCTGAAATCGAGATGAAAGAAAAGAAAGCTCGTGTTGAAGATGCATTAAATGCAACTCGCGCAGCTGTTGAAGAAGGTATTGTTACTGGTGGTGGAGCAGCACTTTTACGTGCTTCTCAAAAAATTAAATTTGACGTGTTAAACGAAGGTCAAAAATTTGGTGCCACTATTGTTAAACGTGCTTGTGAAGAGCCTTTAAGACAAATTGCTAACAATGCTGGTTTAGACGGCGCGATTGTTGTTGATCGTGTTTTAAACAACAAATCTGAAGGTTTTGGCTTTAATGCTCTAACTGAAGAGTACACAGATTTGTTAAAAGCTGGTGTTATTGACCCCGTTAAGGTTGTAAGATGTGCGCTTGAAAATGCAGCTAGCGTTTCTTCGCTTATGTTAACAACTGAGACCATGATTGCAGAAGCTCCTAAAAAAGATGAAGGACCTGCAATGCCTGCCGGTGGCGGAATGGGTGGAATGGGCGGAATGGGCGGAATGCCAATGATGTAAGCTTTATTAGCTAAGTTAATAAAAGGCCGTTGTTCACCAACGGCCTTTTTTATTTGTAGCTAAAGGTTTTGGTTAAGGGGAGAATTTAAATGAGCATTAGTAGTGGTTTACAGGTTTTAGTTTCGTCTTTACTATTTGCTCTTCCTTTTTACTCTTTAGTTTATATTTACTTACTTTTAATTAAGAGGTCTCAAGAAAAAAGAGAAATTGGATAATGATTCTCTTAGTTCTAAGTGCTTACACGGTCATAGGTTATAATTTTTTAAATTAGCCAATTTTCTACTCTGGACCCTCAGGTACCACTCAGAGTTTGAGAGTTCAAATGAATAGCTTAAGTTTCCTTTTGCCTTATTTTGCCTTATTCATTATACAAACCTTGGATCTTTTTTTTCAAAAAAATTTCCTGCTATAATGAAAGCTCTTCCTCTTTTATTACTTTTAACTTTATCTTTTGCAGCCCTTCTCCCCCGGCTTTACTAAACAAACAAATTAAATTTAAAAATAGTTATACATGTTTATGAATTCGTGTCACCAATGAGCAAAGCGTATCCGAAATGCTTCATTTATGGAGCCTTGCGAAGACAATTTGCACCCATTGGTGTGCGAATTCATAAATAAGTGTAACTAGAACATATAACCAAGAGAAAAATTAAGTGTTGTATATTTTTGGCTAGAACTCGTAGTTGTGCTTCCGGAGCTATAGCTAGTTTTAAACAACTCAAAATCGAGTCCGGCTTGAGCGCGAATATTGAGATCTATTTTTCTAAAAATAAATAAGCCAAATTTATTTATAGAGCTGTCTGCTCCGGAGCCAGATTCTACCGGCGCTTCATTTAAACTGGGATTAAAAAAGAAAGATAAATCCGCACCCAAGCTCCAGTCTTCCTTTTGATCAATTGGGTAAGATCCACGCAGTCCAAACTTCAAACCAGAATATTTTGTGGAGGTTAATGTTCTTGGAGAAGTGTCATCTACTTTTAAATCGTAATTCGACATTCCACCAAGGACTTCCACCTGTGGACCCCAAACGGTAGGACTCAAGCGGAATTTATATCCTACCAAAAATTCATAGGTGCTCATCGACGCAGAAAGATCAGAAGGGCTAGAGCCTGATTTTGGATTATCAATACTTAAAATTCCTTGTCGAATTCCCAAATGCATTGTCCAAGTTGGAGAAATCCAAAGTTCACCACCTAGGCTCACAAAAGGATTAAATAAACTGTCTGTTGATAAACCTGTGCTCTGTTGAACGGTGTAAGAATACAAACTGTTGCCCAGTCCAGCATAAATCATTCCAAAGGTAGGAGGACGTTTTGGCAGCCAAGCGGTGGCACCCTTGCCAAAGGTGAGAAGAGCGTCAGGTCGATTTTCTAATTGATCTTGGGTAGAGGTGTTATCGGCTAATGAGTCTGTTGCGCCGTATTTAACGAAATCAAGGCCAGAGATTTTAGAGTTCTTTTGTATGACTCCCTTTTCTTTTTCTAAAATGACATTGCCGAAACTGAGAGTCTCATCTACTTTTAAAAGTTTAACTTTTCCTAAAACTTCTTTTTCCGCATTTATTAAAAAATTAAATTTGGGGTGTCTATTTAATTTTACTATTTGCACAACAGAGAGAACACGACCCTCTTCTATTCCATCATTTTTTCCAAGATTTATTGTCACTCTTTGGTTTTGACGACTTAGAATTAAACCCTCATAGGGCAGTCGTTTAACGACTTCGATAAACATTTCTTTAAGTTTAGTTTGAAGCTCAGCAATTTCAAACCGATTGATATTTTTAATTTCAGAGAAAGCCAGAAGTTTAGAGTCTTTTGTTGAAAATAAATTTAATTTTATGGAAACTCCACTGGGGCCCTTTGTGAGTCGAGCAGAAACCAACCCCTCGGCATCAGTTCCAGAGCTTATTTGAGAAACTTTGTTAGGGTCGGCTTCCAGTTCTTCAGGAGAAACTAGAGGACCAATGAGATTGAGTTCAGCTAAGTCCCAATGATGATCTTTTTTTATTTCTTCTATTAAAAATTTCTCTAAGGGTCTTCCGTAAATTCCACCCACATTATCAATAATAGGCAGCACAGAAATTTTACGAATGGTAATTAAATCATCTTCACTACTATGATAAACGGTTTGCCCACTCGTCATAACTTGAGCATGTAAAATAAGGGGTGTAAATAACATGCCAATAAGAAGTTGTAGGACAAAGGTCTTAATATGTAAAATGCTCATACTCATATTGTCCTATTATAAGTAAAAGACGTCAAATTTCATAAAGAAGATAAGCCCTTTTTCCGATCAATCAATACAATGAAAGTGTTTATAAAAGTCATCTCCATAGTTTGGCTTCTTTTGATATTGGTTAACGCGGCTTTAGCCCAGGTCGATCCCTCCGCGGCACTATTGTTAAGAAAATCCAGTAATCCCAGTGATGATTACACCTCTAGTCGTTACAAAGTAAAACCCAAAGTAGAGGCAGAGACTCCAACCACAAATAAGAATTCAATGTCTATTAGGGTTCCACAAAAGTTCGAGGAAGAAGAAAAGCCTGAAGTAGTCGCAGAACAGCCTCTACCGACTATGGAAAAAATAAACTCACCGTCTGAAATTGAAACAGTCAAAAGCCCAGTAGAAGCACCAAAAGAAGTAATTATTGATTCAGATTTAACATTAGAAAAATACAGAAGTTTACTTCATCCCTTAGATCGAAGAAGAAATATGATAGATTTTTCAATTGGGCCAAGTTACTTCTATCAAAATTCAAGCAGCCGCTTTTGGACTCGGGACTACTACAGTAGTAACTTGGGTTTGGATTCAAATCTTAAAATGTGGCTTTCGCCTTATTTTGGTTTACAGGCTTCTTACTTAACAAGTTTAAATGCTGAACTAAAATCTTCACCACAAGGGACGGAATTTTTAGAAGTGGAACACAATTGGTTTACGGCTGGACTCAGATTTAGAAATTTTTATGGATTGTCTCGCAAGGCAAAGTCATTGACGTTTGGTTTAGACTTTTATGAATATCAATTTGATGTGCCAGCAACGGCAACTCAAAGAGTGGGTTTGTTGTCAAAAGGAGTCATGGTTTCTTTAGAGGCAGATTTACCGAATACCAATGCTAGATCCTGGTTTATGGGATTTGAACTAATGCCAATGCTAAGTCATGATGAGGTTAAAAAACTGGGTGATGTACAAACGGGAAATAAAAACAATTCTAGCGCCATGGGATTTTGGTTAGGAAAAAAAATAAAATTTGATAGAAAAAGCGAAATTTATTGGAAGATACATCATCGTATAGAAAAGAATAATTTTTCTGGTCAAACAGAAAGCATAGATCCCATACTACAAAGCAAAATTAAAGGAAATTCTGTTACTGATAGCACCACGTTTTTTCACTTAGGTTTTACTTGGGGACGTTGATCTAATTTTTTTTATTATAATGTAAATTAAAATTAAGACACCTACCCCAAGAGCAATATAAAACTGAAATTTTTTAGCCAAGCTGAGGGCTCGTTCTAAGTTTTGACTAAAGTACCAAGCAAGAACAACCCAAAATGGTACACTGATTAAAGCGGCTAGACCATCAAGAGTAAAAAAAACCCAAAAGGGCACACCCATTGTACCAGAACTTAAAAAAACAGCGGATCGAGCCCCGGGCAGAAATCTGGCAACAAAACAAATAAACTTCGAATTATTTAAAATTTTCTCTTCCGCCTTGCGAATCCTTTTTTCAGTGAACAATCTTCTAAACCCGGGAAGTTTGAAAACTTTGTGGCCAAATTTGCGACCCATAAGAAACATAAAAGTATCTCCGGCCATAACTCCAATGAGTCCAACTATAATGGCTCCGGGTAAACTGATCGTACCTAGACCAGCAAGAACTCCAGCGGCAATGAGTGTTAAGTCTTCGGGGATAGGGATTCCCATACCACAAGAAAACAGCACTAAAAGAACCACTAGATAGGCCTGCCAACTACTAAATGACGTCAAAAAGGCTAGTAATTTATAGGTAAAGGTAGATTCCATGGGTCCTCTTAAAATACAATGATACTAATGGAAAAAACTAAAAAGATTAAATTAGCAGTTGCAGATGACGCCCCGTTCATTCGTGAAATCATAAAACAAATTCTAATTAAAGATCCCGGGCTCGAATATGTTGGTGAGGCTCACAACGGTGAAGAGGCTGTCATTATGGCTCAAAAGCTATGCCCTGAAGTAATACTCATGGATATTGTAATGCCAAAAAAAAATGGCATTCAAGCAGCCAAAGAAATTCTAGAAAAACAACCTCAGATCAAAATCATAGCCTTTTCAACTCTAGATCAAGAAGACATGCTACTAAGAGCTCTTGATGCCGGATGCTGCAACTTTTTGGTAAAGCCCTTTGAATCGAAAGACGTTATTGATATAATTTACAAATCCTTTGCAGGAGAGAGCCGATGAGCGAAATATTTTTTATTCTTAAATCTTTTATATTAACAATTTTAATTGTGATTTTTATGCAAGTTAAAGTGGGTGAAACGACGATAGAAGAAAAAACTCTTTTGTGGATTGAGAGCTCAACTATAATAAGTCCCATTCAAAAAATTGTGGATGGAGGAGTTAAAGTAGTTAAAGAAACTTGGAAAACTGCTTTTGGGAATTTGAACAGCAAGTTTTTTAATTCTGTAAAACCAAAAAACCTTCCAGGAAAAAGAGATCTCAATCTAGTAATTGAAAGAAGCGAAGAGTACTTGCGTGACCGCGCTAAAAAAACATCCAAAGCGATTCAAGAAAGTGATTCGTCCTCTGATATAGAGTAAAAGACAATGCTTGGCAGTCACAATTGAAACTACCAAGCCATCATTTGACATTTATGAGATTTAACCTTTAGTGCTCTTTTGTGATCTAAATTTATATCTTCTGTTTGATGGTGCTGTCTTTCGATCTTTGCCCGCCAAATCTTTTGCACGTTGTTGGTACTCAGCAGTATTTTTTGGCTGACTATTTCTGGCTGCACAATTAGATCCGTTAGCAAAACTATGGCTAGCACCAAGCAACAGCCCGGCAACTAAAAGTGTTTTTAATGTGTTCATGGCAACTCCTTTTTAAGTTCCATTGTTTAAACTATATATATACAAGGCCTGTGCCATAATGAGATCTGCACAGAACAAAATTTACCTCGTAATTATAGTAACTTACAGGATTCACATGGCCTTGATGTGTGCAAACATTAGACGATATTGTGACAAAAAAGGGTAGCGAAAAACCAACTGTCTTAAAATGAGACAGCATTTTGTAAAAAGATTTTACATTAGTGAGCCAATTTTAGAAAATAATTGTTGAATTGAAACTGCTGAGAGACGCTCAATCAAAAAAAGTTATCGTGCTTGTGCTTTTACGATGAAGTCCTAGTTAAAACAATTAATTAACTTCATCTTTGTCATTAGAAATTCCTGGTGCTGAGGCTTTACCCGCCGCAAGGTTTGCCGCTCTAGCTTTTATTCTATGTGTTGATAAGTTTCCACAAGCATTTCCTTCTTCACCCATACAAGCTTGGCAACTGGGGCAAAAGGGTGCTTCCGCTCCTCTGGCTTCCGAATGAGTGATATTCTGATTAACAGCAGGGAAACCTTCTCCTTCAGCAAGGGCTTGAGTACCGGCTAGGGGCAATAAAAATAAAAACGCAAATAAAATCCATTTCATAACTAAGGCTCCTTATAAATACTAAACTATATACTCAGCTCTGAGGTTGCAGGGGATATGATTTCTAACAAATTATTAAACACACTAGCCACCTGGGCCGCTACACTGGGCCCCTCATTACTTTTAACATCATTAATAGACCCATCATTTTTATAAGTCACATTTATACTGCCTAAACCCGGACGAGTCACCATAGAGGGCTTACCAAAGCGCTCTTCATACTTTATAGTGACAACTTTCTTTGATTGATCGGTTATTTCGGCGATTCTACCACGGGAATCATACTTTAAATTCACTATTTGACCTTCAGAGTTTTTAGCTGCAATCAGATTGCATTTTGGTGATTGATAGGAAAAATTTGTCATAACAGTTTTAATTAATTTTTTTGTTGGTTCCATGTTAACTTTTTTTGGTTTCTCGAAACCAAAATATTGTGTACTCACTTTAACTACTTTTCCACAGGAACCTTTATAGCTATAGCTAGTAGTTTTTGCAGGCTCTATTTTTTTCGAAATCATTCCCGATTTGTAATAGGAGTACTTAACACGGATATTATTGCGGTTTATATAAATAGGTTTACCAAATTTGCTATGGTAGGTGATATCTGTCACACTATTATTAATTTTAGAATAAGCTCTGTAAAGATACCGCTTCCCATCCTTTGAAAACTTATGCCAAAACTCATACTTACTTTGATTTGTAACTTTACCCTTACATTTTTTTTCAACAATAGACCAATAGTGATTTAAAGGATCTTTTGGGTTTTCACTATATGTGTATTTTTCCTCACATTTCTTACGATCTAAAAAGCTAGTCACCCAATCTTTATCTTTATCGTAACGGATTTCTTTTGTTGTTTTGTCAGGGAATGCAACCTTAGTTAAGTTGTGAACGTCGTCATATACATATGTATAGGTGTCTTTCCAAGCATTATTTGCTTCAATTAAATCTTCGCCTTTGTATTGGTATTTAACAACAATCCCGCCAGGGCCGGTAACAGCTTTTACTTTTTTTACTACAGGGTCGAACTGAAAGTCTAAACTGCGACCTGCATTGTCTGAAACCTTAACTAACAATTCACCCTTATAAGTCAACTTTAAATAATTTCCATTTTTGTCATACAAAGAGATTAATTGCCCCTTATCATTATACTGCTGGCTGGTATTGTCGGGGAGACTTCGGATATAAACCCCCTTTTTAAAAACAATGCTCTCGTCTTGTCGGCCTTGTGCAAAATAAGTTTTTCCTTGTGATACTTTTCCTGTGAAGCCCAGTTGTCTGGTGAGTTCTTCGCGAAAGAAAGGGCGTGATTTTAATTCTTCTTTTAAACCAGACATAAATTTGTCGGTAAGTGAAGGATTGCGTTTTTTGACCTCTTTGGCAATTTTTTCTATTGTGTTAGCAATTTCTTTGTTGCTAAAGTCGGCAGGTTTATAAGAAATTTCAAGACCACCACCACACTCTGTGACTTTAATACTTCCCTCGGCAGTGATTTCTAATTTTGTTTCGAAGTCCGAACACCAACCAAACCCAAAAATACCATTAAAAAGTGTGCGACTGTTATATGTTCTTTGAACTCTAAGATCGTAACCTGTTCCTGGTGCAATTAAATCTGTCCAGGTATCTGAATAATTGGCATTTTTCATATCCACAAGGGCTTGAGCTTGAATACTGGTCAAAATAACTAAAACCAGTCCGAGAAGACGTTTCATCCATGATCTCCTTATAAATGAATCCGAAATAATTCCTACACATCTATTGTAACAATTTTTTTCATGCTATATCCACCAATAATCTGCAGAGCTAGCATGAGGAACAGTACGAACCAACCCAAAGGCCGGCTGAATAAGGGTTTAATGTAGTTAGGGTCGACAAGCAAAAATATTCCAAGAAGTGCAAACGGGACTAAAGTAATAATCACCCCTTGCATCATACCTTGTGCGGTCATGGCTTCAATTTTCTTTTGGACTTTTTGTCGATCTCTTATTGTGAGGGTTATTGTTTGAAATGTTTCAGCAAGATTTCCTCCAGTTTCTTTCAAGATGTTCACAGAGGAGACAAACATTCTTACATCAGGCCGGGGAATGCGATCACCAAATTCATTAAAGGCGTCTTCTACAGTCATTCCCAAGCGAATTTTGTTTAAAATCAGTTTGAACTCTTGGGTTATGGGTCCCTTTATGTTGATGGTCACGCGCTCTAGAGATTGTGAAATACTTAAACCAGCCTTAATTCCATTAGACATTATCGTTAAGCCATCCACCATTTGTGAAACGACCTTATTACATCGAGATTCCCATAAGCTATTGAGAATTATTTTTGGTAAAGACCAACCAACAATTGTAATCGTAATTCCAAAAATAAGTCCTATAATAATGTTCGGCCAGAAAGCTAAAAAGAAAATAACACCTAAACCAAAACTTATCAGCAAAAGAATTCTTGTTATTTTTTTCTTGTCCACATCCAATAACATTTTATCCATAATCGCGATGACTTCTTCTCTCTGGCCAATACTTTTATTATATAAAAAGATTATAAAGCGATCTGCGGTCATATACGTGAATAGGAAAATACAAGCAGCAAATAAGGGAATAAACAACCAGTCATTAGAAATAATATTGTTTAAAAAGTGTTGAAAAAATGAATTTATATCATTCACTATTCACCTCCGCCGCTGACCTTTTTTATTGAAGGTCTTCGGAACTCCGGTCTTTTTGGAACTTGAGCCACTGGGCCCGAAGAAGTTGAATTCTTAGTGGGGGTAGTTTCTCCATTGGAAGTGAATAAATTTCTAGGGATTTTAATTCCTCTTTGTTCAAACTTTTCTATAAAAGTGGGGATAAGACCCATGGCTTGAAACTGACCAATTATTTTTCGGTTTTTGTCAAAGCCTTCTTCTTTAAAACGAAAAATTTCTTGAAGAGTCACAGTGTCTCCTTGAATACCTACAACTTCTGTTAGGGATTTAATTTTACGAGTGCCATCGCTCAAGCGACTGATTTGAACAATCAAATTTACGGCTCCGGCAATTTGTTCGCGTATGGCTTTTACAGGAAGTTCCATTCCCGCCATTAAACACAAAGTTTCTAAGCGGGATATTCCCTCTCTTGGAGTGTTAGCATGAACTGTCGTCATGGAACCGTCGTGTCCCGTATTCATTGCTGAAAGCATATCTAATGCGGCGCCATCACGACACTCACCAACAATAATTCTGTCGGGTCTCATACGCAGAGAGTTTCGAATTAAATCGCGAATAGTGACTTCTCCTTCGCCTTCCATATTTGAGGGTCGTGTCTCTAAACGAACCACATGTTCTTGTTTTAATTGTAATTCTGCCGCATCTTCAACAGTAATAATTCTTTCATTAGATGGAATAAAACCGGAAAGCACATTGAGCAAAGTCGTTTTACCAGTTCCTGTTCCTCCAGAAATAATTACGTTAAGTCCTTGTTCCACACAGATCTTTAAAAAATCTGCCATAGGGCGAGTCATTGAGCCGAAGCGATCTACATAATCATCAATTGTAATTCTCTCTTCTGGGAATTTTCTAATAGTTAAAGCGGGGCCATCCAATGACAAAGGTTCTATAACAGCATTTACACGACTGCCATCTTGAAGGCGGGCATCTACATAGGGTGTTTTTTCATCAATTCGACGACCCAAGGGAGTAACTATTCGCTCTATAACATTTCGTAGTTGGATATTAGATGTAAAAGTGACTTCACTTAAGGTCAGCTTTCCACTGCGTTCAACATAAATATGATCACAACCATTTACCATGATTTCTGAAACTTTGGGATCAGTTAATAAGGATTCAAGAGGGCCCAAGCCTAAAGATTCATCAAGAACTTCCTTAATTACTCTTGATCTTTCATCTCTGGAAAGCCCCTGACCTAAGCGGTCAGTGAGTTGAGAAATGACTTGCATGGTTTTGCTCTTTAATTCTTTTTCTTTCGATGGATCGCCTTTTGTATTCATTAAATCTTTTTTTAGATCCATTTCTTTTATTAACTCGTTGTGAATAGTCATCTTTAACTGTGTTAATGGAGTGAGACTGCGATTTTTAGATCCCGATCTTTTATTGGAAGACTCTAGTTGTGAAACTCCATCACTGGTTTCAGCTTTGGTTTTTAGTTTAGGTCGAGTAACAGCCTTTAATTTTTGGAGTATCCCACCAGTCAATTTTCTTACCACAGCATGATAGGCTCCCGTAACGGGAGAGTTGGGTTGTGTAATAACAAAGGGTGTAGAAGACTGAAGGGCTTGAAAGGTTAAGACATCATCTTGAGGGATAGCCCCAATTACGGGTCTTCTCAGACTTTGTTGAATGGATTGCGGAGCTAAACCATTTCTTGCCATTTTATTAACTATGATTTGAAATAAATCACCGGGAACTGTGGCTGCCATTAGATCATTCAATGCTTTTCTTGTCTGATTAATGGTTAGAACATCAGGAGTAGTTACAACTAGAAGAGAACTGGCATCTTCTATAAGGCCTAAGTGAATATCTTCAATTTCGGAACCAATATCAACAATAATATAACTATAAAACTGACTCATTTGTTGGAGTTGTTTTCTAAATAACTCACCAGGGATTTCAGGACGGTAATCAGGAGAGCTCACTGCACCAATGTAATGCAATCCGGATGAGTGTGGAGTAACTAAGACTTTTAAAGAATTAGGATTAATAGCTCCCTGGAACTGTGCAACTTCTGTAACGGTCTTTATAGGACGCAAACCAGTAATTATATTTTGATCCCCACAACTTTTTACGTCCAGATCAATAAGCAATGTGGGAGCACGCATTTCACGCAAAAAGGCACAGGCAAGATTGGCTGCGAATACACTTTTGCCGACACCACCTTTGCCGCCCAATACGCAAATAAGATGTGAATTTGGATTGATAGCCATATTATCCTATCGGTAAAATGCAATAATATACTTAGGTGCCATGATTTTTTCTATGTAACTAAACACCTAAGTCTAGTACTAGTCTTTTAGGCGGAATTTTTGTTTTACCTTTTCAGCGCCGGCACTGGCAGAAGCTTTGATAACGGGAGTAACAAACACAACAAATTGACTTTGATTCCTTCTAAAACTTTTAGAAGCATAAAGAGAAATCAAAGGATTTCGACTGGCATCTTCTGGTAATTTATTATAAGCAGTACCTGTATCATTGGTTATCAAGCCACCAACAGCAGCACTCTGGCGGCTTCTTACAACAATACTGGTTTTAATTTCTCGGCTTGAGGTTAAAGGTCCCGCAGCGGTTTGGCTTATTAAACTTTTAATTGCAAAATTTAGATTTAGGCTAACACTGTCTGAGCGGGACCCAATAATTTGTGGAGTAATATTTGTTCTTATGCCCACTTCTTCAAAACTTGTTGATGGTTGGCCCTGAGCATTTACAACCTGATAGGGAATGCGGCTTAAAGAGTTTAAAATTCCTTCATTACCATCTTGTACTATAAGAGAGGAACTATTTAAAACTCGTGCATGCCCATGCTCTTTTGCCCAATTGAGCTTTGGCAATAAATTTCTTATTGTACCAGAAATTGTGGCTACGGCCCCACCCGGAGATCGTCCACCAGTAGAAAAGTCGACTTGTGTGCCATCACCAATATCGGGAGTCCATTGAAAGCGAAAACCTTTTTGATAATCTTTTTGTAACTCCACATAATGAACTATCAATTCTATAATTTTTTTAGGCTCTGGAGCAGCTCCCTGCCTGACTTCACAAAGATTAATAACAATGTCAGCTCTACGCTGTTGAGTTTTTTTATCTGCAACGGCCTCGTCAACAACAACATCAGGAGCATAGGCTTTTGCGATAATCTCAGCCCTTTGCATTTCTCGCTCGTCTCGACAAGTTCCCTGAATAATAAACTTTCCATTTACAGCTTTCACTTGAATTTCTGGGTTGTTAATTTCTCTTTCTATGAATTGGGCAATTTTAGCTTGGGCCATGGGCGATAGAGTGACTAAATTAGTAGCTTTATCACCATATTGTTTTACAACAGAGTGAATGCGGTTCATATCTTTAGGTAATAAAATTTCACCATCAACAATTACTTTGTTGTTCAGAGTTTTAATATTAATGCCTTCAATATCGCTAGTTAAGCGTTTAATTTCTCTCGCAATCTTAAATAAATCTGTTTGTTTCACATCAATGCGAACTTCATAAATAACTTTCTCATTTTGATCTTTAATAATTAAAGTACCAATACCCACTTGCTTAGGTATAAAACGTAAAACCTTAGTTGAAGGGTTATAGCGGATTTGAACTAGTTTTCTATATTCACCACCACGGGTAAAGTTAGTTGGTGCATTGGGAATTTCAATATCTTTGAGGACACCTTTCTCCAGAGAGACAGATATGACTTTGGGCTTTGCAAATACAAAGGCAGTTGGCACTAATAAGGTTGCCAGCAGCATTAAGCTTAAAAAAGGTGTAAATATTCTATTTTTAATTTTAAATTTCCCCCTCATAATTTCCACCTTATAGGTCTATAAATGGCCCTTTCCTTTTTGGCTTTTTCTTTTCTGGCAACTTTTGTGGAGGTGCCGCTGAAGAAGGTGCCCGTGATAACTGTTGGCTGATCATAGGTGTTTGTACTTTTCTAAGAACAGATTCAATCGTAGTATTTGCAAGTTTATTTTTTCTATTGTCACTGGGGTGCCGTAATGTCATAAATAAAGACCCTGGCGATGTGGATAAAATATATATTAAATCTTGAGCCTCTTTGGGATTGGCTTCTACTGTAACATTAGTAAAGGTTGTATCTGCGCGCATATTTTTTATAAATTCATCTTTGCCTTGTTTTTCAAATAGTCTAGGTAGCTCGTTGATTACCTTAACTCCAGTAGCTAGAATGACTACATCTTCCATTAGTGTCATAACTTCGCGTCTCTGTGATGGACCTTTCCCTACATCTAGAGCTGCCAATACATCAACGCGATCTCCCGGCTTAATTAATTTTGCAATTCCGCGCATTTCATCAATGGGTATGGTTACAGCTCTTTTTCCTGGAGAGACTTGTAAAGATAAACCAGTTATTGGTCCGGGTTCCATAATTTTATTTCCAAGGATTTGTTCTTCAGCCTTGATAGGAGCCAAGGCCACCATACCAACGGCGAGTTCAGGATCGTTAATAGCTGTGGGTTGGATAAAATCAACTGGTCTTTCTACTATATCTAACATAGTTTCGTTTATAGTCTCCATTTCGTTTATATCACGGGTGGCGACTACGACTTTTTCTTTAGCTCCAAATTTTTTATTTAGAGCATCGGATTTCTCTTGAGTATAACTATATATTAAGAATACTGCGCTGAGAGCAGCTATGACCGATATCCATAGTGTACGTGTCTCATTATGATTCATTCTGGTGCTCCACAAGCAGGATTTATACAAATTCCATATCCCGACATTATCCAGGCATGGCTAAATTCTACTTTTTGATTTCTTTGTTCTAGTTCAAATATGCCCTGGTTGTGCAGCTGACGATTTTGTGTGTTTAAATTGAGTAACTCTTTGTTAACGGGCTTCTTACCAATTGTAATAGGGACATTGGGCGCATTAAACCTTCCGCCATCTACATTTACAGTAATTGCGTGATAGCGATATCCAATTAAAGAGTGATATAAAGTCGCAGATTCACTGGGCTTATCTCTAAAAAACATGTAATTACTGCGATTTCTTAGAGTTTCAAAGGCATATTGACGGGCACCAATAGAATGTAAGGTGGAAGAATGCACTACGCCCCATAGGCCCAGAGCATAACCTACAAGCATAACAAAAATAACAATCATAGGAATAGCTTCAAAAGTAGCCATTCCACGCTTATTTAAAATTTGTTTGTTCTTAAGTCCTCTCATTTAACATCCGTTATCATTTAAATAAAAAACATAACCACCATTATCGGTAGTGAATGAACTATAATCGGCACCTCCGCCATTAACATTTAGTTTTCTTATAGCTTTCCAACGTTCAGCACCAAAGTCTCGGCACTGTAAGGAGGAAGGTTCTTTAGATAAAAAACTAGCAATGACAGTAGTAAATCCCGATCCATCGCCGCCCATATCAGATGTGGACCCATAAAAAGGGATTTGAAAATCTAAGATCCGAGCAACAAAAGTAATAGCAAAACCAATAAATAAATCGGGTTGACCGGGTGATAATTTCACATCGGGAAAGTCAGTTTTAAAAGTTTTCAAATCACCAGGCTTTAATAGAAAGGCAGGTTCACTTAACTGAAACCAATTCCCATTGTAGAGTGGAGAAAATAGGGGATCACTATAAAGTCGATTAAATTGTCTTTGCGCGCTAGCTACTTGTTCGTCGGTTGTATGGTGAGCGGCCATTTGTGCTCGAGCGGTAGCAAAAGTAATGTATTGTGTAATTGAAGCCACTGTAAGAGTTAAGGAAAGTGAAAGTAATATTGCAGACAGACCCATAATTAGCGTAATAGCAAAAATAAAATCGATGGTGATACCTCCGCTATTTTGATTTATAAGAATGGAATTTTTTTTATATTTTCTCATTAGGGCGAAGTCCCTTCTAAGCTACCATGATTTTGTCCTAGTGCGGGGTGTTTGTTGATGGCGACATCAGGCGAATTCCAATTTCCAGCAACCATCATTCCGGAGAGGACGCGCCAAGGCCCTTGTACCAGTGTTTTAAAGGCTTCACTACTTTGTAAAGTTCCTCTTAGAGCTCCCACTATAGCTACGAGAACAGTCATAACTAAGATCATTTCGATAACCATTTGACCAGAAGATCTTTTAAAAGGTCTATTTGCAATTTTTTTTCTAAATAATATATTTATCATCCGCTAAATCCTGTGAGAGACAATTGAGTTAACCAGCCAAAAAAAAGCGCAACAGTATAGGGTATTTTATGAAGTTTCTCCTCAGAAACAGCTTTCTTTCCGCCTGTCATAATAGTTAGAGTGTTATTTATTAAACTCATCCCTTCACCTTTTAAAATCGCCTGAAAAACACCTAATAATGCGCCCCATACAAATGAATAAATCAAAACTAAAAAAACACTCATAGGAGAAACGCCAACAGAGAACGCCATTAACAATTTCATATCTCCTGCGCCCATGATCCTGGTTAAAACCAAAGGCATGCAACTGCCAAGGGCAACTAACAAAGAAAGGCCTCCCCACTTTAGTCCTTCCCAACCTGCAAAAAAATACACATTTGCAATGGCTGTAAAGAGCAATAATACTACTAAGTAATTACGGACTTTTCGCGATTTAAGATCGTTGATGATTCCAGCAATCAAAACAAGAGTTGGTACAATCAGGTGTAAGGGCATGTTGAATTTCCTTAGTAGCTTATATTAGTTGCTTATATTTGAAGCTTCCCAGCCAGGAGTTCTAGCTCCATCTACTGGGTTTATAAATCTAAAACCTGTAACCACATTACGCTCAACACGAGCTGCTAGACGGGGAGTCGCCTCGTCAAATGTGACCATAATACTATTGGGTCCTAAAAATATTCCAAGTATTAGAACACCAAATATAGCAATAATGATCGCTTCTAAGGTCATGTAAATTTTCCCCTTACATCAAAATAAAACTAATAGAATTAGAAGTTAGTGCTAACTTCACCCAAACCACCACCAAGGGAGTCCAATCTACCTTCAACAAGTCCACGAATTCTATCTTTAAATAATAGAACAATCGCAACGACTATCATAAGTAAAAGAATGTACTCTGTAGCGCCTTGAGCAGATTCATCTTTCCAAATATTTTTTAGTGTACTTTTTATGTTTTTCATATTTTTCCCTCTCTCATCTTATTATCGGCACCCTAACCGAATTATTTAAAGCCCTCATTATTTGTCTCAAAATGAAACTAAAGATGAGTTCCTACACTATAAGTTTGCAAGCTCAGTACCAAGTATGTTTCTTGAGTGCATTTGAAATTATTGCGATAAATGCGGTCTCTTTTTGAACAACGGGGAATTCTTGTATACTTTCTATTCAACTATACCGAAGTCTATTCACATTTCTTAATAAAACACGAGTATTAGAGTAGAAGTTAAAAAAATAAATGGAAATGTGAGATATGCGAGAAATGTGCGAGAAATGGTTCAAAGTGAGACGATAGTTACATAATTCTTAATCTGAGCCGATAATAGAGGGATGAAATCTATAAAAGGAATAAATAACCAAAATGGTCAGGCTGTGATGGAGTATGTATTGGTACTCATCGTTTTGGTTTTTGTTTTTTTAATTCTATTGCAATTCAATAAGCAGTTTCGCAAATGGGGTGAAGATTATTTTATAAGTTACTACAGATGCTTACTGGAAACAGGTGAGTTGCCTTCCTTGGGTGGACAAAATAACACAGGTGGAATTTGTTTTAATCAATTCCAACCATTTACATTTACAGGCGGTTGGCAACCTTATCCTGGAGGGGGCTCAGGGGGTGGAAACAGTGGCAGCGGAAATGGTAGTGGTGGAAAAAATGGAAAGGGTTCTGGTGGTGGAAATGCCAGCAGTAGCGCGAGCAAAAAAGCAGATGATGGTAGTGGTGGTGGCTCACGAGGGGGAGAGGTGAGTCGTGCCGGCAGTGGTAGGAGCGGTAGCGGGAGTGGTCGTTTTAGTCGCTTTAAATCCAGTTCTAGTGAAAATGGAAGTGAACGAGAAAATAGTAAACAGAAAAAAGGGATGTACACAGGAAGTAGTCAAGCCTCAAATTTTAGTAGTAACAATGACAAATCCAGACTCAATAAAAAAACTAAGGGTTTAGATTATGGTTACGGTATTCAACGTCAAGAGCAAGATCGCGGGAGCGAGAGCACAATGTTAAGTGCTAAAAAATCAGCAATGGATCAAAAAAAAGAACAACGCTTTAAAATAATGAAAAAAACAGTCAAGAAGGAAACTCAACTTGAAGAAGATGAATTTACTTTAGGAAATTTTTTCCGAATCCTTATTATAGCAGCCATCATAATAGCGCTTGGTGTCTTAATTGGCGGTCAATTGTTACAAATTAGCAAGGGTATGGACGCTGAGAGTTAAAAAAAAATTATATATTCTTTTCACTTTTTTTACTCTTCTTGCTCTCTTAGCAAAAGCTTTATAATTTATTTGATGGGGGAGATAGTTGCATGAGCGATGGCCAGCTAGTGGACATTACCCGTAGGGGTGTTCTTAGTTTTGATGAAGCATACGAAAGAGTTTTAATATTAAAACGATTGACGGGTCGTTATGTTGATTCCGTTGAACGAAGAATGACTCAACTAGAAAGTCTCTTGCAAAACCAAATGGAACTTATTCACATAATTGAAAATGAAATTAATATTCTTATTCACGAATGGCATCGCAAGGTCCGCAATTTAGGTGGAATCCCCAAGGGCTTGTGGTTGGTCGATTTTGATGCGGGATTCGGTCAGTATTGTTGGAAACATCCAGAACCAGAATTGGCTTATTGGCATACTTACAATGAAGGATTTGAATCTCGAAAAAAAATTACTTTTGAAAACGAGATTGAGATTGATCATACAAATGTAATCATAGTATCCCATAATCTGTGAAATTTGCACTCGCACAAATAAATGCAACATTAGGTGATTTCTCGGGTAACCGTGAAATAATATTGGAATATATCCGAAAAGCTCATCATAGAGGTTGTGATATAGTTATATTTCCTGAGGCTGCGTTATTTGGTTATCATCCTGTAGATTTATTGGAACGGCCCAGTGTAGTTGAACAAGAGCTTAAAGAATTAAAAAAACTAGAAAAGCTATTGCCGCCCAATATATTAGTGATTTTGGGTGCGATCACTTTGAATCCAAATAAATCTGGAAAGCCCTATTGCAATTCTGCTGTTGTATTACAGAAAAATAAAAAAACGAAAATCTGCGCAAAAGAGTTGTTGCCTACCTATGATGTTTTTGATGAGGGAAGGCATATTGAGCCAGGCAGTCTAAAAGACAATATCATTGTTTATAAAGGAAAAAAAATTTTAATAACTGTTTGTGAAGATATTTGGGCATGGCCCAACCCTTATCATGGAAAAAGATCTCCTTACCTAAAAAATCCCATTACTAAATTAAAACCGAAAGACGTAGATTTTGTGGTTAATTTAAGTGCCTCTCCATTTACGATAAACAAAGTAAATAGTAGAAAAAAAGTTTGCAAAAAAACGGCTCTTTTTCTTAAAAGCCCTGTAATTTATGTGAATATGGTAGGAGCACAGGACGAGATTATTTTTGACGGAGGAAGTTTTGTTACCTCGAGTCTTGGTAAAATTGTAGCAAAAGCTCATCAATTTATAGAAGACATTCTAGTATTCGATTCCGATTTAAACCGAGGCTTTATACAACATGAAGAAAAAAACAAGTGGGAGAATTATCGTCTAGCTTTGGTATTAGGGATCCGAGATTTCTTAAGAAAAACTGGTTTTACTAAAGCCCATTTAGGACTTAGCGGTGGTATTGACTCAGCTCTTGTGGCCTGTCTTCTGGCAGATGCTTTGGGACCACAAAATGTAAGTTGTATTTTATTGCCGGGCCCTTACACCAGTCAGCAGAGTGAGGATTTAGCTAATAAATTAGTTAGCAATCTAGGAGTTCAAAAATTTGAATATTCAATTTTAAATCACTATGAGCAAATCAATAATGATTTTTCAAAGACATTTGATGTGAAAGAAGAAAGCTTTTTACAAGAAAATTTTCAGGCTCGATTGCGCTGTTTAATTCTTATGGGATTTAGTAATTTTAAAAACAGTTTGCTGATTAATACATCAAATAAAAGTGAATTTTCTGTTGGCTATTCGACTTTGTATGGAGACATGGCTGGGGCTATTTGTCCGATTGGTGATTTAACTAAAACAGAAGTTTATGGATTATCTGAGTGGTATAATCGCGAGTACGAATTAATTCCAAGGGCTATTATTGAAAGAGAACCTTCGGCAGAGCTTCGAGCCAACCAAAAAGATAGCGACCACCTCCCGGAGTATAATCTATTGGACCCTGTGGTTAAAAAAATTGTTGAACAGTTTAAAACGGCAAATTCAAAGTTGGAAAAAAATGTACTAAACAAGATGATGAAAAGTGAATTCAAAAGATGGCAGTCGCCACCTATTCTTAAAGTTTCTAATCATGCATTCGGCAGAGGGCGCAGATTACCCATAGCCCATAAAGCTTTTTACTAAAATAAGCCCAGTTGTTTCGGTTGAGGTTCAATTTGTGGAAAACGAAGTTCTGGCTTACCAGTTAGGGTCACTAAATTTTCAATGCTAGGTAAAATCCCCGCTGGTGAAATTTTCTCTAACATTTTTAAATACAGTTGCCCACAATAGGAAGCATCTTCTTCAGCTCTATGGAATTGTGTCGAAGGAATACCCAAATGTTGAACCAGAGTTCCCAATTTATAGTTGGGTAGCCCCGGGAAAACCTTTTTTGCTATAGAATAAGTATCTATAACAATGCCCTTAGGCGCAGGGGCTTCAAATTTTTTAATATCTGCAGTCAAAAACTGTGCATCAAAGGCGGCATTGTGAGCCACCATAATATCATCACTACAAAAATCAGCAAAAGACTCTAACAGTCTATCAATAGTGGGTTTGCCCTGGACCATATCATCTAATATGCCATTCACCCGAGAGGCTCCTTCAGGAATAGGAATTTGTGGATCGACAAGCGTAGAATATACGGCTTCAACTTGATCATTAAAGTATCTAACCGCACCAATTTCAACAATGCGATCAACACCCGGCAAAATACCTGTTGTTTCTAAATCAAAGGCAATAAATCTCATTAAGTAAACACTAAAAAAATTTATCATTTTTGGCAAGGCAAGCTGCACACAATAATCAAGTTATTTTACAAAGAAAGGATTCGTGATAATCCAAGGAACCCATTTTTTTCCGTCTGGAAGGGGAAAAGTTGGGATAATTCGCACGACAACTCTATATATTCCTCGATCTGGTAAAGTATAAGTGGCATCCAACGAATCTGTAGAAAACACTTTTTTTCCATCCTTAAAAATCATTATATCAATGGGGTAAAGGGGTTTTTGTGCAAAGCGAAGACTTAACCTAAGTTTTTCACTCCAGTTTATAGAATCACCCATCATATATGTATCTTTATCATTACTAACAATGGCATTAAAACTTGTTGGATTGGCCATTTTATCTAAACTTATATAAAAGTGCCCCCGCTTGAGTGCTTGTTTAATTTTATTGGAATCGCTTTTAAAGTCTCCTGTAAGTTCAGAACTAAGAAGCACATGAGTTCTAATAATATTAAATAGTGTTTCGTATGAGGGCACTTTTAAATTTCTTGGAAATTTCAATTTTGCCTCAGCATCTGCTCCAGCGAAACCATAAGTTTTTTGTTTTTTATTTAACTCATCCCAAAGTTCAAATTCTTGATTCGGGAAAGGAAACATTCTTAATAAAGAGAGTTCTGGATTAAAAGGATAAATCAAAAGTGACCAGAAAAATGATAATTTATTTTCTTGCCAGGTATTTTGCCAAACCGATTTTAAATTTAACACTTCAATGCCATTAAAACCTACAGGGATATCTCCCTGCCACATATGCCCTTTTTTAAAGGGGTGAGCTAAGACCATAACTCCATCATTGAGATCCGTAGATTTTTTTTCACTCAAGCGATCGGCTATCATGGCTTGGGCCTGACCTAAACTAGAAAAATTAGAATAATCATTTTTGCCATAAAATAATACGCGAGAGTCTAAGTAACTGTACTCACTATCAATAAAAACTAATAAATGGTCGTAGTATTTCTCATAGGATTTATCAACATCAACATCATTTACGTCATTAATAAAAATAAAATCCAAACCTGATTTTTTAGCAGCTTCCAAAATTTCACTATAAGTTCCAGAACCTGTGCTTTTAATAGAGTGGATATTTAATACCCCAGAATAATCGAAGTAATTCTCTGGATGAATTCGTGTAATTGTAGGACGGACAATATTTATTTCATATTGAGTAATAAAAAGACCATAAATCAAATAGAAGACTAAAAAGGCTACAAGTAAATGAATAATTTTTCTCATCTACTTCTCCACCTTCCATAAAAAATACCTATCACTGATAGGTAGAATTTCAGTTGTATGGAAACCCAGATCTAGCCACTCTTGAGGAAGAGAATCTCCCTGTTCTGTAGCCAAATAAAAAGTAGAACCTAATGGTTTGGCCTCCGCGAGCTGATCAAAAAAATCATAGCGATTCATACCTTTTAACTTATAGATATTTTTTTTTGTTTTAAAAGACAATTGTGAAGCCATTTGAAAAGTTCTGGCATATAGGGGTTGATACTGTTGTATATAGGGAATAATAGCATCGAATTCCTTAGATTCTTCGAGTTTTTTTATGGGAAGGAAGTGGCCAAAAAAATTTATATAAAAAAAACAGAAAATAGTTATCCAAAAGAATAAAATAATTTGTAGCCACTTTTTACTAAACCTAGGTGAGCTTACAGCAAGGATTAACATAGAAGGATGGGCAACTAGTGGCCAGTTGGCTTCTACTCTTCCTTTAAATGAGGTTAAAAAGAAAAAAACTAAGGGTATCCAAGCTGCCCATTTTATAATTTTAAAAGAGGGTTTTCGGCTTTTACTTCTTAGAGAAAAAATTAAAATTATAGGGAACAGAATAAAAACTTGACCCAACACATATGTCACTGTCCATTCGGGATTCCAAATTTTAGAGCCCACTCCGTGTTCTACTTGGAAGCGAAAGGATTGGAAGTTGTTTGCAATATTCCACCAAAAAACGGGCAGAGAACCTAATATAAAAGTAGAAAGCATTATCAAAAAATTCCAATAACTTCCCAAAAATCTTTTTGTACCTCTAAGAAACAAAGCTACAAAGAAGATTGGTGCGATAAGTACCATAGGATATTTAGAAGTAAAACCTAAGCCCAAAGAGAGGCCCAATAAAACAAATTGGGTCCAGTAATTATCACCATTAAAAATTCTTATTATAATAAGTAAACTCAGAGCCCAAAAAAATAAGAGCGGAAGATCTGGAGTGGAAATTAATGAAGCTGGTCCAAAAAAAGGCATAAAAAGTGAAAGCCAGAAAAACCAGTAAAGCCTCTGCTCATCCATATAAAATTGTGCAATCTTTATAAACACCAATAGTGTAATATGCCCCAATACTATAGAGGGCAGTCGAACAAGATTTAAGAAATCATTAAAGGGCAAGCCTAAAAAATAAAGCCAAGATATAAAAGGCGGGTGGTCAAAGTAACTTAGCTGAAGGTATTTTGACCAAAACAAGTAATAGGTTTCATCATTAAATAGAGGAAGGAATATAGACAAGATTAATTTAACAACAAGAGAATACCACCAAAGGCGGCTTAAGTTCTTAGGCATTAACAAATTTCCTTATGGAAAATCTAATTTCATTGACCTTCCAAGGTCTCCAGGCACTCCCTTTCTTTTACCATTATGGATAAGGCTGACGGCTCCACCATCTGTAAGGTTGAGCACGATTGAGGAGTTAGCCTTTATGACATGAATTTCAGAAGCCTTTAAAGAAATATCGAACTTGTTTTTATTATCAATTGTTATGGCCAACTTTGTGTTATCAAGGGCTTCAATAATGATTTCTTGCGGGTTAGCTGGGATCTTAGTTTTTAGATTAGCTTCGATTGTTTTTTCAACTTTCTCTGTGGCCTTCTCAGTCGGTTTCTCTACAGGTTTTTTTACAAGCTTCTCTGCCTCCAAGATTTTTTCGCTCAAAACGGGTTTCGCTGGAGGAGAATTTGTTTCCACTGTTTTTTCAACTTTCTCAATGGGTTTTATCGTAGCAGGAGGAGCAGGGGCCGTAACCGGAGTCGGAGCTGGAGCCGGAGTTTCAACAATATCTACGGGTTTCTCAATGATATTTGGTTTTTCGTCTTCATTAGACTCAGCATCAATTTCTACATGTTGTTGTACAATTTCCTTAATGTCCTCGGGGGGAGGAATCTGCGCTTCTTTTTCATATTTATTCACGATTTGTCTTACAAATAAAATCAAAAGTATCAAAACTAAAATGCCTGTGACGGCAAAAAACTTGGAGGCTAAAGATCTTGGATTAAAAATAACATCTTTGTTGTCCTCACCATTAACCTCATTAGCCTTTCGCAACTTATGTGGTTTAGAAGTGCCCATTTCCTCATAAAAAGTTTGTAGAATAGACTCTTCATCAAGTTTTAAGTATTTTGCATAAATAATTACAAAACCTCTCAAAAAGGTCATTGCAGGCAATGCTTTTTTTTGCCCATTTTCCATAGCCTCAAGAATTTTCACATTAATTTTTGTAGCTAAAGAGACTTCATTAAGTGTGAGCCCTGCTTTTTCGCGATTTTCTTTTAAAATTTGTCCTGTAATTTCCATAATTAATTTTTTAGTAAGTCTATCATTTGTTGAGCTTGCTCAGCATACTTCCCGTTTGGATAGCTGGCCATTACTTCTTCAAATCTAGCAATTGCTAAATTTTTCTTGTTCAGTTTAAAGTAGGTTAATCCAGCATAATAAACAGGCTCATCGTAGCCCTCTCCTTTACAATTATTTGAAGCCTGATCGAAAGCAATAGAGGCCTCTTCAAAGCTCTTTAATTCAAAGAGAACTCTAGCATAATAATTAGAAGTCTGGCAGTTTTGACTTCTTAACCTAAGAGACTCAGACAGAAATTTTTTAGATAGCTGAAATTGACTGTTTTTAAAATATGCGATGCCCAGATTTGATTTTGTTTTCTCAGGTGTTGTATATTCTAGGTCTTTATCGGCAATTTTCAGTTGTTCAATGGCTTCTTGAATAAAATTCATTTCTATTAAGATCTTTCCCAAATTATTTCGAGCCTCAGTATATTTGGGATCTAATTCCACGGCCCGTCTCAAGTGGAATTCCGCTTCACTAAACTTATTTCTAACAAAGTAAGCTATCCCTAAATTGTTATGAATTGTGGGGTTTTCATCATCAAACTTCAATGCTGTAGTTAACTCAGACAAAGCTTCGGGATAAAGCCCTTGATTTAAATGACCGGTTCCAATACTCAAATGCAAATGTGCCTTTTTTGGATCTCTCCGGTCTCGGGATACACAACTAATTTGAGAAATAACTAATAAAAACAAAAAGCATTTTAGCATATTGGAAAACTAACAAAGAATTTTCCAATTAGGTATCAACTTCTTTTTGTGCTGTGCGAAATAAGACCTTTCCATAAAGTAAATATGACTGTTTCTAAAAGGACAAATAAACCATAAAAGAAAACAAAACCTGCAAAGATCTGGGTGACGGTTTCGTCATATTGAGAGGAAATTAATGGCTGTCCCTTAAAATACAAAGTAAAAGAAACTAAATAAGTTAAAAACCAATCAATAAACCAAACGTAACATTTTAACAGGAAATCTATAAATTCATGAATGTGATTGTACTTGTAACTGACATTGAACCCTAGCATAAAAGAAAGAATCGTGATTATTAATAGTCCCATTGATTGGGTAACAAATTCTAAGGTTTTCTCCATTCCTTATTTTAAATTGAATTTTAAAGAGAAGGATTCTTTTTTTTAGAATTTATTATTAAGTCTAGAGACTAAAGTCATGCTTTCTATATGGTCGGTCTGTGGAAACATATCAAAGGCTTGTGATTTTTTTGGTTCATAGCCTTTTTTCTTAAGAATCTTTAAATCCCTAATCAAAGTACTTGGATTGCAACTTATATAGATAAGGGAATCTGCCTTTAAGGCGACAATGTCATCTAATAATTTTTCGGAACACCCCACTCGAGGTGGATCTAATAAAATTATGTCTACCTTCTTGTTTTTTACAATCCTGGGTAATATTTTTGTTTTTAAATCTCCTTGAACAAATTGTAAATTCTCGTTCAGTTCTTTTTTTCTTGCTAGCTGAATTAATTTTTTTGATCCATCAATGGCAATAATTTTTAAATGGGGGAATTCTTCGGCTATTGGGAAAGTAAAGTTGCCAGCCCCACAAAATAACTCAAGCAGAGACGTCCCATTTAGATCACTTATCCATTCTTTGCAATGGGATAAAAGCTCTTGATTTTGCCAACTGTTTACTTGAGAAAACATAAGTGCTTCAGATTTTTCATTTTGTTTTCTGTGGTCTATATGTCCAAGGGTGTCTTTATAAACTTCATATCGACCATCTTCTAGAGAAGAAAGGGTGGGCAGATATTCATTAATAAGCTCTTCAGCTATCTTACAATCATCAATAGCGATTAAATTTTGTTCAGATCTTTTAAAATAGCCAATTTGTGATCCCAATTTGTGAAGCTGAATTCTATTGCGATAGTGATATATTTTTGAACAAGGGACTATGGGAAGCCATTCAATACTTGGAAAATCTTTTAAAAAATTCTTAAGAAGAGACTCTTTAATTTTAGTTTGTTCGGAATATTCTATGTGCTGCCAAGTACAACCTCCACAATGAGTAAAATAAGGGCAAGGTGCAGGGACACGTTTAGAAGAGCTATTTAAAATCTCAATAACTTTAGCTTCACCAAAACTTTTTTTTACTTTTACAACTTCTACAAGGACTTCTTCTCCAGGGAGAACAAAGGGAATAAACAAAACAAAACCTTGGTGGCGAGCGACTCCGCGCCCACCGCCAAAACTTAGATTTTCAATTTTAACGGTCAATTGTTGACCGATTTTTAAGGGGTTCAATAATTTTAAGAATTTACAATTTCTGATTTTTCAAAAAATAAAGTAATTTCTCTCTGAGCACTTTGTGGACTGTCGCTACCGTGAACTGCGTTTTCACCAACATTGTCGCCAAATTCTTTACGAATAGTTCCTGGAGCGGCTTTTGCTGGATCTGTGGCACCCATGATTTCTCTGTTTTTTGCGACGGCATTTTCACCTCGTAAAACCATAAGTACAATGGGTCCAGAAGTCATAAATTCAACAAGTTCACCAAAAAAAGGGCGCTCTTTGTGTTCAGCATAGAACTCTTCGGCCTTGTTTTTTGACAAGTTAATCATTTTAGCCGCAGCGACTTTTAAGCCTTGAGACTCAAATTTATTTATTATGGCTCCCACTGCATTTTTTTTAACGGCATTGGGCTTAATAATACTAAATGTGTTTTCTATAGACATTTTTTACCTCAGTTTAGACTTTCTTTAAGTGTTTTTCCAAGATCAGCAGGACTTCGAGCAATGTGGCAACCAGCACTTTTAAGAGCTTCAAATTTTGCCTCAGCCGTTCCTTTGCCACCACTAATGATAGCTCCTGCATGACCCATTCGCTTTCCTTTAGGGGCTGTAGCACCTGCAATGAAAACTGTCACGGGTTTCTTGAATTCTCTTTTAATATATTCGGCAGCTTCCTCTTCTGCAGTTCCGCCAATTTCTCCAATCATAATGACGGCATCCGTATTTGGATCTGAATTGTACAATTCAAGCACATCAATAAAATTAGTGCCATTAACTGGATCTCCACCAATGCCCACACAAGTGCTTTGTCCCAGACCCAAGGCAGATAATTGTCCAACGGCCTCATAAGTTAAAGTTCCTGATCGCGATAAAACACCAATGCGACCGGGTTTGTGAATATGACCAGGCATAATCCCAATTTTACATTCGCCGGGGGTGATTACACCAGGGCAATTGGGGCCGATAAGTCGTGTTTTTTTACCCGCCATAAATCGTTTAACTTGAACCATATCTAATACAGGGATGCCCTCTGTAATACAAATAACTAAATCAAGGTCAGCATCTACCGCTTCCATAATTGCATCTGCCGCAAAGGGAGGTGGAACATAAATTACAGAGGCATTAGCCCCAGTTTTTATTACAGCTTCTTCAACAGTGTTAAAAAGAGGAAGATTGAGATGTTTCACTCCCCCTTTTCCGGGAGTGACTCCCCCCACCATTTTAGTGCCATATGCAATCGCCTGTTCGGAATGGAAAGTTCCGTTAGCACCAGTAAAACCCTGGCAAATGACTTTTGTATCTTTATTAATTAAAATAGACATTTATTTACCTCCACCGATAGCCGCTACAATCTTTTTTGCAGCATCAGTTAAATTGTCGGCAGGAGTGATATTGAGTCCACTTTCAGCCAAAAGTTTTTTCCCCATATCGACATTGGTTCCCTCAAGTCTTACAACAAGAGGAACGTTTAATCCCAACTCTCTAGAGGCGGCGATGACACCTTCTGCAATGATGTCGCATTTCATAATTCCACCAAAAATATTCACCAATATCCCTTTAACATTAGGATCGCGAAGAATAATTTTAAAAGCTTCTGTCACTTTTTCCTTATCTGCGCCACCACCAACATCTAAAAAATTTGCCGGATTTGCACCATGAAGCTTAATAATATCCATAGTGGCCATTGCTAGACCTGCGCCATTGACTAGGCACCCAATGTTTCCATCGAGTTTAATAAATGCCAAATCATATTTGCTAGCCTCGACTTCTGCAGGATCTTCTTCACTGAGATCTCGATATTCAAGAATGTTAGGATGTCGGAACAAGGCGTTGGAATCAAAGTTCATTTTTGCATCCAAGGAAATAATATCTCCGTCCTTAGTTTCAACTAATGGATTGATTTCAGCTATCGAACAATCTGTGGTTACAAAGGCTTTATAAAGAGCAATAAAGGATTTCACAGCTTTGTTGACAGCCTTATCAGCCAAACCAATTTTAAAAGCCAGTTGACGTGCTTGAAAAGGAGCCAATCCAACAGCGGGATCAATAATAATTTTATGAATTTTTTCCGGATGTTTTTCAGCCACTTCTTCGATATCCATCCCACCTTCACTGCTGGCCATCATAACAACACGACCCACTCCTCTATCTACTAGTGCAGCAACATAATATTCTTTTTTTATGTCACAACCTTCTTCAATAAATATCTTATTAACTTCTTTTCCTTCCGGACCGGTTTGGTGAGTCACTAAGTTCATACCAAGAATATTTGTGGCGTAAGTTCTAACATCAGCTATGGATTTTGCGACCTTCACTCCACCACCTTTACCTCTTCCTCCGGCGTGAATCTGAGCCTTAACAACCCAAACGGAACCTCCCATTTCTTGAGCAATTTCCACAGCCTGCTCAGGGGAATCTGCAACCTTTCCTCGAAGCGTGGCCACGCCAAAACTGCGCAGCACTTCTTTTGCTTGATATTCGTGTATATTCATTAGGTATTCCCTTCAGTTTAGTATTCTAAATTTCTTAAAGCTGTAACTAATTCTTTAACATGTTTGACAGAGTTTTCTAGTCCTGATTTTTCTTCATTATTAAGTTTCAATTCCACAACACTTTCCAAACCTTTTCCGCCCAAACGACAAAGAACTCCAACAAAAATACCATCATACCCATATTCTCCTTCTAAATATGCAGCACAAGGGAGAATGCGATGCTGATCTTTTAATATGGCCTCAGCCATTTGAACAGCACTGGCAGAAGGAGCATAATAAGCAGAACCTGTTTGTAACAAGCTAACAATTTCAGCTCCACCTTTGCGAGTTCTATCGACCAAGGCATCAATTTTTTCTTTTGCTAAAAATTCTGTTAAGGGGATACCACCAACAGAACAATGTCTTGGCATTGGAACCATAGTGTCTCCGTGACCACCGAGAACAAAAGCTTGAATATCTTTTACGCTGACTCCTGTTTCCTCAGCAATGAAAGATCTAAACCTAGCACTGTCTAAAACTCCTGCCATACCAATGACCCTTTCACGAGGAAAGCCCAGAACTTCTTTGGCAACCAAAGCCATCGCATCTAAGGGATTGCTAACTATAATAACAATGGCATTGGGTGAGTATTCTTTAATACCTTGGCAAACGGCTTTAACAATTCCAGCATTTTTAGCTAAGAGATCATCACGACTCATGCCTGGTTTTCTAGGCAAACCCGCAGTCACAATAACAACATCCGAGCCCGCCGTGTCTTTATAGTTATTGGTACCAAGAACTTTAGAATCAAAGCCTTCAATGGGTGATGACTCAAATAAATCAAGAGCTTTTCCCTTTGCAGATCCTTCATTGACATCTAATAATACAACATCTCCAAGTTCTTTTTCTGCTGCCCAATGAGCACAGGTTGAGCCAACGAATCCAGCACCAATGACAGATAACTTTTTACGCTTATGCATATTAAAACTCCTAACTATTGTTTAATAAATTTCATAGTAACGAATATCATAGTATTTATAAGACTGTCGACAAGCAGTCGGACTTAAAAAACCATTTTTAAAATAGATATGGGTCGTTGCATACTTGGTGGATGTTTGTCACAATAAAGGAGCTATTAACAGGAGTGGTACGTGGCGTCACCAGCCATTGAGCTTAGAAAAGTCAGTATGGTTTTTTCTGGAAACGAATATGTTTTACGGGACGTGGATATCCTTGTAGCAGAGGGTGAAAAACTAGTATTAATTGGCCCCAGTGGTGAAGGCAAATCTGTATTATTGAAACTGATTGGTGGAATTCTTGTTCCAAGTTCTGGTGAAGTAATTATTAAGGGCAAAAACTTAAATAGAATTTCAAAGCAAGAACGTGATGAAGTTTTAAGAAGTATGGGAATGTTATTTCAAAAAAACGCTCTTTTTGACTCACTGACTTCTGCTGAAAATATTGCATTTCCCATGAGAGAAGTTTTGGGGGCCTCCGAAGAGGAAATTGAAAATAAAATCAACTTGTTTTTAAATGCAGTAGGTATTCCACAAGCCAGAGAACTATTTCCTGACGAAATATCTGGTGGTATGCAAAAAAGATTAGGAATTGCACGTGCATTAGCACTCAATCCCGAGATAATTCTATACGACGATCCCACAGCGGGTTTGGACCCCATTACGAGTCGCATGATAATTCAATTAATAAAAGACCTACAAAAAGAAAAGAACTCCACTTTAGTTGCCATTACAAATGATATGATGCGAGCCTATCAACTGGCAGATCGAATTGCTATGATTGTAGATGGGGAATTAATTATCACAGGGAACGAAAAAGAGACAAAAGCTCATAAGGATCCAAGGGTTAAACAATTTATTTCTGGTCTTCTTGAGGGCCCCCTCACGGAGTTAAATTGATTAAATTTGAAAATTTAGTAAAAAAATTTGGCGATAGAACAATTCTAAAAGGAATTTCATTCGAAGTAGAAAAGGGAGATATTCTTTTTATATTGGGCACATCGGGTACAGGTAAATCCGTTCTATTAAAGAACATAGTGGGATTGTTAACTCCTACGAGCGGAAACATTTGGATTGATGGCGAGGAAGTCAGTCAATATACGGAAGAACAATATCTTCCTATAAGGAAAAAGTGTGGAATGGTTTTCCAACATCCTGCACTTTTTGATTCACTCAGTATTTTCGAAAATGTGGCCTTTGGATTGCGAAGACATTATAAATTGAATGAAGACGAGATCACAAAGCGTGTTAAAGAGTGTTTAAGTTTAGTTAATTTGAACGATATCGAAAGCAAACTTCCTCAAGAAATATCTTATGGTATGCAAAAAAGAGTGAGCCTTGCTAGAACCGTCGCAGTGGGACCCCAAGTTTTATTGTTTGATGAACCTACAACGGGTTTAGATCCCGTAACAACAAATGTGGTCAATCATTTAATTTTGGATCTTTCCAGAAAATTAAACACCACTTCAGTCGTAGTGAGTCATGATATGCATTGCGCTTTGGAAATTGCAGATAAAATCCTTGTACTTGATAAAGGACAGATTGTGGAACAAGGCACACCTGAGGAAATTAGAAATAGTCAGGTGGAATTGGTAGTGGGATTTATGCAAGAGGTTGAAAATCATGTTTAACACTATTGGCAATGCCGTTTTCTTCATAGGAGATTGCACTCTGTTCGTCGGAGAAGTTATAAGGCTTGGCATAAAAGAAAAACCATCACTCCATGAAATTGCTGAGCAAACTTGGAGAGTTTCTATGCAAAGTTTATCTACAACAGCACTTGCTGGTTTTTTTGTGGGAGCGATAATGACGGTTCAATTCACCATGCAAATTCAACAGTTTGGTGCATTGGGCTATCTCGGAGGGCTTTCCACAAGTGGAACTATTCGCGAAATTGGACCTTTGTTAATTGCTTTCATGTTAAGTGGAAAAGTGGGAGCATTTACTTCTGCAGAGCTGGGCACAATGAAAGTTACAGAACAATTGGATGCAATACGCTGTCTGGGTTCTAGCCCCATTAGAGAAATAATTCTGCCTAGATATATAGCGATTATATTATCTAGTTTTTTTCTTTTAGCCATTGGTCTATTAATGTCCATCGGTGGAGGTTTACTATTGGGCATGTTTTTTTCTGGAATAAATCACGAAGAATATTTAAGGCATATTCCCACGATTGTTGCTTGGCCATCTATACTTATTGGTCTTTTTAAGTGTTTAGTCTTTTCTATTATTCTTGCTTCCATTTGCACTTACAGAGGTTACACCACCACAGGTGGTGCCAAGGGAGTGGGTTTAGCAGTGGTAAATACTGCCGTGGCGACAATGATAGGAATTGTTATTGCAGATTGGTTAACTAGTTACATTTGTGAAGCGCTTCAGAGCTATTTTTTAGGGGTATAAATTGTTAGAAGTTTTGGGTTCAAAAGTATTGCATTTTAATCTCCATTTTATAGGCGTATTGCAATTATTTTCTCAAACTATAATTGGTGCGGTAACTCCTCCCTTTAGAATTAAGGACATTATTAAACAATTGAATTTTGTAGCAGTAGAGAGCGCTCCTATTGTTGTTTTTTGCGTCAGTTTTGCGGCTGTTGTAACTATAATTGAATCTTCATTTCATATGAAAATCGTTGTGCAAAACGATGCTCTAGTGCCTGGTTTTGCAGCACTATTAATCCTGCGTGAATTAGGAGCTGTCGTTTCTGCTCTATTAGTAACCTCCAGAGTAGGGGCAGGATTTGCAGCAGAAGTAGGAAGTATGCAGATAACAGAACAAGTGGATGCACTTAAAATGCTAGGTATTGATCCTATTAGATTTATTGTAGTTCCTCGCTTTGTGGCATGTGTATTGGGTGGTTTTTTACTTAGTATTATTGCCAATGTTGTTTGTATTTTATGTGCCATGTTAGTGAGTCAATTGAGTTTGGGCTACACTTATGGAAGCTTTATTATGGGAATGAAAGGTTTTGTAAAATTTCAAGATTTAGTATTTGCCTCTATTAAAGGGGCAAGTTTTGGAGCCGTTATTCCAATTTTTAGTTGTTATTATGGATTTAAATGTAAAGCCGGAGCAGAAGGAGTGGGTTTAGCTACGACCAATAGTGTTGTGACTACATCTGTTGCTATAATTGTTATCGACTTTATATTATCCTATTTCTTTTCATACTTTTATTAAAGGGGCTGATAGCTATGAAACCAGAAGCTAAAGTGGGACTACTTTTTTTATTTGCTGTTTTATTAGTAATAGGCTTCGCCTTTGCTCTTGGAATTATCAGTCCAATGGCAAATTCCAATGATTTAACCATCGCATATAATTTTGCTGGAGGAATCGAAGTGGGTTCACCGGTAAGGGTTATGGGTATTAAAGTTGGAAAAGTGAAGTCGATCGAATTTTCCCCCGATTTTAAAATGCCTGACGGGGAAGAGGTAAAATTAAAAATAAAAGTGGTTATAGAGAAAAAAGCCTGGTCGTCCATTCGTGCCGATAGCCATTTCTTCATAAATCTAGCAGGTGTAATCGGCGAAAAATTTTTAGAAGTATCACCGGGCTCTTTATCCTCCGAAGTTTTAAGTCCAGGGCAGGTTGTTCGAGGTGAAGATCCTCCAAGAATAGATCAATTGATATCGCAAAGTTATGGACTCGCTGGAAAAATAATAGAAATGGTTGAAAAAAATGAGGGTTCTGTAGTTAACACCATTGAAACCATGAATAAACTAGTCATGAATTTGAATAAATTAATGGTGCAAATGGAAAAAACAACAAATGCTACAGATATTGGAAAGTTAGTTAAAAATTTAGTCGTTTTGACTGGAGATATGGCTTACTTTACTCAAGAATTACGCTCAAAAGAGGGTGAGGATACAATTAAATTAGTCAAAGAACTCGTCTGGCGTTTAGAAAAGCTAGATGCGAAAGCTTTAAAAAAGTTTTTGCAAGAAGAGGGCATAAAAGCAAAATTATTTTAATTTCATCTTGAAAGGCAATAAATAATGAAGACAGTCTTTTTATTTTTTATATCTATATATATGTACTCTTTTTCTGCCCTAGGTCAGGCCGTATTAGTTGAAGAAAGGGGAAGAGCCCTTCAATCAAGTTCCTCAAGGACCCATTTATCATCCAAAAACAGCGTGGACTTTAAATATAAACGCAAAGTGGGAGTGGGGCTTTCCGCAGCAGGGGCCCAAGGGCTGGCGGGAGTTACTTTAGAATTAAATTTTTCACCAGAGATGAGTTTTTCCACAAGTTTTGGCCTTGCAGATCGCTTTCAGACATTTGGTGTTTTTATTAAGAAAAGTATATCGGCCAAATATTTTACTCCCTATATCTCCGGCGGATTTACAAGATGGTATACAGTTACTGATGAGGGACCGATGACCACAAGTAATCCCAGCTTCTTGGCAGAAAGATTTCTTTCTAATAAGGAAAAAAGTGAAGGAAAATTTGCTGAAACTTTAATTTATCCGGCAATGGGGATTCAGTATTTGCAGTTGGATGGGGATTGGGCAGGCTCATCTCTTTTTGTTGAAGTTCTTATGCTTGTAGATATTGATGACTTTAAATCTTCACCAACCGGTGGTCTAGGTTACTTATATTATTTTTAAAATAAAAAAAAGCCCTTGGGCGAACCAAGGGCTTAGTTGATTTATTCAACTTACAAAGCTTACTTCTTCTTGCGAGTAGTCTTCTTTGCTGCTTTTTTAGTAGCTTTTTTTGCTGCTTTCTTAGTAGCTTTCTTCTTAGTTACTTTTTTTGCAGTAGCTTTCTTTGCTGCTTTTTTTCTTTTCTTTGCCATTCTTATCCTCCTAGGATGATTTCTATGTTGTTTATCTATTTATTTGCTACACCTACAGTTTACCTGCATGACTCTTTTCGTCAATAAAAATTTTTTGTTAAGTCTTTTTTTTGCACTACTTTTTTTACATGAAGCTCATTTTAGTTCTGTTTATTACAGCCAATTACATGTTCGGATTAGGATTTTTTGTCCGATTATCAAATTTATTTTTAAAAAAGGACTTCTACAGTAAATCCATCCACAGAAAAATGCTTTTTCTTATGGGGATTTATTTTTCAATGGCAATTTTTATAAAACAGATTAATCCATTGGAATCCGCAGTGCTAGCGGTAATGCCGTCATTGGTATTAGTTATTTATACACAAGTGGTGAGTTATAATCGGAACAAACAATTATCACTTTTAAAAATCCGCTTCTTCCGCGACATCAGCCTAAAAATTTCTACGGGAATGAGTCTGTTGGATGCAATTGAAAGTATCTGTCACAACTCCAACAACTTTTTGTATAAAAAAATTCGACATCATGTGACTTTTAGGCAACATTTTAACAAGTCAGAAATAGATAAGAGTTGCTTCGAGGTCATTGATTTTATTAAAAATGCCTTAGACTCACCTGTAAACATCAGAGAAAAGCTCAATGCTTATGAAGAAAAGTTGTTTATAGAACACGATTTTCGACGTAGGTCCGGACAAGCATTGCTGGGAGTAAGAATTCAAGCAGCGATTATGTGTTTGCTGTATTTTTTTGCCTTCATTTATACTTTAAGTTTCTATGATTTCGAAAAAAATAAAATTTTGATTCTAGTTTCTTTAATTCTTTTTGTTTTTGGTCTTATTTGGCTTACTAAAATTGGAGGTAAAATCAGATGGAAAGTCTAGCTCCAAGTTTGAGTTTAACTGTTCATGTGAGGCTTGATTTGCAACAGGGAGTGGCCATTTACGACTCCCTACAGAATTTTTGCAATAATGATGGAAATGAAATTGTTAGCGAATTAAAATGCTGGCTGTTTAAATATGACCATGCTTTAGAACTTCACATCTATCCTGAAGAATATTCTATTTATAGAAGAAGCTTATTTGACTTACTGAATGCAGGTCTTTGTGGAGCCAGTGTTTATGAAAAACTCCACGAGCTTGAAACATCCATGATTCAAGAATGTCGACGTAATTTGGAAGAAGCTTGCATTTTATTGCCTTATCGAGGGCTGTTGCCTTTGATGCTGTTTATGTTTCCGGGTTTACTCTTATTAATTTTAGGTCCAGTTTTAAAAGAATTTTTGGAGGTATTAAATTGAAAATTTTTTTTTGCTTAATTTTGGGTTTTAACTACGCTCAGGCAGATTCCATTGAAAGCCTGCGTCAGAAAATGTTGTTCCAGGTGTCTAAAATGGAAGAATTTTTATTTCTTAAACAGCAAATTTTTGAGATTCAAAAAAATGAAACCAACTGTTTAGATCAGTGGGAGCATAAAATATTGCCGATTTCTTGTTATTGGTTATTAAAAAATAAAATAGATACGGATCCTTCAATTCTCCCTAATTTAAAAATCACCGAGTTAGATCGTTTATGTAGTCGTAGTGCTAAGAGCACTGATAATGTTATGATTTTAAACAGAACCCTTAAAAACCTTATTATTAGCCCAAATTGCAGAGAATATTACTCCCAACAATTTAAAAAAATTAATTACATAAAAAAGATGGCAAGGGAATTGCCTTAGTAAATAGAATGGAGAATTTTTATACAGCGACACCCAAAACATATAGATTATTAAAATGCCTTCATGAAAGTCAAAACAGTAAGGTCTTCAAGGTCTTATGTGAGGATCGGGAATCAAAACTCTCACAGATTCTGGCATTGAAGATTATAAATTCTAAGAATTCATTCCAAGATTGTGTAAATGAACTGATGAGTTTAAAAGTTGTAAAATCTCCCTATTGTGTTTCTGTTTACAACTGGGAAAAAATAAATGGTCAACCAGCCCTAGCCTTAGAATATATAGAAGGTGTAAATTTAAAAAAACTAGTGGAATCGACACTTCTGGATTCAGCGGAAATAAATTATTTATCTGAAAAAATATTTTTGGGATTAAAAGCTCTAAAATCTAGTGGATTGTTTCATGGAGACCTTAGTCTTACTAATGTAATTGTTGATAATGAGGGGAAAATAAAACTCATTGATTATGGCTTGAGCAACTCTTGTGGAAAGTACACCCCTAATTTTGCGGCACCAGAAGTGTTAAGTTCAAGAAAATATAGTTTTGAGGCCGATCTCTATGCCTTAGGAAAAATTATTAAATTTTTAGGAGGTTCTCCCAGAGTTTTTCAAATCTTGTTATCAGACAACCCCTCGAAAAGGGTTTATAAGAAAACAGTGGTAAAAAAATCTGCCCAAAAAAGTTTAGCTCAAAAAGTAAACCAATGTATGTTAGGTATGAGTGGCCAACCCACTCAATTTTTTAAAAAGAACAATCTACAGTTGAAAAAATTAAGAATTTTATATGCCTTTCTTTTTTTGTTTATTAATTCCTCTTCTTTACAATCCATGGAAAAAGCTCCAAAACATGCTTTTTTAACCCTGAGAACGACCCAATGGCATGAAGTTCGTATTAATGAATTACCGATTGGTTTTTCTCCCTTTTTCAACAAAAGAGTACCTTCTGGTGAAATAATATTAACTTGGGAGGGGCCAAAAGGGTCCGGTCAAAGAGCTTTGACTCTTTTGCCCGGAGAGAATAAAGTTCTTAATGATATAGAATAATTGACAGCATGAGGTGACTTCATGGGGTTTTTTGAGGCAATCCTTTTAGGTATAGTTCAAGGATTTACGGAATTCTTGCCTGTCTCGAGTTCAGGGCATCTCGTAATTTTACAAGAGATACTTCATCTTAAAGATCATGGAGTTGTAATGGAGGTGGCCGTCCATGTTGGAACTGTTTTATCTATATTGACTGTCTATTTTAAGATGCTCAAAGCTTATGCTTCCGACTTGTCTGTGGGAATAGTAAAAAGAAAATTCACTTCCAGTCTGCGTCTGACGGCCTTGCTTATATTTGCCAGTCTCCCGACAGCGCTTATGGGCTTATTATTAAAAGACACTTTCGAAAGACTATTTGAATCCCCTAGGGCGGTTGGTATTAGCCTGTGTATTACTGGCGGAATTCTGTTTATAACAAAATTTAAATCAGGTAAAAATCAGGTAAATACTCTTGGAGTTATTGATTTAACAATTGCGGAACGAATCACTTTTGCTCAAGCTTTTATAATGGGGATGGCTCAAGGTTGTGCTATCACTCCGGGGATTTCAAGATCAGGAAGTACTATTGCAACCGGTATTTTATCCGGAATAGAAAAAAACACTGCGGCCACTTTTAGTTTTATATTGTCTATTCCCGCCGTTTTGGGCGCGGCGTTTTTACAATTAAAAGATTTGCAATCATTTGATTTACACTATTTGTATGTATTAGCTTTTGGTGTTTTGTCCTCTTATATTGCAGGTATATTAGGGCTTTTGTTAGTTATTAGGGTAGTTAAAAAGGGTAGGTTAGAGCTTTTTAGTTACTACCTTTGGGTTGTTGGCCCATTAACTCTGATTTTTTTGGGGGGATCATGAAAGAGAAAACTATGGATTTAGATTTACTCGAACTTTTAACTCAAGAAGTTACAAAAGAAGACCCAGAAGAAGAAAAGTTAAAACAATACATGAAAAAGGCAGGAATTAAGTACAGCAAAGATCCAATAGCTAGAATTCATGCTGTACTACAGGAAATTCATTTTATGGAAAAAGAGGAGAAAGAAAATGGCTGATAACAAAGAATGGGGTTTTTCTACCAGAGCCATACATGTTGGCCAGGAACCAGACCCCACTACGGGCGCAATTATGACACCCATTTATTTAACCTCCACTTATGTGCAGAGCTCTCCGGGACAACATAAGGGTTTTGAATATAGTCGAACCTCCAACCCCACTCGCAAAGCTTATGAAAAATGTCTTGCTAATTTAGAAGGTGGCCAACATGGGTTTGCATTTGCATCGGGCTGCGCCGCCACTACAACTGTACTTCATTTATTAAAAGCGGGTGATCATGTTGTGGCAAGTGATGATATGTATGGTGGAACCTTTCGTTTATTCGATAAAGTTTTAAGAAATAATGGCATTGAATTTAGTTTTGTGGATTTAACAAATGCAAACAATTTAACTTCTGCAATTAAGGCTAAAACAAAGTTGGTATGGTTAGAAACCCCAACGAACCCAATGTTAAAAATTTCAGATATTTCAACAATTGCATCCCTTCTAAAAGGAAAAGATATTCTGTTGGCAGTAGATAACACTTTCATGAGTCCCTACTTTCAGCAGCCATTATCTTTGGGTGCCCATATTGTGGTGCACTCGACCACTAAATTTGTAAATGGGCATTCCGATATTGTGGGTGGAGCTGTAGTTACAAATGACCAAAAGATTGCAGAGAAAATTGCATTTTTAAGCAATTCCATGGGCGCTATTTGTTCCCCATTTGATGCTTATATTTGTATGAGGAGTTTAAAAACTCTAGCTTTGCGCATGGAAGCTCATCAAAGAAATGCCATGAAAATAGCTGAGTATCTAGAAAATCATCCAGCAATAGATTCCGTGATTTACCCAGGCTTAAAATCTCACCCACAACATGAGTTGGCAAAAAAACAAATGAGTGGGTTTGGTGGTATGATTACTTTTAATTTAAAAGGCGGCTTGTCCGCTGCCAGACATTTACTTGAGGGCGTTAAAGTTTTTGCATTAGCAGAAAGTTTAGGAGGAGTGGAATCATTAATTGAACATCCTGCAATTATGACCCACGCCAGTGTACCTTTAGAGCTTCGCCAGAAATTAGGAATTACCGATGGTTTGGTCCGACTTAGTGTAGGTATAGAAAATATCGAAGATCTAATTACGGATTTAAAAAAATCACTTATGTAAAAACTTATAAATGCAAAGCGTCGGCGATTAGTAAAGTTTCTATGGTTTCAAAATAAAACCGAAGACAACGCCTTTTTTGAAAAATATAGCAATTAACTCTATCAATATTTTTGGTTGCTTAGCTTACTCCAAAAAAAATGAAGAGAGCATTTTTTATATTATCTATATATATGTAGAAAATTATTCGACAGTACAATTAAATATATTTTGAACATAAATGAACATATATGAACTTTATGAAATGTATTATGATTCAATTTTGGTGAAAAAATTGTTCTTATATAGAATTGAATACATAATCCATAAGATAAACAACTAAGAGTTATCAAATTGTTTTGTATTGATTAGTTGTTAGTCATCTTTTATCCCTGCTCCATGTTTTGGGGACCAATCGAGTTTAGCCAAGGGTATAGGGAATCTCTCGTCTTTAGTTTCTAAAACAAAAACAATAAATATATACGCCAATTCAACAGGGGATAAGGGATGAGATACATTCTTGGGATACTTTTTTTACTTTCAACATTAGGCATATCTAAGCTCTCATTCGCGATAGAGAGTGAGCTGGATAAGCCATCGGATTTAAAAATAGAAACTAGTGATTGTGAAAAAACACTGGAAGGTTTGTCTTTGCTCTGGGGAGGAAAAGAGGGCGAAGTGGCTGGGGGTAAAAAATCAGATAAACTATTTACTGCCGTTCTAGAAGAGCACAAGCTTTCTGAATTGCCTGAACTGGCACTTAAGCATCCCTCTATCATGATGACTGCGGCTCAAAGAATTTATTCCATAATTCTAAAAGCAGGTTCCTACAAAATGAACCTTCGTGGCAAGGGCGAAGTAACTATATATAAGTTATTTTCTGAACCCACAGAATACAACAAAGGCAAGTTTATTGTTGGCCATGAAAAAGAATTAGAAACCTTTGTTGATTCTATCCGCAGTGCCATACGTGGTTCGGTAAAAGTACCCTTTTTTGAAGGACCTGCGGGAACAGGTAAAACTTTGCTTCAAGATATTTTAAGACATGCACTATATCATTCTACACTCTATGATGAAGAGGCTTTTTACTACACTGTAGAATGGGTAAATTTAGATCAAATCCCAAGCTTAGATTTTATAAATAATGGTACTGCAAGAGCCCCTTTACACGACTCTCCTTTTGCTATTTTACCTGAATCTTCACAGGCTAGGTTGCTATCTCATGTTCAAGCCAAGGTAGACGTAAGTAAAATTGGCCCCCTTAATCCTGTTAGCTCGCCAGATGGCCATAACAGTCAAATTCGAAAAGAGATTGTTAAGTTTTATGCTAAACAAAAAGCAGAAAAAGGGAAAGGAAAAGAAAAAAGCAGTGTACTCAGCGATCAAGAAATTATTCAAGCCTTAGATAAACACTTAGTCATCAAAAGACAAATATTAGGTATGGATGGTTCAGCACCCATTTTGGATGCTCAGGGCAAAGAATACAACCCTGGTGCCTTGTTTATAAAAGAAAACCTTTTGTTAGCCAGTATAGTGGAAGGAAGCACAGACAATCCCCTGGCTTGGACCTATGGTTTAATTCCTAAAGCCAATGGCTCTGTTTTATTTCTAGATGAATTTCCTCGAAATATTTCACAATTGCGGGATATGTTCTTAAGATTATTTGAAAGTAAATCTGTTCAGTATGGTGGATCTCCAGTAGTTCCTGTGGATACATTTATTATAGCTGCGGGTAACCATGAAAGCTTAGAAAAACTTTATCAAGAGGGTGGTGCTAAAGCTCATATGGATCGGATTACAGCCATTCCATTTAATTGGAGCATCCGACCTCATGAAATCGCAATGACACAACTTCTTATGTATAAGGAAGTTTACTCACGAAAACTAGATGATAAAAATGCTAAAATTAAAAAAGCAAATTTGCTGGAGCTTTTTCCAAGAGCTTCAGTGGGTGAGGATTTCTTGAGTCCCGATGGCAGAGAAGAGCTTTGGATAGGTGATGGCGATTCGCGAGTTCATATCAGCCCCCACGCCTTAATGTTTGCAGCAATGATAACTTCGGCAACACGTCTTCATATTGATGGCGCCGAGGCTTTAACTAAGGAAAATCATTACACATACAGGGGCAACACATACAAATCACCTATAGAAAGACTCAAATATTTAATGGGGAAGGACTCTCATCTATCGACAGGTGAAATAGAAGATCTTGAGAAGGCGAGTATTTTATTTAAAGAGGGTCACTTTGGCTTATCTATGCGTGATGCCACCGAATGGATTACTAGAGCCGCCAGTAAAGCAGCAAAAACTACTAAGGACTTAACACCAAAAATTGTTATCGAAACTTTCCGGGAATTATTAGCTGAAGGTGTTTTTAAGTCCTTAGGTGGAGACGAAAAGTTACGGAAAAGATGGTTGATCTATGCGGATTTGATTGCCAACTATTTGTTATTAGACCAATTGCGAGCTGATGTTATGCGCAGTTTAGGTAATCACAAAACCTTAATTGAAAATACCTATGATGAAGTTATTTTAGAAATGATGGCTGCAGGCAAAGGCTCTGAAGACTACAAACACCCAAGAACTCAAACCGCTAAACCAATAAACAAAGACAGACTTAAAAAAGTTTCTTTAATTTATCAGGAGTTATTTGGCGAAAATCTAGATTTTCAGCAGATGGCAACTATGTTTATGGTTGCAGAAGCCTCTAGGTCTGACAAAGGTGTTGTTCAGCGAGACCGTCAGCTCTTAGACGCCATAACTAAATACTTTGCCGAAAAAGCGGCTGCTGATATTGATTTAGCTTCTATTATTCAAGTTCACCAAACAGGAGAGTCTCCAGACAGGAGAACTAGAGGACGTTATGATGATTTAGTTCTTAATATGAAAAGATTGGGTTACACCGAAGAGGGAATGGTGAATACATTGATTTATGTGGAGGAGCTAGAAACACGGGTTGCCAAGGCAAGGGCGAGTGCAAATGCACCTAAAAATTAATTATATTTTAACTTTGGAAGTATGACCAATGGTATCCAGATTATTTTTTTCAATTATTTTGGGTTTCGTAATTGGAACCCACGCTGGTTCAGGGGGCTTAAACGCCGCTGAGGGGGGGAACCGGCGCTCTGAATTAGTATCATCACTATCTGTATCGGGTTCGGCCTATCTGGCGGTCATTCCAGATAAAGTGGAGGGCGATGGAACTCAACGCAAATTGGGTTTTTATTCCCGTGAAAAGGAAAGTGGAGACTGGCGCGCAGTTATCTATGGGGAAATTAAACCTTCAGAAACGGGGCCCATAGTTGAAGAGTTTCAAATTGCCAGAACCACAAAGCGTTTCGAAGCCATTGCCATAGTTGATGAAACTCTTGTACTCTTTAATGTAAATTCTACTCCGGAGAATGAACAATCCATTGCTAAGCTAGGTCAGGGTAAATACAAACTTTACGATCACTTGAGTGGCACTCTAATTCCACTGCCAAACATCAAATCAAATACAGATGTGCAAGTTTATGCACCGGATATGAGCCTTGGATTGAACTACCAATTAGTACTTATTTCTGTAAATGATAGAGGTGTGACATCCACAAATTCCGGTTATACTTTTGCTTTTTTAATTGAAGTTAAAGATTCCAGTGATGCCAGCATGAACTTTGTTCACCCCCCAGTACTTTTAGATTATCAATTCCACAAAACACAAGAATTGCGCAATTTAATAGTACTTAACGAGAAGAATCAACCCAAAGGTGTAATCTCCAGATTGTATTTAAACTCTATTTCTGGAGAAAAAAAATCAGACCCTCAACCCTTAAAACAATGGAAGCAAAATATAAGAGAGTTTATTAATGGTAAAGGAAGTGTAAAAGCTCCACCATATTATGATTTAACGACCAACGCCATCATTATACCAGAGAATCCTTCCTATAAGATTTATTCATCTGATTCTTTTTCTATTAAGCAAGAATTGGATATTTTTAATCAAGACTCGGTGATAATAAAGAATGGATCAAACACCTTAAAAGTTATGGGCAGAGTAGACGTTGACCCAATAACACTTGACCCAAAATATTTTTTAACTGCAAACGACTCATGTATTTTCTTTTTTCTTAACGGTGATTTGTATTTCACTCCCATGAGCTTAAATGTGGAGCCGATAAAAATAATTCCTTTTGCTGGCAAAATACCTGAGAAAATTTCTGTGGCTTCGGTCCACCATGTGGACGGGAAATCAGCGAATCTAGTGTTTTATGCTGTTGTTTCTTTCGAATTAGAGGGAAAAAAGAATACTACATATTTCCGTATAACAAATCCTTCGGAAACACTTTATTTACAATCTAGAGGATTGGTAAATAATATTTTTTATTCAAGTACTGAATTACCTCTAAGATTGATAAAATCCGATATCGATGGGGGGCTTACACTTTTTGATTACAAAACTCCTCAGCAGAGCAATGAAGAAAGTTATCATCAAGCCTACCGTGAAAAATTCCGTCACTTTGATTTAACACATGCTGTGGGCAATAAGGTCCCTTCTATTTTTACAATACCTAAACAGGAAATAACTATAAAAGAAAGAATTCTTTTTCGTGAATATGAAGAAGACGAAGAAGATAGCAAAGATAGTAAATCGGGTATTTATTTATTTCATAAAGACAATCGAGTGAGTGAATTCTTTCCTGGACAAATATTGCCCAACTCCGAGACCAAAAATATTGTTTGGAGTGAAGCTAGCATCGACGTAAAATCTATGGGCACTTACAACCTGCAAACCATATTTGTGGACTCGACGTGGGAAAAAGGAATAAAAGGGAGTCGACAATATGTCTTGGTCTCGGGTGATAAATCTAGCAACTTCGCACCGGTTAGAACAAGTATTAAAATGGATGTACCAATAGAGAATATTATTTTGTCTAAAATAATACCAACATTAAAAAACGCGAGCAGTTTTAGTGTCATTACTATTTATAAACAAGAAAATGGTTTAGTTAGTCATAGATCTGATTCCTTTTCACTAGAACTACATTCAGATAAATCACCAAAATTGGGAACAATAAGCACTTTTCCCTTTGATGATGACGAGAGTTTGTTAACAGAGAAAAGCCTTATAGAAAGGATCGTTTATAACGACCTAGGTATTCCTTATTGGATAGTTAATCCAGAATTCGACATGGATGACCCCAGGTTGCTTCTTAAAAATTTAATTACTCAAGAAACTATAGAACCCAATGGCGAGAAAAGAGATCCTTCACGAGTTTATAAAACATGGTGGGATGCCCATGAGAATCCAACGGAAATGCGTGAGCGACATATTTCTGAAGCCTATAGTATTAAAGTGCACAAAAACCACTTGCGCTCAACGGAAACAATGAAAGCATTAGTGGATAAAAAGGCAGCGCCTTTTAGAACAGACTTATTCCCAGAATTAATTAAATTATTAAATAACTTAGCGGACAGTGAACAAGCACCAGAGCATCAAGTATTAGTAGTACCAAATGATCTAAAAATTCATATTGAACAATTGATTTTGACTCGATTTTTAAATGCACAGGGAACAAATGAGACCTGGTCTAAGCGCAATAAAAACATGGAGCTCTTTTTGTTTGCAGAAAAGAAACCCACATCTCAAACTCAATTAACACAACAATTAAGACTCCTACCTGAAATCAACAATAAGCAAAGGGCAGTGTTGTTTGCAGATGCCAGTAAGATCAGTGCGATTGGTCGTGTACAAGATGGTGCCGGTCAGGAAAGTAGTTTTTTAATTCCAGACTCTGTTGCAGATGATAGTGACGACGACGACGAGAAACTTACTGCATTTGATGAAAATCAAGTAAAAATGACATATCCCCATGCTCTTTATTTGTTAGCTTCTGAAGGAAAGAAAATTGAGCTAGCTGACTTTAAAAAAAGATCAGTGGCGCCCACTTATTCTCAGTTAATTTTGGCTTCCGAGAAGGAGTGGAGCGCACTGGAATCGGCAGTAGATAAAACAGAGGGCTCTTTTGGTTTATTGGAGCACTATTCCGTAAGTAAGTTGAGTCCACCTAGCCGTGAAGATCAAGTAAGAATGTTTAGAGAAGTTTTGCAAGCCAGAGAATTTCGTTCGTTGGATTATAAATTCGATGCAGAAAAAATTTATCATGACAACGAAAATCTAAAAAGTGAACAACGGGAAGAGAAAGTCATCGCCTATTTGGTGACTCAGGTGGATGCACTTTCAAGAGAACAAAAAGTGAATCCGCTCATGGCATTTTCTGATGTATTAGTAAATTTCAGAAAAATGTTACTCTACGATGACAATATTCGTAAAAGACGAGTGATAGATTATAAAACCGTTCAATTGGTTCTGGCCAAAGTTTTTAAAATGCCCTTTAAACTGCAACTGCTTGAGGACACGGACCCACTTAAGATTTTAAGTCGAGCGGATATACTTTCTTTAATTCAAAATATTGGCGGTTATCCTGGAGATTTTAGTTTAACAAAACAAGTGGTAGATGTGATTCTAAGACAAACACGTCAAGAAACTTCAAAGGCCATGCCTGCGTCTATTGTTACTTTTGGTGACACTAGTACGGGGAAAACCCAACTTTTTAAATCACTAGTAAAAACCATTGACGTTATGTCAGGTGGTAATTTTAAACTCTATGATTTAAATAAAGACCCCATGGACGACCATAATATGAATGCCAAAGCCTTCATTTTACCAGCAGCAAAATTAACAGATTCAAATTCAGCACCTGGCCTAATGGATGTCGATTTGGCCTTGGATCATTTAGAGCATTTTTTAGCCTCTAACAATGGTTATCGCGGGTGGATATTGGTTGATGATTTACATTATTGCACTCCAAAAATTAGAGCTAAAGTCATATCCAGAATAAGAACTCTTTTTGACAGCGAAGATGAAAGAGTACATGTAACTTCACCCTTTATTGAAGATATGGAAATGATCAGCTTCCCAGTAAGGAATTTAGTACACTTTTTGAGCTTTAACCCCACTATTGATTTAGATAAAATTAAAAAATATGTGGGATATACTAGCCCGAATGAACTGCCGGACCCTAAAAAATTAGCTGTGGCATCACTGGCTGATGATGGTGTTCAAATAGATCTTTCTTACTTTAATAGATACTCCTTGTTTTTAAACATGGACACCTTTCCGGTTTCATCCAAAGGTCCAGGACTTATCAACAGGATTAATTCACAACTAAGGGATTTTTATAGTGATGGTAGTTTTGTAGCTATTGCGCCGACTTTAATAGAAAAAATAGTTTCTCAGTTCAAGGATGTAGATGCAAGAAATTTTATTTCAGGAGCGATCAATGGCATTGCTTTACATGTTCAAGAAACTATTCGCCAAGCTCACGGAGCTTTTTATATTGTTGTTCCAGTCAATACTGGCGAGGGTATGGTGGATAAATCCACAGAATATTCTAAAAATGATTTAAGAAGTGAGTCACCAATTATAGATTTTATTGGTAAAAATTCAATTGTCTTAACCATTGATGAAGCTTTTGAAGGACAGCTCCATTTTCTAGATTTAATGATAGATAGTTTTAGAGATCAAGTTATAGAAGGAACAGTTCAGGCAGTAAGATCTAATCCGTCTTTTTCAGGGACTGATAATTTAAGAGCTTATATAAAATCTTATTTCGAACAAGCGGCTTTAGATCACATCCAAGAGAAATCCAATCTTCCTTTGGATTCTGTGATGATAGATCCCAGTCAGTTTGGCATTGAATCTGAATTGGAAATTAAAAACTTCGAAAGCATAGTAAAAGATATTTCTGGCTCTAGTAAAAATCACTTCCCCGATATTTTTGCCTATAGAATGCAATCTGGCAATGGTCTACTATCCAGGTTAACCAATCACGAAAACAGAAGTGGTGTTCAAGATTCTCGAGCCATAATTAATACGGATTATGTAAAAAAAGTAAGGTCTATATTGCTAAGATATCTGGAAGGAAAATTGCACGTTGACGACATAAATGAACTTCCTGAAACTTCAGAATGGCTACAACAACTGCAAGAGGAAAAAGAGAACGAAGACAATGGTAAAACCGAATCTACTCAAAGATTAACACCTTTGTCCTTAGGAAAAGAAATAGCTGAGCTGCTTAAGTCATACATGATGGACATAAACCGTAAAGATTTAATTGAGAAAGCTTCCAATCAAGATAGCTTCGAAAAAATGTCTGAATATGATGTGTTTAGAATGTTCTTGTTTGTCATGGACAAAGCCATTTCAAAATTGCCCTGGGATAAAGCGCTTAAATTTTTAACTAAAAATATTTCAGCTGCCACTAAATCAATGGATTTAGGTGGAATGTCTGGAGTACTGGAATATTTATTTGCCAGAGATTCCCTAGTGCGTCCCACAACAGGAGATCACTTAATTCAAGTACTTTTAAATTCAAAAGACAGAAGTGATTTAGACCCAGCTTTAGTTAAAAGAATTAACACTCGTTTTAGCAATGATTGTGACCGAATGTTGGCAAATCAAAGTACAATTTCTAAACTCTTAGAGGGGGGAAAATGAAAGCAGTAAATTCAATTCTCCTGTTTGTAACGATTGGCTTTTGTTTTGTTTCCTTTGCACATGATTATGGCAAAGGTGACTCTGCCGAAAGCTCTTGTTCTGTGAGTCTATCTGGAAGGCATAAAAGCCAACTCGCCCCCATTGATATTCGTCCCAGTGGACGTGATGAGCATATGTTGCCAAAACTAGAGGCAGCTGTCCTTGAGTTATCACAAATTGCCCAGGAATTGGGATACGAAGTTCCCCCCCACAAATTAATTTTTGCTCCATCGGATAAATTAGCCCAGTTAGTTGCGGCAGGTGGCTATGCTTCCCCTCACTGGATTGATGGTCAGAAAGTGGTTCAGGGCGCAGCTTCGATGTCTGGTGTTTATGAGTTTGTTGTTGGGGGTTGTCCCACTTGTACCTCTTTTTATAGAGACACCACAAATTTTTATGAGCAAGTTTCTATTATTGCCCATGTGATTGGACACAATGATCATCGCCGGAATAATCTTTTGGCTATGGCTAGAAACTCCGATCCCATCGAGGCTTCTTGGGATATGGCACTGTTGCTTAATAAACTGTACTCCCAGTATGATCGCGAAGAAGTTATGCTTTATGTGCAGTTTCTAGAAACTATGTCTGGCATGTCGGATTTTGCTAAAGGCAGTTATGAAGCACCAGAAACATTTAAACGAGCGGATAAAACTATAGATCGTTTAAAGCGGATTGTTTCGCCAACAGCAGGACAAGACATTGATGATGCCAACCCCTATCCTCTAGATAAATGGCCATCAAAACCAACACCTTCGGCCCTGCAAGCTTTTATAGAAAACATGCCCTCTGGAACCCCTGAGTGGAAAAAAGAATTGGCAAAATTAGTAGAAAAAAGAAATGCCGCCTACTCCGCAAACGTAAAAACTAAAATAATGAATGAGGGCTGGGCTACTTTTTCACAGTACTTCTTACTAAGACACTCTTCCTATGTAGGCGATGAGGCTTTAATAGCCTTTTCTAATTTATTAAAGGGAGTGGCTCCTGGTACAGCAAGAATGCCGCCTGAAAAAGTGGTGTCAAATCCCTACTACCTAGGACTTCATTCCTGGATGAATTTATGGCAAAAATTTAGAAAGAGACCTGAAGTCGCAGCGCTTAAGAATGAAAAGGAAATGGATAAGCTTTTTGTCGAATACGCTCACAGTATTATGGCGACCTCCGATGACTATAGGTTTGTAAAAATAGCTTTAGATGAGAGTTGGATTCGCAAAATGAAATTGCGATTATCAAGAAAACTCACTCAAGAAGAGGCTCGGGCCAATGAATTGCCTCCCCGTGGCCCCAATGGAGAAGAAGTATCTTATAATGTAGTCATGTCTATTAGCGCAGATAGAATTATCAATGCAATAGCCAGAGGCGTAACTACAGGACACAAGCAGTTTCCTCGTTTATATATAGTAGACTTCAATCATCGCGGAAAAGAAGTTCTTTATAAACATCAGGTTTTTAAAGATTACCCTGTCCCCCTAGAGCGTTTTTCTGCTGTTCAATCCTTATTTATTTTAGCTCAAATGCATGAAAAACCTGTAGCATTAGACACTATAGCCTCTAGTGCTTGGGGTAAGCGCAATGCTAATTTAGATAGTGATACAATTAGATGGTATAGAATGATGGGCATGGCAATTCCAGAAAATTTATCTGCGATTGAAAACTCTCCTATTCGGATCAAAGTATTTCCCGAAGGTAAGGTCACAGTATTTAATTTGCCTAGAGTGGAGTTAAAAGAGGGCACTTCCATCAATGATGTAGAAGAAGTGGTATTGGATGAAACTCATATAAATCAGGAACTCACAGAAGAACTACAAGGGGCTGTTGATTATTACTTAATGGACTTGGGTGTTACTATTAATGAGCATCTTTCTAAAAGATTGTCGGGCAAACAAGGTGGACGCTTTTCTGATTTTGATAGTGGCAGTCGTTTTTTTACAGAGAAAACCGGCAAACAACTAATGGATGTTCTTACTCGTCCAGTGGACTCAGTTCAAAACCACGCACCCACCTCTCCTGCTGCCATCATAGAATATGAAAATATGGTGGCTTCAAGATTACCAAGAGCTTTAGAAAAAGCTCTTTCTGGTGAAACACCTATTAAATTTAAAAAAGGAAAGGTACAATTAAGGGCTTTGCCACTCCAGCCTAGATTTCAATATGACCGCAGGGTTTATAGTAAAATAGCGAAAGCTGCCCCACCAGCACCCATTGAAGGACGCTATGAACAACTTGGCGATTTTCCTCCTGAAACCGATGACTTTTCGGATTTAAGTTCAGGTCAAGGTTTGCCAGGCAGTGTGTGGGCCACACCCAAACAGGGTAAGGGTCAAGGTGGTGAAGGCGAGGGAGATCCTGATGATGAGGCCGAGGGAGATCCTGATGATGAGTCTGAAGATAGGCCTGAGGACTTTGACGGTGAAGGTGGAGATCCCAGCGTGGTAGAGTTTCCCGCGGATGTTTGGGGTGAGATTTTGAAAAGTCAATTCGAACTTCCCAATATTCGTCGTACTCAAGCAGGTGAATTGATTGTAGACGATGAATTGGATGGTCTGACACAGAAATCAGACAGTCGCATTCATGGTGAGCGAACATTTAATGTTATGTTGGAAAATGCTGTGCGCATGCGACCCGACTTAGTCAAACCCAAAAAAGGTGAAACTTCACGGGAGAGATATGCCAGATTAAAAGAATTGGTTAAAGTAGGGGCCAGTCACACTTCGCCAGATCAGTATGTGGTACGCTCTTGGGTGGAAGAGAAATCGCCTGAGTTTAAAGCTGTTGTTGTATTTGTGATCGACTTAACCGGAAGTGTTATGGGCTTGCCACAAGAAATGGCAAAGCGATTTGTTTACAATACTGTTACACTATTAAAGCAAAACTACAAAGCCGTAGAAGTTAGATTTGTAGGCTATGACGATAAGGCATATGAATTCCCTGAAGAAAAAATTTGGTCCACATATCTTGGTGGTGGGAATACGGATTCTGAGGGCTACAAATTGGCAGAAAAAATACTAAGTGAATATAATAATGAAGAATACAATAAATATGTATATGGTACGGGTGATAGCGGTTCTTCAGATACAGAGCAAACCTTAGAAGTAATTAAACGCATTTATGAAGATGTTCAGCATATGGGGTACATTGAAAATCATACGGCCTACTCTTATGAAAACATGGATTTTTCAAAAGCTCTGAGAGCGCTTTCACTGGAAAACAAATGGTTTGATTTCACTTCCATAGATAAGTCACCCGTAAGTATTTTAAAAGCTATGAATGAATTTTTTGGCAAAGAACGCAACAAGGAAAGAAAGGGCAAATAACCTTGCTGCCCCTTGGCATTATTCATTTGGAAGAGACTACACTTTGCCTTATTGCATGTTTTGGTTTAAAAAAGTGGATCTTTCTAGGGCTCGGTAGCTCAGTCGGTAGAGCAGAGGACTGAAAATCCTTGTGTCGGCGGTTCAATTCCGTCCCGAGCCACCATTTAACAAGAAGGTTCCCGGTTAAATTTCCGATATGCACTTGGTCATAAACCAATAAAAACACATTGATTCATGTTCTAAAGAGCCGGCAACATAAAACTTATAAAGTACTTTTTTGCTTTCAATTATGAACTGGGGAAAAAATTGAATATCACGAATATCAAAAAAAAGTGGCTATTAGTATCGCTTGGGGGGGTAGTATTTGTTGCAGTTTTGTTGTTAATCACAAATTTCTATAATTCTGAATCGGAACAAGAAGATAATAGGCTTAGATTTAATATGAGCAGCGATCCAATTGAATCTAAAAAATCTTTAGATAACATCAAAACAGGGGGAGAAATAACTCAAGAAATGTTAAAAAAGGATCCGGTGGATTTACCTAAATATCCCAACAAAGAAGACCCATCAGTGCAAAGTCAGGAACCCACTGCTTCAGTAGCTGCCAGACAAAGAACAGGGGATCTTCCAAAAAAAACAAAATCTCAAATAGATAATACCCTTTATGCTCGTGTTCGTGAAAATGTAAATGGAACTTTCAAAAAAAAGCATAAAAGACTCGAAATGAGTGAAAGCATAGTGGCTAGACCAGCCGCTAGAACAATAACGAAAAAAGCTAAGAATGCAGTCAACATAAATTGGATTATAAAAATAGCAGTTGAGCCTAAAATTTCCGATGATGATTATAAAGATTTAGAGCTTTCTCTACGCAACTGCCCAGTAAAGATTAGTGATAGAGTTCAGACAAGAAAATTTAGTTTTGATATTTTATCAACTAGTAAGGGTATAGTTACACAGGTATCTAATTCATTCCCAGAAAACTCAAATTTAGATGACAGCTTAAAGTTAACACATGATTGTATGAAACAAGTTGCTATTGGTTTTAAGTTTCCGGAGTCCACCAAAAAAACTACATATAAATTAGATATTGAAATCGAAAACATACACTTGAAGTAATAATAATTTTTATTAAAGAGAATAGTTTCTTGCATTTGGTAAACAAATTAAAATCGACTTAAAAAGCTAAACAAAATGTGTGTAAAACTACTAAAAATAACCATTTAAACTTAAGGTAATTATGGTTATTTTTACAGGCTTAGCTGAATTAATTTTAAAAACTAAATATTTCTAAAAAAAAATTTCTTGGATAAATTCTACTTATACCTAACATCAGCTCGAACAAAATCCCATAACACTCTAATTACTTAGACGATAACACGTAGCGCTATAAAATTTAGGAGAAATAATTTTAAGCACAAAACCAGAAAAAAGTTACTTAGCTCTAATTCCATAATGGCACCTTGCTTGCAATTCAATTCTTTTAGATCAGAGAGATTTTAATAAATAAGGATGGGAAATGAGTAGGTTTTTTGGGGTTCTGCCCTTGTGCAGATTAATGATTTTATTTTGCTTATTAGCGACGACTTTAACTACTAAGGCTAATAACACAACAGATAACACAACAGATAACAGAAGAGTGTCCAGTGCAGAGAGAAGAATCATTTTACAATTTTCTTATGCTCCCTTCTTGTCAGAAGATACTAGTAAAATTTTAGTTGAACTAGCCAATCAGTTATCAAATTATAAATCCAAAGAGAGTGAGTATGTACTTGTTGGACGACTAAGTATGGAAATTGGATTCTTAGAGCTGTCTAACATAAATGAATTTATGCCATTTTTAGAAGCGATAGCTTTGAGTCTGCAAGAAGTCGCTACAATAAGTGTAACAGCTACATTACAGGAAATTGTTAATTACTTAGAAATGAAAGCCTTGTTGGTTGAAGATGAAAATCAGAAAACACTACTCGGTGGTTTAATTGAAAAATTAAGAGTTGCAGTAACTAGATCTGAAAGCAGACCAGAATATGATTCAACAACAGACACAGAAATAGATAAAGACAAAGATCCGAAAGTGGTTGGTAGTGGAGTCGATTCAGGTAAAAAAAATCCTTATTTTAAAACTGAGGAAGCAGAACTAGCAGAAAAAGAAAAAAGATTAAATGAAATTAGAGCACAAAGAAGAGAAGCATTAAAAAGACGTCAAGATCAACCAGGGTATGATCTCGTTGCCGATGACATTGGGCGAAGACATAGAAAGCCTGATTATAAGGGTTCAATTAAAGGAACGTTACATTTAAATACTAAGCAAGGTGGGGAAACACCTGAGAGTAGTGAAGATGTAACGGGAAAAGACCCTCAAAGCTCTTTAAAAGAAAACTCCATGGTGGTTTACAAAGGAGGAAGGACCAGGTCAGAAAATGAACTTTTAGCAAAAATACTTAGTCGACTTTCTAGAAATCAACCAAACAATATATTGGCTGCTGTGGATGATATTAGAAATACGATATCAGAATATTTTTCCGATGGCAGGATGACAATTCGTAAATTTGACAAAGCTCCTGATATTTATGGTAGAGATGCAGAAACTGAACAAGTAATAGATATACTCATGCGCAAAAAAGGTGGAAATCCACTTTTGTTAGGCAGCTATTTCTCTGGCAAAACGGCAGTAATTGAAAAGGTGGCAGATTTTATAATAGATGGACAATATCCACAAGAAGCCCCCTATAAAAAAGCTTTTGATCACGCCCATATTGTACGGATTGATGGTTTAATCATCGGTCAATATGAAAATCCAGGAAAAATAATAAAAGATTATTTTAACAGCGTGCTTCAGTTGAGGGACAAGTATGACATTAACATTATAACTTATATTACAAATATCGAAGCCCTCCCCAAGCCAGTCACAAACGAATTGCAAAGGGCATTGTTTCAAAACAATTCAGTACAAATCATAGCGGAGTCTCAGGCCAATGATTTTAATATGGCTTTTAAAAATAATGAAAGATTCCGAGAAGCATTTGAACCTGTAGCAATAAATAAACTGAACACAGAACAAACTGTAGAATTACTTATTCGAAACTGGCTCGATGATATTCAAGACATTTACAGCGTCAATTTCGGAGAAACAACCCAGGATATAAGAAATAATTTAGAGGCCATAGTCGAAACTTCTCAGAGAGTATACAGAAACTTGGGCCCTATCGAAGCCTCAATTCGATTGATGCAAGATATTGCTATTAAGGCGGTAAGAGAGCAGGGCGTAACAACAACCGTTGATGAAGAGTTGATTTATAAAGTGGTGCAAACTCACTTGGGATTTCCCGTTAATCCCTTGGACGGCCCGGCAATGGAAAACTACATAACTGAAATTAAAATGAAGGCCAGTCAAAAAATAAGGGGGCAAAATAAATTGCTGGATTTAGCTTTGGAGGCCTGGGCTCAATTACTAGGAGATAAAGAGCGAAGCATTCGAGTGGGTGTTTTTATGGGTGCATCTGGTGCTGGAAAATCAGATCTGGCAAATGTATTAGGGCGTATTATATTTGATAACCCAGAAAGAGTATTTACTATCGATGGACCAGCTGTAGAGAAGGATACTTCCCTTTGGACATATTTCGGTGCAACTAATGGTTATGCGTCCTCAGACAAGACGCCAGGTCGTCTTATGGAATGGCTAGAAGATCCTGCCGGTGGGAAATTTGGTGGGATACTTATAATTGACGAAGCCGAAAGAGCTCACCCCAAATTTTGGGAACGATTGATGGAATTTTTTGATCGTGGGAGAATAATCGGTGGTGATGGTCAAGTACGATATGCAAATAACATTCTAGTGATCATGACCAGCAATAAAGGGAATAATGTTTTGGTTCCAAGAGGCATTGAGTTTTGGGAAAAAGATAAACTAAAAAATCATGAAGATTCTTTCGATGAAAATCAACTCAAAGATATTTTTTCAAAGAAAACTCCAGGTTCAAAAGAGGAGCCTATACACCCTGCTGTAATAAACAGGATCGACTTTATTGGATTAGCTAAATTAATAGATAAAGACTTAGTCTTAGAGATAGCAGATGTAAAAGCTGACGACTGGATTGCCTTAAACTTACACGATCGAAAGGTCAATTTTGTTATTTCCAAGGAGTTAAAAGATCATTTAGTATTAACTAAGTATCGAATTCAAGATGGTTTTCGTTCCCCAGTAAGTAATTTCGTGGTTCGCACAGACCAATCCATTAGCGGCGCTAGCCGCTTTTAACATCCAAGTATTGCATTGGAAATCGCTACTGGATTTGGACTCCAGTATTGTCGATCTTCAGTTTTTTTACTGACACGATCTTTTCGTGACTCTCGTGACGAATGTTAACACCAAGCGCTTTGAGTTGATTGATTAAAGTTCTGATTTTGTCCTCATGGTCTTTGGCTCGCCCATAGCCAATTTCTTTATAATTATCCCCAGCTAAAATTTTATAAACAGCTCTGGCAATACGATTGGCGATGGCTACTTTTGCCTTTTGTTTACTCCCTAGTTTAAATACCAGCCTGTTATATTTCGACCTATAAAAGGTCCCTCGTTTTTGTTTAGCCCCGTGGGCTGCATGCTTTAGAAGCCTTTTGAGGTGAGGATTCCCTTTGCGGCATTTTGATCTTTTTTTTTACCGGCCGACTCATTGTTGCCAGAGGCAACTCCGGCCCAGGCCGCATACTTTCGCTCATCAGCAAATTTGCTCATATCGTCTGTGCTCTCCGCGAGGATGCCAATGGCCAAAATCTGATCAATACCCGGAATTTCATCTAGCTTAGCAACCAGGTGAGCATAGGGCTGAGCTTTTTCAATTAACTCAGCCTCAACTTTCTGGATCTTTGATGTTAAATGGTCGTGCTGATCCATCAACTCTTTAATCAAAAAACAATGGTTTGTTGTTAAACAATTCGTTAGTGATTTTCTTGCCTCCTCTTTTTTCTTTATCCTCGTCGTAATTTGCGAAGTCAGGTAATCCGCATCGGTAAACCCATCTGCAATCGCCCTTAAAATATTAAGACCCGATTTGCCGAAGACATCTGATACGATTGAGCCATATTTAACGTTACCATCCTCAAGAACTTTTTGAACTCGGTTCTTTATACGACCCATATCGGCGACCAAGTTCGTGCGATGGCGGCTCAATAACCGCATTTGTTGAAATTCCTCTTCAGGGATCATAGAAGGGCGAATCAATCCAAACCGATGAAGCTCCGCCAACCAATGAGAATCGTTCATGTCAGTTTTTCGACCAGGAACGTTTTTCACGTGGGCAGCTTGAGCTACGGCAAGACGAATGCCCATAGGAGTCCAAACATTATGCACAGGCTTCCAGTACACACCTGTTGACTCCATGGCAACATCTCGAACACCAAGCTCTAAAAGCTTTTGTCCACAAGCCATCAAATCTTCAGTGAATGTGTCGCATTCAAATTGAAGTGCCTCAGGCTCTTGATCAGCTTTCCCTCGTAGTACAGTAATAGCTAATATTTTTTTGTGAACGTCTACTCCCGCAACATGGGTTCGTAGGGCTTGCATTGTCTCCTCCTTTTTTGTCCTTGAAAACACCAGAGAGAGATGGGCGGCACCGTTCAAATCTTCCCCAACGAAGAAAAAGATCTCCATACGACAGTTCTTTAAGCGCCCATCCAGCCAACTTCACTCTCGAACTCGACTCCCTCGGTTTGATGCGAAACCTAAGAAGCCCGTCCAATCGAATACCGACCTTTTTACCTGGCAAAAACTGTGATAAAAGATTTTGCGGCTCGCGCAAAGAATAAGATTGCCGTATTGAAAAAACTACTTACAAACAGAAACAGGGCGCGCGAAGCGCGCTGGGGAATTCACCACAAAGGCAATTTCATAAATATTTAAATCAAGCCAGAGATGCGGCGGCAAAAAAATGGCGTTTCCAGCGAGGGGAAAATATTTATTTAGACCTGGAAAAGGGTAGCAACGGCAAGTCTCGTATAAAAATAACTCTAGAAAATGATAAGGAATCCATATATTTGGAGGCCCCTGATATTGAACTTGATAATCCCCTCGAGAATTCAAATGAAATGGAGAAACTCGGCGGATTGTTAAATTACTTAAATAGCCGTGTGTTTGGTTGGGAAGAGACCAATCAAGAAATTTACGATGCTATTATTTCCTATCGAACTAGGCCCGGACAAATGAGAATCCGTCCGCTCTCAATAATGCTTGTCGGCTCTACAGGAACAGGTAAGTCCGAAGTAGCCAAGGCCTTGGCTAAACATCTTTTCGGAAACGAACAAGCTGCACATATACAAAATATGGGTGTTATACAGAGTAAAGAAGATAAAAATAATATTCTAGGTTCTGCACGGGGATATATAGGGAGTGAGGATCTCACGGAGCTTGAACAATTCATAAGGTCCAACGAGAAATCAGGCGGAGTGATACTGTGGGATGAAATTTCGAATATGGGTGGGAACGACCTTCAGCTCAAAGAATCTTTGTTTAAACTTTTTTACGGAATGGTAGAAGAAGGTGTATGGACTCCGCCAGGACGCGATGAGCCCTATGACTTGTCTAAATTTATATTCATCTTCACAGGTAACGACGGTGAAAAACTTTTCCAAGGTTTATCTGCGGATGATATGCGACTGGCTGTTTGGGGAATGAATAACAAAAAAGAACGTATTCGTAGTCTTTTGCGTGAAGCGGGAATTCCTGAAGCCTTTTTGGGAAGGATGGCAGACTTAATCCTTGCAAAACCTTTAATCGAGTCTGTGATGGAACAAGTTGCGGTTAAATTGATTGGACCAGTCCGCGAAGCCTTTGCCAAGAATAATGTAGATGTAAAAGTCTCTAAAAAATATCTCGATCAATTTGTTAGATCATTCTTCTCTCAAGATATGGGAGCTAGATCTTTAAGAAATATGATTGACGAAAAATTAATGGGTTGGGTTGGACAGTTGTACATTCAAACCAAAGATAAAATAGGAATGAACGAGAGATTAACAGTTGAGTTGAAAGTCTATGATAATTTGCCTGCAGAGGCTTTTGTTATAGATGAGGGTTTTCAGCGCGAAGTGAAAGTCGTTTTGGAGGCTAAAGTTAACAACAAAATACTTGGCAAACTTTCACGGGATGTGAGCAATTACGCTCCCAAAAAAATCCGAATGACTAAAAAGGGTGCGGTTGTAACATCCTACCATGAGGCAGGACATGCTGCTGTGAATGATCCAGAAATCACTAATCAAAAAATTGCCTTCTTAACAATTAAAGGGGCAGATGAATATTTAGGTTATGCCCGTTATGATAGTTTATCCAAAGACGTTGCTGGAGATAATAACACAAGAAGTAGTATTTTATATGAAATGGCGAGACTCCTAGCAGGACAGAGAGCTCAGCAATTAGCTGGCTTTGAGGCGGATACGGGTTGGTCCAATGATATCGAAAAAGTGAGAAAAATTGCTTACAATTATTTTGTAAGGTACGGAGACCCTGGTGCGAGTCAAACTTTATCACTAATTGTTGGTTCGGAGGGGATTCTTAAATTACAGTCAGAAAAAATTATAAATGATCTTATGGTAAAGATTGATGATTTTGTAAAAGAAGCCGATGCTTTATCCGTAAATTTGCTTTTAAAAAACTGGAATGTTGTAGAAGCAGTTAAAAATGAACTTCTTTTAAAAGGTGAAATGTCTGGAAAAGAATTCGAAAGCTTAAAAGCGTCAACAAATAATAATTCCACGGATGAGTGGGTCTTAGCTGCTGATGGTCGGGCTCAAAAAAAATCCGCCATTACTTCGAAATGGTATGATCGTTGGTTCAACTCATTAAGGCAGGGAACGGCTAAGGTCCAACCCTTGCCTAGCTTGAGTGTGAATGAACTCGTCGATATTAGCTTATTTGAGGCCTTTAAAAATAGTGATCTAAAAAGAAAAATCCTCGGTTCTTTAGAAGAGTCTAAAAATAATGTAAGTAGTTCATCCGCTAAGGGAATTAGTATGTGTGATCGAGCACTCGAAAGCGCAAACTAAGGGGCTTATGAGGCGTTGGCATTAAGTTAAGTGCCAGCGCTTCATTTTTATTGTATAAGAAAAGTATGAACAGCTTATTAAATCAGTTAAAACTAAACCCATTTGTGTTGGCCCCCATGGCGGGCATCACGGATTGTGCTTTTCGTTCTTTTATGAAAGACATGGGATGCTCGATAGTTATCACGGAATTAGTTTCAGCAACTGGCTTAAAATACAATTCAAAGAAAACTATAGATCTTATGAAGTATTCAGAGAGTCAGCGACCCATAGGTGTTCAAATTTTTGGTGAGAATTTAGAAGACTTAGATTATGCCGGCAAAATTGTAGAACAATCAGGGGCTGACTTTATAGATTTAAATTTTGGCTGTCCGGTACCTAAAGTAGTAAAAAAAGGTGCTGGCGCTGCTATTTTGAAAGACTTAAAAAGAGTCGAGCAGGTTTTTAAAACTATAAAATCAGCAACTTCACTTCCTGTCACTGTAAAGGTTCGCACAGGATGGGATGATCAATCACGAAATACTGTAGATTTATGTCATATCGCTTATAATGAAGGACTGTCCTGGGTAGCTATACATGGTAGGACTCGTGCTCAAGGATATAAAGGCCAGTCTGACTGGGAATATATTAAAGATGTTAAAGCCAAAAGTAAAATACCCATTTTAGGTAATGGTGACATATGCACCGCTGAGCAAGCGGTACAAAAACTCAAGGAAAGCTCTTGTGATGGTGTTATGATTGGCAGAGGGTGTTTAAAGAATCCATGGTTATTTCAAGAGTCAGTAAATCTGCTTATTAAACAAAAAATTCTAGATAAAGGTCTAACTGAAGCTGTAAATGCTAGCTTTGAAGATGTATTTAAAAAATTGAATTCTCAATACAGCCTTTGCACATCAGATAAAATTCGAGTTTTACAATTAAAAAAACTATCCTCATGGTATTCCGCAGGCCTTCCTGGGTCTACTCAATTTCGCAAAGAAATTTTCAAAGCAGAAAATTCAGAACAAGTTCTTTTTAATATAAGAGGCTTTTTTAATAAGTATGATCCTACCTCAATTAAAAGTTATAATAATAATGGTTTTTTAATGGGTGGACACGGCTAAAGTCCTTATTTGGCTTTTTTGCGACTACATACTTTAATTTCCATTTGTTAAAATCAATTTAATGAAGAAAAGCTTAGAAGCCAGAAAATTAACTTATAGTATCGAGAATTTAAAAATATTAGATGAAATTAGCCTCGAAGTTGACGAGGGTGAATGTGTTGGAATATTGGGGCTTTGTGGTTCTGGTAAAAGTACATTGTTGAAATCACTGACTTGTCAGATCTCTCCTGATTCAGGTGATTTATTTATTAACAATATTGACGCGAAAAAATTCCCAAACATCGTTAAAACTTTTATTGGTTTTGCACCAGAAAAGGAGAGCATGGATGTGGAATTTAATGTATTAGATAATTTAGTTTTTTTTGCTAAGTATTTTAACTTAACTAAAAAAGAAGCTATAAAACGTGCAAAAGAATGGATTCACTTTTTTGATATAGAAGACATTCAAGATGACTTTCCCGAAGAGCTAAATATAAATCAGTTAAAAAAAGTGGGTCTTTGTCGTGCACTTATGACCTATCCCAAGTTCATTTTCATTGATGAACCAACAAAGGGATTAAGTGTACAGACCCAAGTTGAAATTAAAAAAAAACTATTGAAACTAAAAGATTTAAATAGAGCCATCATTATTGCTACTGAAGACATTAGTGATATTGAAGACATTTGCAATCGTGTTTTTTTTATTTCTAATGGAAAGATTGTAGCCACCGGCAAACCAAAAGAGTTAATAAATGAAAACGTAGGTGAGGAAGTTGTTGAGTTCGTAATTGAGAAAGACGATTTAGATTATTACATCCACAAGTTGGGTGATGAGTATGAAATAAAAATTGTTGATTGTACCCTTCGGCTTTTCTTAAAAAAGGGACAAACCGCACAACATGTTATAAAACAATTTTCTAGCAATAAAATTTTAATAAGAAGAGCAAACCTGGATGATGTGTATCTTAAGGCATCTAACCAAACATTTTTGCGAGCAACTCCATGATAAAAGCGGGCTTCACAAAAATTGTATATAGGAACTTGAAAGCATTTAGAAGGAGTATGCCAACGTCGTTTATATGGTTATATATGGAACCTTTTATTATGTTTCTAGTTTTAGGTTATGGAGTAGGGGCTCTAATAGAAGATGTAGAGGGAGTTTCATATTTTAAATTCATAGCACCTGGATTTGTGTTGGCGACATTGATGCACATTTCATTTAACGAAACGGGATTGGGTGTTTATAAAAAAATTAAGGATAGAAATTTTTTTAATGTTCTCGCACTAACACCCATAACAAAAAGTGATATTATTATAGGAGAGATTGCCTGGGGTGCAATCAAAGGAATTTTAAGCACCCTCTTTATTCTCATTTTCAGTTTTCTAATAGGACTCAGCGGTATTTACTCAGTTATTTTCGGATTAATCATAATTTGCTTATGTTCTTTTGTATTTTCCGCGATGGGGATGATGGTTTGTAGTTTTTCAAAGGACAGTAATTTTTTAATCTTGTTTCAGGCTTTCGTATTACTTCCCATGTATTTCTTGAGTGGAGCTTTTTTCCCAATTGAGATTCTCCCCAAGACTCTTTTTCTTGTCTCTCTGATATTTCCACTGACTCATGCAATAATGGCTTATAAGTCTTTAATATTAGGACAAATTGAGTCCACAATTTTTATACACTTTGCGGTTCTTTTTATTTATGGATTTTTATTTTACAATGTCTCAATGGTTAAGATGAATAAAATATTAAAATTAAATTATAAAACCTAGAAATTACTCAATTAGATAATATTATTTTCTCTCATCCAGTTTACACTCCTTTTAATAGATTCCTTTGCTGGAGTAATTTTAAGACCCAATTCATTTTGTGCTTTGCTGGAATCAAACCAATGAAAGAGTCGAGCGGTCCAAGCACTTTCTGAATTTAAAGGACCCTTTTTGCCAATTTTTGCTAACCCATCACCAAGGAAGCCTATCGCCTGAATTACAGGATTGGGTAGGTAAATTTTAGGAGCAGGGACGCCAGCAGCTTCTGCAATTAATTCGAAGAGTGTTTTTATGGTTATATTCTCACCACCCAAAATGTAACGCTCTCCCGTTTTCCCAATTTTAAAGGCAGTATAAGAGGCGTTTATTAAGTCATTAATATTTATTACATTTACTCCGCCCGAAGTATAAAAAGGCATTTTTCCCTGTGCCACTTTGATCTGAGTTTTTCTGCTGCATTTTTTTGCATCTCCAGGTCCATAAATTGTAGAAGGATTTAAGATCACTGCATCTATCAAGCCCTGATCACAGGCATGTTTAACAACCTTTTCTGCTTTGTATTTAGTTTGAAAATAGCCTAAATCTAGTTCTTCAAGATTATATATACTAGCCTCGTTAAGCAATTTCCTACCATCAAAACTGGCCCCAATGGCAACCACAGAAGACATGTAAACAAGTCTTCTAATATTTACACTTTGACAAACTTTAACAACATTTTCTGTTCCACCTACATTAACATTTTCCATTATTTGTCTCATAGCTGGATTATAACCAACAACACCAGCCAAATGAAATATGGCCTCTACAGATTGGCTTGCAGAGATTAAACTATTCAGGTCAGAAACATCGCCAATATGATGTTTGAGGTCTAAATTTTTGATTTGTGACAAATCACTCTCAGTTCTTCTTAAGACATGAACTTCATGGCCCTCAGTTAATAATTTTTTAGCCATCCAGGAGCCAACAAAACCGGTTGCACCAGTAACTAGGATTTTCATAAAGGTTTCCTTTGCCACAACATTTTACATAGTGTTATTCTTATATGTGTATATGGGGGATTACTAAATGTCACAAAATAATCTGTTAAAAAATATTTATCTTTTCAAACAAATGACTAATGATGAATTAGAGTTGATTAATGAAATTTCAGAAATCAACACTTATACACCCGGTGATGATATATTTAGCCAAGATGATGTAGCCACGAGTTTATATGTTATCAGCTTCGGTTCAGTTAAAATTCATATAAAAGGTACAGAGGGAGATAACATTGAGGTTGCGAATCTAGGAACAGGCAGTCATTTCGGTGAGATGGCCCTAATAGATGGGGAAAAAAGATCTGCATCAGCTACGGCTTTGGAAAAAACGGATATTGTTTCCATTAACTATGATAAGCTCAAGCTTCTACTTAAAGAGTACCCAACAATTGCAGTTAAGTTATACGAAGCTTTGTCTAAGTTTTTATGTGGCAGACTTCGCATTACAACAAATGACTTGAGCTTTGCAAGAGAGAAAAACATCAGCCACTTCTGATAGCTAGAAGTATTTTTGTAATAAGAAGGTAGTTATATGGAAATGAGTGCACTTATAGGTATTTTCCTTGGATTAGGAGGAATTTTTTTAGGTAACACCATTGAAGGTGGCCACTTTGGTTCGCTCATTCAAGGTACAGCAGCTATTATAGTTTTAGGAGGAACTTTTGGGGCCACTTTAGTGAGTCATCGATGGGTTCAAATAAAACTAGCCTTAGAGTATTTTAATATCGCCTTTCAGGCAGAAGATAAAGGCAGACTTCTACTTATTGCAAAAGATATTGTTTCAACAGCACAAGAAGTAAAAAAAGAATCCATACTTATAATTGAAAATAAAATTAAAGGTTATAAAAGTGATTACATGAAAAATGTTTTTCGTTACGTCACAGATGGCATAGAGGCCAGTAAACTCGAAGAGATATTCATAAACGATATTGAAATTGATGAGCAAAGAAAATTGAATGCTGCGAAAGTTTGGTCTGATGCCGGGGGCTTTGCACCAACTATCGGTATATTAGGAGCCGTGCTTGGACTCATACAGGTTATGGGGAATCTAACAAATACAGAAGAACTGGGTAAAGGAATTGCAGTTGCTTTTGTTGCCACAATTTATGGTGTTGGAAGTGCTAATTTGTTTTTTATTCCAATTGCTAATAAAATAAGAAAAAAAATTGAATTAGAAAATGAAGAAAAACTAATGATAGTTGATGGAGCTATATCCATTTTAAAAGGTCTAAGTCCACATTTAATAGAAGAGAAAATGCGTTCTTACACAAGAGAGAGTACAAATTAATTAAATGATAAGAAAAAAAAACAAAAAAAAAGAAGAAGATAACCATGACCGTTGGTTAGTATCATATGCAGACTATATAACCTTATTGTTTGCCTTTTTTGTTATTTTGTTTGCTACCTCAGAGCGAAATACAGACAAGGGAAAGCAATTTGAACAATCAGTTAAAAAATATTTAATAAAAATTGGCGCGGTGGGTGTAGAACAGAAAAATTTGAATAAAGACAACCTACATAATTCCCCTATTGAGTCACCAATTAAAAAACATGATAAAACTGACGAAAAAACATCTCAATTACAATCTAAAGTAGAAGCCTACTTGGAACGTACTTTTCAGGATAAAGAAATAGAAGAGATTATTCAGGATATATCTGCGGAAGAAGTAGGTGTTAGGGTAACCTTTAAGGCGGAGACTCTTTTTAGTGAAGAGAGTGATGCTTTTAAGAGCAGTGCTCAAAGAAATTTAAATAAACTAGGAGAGCTTTTTAAAAAATTGGAATATAGAGTTTACATCGAAAATCATACATATCCCATGAAGAACGATTGGCAATTGACAGCAAATAGATCTACAAAATTGGCGCAATTTTTTATTGATAATTATTCTATCAGTCCCTCAAGGATTGCTGCAATTTCTTATGGAGCAAGTAGACCTGTTATCCCTATAGGAAGTAAAAATAAGTCGGCGACTAATGATAGAGTTGATTTTCTAATACTTACTGAAGATATTGGATTATAAACCTGAATTAATAAAATTTTTCAATTTTTGCACTAATAATTGTTACGGGATATTTAGGTTTATCTGTTCTATCAGCTTTCACTTTCTCTATTTCCTGTAAAACAAGAACGCTATTTTTGTCGACGACTTGGCCAAAAACTGTATTGAAATTATCTAAATGTGGAGCGGGAGCAAAAGTTATAAAGAACTGTGAACCATGAGACTCATTTCCCATTCGTGCCATTGAAACAACTCCAAAGCGATCATGCACCAATGTGTCATTGAGTTCTAGGGGAATATTTCCAATATTACTACCCTTAAGCTCACCTGTTTGCATAACAAAATTTTTAGCAATTCTATGGAAGACCAAGCCATTATAAAATGGTTTCTTTACCATTTTTTCTGTTTCAGGATCTTTAAATTCTTTATTCCCCTCGACAAGTTCTACAAAATTATTCACTGTTTCAGGAACATAGTTATGATAAAGTTTGAACTTAAATTGCTTTCTTTTTTTACTTCGACCTAAGGTGTACTCAACTTCAAATACGGCATACATATTTCGAATGCGTCTTTTTTGTTTTGCCTTATCATCTACTGTAAATACTTCAGTTTTAATTTCCTGCGCACTGTCTTTATCATAAGTGGTTTTACCATCACCGGTTGGACGACTTAAGGTGACCTTAGGTAGTACTTTTTTATGTGCTTTTTTCTCAACTTGGGGCTGAGGTACAGGTGGAGGAGGAGATATTTTTGGGACAGCGGGTGTACTTGGTGTTGCAGCGGGTGTACTTGGTGTTGCAGCTGGCGCCGCTGAACTTGAAGGAGTTTGGGCCATTGCCAATGGATTTACAAAAGATAAAAACAGTAAAAGAATTAGAAAATTAAACTTCATTTAAGTTCCAATGGAAGCATTAAGTTTATTAATTATATTAAACTGTTATGAGAAGAGAAAGGAGTCCTAAATTATTTTTTGGTGTTTTATTTTGTTTATCCATCAATAATTCAGGACTTTTGTCGGCACAAAGAATTAAAACCCTTAAAAAACTTATATATTTTATTAATCCAAAAAGGGTGACCAATCTGGCTTAGTGTAATTGAAATTATCAACTGTAATTCTTCGTTCATTAGTTCCATCTGGGCTAATTATGTAAAGTTGATGTTTGCCAGAGCGATTGCTGGAAAACATAATAAATCTACCATCAGGGGAAAATGTTGGCGATTCATTGTCGGCCCAGCTGCCATTAGGTTTTTTGGAGGAAGTCAGTCTTTCCATATTAGTGCCATCTTTATCCACAATAAAAAGATCGAAGTGTTCTTTGTAGTGACCTGCGAAAACAAATCTTTTTCCATCTGGTGACCAAGATGGAGTTGCATTGTAGCGACCGGCTTCGGTGATTCTTTTTACATTAGCACCACTACTACTCATAGTATAAATCATTGGCTTCCCACCTCGATCAGAGGAAAAAGCAATCATACTACTGTCCGGTGAAATGGCAGGTTCAACATTCATAGCTCTGTTCGGGCCATTGGTGATTCGAGTTAAATCTTTTCCATCTAAGGTCATTCTAAATATATCTGGACTTCCTGACTGTGAAAGTGTCAAAAGAATATGTTTGCCGTCAGGCATAAAATTAGCTCCAGAATTGATCCCCTTTCTATAAGAAAGCAACCATCTTTTTGCTGTTTCTAATTCATACATGAATAGATCTGCATTCCTCACTTTAGCTTTAGGGTGATAGGCATAAGCAGTGTAGGCAATTTTTTTTCCATCTCGTGACCATGCAGGTGAAATATGAACAGTTTTTTCATTTGTAATTCTCTTTTTATTCTGACCATCCCAATCCATAACCCAAATAGCCTTGTGACGAGTACCCCCATTATCACTGGCGACAACAATTTTTGTATTAAAGGCTCCTTTTTTGCCAGTAAGATTTTCTAATACATCATCAGAAAAAGAATGTGCTAGTTTTCTAACTGCAAGCTCTGAACCCTCGTAGGATTTACCAAAAACTAATTTGCCTTGAGGAACATAATATAAGTAGACTTCAAATTTGATATTCTTTCCTACAGTATTATATCCGCCTCGGATTAAAAATTCTGTACCAATAGTCTTCCATTTTTCAAAATCAAACCCATTAGAACTGCCCGGGGCGGGTTTTAATCCCACTTTACTTGTATCTTCCAAAAAGGCATTGGGCTGTATAAAAGTAAAATAATTGGATACACTCAAATCATTAGAAATAACAGAAAAGAGCTCTTGACCATATTTAATAGCTGATCGATCGTTGTTGTTTCCATAATACTGAAAAGCTGGCAAGGCGAGTAAACTTTTTTTGATTTGTGCTTTTCCAACATCAATATATATTTTCCCCTGGCCAAAGGCCAACTGAGAGAAGGAAAAAGACAGTAAGAATAAAATCATTTTTCTAGTGATGTTCATCAGTTTCTCCTGTTATGGGAAATTAAATATAATTCCTTCATTAGCGACAAGGTTCTTTAAATTACTAGGTGCGATAGGACATGGAGAGGCTTTATCCATAGTCTCTAAAGCCTTATTGTCAAACACGGTGTTTCCAGATGTCGTAATAATTTCTTTACTAGTAATATATCCCCTATCATCAATGGTGACTCTTACTTGTGCCTTTAATTTTGCATCTGCCAACCATTGCGGTAAAATCCATTGTTCTTTTACATGAGCTTCCAGCTTTGCAAAATACTCATCATATTGTAGCTGAGAGAGACCTTTTAAGTCAGAACCTTTATTAATAACATTACCTTTGTAGGGTACAGATTTTTCAACATTCTTCTCTTGATTCTTTTTTTCGACCTCATCTTTTAATTTATCAAGGGCCGACATAGCCTTTAATCTGTCGAGGGCTTTATTTTGTGTTTGCTGTGTTTTTTTAAGAGATTCAGCTTTCGTATCTACTTTTTTGATTTCGTCCTTTTTGATTTCTTCTTTTTTTGGTTCTAGATTCACCGTGGGAGTTACTTTATTCTCGATGGCGGGAGCTGGTGCTTCGGATTTTTTATCAGGTAATGCTACCATATCCACACGAATGGCATTCTGAATGACAATATCTTCAGATGGAAAAAACATTATCTTAAAAGTAAATATAGATACGAGAGCGATATGTCCAATAATCGACAAACCTACATATCTTGAAAAAGGATCTTGATTAATTTCTTCCATCACAATTTAGGAATGGTAACTAGTCCTATATTAAATATTCCTGCGGCTCTGACTTCAGCCATAGTGTTGGCAACTGTGCCATAATCTACATTCTTATCTGCTTTTATATATACTTGTTTATTCTTTCTAGTAGAAAAAATAGCTTGAATTTTTACTCTTAATTCACTGGGCTTGAGCTCTGCTTTGCCAGAAAAGAGTTGACCGTTTTTTTGAATTGTAATTATAAAGGGGTCCTCTGTTGTTTCCACACCGCTACTTGCCGTTTCAGGTAAATCGATATCAAGACCTTGTTGTAGCATTGGGGCGGTAACCATAAAGATGATCAAAAGAACCAACATGACATCTACAAGTGGAGTTACATTGATTTCACTGAGTACTGCTCTTGAACCCTCACGGCCTCTTGGTTGACCTGCACCCATTTTTTAACCTTCCTTAAAGAAGTTGCGTTTAGCAATGTTTAAGAAATCGGCCGAAAAATTATTTAAAGCTAAATCTACCTTTCGAATTTTTGATACATAATGATTATAAAATATAGTTGCAGGTATTGCGGCCACCAAGCCTATAGCTGTTGCAATTAATGCTTCAGAAATTCCTGGTGCGACTACAGCTAAACTGGCCATACCAGTAGCTCCAATTTTTTGGAAGGCGCCCATAATTCCCCAAACGGTTCCAAATAAACCAATAAAGGGTCCCGTACTTCCTGTTGTAGCTAGAAAACTCAATCGACTTTCCAGCTTTGAAATTTCACTGTCTGAAGCTTTTCTTAAGGCACGTTCTAAATTATCAATGCCTTTAAGTGCTGGAATTTGTTCTTCAGAATTATCTCCAGAACTGTCTGCCAATTTACGAAGCTCTAAATATGCCAATTTAAAGACTTTGGCCATAGAGCTGAGTTTAAATTCTTCTAAAGCAGCATAAATATCATCTAGGGAATTAGCTCGCCAGAACAAATGTTCAAATTTTGCATCAGCTTCAGTGATCTCATTAAATTGCTTGTGCTTCGTAATAGCTATGGCCCACGAGACCACAGACATTATAATCAATATCAAAAGAGTAAGTTGTACAATAGGACTAGCATGGGATATGGCGTCCCATGTACTAACATTTACTTGTGATTTTAATGCCTCAGAGGCGTATGCATAATTCATGAAAATAAGGATACTACTTAATATGGGTATACGAAAATAGCTTCACACCGCAGCAATTCGGATTTGATTTTTAAATTAAGAACAATCCATCGAATGAGCTTTGCTTCTCTAAACTTGAAGGTGACGCTTTGATAAGAATTTTCTTATGGCGCTTCTTGAGTTCTTTAACTAATTGAGGGGAGAGTTCAAGCTCCTTTTCGGGATCAAAAATATAAAAATCGAAGTCATAATTGCTAATTGAGGATAACCAAATAGAATCCATAATTTTAATTCTCATTTTTTGACTAGGATTTGCTGCAAAAAGCCAGCGGGGCGCCATTTTTTTTAATTCTATTATGATTTTTTGTTCATTTGCAAAAATAATAACCTCTTCGTTTAAACCCGCATCGATTAGGATTTTCACGAGAGCTCCAAGGTGGATGCGAGAATCTACAAATAAAGCCACTTTTTTTAGGGAATTTGTAACAATATAGTCTTTGAGATAAATAGGATTTTTTTCATCCTTAGCTTCTTTTAAAATCCAATCGTCATTATAAGATGTAACAGCAATATAGTTTATAATTTGATTAAAATTCTTAATTTCCGACTCATTCACCTTATTTTCTGATGAAATATAATAAGTGGGATTGTTATTTAATAGGATATGATCCAAGGGACTGAATTTTTGTTGGCCACCCATGATGTTTAACAACATTAAACAGAGTCCAAAAAATAGAATTGAAGAAATTGTTATAAGGAGTAACCTTAGAATTGCTAATTTCATAACAATAAAGTAAGTACCTGAAATTACTTGATAATGTCTACACAAAATGACACATGTTGCAAAGAGCCATTTAAATAAGCTAAATTTAAACCTATTTAGTTTGATAATTCCAACATTTTCAATTAGTTTTCACATAAACTATGAATCGATTAAATAAAAAACTTGAATATGCATTGATGACACTCCAATACTTGCACGAAAATAGTGCAAATAGAATCTCTACAAAAGAAGTTTGTGAAAAGACGGGAAGCCCTTTTGATGCCACCGCTAGGGTTATGCAAATCATGGCTCAACAAGGTTTGTTAAAATCAGAACAAGGTGTAAAAGGGGGCTATCTCTTAATGAGAAGTTTGGCAGAAGTGACTTTATTGGAATTAATGGAAATGATTTTAGGCCCCATAGAGTTAGCAAAGTGTCTTGGAAACTCTATGAATTGTGAATTGAAGGGCAAATGCAATATTCAGTCCCCTATCCATCGCATTAACCAAAAATTTAAATTTTTCTTGTCAGACCTGTATTTGTCAGAAGTTCTCACCTTAACTTACCCAAAAGAGAAAGTGACAAATGTCGGAATATAAATACGGCTTTGTCAGTGACATTGAGAGTGAGTCCTTTCCAAAAGGACTCAACAAGGAAATCATTAGAAGAATCTCTGAAAAGAAAAATGAACCTCAATGGATGTTGGATTATAGATATAAAGCATTTGAATATTGGCAAACTTTGGAAGAACCTAAGTGGGCAAAAGTTCATTATAAACCCATTGATTATCAAGACATTTCATATTACTCAGCGCCAAAGAAAAGTTTGATTGGTGCAGAAAGTAGTGAGGGCGGAGCCATCGAGTCGCTTTCTGATTTAGACCCGGAACTAGTAAAAACATTTGAGAAATTAGGAATTCCCTTAGATGAGCAAAAGCGTATTAGTGGAGTGGCGGTAGATGCCGTCTTTGATAGTGTTTCTGTTGCTACCACTCACAAAGAGTTGTTGTCTAAATATGGAGTTGTTTTTTGTTCCATCTCCGAAGCGCTTCGCGAACACACGGATATAGTTAAAAAATATTTTGGTAGTGTTGTTCCCTATAGAGACAATTTTTTTGCGGCATTGAATGCGGCAGTATTTACTGATGGATCATTTGTTTACATACCTAAAGGTGTTAGATGCCCTATTGATCTTTCTACTTATTTTAGAATTAACCAAAAGGAGACGGGTCAATTTGAAAGAACACTGATAATTGCTGAAGAGGGGTCCTTTGTAAATTATTTGGAAGGCTGTACGGCTCCCATGAGAGACGTGAATCAGTTGCACGCCGCTGTGGTGGAACTGATTGCTTTAAAAGATTCAGAAATTAAATATTCTACAGTTCAAAATTGGTATACCGGAGACAAAAATGGCATAGGGGGTATTTACAATTTTGTTACAAAGAGAGGTAAGTGCATAGGTGAAAATTCAAAGATCAGTTGGACACAAATTGAGTCAGGTTCTGCCATTACATGGAAATATCCTAGTTGTATATTGCAAGGAGATAACTCTCAGGGTGCATTTTACTCTGTAGCTTTAACCCATGATTTTATGCAAGCAGATACGGGTACGAAAATGATCCATATTGGCAAAAACACTAGAAGCACGATAATCTCCAAAGGAATATCCGCAGACCATTCCAGCAATGTGTATAGAGGCTTAGTTAAAGTGATGCCTTCTGCACAAGGGGCACGCAATTATTCGCAATGTGATTCTATGTTAGTGGGTGACAAAAGTAAGGCCATGACCTTCCCTTCTATAGAAATTAAAAATCCTTCCGCTATCTTAGAACACGAAGCCTCCACATCGAGAATTAGCCAAGACCAACTCTTTTATTTGCAGTCCAGAGGAGTAGATTTAGAGCAGGCGATTTCTTTATTGGTTCAAGGATTTTGTAAGGAAGTATTTAAGGAATTACCTTTGGAGTTTTCTGTAGAGGCCGTCAAACTTATTGAAATGAAACTAGAAAATAGTATTGGATAATTTATGCTAAAAATTAAAAACTTAAAAGCCAAGGTTAATGAAAAAGATATTTTGAATGGATTAGATTTAGAAATTAAAGCGGGTGAAGTTCATGCCATTATGGGGCCTAATGGTTCTGGAAAATCTTCTCTCTCTAAAATAATTGCTGGACATCCCGATTACAAAGTCGTTGGTGGCACTATAGATTATGAAATAAATTTTAAAGATATAAATTTATTAGAATTAGCGCCTGATGAAAGAGCTAAAGAGGGTATTTTCTTAGCCTTTCAGTATCCCGTAGAAATTCCTGGTATAACTAATATTAGTTTTTTGCAGGCTTCTTTTAATTCCATTTGCAAGCATCAGGGCGTGAAAGAAATGGATGAGCCCAACTTCTTAAAATTTTTAAAAGAAAAATTAAATATTGTCGAAATGGATCCCTCTTTTTTAGAAAGGCCAGTGAATCAGGGTTTCTCAGGTGGCGAGAAAAAGAGAAATGAAATTTTACAGATGGCAGTTTTAAATCCAAGACTTGCAATATTAGACGAAACAGACTCTGGGCTGGATATTGATGCACTTAAAATTGTTGCCAAGGGAGTGAATAAGCTTAGATCTCCAGACAAAGCCATTGTTTTGATTACCCACTACCAGAGATTACTTGATTATATAAAGCCTGACTTTGTTCATGTATTGGCTCATGGAAAAATAATTGAAACTGGTAATTTTGAGTTAGTTCAGAAGCTAGAAGAGCAAGGTTATGATTGGATATTGACTTCTCACCAAGAGACTTTGTCATGAAAAATTTTTTGATAAATTATAATGAACAGGTTCAAAGATGGGAGCGAACTTTGCCTGTTCAACAACTCAATAATATGGGTTTTAGACATTTAATGAATCAAGATTGGCCTAGCAAAAAACAAGAAGCTTGGAAGTATACCAACTTAAATCATATAAAAAATAAAGAGATGTTATGGCTCTCTCCGCCATCTAAAGAACAATGCTTGGGTTCTTTAAATAAAATCCATAATTTATTAAATAAAGACACAATTTATTTATTTGATGGTCACTTCATATCAGGTTTGTCAGACAGGAGTTTAAATAGCTGTTGTAACATTGAAATTATACGTCCTGATCACGAAGAGTTTAATAAAAAATTGAGTTTATTTAATGATGTTGGTATTGGACCATCAGATGCATTTAGGTCGATGAATTCTGCATTTGTAAACAACCTCTTGATTATAATTTTTAAAAAACAAGATAAAAAAATTCAACTTAAAATTCAAAATATAGAAACACAGAGTTCAAGCCAAAATTCATTTTCAACTCCAAGAACGCTATTGTATTTTGAAGAGGACGCGAATGTTTCTTGTGAAGTTCTTTATTCATCACAAAAAACTAACCTAGTGAATGCTATTTTAGACATTCATTTGGCAGAGGGGGCTCAGCTAGATTTGATAGTAGAGGTAAAACCTGAAGAGTCAAAATCAATGTTCTTATCACAACGGGTACAGATGGAGAAAAAAAGTTTTTTAAATGTTTCTACACTCGTTTTTGGGAGTCAGTTATCTAGAGTGGATCAGTATATATTTTCAGATGGAGAGAACACTAATACTCATATCGCATTTGCTTACATTTCTGAAAACTCTCAAGAAGTAGATATAACAAGTTCTATGAATCATCAATGCCCCAAGGGTATAAGTGTACAGCGGATAAAGGGCATGGCCAAGGATCAAGCTAGGGCTAACATTAATGGCTGTATTTATATTCAACAGGATGCACAGGAAGTGAGCTCTGAGTATTTAAATAAAAACATGTTATTAAGTGAAAGAGCTGAAATTAACACTCGACCCCAATTAGAAGTTGAAGCTGACAATGTGAAAGCGGCCCATGGGGCTACAGTGAGTCAGTTAGATGTTGAAGAAATTTTTTATTTAGAATCACGTGGAATTTCTAAAGAGCAAGCCATCCAACTATTACTAAAAGGTTATATATTCGACGCGTTTAAAAACTTAAAAGATAAGGACAGTCAAATATTTAAAAGTTTAGAGGCCTATTTTGAACAATAAAATATTAGAAAACTTTCCTCAAACAAAAAATACAGTCAATGGTCGACCTTTAGTTTATTTGGACAGTGCCGCTACCACTTTAAAAGCCAAGAACGTAATTCAAAGGTTGAGTGATTTTTATTTATATGAATCGGCAAATGTACATAGAGGGGCGCATAAACTTAGTGACGAAGCCACATTTCATTTTGAACAATCCAGGGAATTAATTAGAGAATTTATTAATGCCCATAATGCCAATGAGATTGTTTTTACGAGAGGGACAACAGAAGCCATAAATTTGCTGGCGTTTACTTTGAAAAAACAATTGAAATCGGGAGATAAGATTCTAATCACTGAGCTGGAACATCATTCAAATATTGTTCCTTGGCAAATGATTTTAGCGGAGGTTCCGGGTTTACAGTTAGAGTATGTAAAAATCACGCCCAATGGTGATCTAGATTTAATTGATTTAGATAAAAAATTAGACAAACAAACTAAGATTCTTAGCTTTACAGCTTGTAGTAATGTTTTAGGAACATTGAACCCGGTAAAACTGATCTGTCAGAAAGCAAAGCACGTTGGCGCAAAAACAATTGTTGATGCCGCTCAATGGGTGGCGGCGAGGCCGACAAACGTTAGAGATTGGGGTTGTGATTTTTTAGTATTTTCTGGTCACAAGATGTTTGCTCCATTCGGTATTGGTGTACTCTATGGCCGGGAAGATCTTTTGAATTCCTTGTCCCCATATCAAGGGGGTGGATCTATGATCGACCAAGTAGAAAAACAAAAGAGTACTTATTTAAATTCCCCTCAACGTTTTGAGGCTGGCACTCCCAATGTTGGAGGAGCTATTGCGCTGGCTGAAGCCATTAAATTTATTTCTTCCATTGGCTTTGATTTAATTGAAAAACATGAAAAAACTTTGATAGATGAAACTCTGGACAGAATGCAAGAAGTGGAAGGATTAAAAGTCATCGGCAAACCACAATTGCGATCAAATATTCTTTCATTTAGTTTGCAAGGAGCACACCATTCTGATGTGGGGACTTTATTAGATAAACAGGGTGTTGCTATTCGTGCAGGTCATCATTGTTGCCAGATATTAATGAAAGCACTTGGTGTAACAGGTACAGCAAGAGTTGCATTTTCTATTTATTCCACCCATAAAGATGTAGAAAATTTGATAATGGGACTAAAAAAAATTAGGGAGTTAATTTAAGTGAATATTTCAATCTCTCCAGAAGACATATTGATTCGAGCCCAGGATACCCCCAACCCCTATGCTGTGAAGTTCATTGTGAATCACGCTTTAAAAGACGTAGGGAAAGCCACTTTTCATGTTCCAGAAGAATGCAGAGATTTACCTTTGGTAGAGGCACTGTTAAATATTAAAGGTGTAAAGCAAGTTTACTTATTTGAGAATACTGTAACTATCACTCAAGATGGGAGTGTTTCTAATGATGATTTAAAAGATTGTGTTATTGCCGTTTTAAAAACACGACTGCCCGTACATAATCCCGTATTTCAAACGGATGAAGAAAGGACTCAAGAACAGATACCCACAACTCAAGGTCAGAAGGAACACGAAGATCCATTTTTAAATGCCGTTGAAGAAGTCTTAAATCGTACAATCCGACCGGGCTTGCAGTCCGATGGTGGAGATATTGAAATCATTAGTTATAAAAACGATGAAATTAGAATATTATATCAAGGTGCCTGTGGGGGTTGTCCCAGTTCAATGATGGGAACCTTAGATGCCATTCAAAATATTCTTCGCCATGAATTAGACAAACCCGATTTGTATGTAGTTCCCATTTAAAATGAAATTAGGAACTGGGTAGAGTTCCTATTGGCCAATATAATTTCGGTTTCTTTCTACAAGAGCGGCTTTAGCTTCTTTTAAATCTTGTTCTAATAAAGTATTAAACTGATCAACAGAACTTAGTATCTGCTTCCCGTAGGGTGCCGAAGCTGTTATGTGTATTTGTTGATTTTCTTCTGAATGGCTTTTTAGAGTCAATCTTACTTGTTTGGGTTCTCCCTTTTTTAAATATTGAAAACTATGATAAGTTTCACCACTAACGACTTCCACAAAAGTTGGAAGGCTCCACTCTACCTTAACGTTTTCAGTGTCAATTTCACTAATAACATTTGCAACAATCTCGAATTCATCCCCGGCAAAAACCCTACCTATTATATCTTTTTCAATTGTTATAGAAATAGGGGGTTTAATTTTTTGATGTACAGTGAGCTTGTTTAAATATTTCAGCTTTGCATTTGAATTTAAACTTGCGGGTTCACGGGCTCCCATATCTTTTAAGCTAATAGAAATTTGTGCCAGAAAAACAACTAAAGCAAAGGCAATAAGAGTTACAATAATCAGTGGTTTGTTTTTTAGTTTTGAATTTAAAGACTTATATTTTTCGGACATAACTTTTTACTCCCTGATATGAGCTCGAAATTTGTTGTGCTACCAATGCCGCCTAAGGCATAAACATTTATTAAGTAATCACCAGCAGCTTGAGTGCCGGCATTGACGGTGACAGTTTCTGTGTCCCCACTTGTACCATTTGGGAAAGAAGTAGAGTAACCAACCACCCCATTTGCAAAACCAAAGGGTCCCTTGTCGTCATAAATATATAAATCTAGATTGGCTTCGGTTCCTGAAGCCGTCTTATATTTTAATGTGATACTTAGATTGCCACCAGGATGCTGAAGGTAAAAAAAGTCATTGTTACGAAATAAATTTGATTCTGTATAATCTTTGGATTCGGATTTGGGATATATTGTAAAATTCTGACCACTACAATTGTCTGCGCCATTACTAATGGTATCAATATAGTAAGCGTATTCTCTACGCAATTCTCTATTATTACTGGTGTCGTCATTCATGCCATGGAAAACTCGCAATTTAGTCCAACTCGTTCCACCAGCAACAGTTTCAACAAAATTTAAAAGCCCAATGTCTCTAAAGTTAGTTTTTGAACTTTTAAAACCAGATCCAGAAATTAAAGCGGACCAAATTTCTGGAAACATTCCACTAATATTGTCAAATTTTGTGCCGCCACTGCCGTCAGCATCTTTGATCCAAGTCGTTCCATTGTAATAGATGTAGTCACCGACACTAAAAGTTTGGGAGCCTGAACCTAGGTCATTTGTTCCTGCAACAGTAACAATATAGCTATCACCTTCTCTGCCTGTTCCATCTGCAAGACTAGGGTTATTGGTAGTCGCATTCCAATTTCCAAGTTTATCGATTTCATCAGCAGTGTCATCAATGGCATCATAAAGAAAGCGAGTGATAGCAAATTCTCTAAAATGACCTTCGCCATTTTCGCTAGGGCGATCACAAACTACACATCCTTCATAGGATTCTACATCTACAAAAATTCCAAGACGAGTGGAACCACTGCTATTTCCAAATGTATCAACATAATTGGCGTCAGTGGAACTTCCACTTATGTATGTTCTTACTGCTGCATTTAAAAAATTAGCAAAGCCTTCACTCCAAGCTAAGCGAGCGTCGATTTGACCATTTCCATAGTGGGCCCCACCGGGCGAATTGGAAACGGAATAATTATCTTCTAAAAAATGACCATATTCGTGAACAATAATCGAGTTGTCAAAATGATCGGTATCTGTGTAATCTGTGTCTCCATTGACTCCTCCGAGAATAAATAAGCGATCAAATCCAGGATAGTAAAAACTAACGGGACCAGATTCGACATAGTCTCCAGGATTAAAACCTGGTTTCCAATAGGCTTGCACTTTAGTAGCTACAAAATTAGATGAGAGCTGCTGGCGAATGTATTCATTTACATTTAGAATTTGATCATAAATATTGAATGCACCACCCAAAATATCTCCTGTGGCTTGAGCTGTGAGAGTTAAGACTTGATTTGTACTTGCGGGTACAGACTTAGATAAACTATAGATAGTATTTGATTCGGGAGAATTTAAGACTGAGACTTTAACTTTGGAATTCTCAGCCCGAGCCATTATGTGTATGGTAAAACTGTCAGAACCTTTGGGTAGTACAAAACTAAAGTTTCCACTACCGTCAGTTTCTGCACACTGAATAGCTGTGCCTCCACTATTTAATACTCGTATTTCAGCATAGCGAATGGGTTTAGGATTGGCAGTGTCTGCTGCACTCAATCCACCGCCCCCCGTAAAGAAGGCCTTGCGCACAACAAATTTAGCTGTACCAGAGATAGTCACGCTGGAAGTGTAAGAAGTTGCTGTTTTACAATATTCAGGTTCCGGTGGTCCTTTAAACTCTGGACTGACTGCCAGATCTATATCTTTTGTAGGGCTTTTCTGTTCTGAACAGGCTCCTATTAGACTAGAGATCGAAATTATTAAGATTGTGCTTTTAATAGAACTGAGCAAGTCATCCCACCTTGTAGCTTTCAAAACTCATCGGCGAGTTCGCCATTGGTCTGTAGACGAAAATCTAAAAAAAAGTGTTTCATTATGAGATTTTTTTTACTTGTCATGGACTAATGTATAGTTAGAAAATAGGCTGTTGTGGAAAAAGGTTTTAATACAGATTTAGTAATAAGTGGTGAGCCCTATCATGTCCAAACTGAGGACTGGGGAAGACGAAATCCATACTTTGTAAGTCGTGTTTACAAACGCGGTGCTGTGGTTAGAAGCGTAAAAATTTCTTATTGTGAGATTCTTCCAAGAGGAGATGATTCTGGACCCAAAGCGATACGTTTAGCTCTTGAATTGCAACACAAGAAAATTCTAGACCTTTTGCTTTCTGGTCAACTATTATAACTACTAATACAATATAAGGATGATTGATTTTTCACATGTCTACAAAACATATCCTGGTCCCGTACAAGCACTATCAAATGTGAACTTAAAGATTCAAAAAGGGGAGTTTATATTTTTAACTGGCCCGAGTGGTTCGGGGAAAACAACTTTATTTAAAGTATTGTCCGCTTATTTAAAACCGAGCTCCGGAAGGATAATAGTTTCAGGTTATGATTTAAATAAAATAAAAGAATTTGAAGTGCCCTATTTCAGAAGAAAAATTGGTGTTGTCTATCAAGATTTTAAATTGTTAAAAGACAGATCTGTTTTCGAAAATATAGCTCTTCCTCTAGAAATCAGAGGAGATAAAACCAGTTATGTTCAAGCACGCACTAGCGATATTCTAGAACAAGTGGGTCTTTACTTTAAGAAAAACCAACTCCCTCAGCAACTTTCAGGCGGTGAACAACAGAGGGTAGCCATTGCCAGGGCACTCGTTCACCAACCGGGTATACTTATAGCAGATGAACCGACAGGAAATTTGGATCCAGACCTCAGTGAAGAAATTATGGATTTGTTAGACAAGGTCAATGCTCAGGGCACAACAGTTTTTTGTGCCACACATGATCACGAGCTGGTAAAGCGTCGTGCTAAAAAAGTTTTGACCATTCAATCAGGAGTTATAATGGAGAAGGTAAATGCTTAATCCACTATTAAAGCATTTTGCCAGAATTTGGCGTCAACATTTTGCTTTGCAAATGACAACAGTAATTGTTTTATCTGGTACTTTTTCGGTTATTGGAATTTCATTTCTGATTCATCAGAATTTGACAAAAGTATTAACTCAATGGGGGAACTCCATAAGCATGAGTGTTTTTCTGGACGATGAATTTAATAACAGTGATAAGCTGATAAGTAAAATAAAGAAAAGCGAAGGAGTTGCTAGCTTTGAATATGTTTCTAAAGAAAAAGCCTCACAACTTTTTAAAGATCAGGTGGAAAGTTACATCCCTGATTTAGTTTTTGATAGTGAATTCAAAAATCCTTTACCAGCAAGCTATGAAATTAAATTTGATCGAAATTGGTCAAAAGAAAAATACAATGAAGTGGTTCGGTTTGCGAAAGAACTAATGGATTTTAAGGGTGTAGAAGAAGTTTCCTATGGCCAAAACTGGGTAGAAAACTATGCTGCAGTAGTGGATAAGTTTAACCATTCAAGTGGGTTGCTTATCTTTGTATTACTAACAGGTAGTTTATTTGTCGTTGGAAATTCAATTAGAAATTCCATATCTCAAAGAAGAGATGAAATAGAGATATTAGAGCTTATAGGCAGCACCAAATGGTCAATAAGAATTCCGTATATTTTTGAAGGCTTTGTGTTAGGTTTTATTGCCTCTTTGATTTCCATTATTGTCACCTATCTAGTCTTTAATTGGCAACTGAGCGTAATTGAGTCAGGTGTTGGAATAGTGGGTGGCCAATATCATCTTAGTTTTTTGTCATTTAAAACACAATTTATAATAGTATTATTAGGAAGCATTTTCGGAGTTGTTGGAGCCTATTTTTGTGTAACAAAACTAAGTACAGGTTGGACCGCGCATCAGGCGGAATCATGATAATGAGTATCTTTTTATTTTTTTCGATTCAAGCGAAGGGAAGTATAGAAAAAGTAAATGACAAAAGTATAAATGAGATAAAAAGCACATATTTAACATCTAAACAAAAAATGTTAGATGTTGAACAAAAAGAACGAGGAGTTTTAGGGTCCTTATACAATATAAATCAAAAAATGAAAAAAATGAGTAAAAACAGGGACCAACTAACAAATAAGATGCTATCAGCAAAAAGCAATGCAAAAAACACGGCTCGAGACATCGCTTTGCTGGAAGAAAGAATAGTTAAGCAAAGAGCTATCTTATCTAAAAAACTAAGAGTTATTTATAAACTGAGAAGTAGTGGTATTCTCCCGGTTTTGTTTTCTTCTCACAGCTCTCATGATTTAGATCGCATATTAAAATATCTAAAGGCCTACAGTGAGAGTGATTATGAGCTAATTTTAAATTATCAAAAAAATATGAATAAGCTTAATAAGAAACGTGTTAAATTAGAAACCGAAGTTAAAAGATTGGTTGAATTTAAAAAAGATCTTAAAGAACAAGAAGTTCAGCTCGAAGTGGAGCAAAAAATTAAATCAAAAATTTTGACTAAAATTTCTGACACGAAAAAAGCTGAGTTAAAAAAATTAAAAAATGTTAGAAAATTAACCAGAAATATTATAGCCCACAACAGCAATTACAGTTTAAGTGAACTTTTAGATGAGTCTTTTTTTGCAATCAAAGGAAATTTAGAGGCCCCTGTGAAAGGAACTTTGGTAAAAGACTATGGGGTAATTCAACATCCAAATTTTAACTTTAAATTAAGTCATAAAGGATATTTCTATAGAACTGATGAGAAAACACCTGTTAAGATAATACACAAAGCAAATATTTCTTTTGTGGGATATATTAAGGGTTATGGGATGACTGTTATTGCTGATCATGGCGACCATTTCTACACAGTTTATGCTCATATGAGCAAAGCATTAGTAACAAAAAATCAGACTGTAGAAAAGGGTTTTGTAATAGGTGAATCAGGAGAGTCTTCCAGTCTCTATGGACAAGGTGTATATTTTGAGATAAGGCATTTTTCTGATTCTATTGACCCTAAGAATTGGTTAGTGACTAAGGATCAACAAGGCAACTAGGAGAGAAGTATGAGCAAGAAGAAACAGACATTATTATTACTGACCGGGTTCATTGGCTTTGTTTTAATATTTAATTTTCAAAGTATTTCAAGTTTTGCAAAAGAAAGATATTCAGATTTGCAGCTTTTTACCAAGGTATTAAACCTCGTTCAGGAATACTATGTTGAAGAAGTAGATACAAAAGTATTAATTTATGGAGCAATAAAAGGGATGTTAAAAGAATTGGATCCACATACAAATTTTTTAGCCCCAGATATTTATAAAGAATTTGAGTCTGAAACAAGCGGTGAATTTGGTGGTTTAGGAATTGAAATAACATTGCAAAAAGGAATTTTAACAGTGATTTCTCCCATAGAAGACACTCCTGCTTGGATTGCAGGTGTAAAGTCTGGTGATAAAATTGTTAGTATTAATGGTGAATCCACTAAGGGTCTGAGTCTGGTAGAAGCCGCTAAATTAATGAAAGGTGAAAAAAACTCAGTTGTAAAGTTAGGAATATATCGAGACGGTTTTACAGAGCCTAAAGACTATGCAATTAAAAGAGGAGTCGTAAAAATCAAATCTGTTAAGTATACGGACTTAGATAATGGCTATGGCTATATTAAAATCACTTCATTCATTGAGAATACATATAAAAATTTGACTGGCTTTATAAACGATCACAGAAAGAAACATAAAGAGATCAAAGGATTAGTAATAGATTTAAGAAAAAATCCTGGTGGACTACTTAACCAAGCCACGATGGTTAGCGATTTATTTATTCCGGACGGCGTAATAGTGAGTACAATTGGTAGAAATAAAAAAGAAAAAGAAGTGGTTTATGCAAAAAAAACGGGAACGATCGAAAATTTTCCAATAGTTGTAATGATAGATGAATATTCGGCCAGCGCCTCAGAAATTCTTGCAGGGGCGCTTCAAGATAATAAACGAGCCCTCATCATGGGGAAAAAGAGTTTTGGTAAAGGTTCTGTCCAATCAGTTGTTAAATTAGGTGACGGGTCCGGATTAAAATTAACTGTCGCACGTTACTATACACCCAGTGGAAAATCCATTCAGGCTGAGGGAATAATTCCAGATGTTGAATTAGAAGAATTAGATGCGACGACTTTAAATAAGGCCAGAGGCAATAGGAAGGTACGTAGAGAAAAAGACATTCGAGGACATTTGCTAAGTGAAAAAGAGAAAAAAGCTTTAGCGGACACAAAAAGAAACGTTATGAGCTTTTGGTGGACAGACCAAGAAAATAACAAGAAAAAAGATATGTCGCCAAAAGAGAAACTATTAAGTGAAGATTTTCAAATATTCCAAGCTTTTAATTATTTAAAAGCTTGGTCTGTAATGAAACAAATGTAAACTTTCAAAGTCTATTATTCAGTGAGTTTACTTTTTGGAACCTCATTGATTTGAGATTTTTCAAGTAAAAACCCAACTACTTTTTCTTCCATAATTTGGTAAAGCAGAGCAGACATTTTATTTTTGTCCTTATAAAATTCTCGAATTTGTTCAATGTCTACATTAAACTCAGCAGCCATTTTATTAAATTTGGCTTCAATATCTGGGGCCTTTGCGTGTAGCTGATGTTTCTGTGAAATTTTATCAATTAGAAAACTAGATTGAACCATGAAAGTCGCCGTGTCTTCGAAATCCTTAGCCCATTTTTGTTTATATTCATTAATACCTTTAGCGTCGAAGCCTTGTTTTTTTAAACGACTCTCCACATCTTGAACGAGTCGGTTCTTCTGATCTTCTACCAGAGCTTTAGGCACTTCCAACGGATTTTCTTGAGCTAAGACTTTTAAGACACGGTTTTTTAAATCTTCTTCAATGCGCTCTTTTTCTCTATCTTCGATATCTTCTTTTATAACTTTTTTTAATTCTTCCAGAGTTTTAAATTCAGAACTGACCTTTTGAGCAAATTCGTCATTTAACTCGGGCAGGTTTAATTTATTTATTTCCTTTACTTTAACCTTGAAAATTACCTTTTGTCCTTTTAAATCCTCAACATGATAGTCAATGGGAAAACTAATATCCAAAGTTTTGTCATCACCTGGTTTTGCACCTATGAGTCCCTCCTCAAAGCCAGGAATAAAAGATTTGCTTCCCAATTCAAGGATATGATTGTCAGCTTTGCCACCACTTAAGGGTTGGTCATTAATAAAGCCTTCAAAATCTATTTTTAGGAAATCACCCTCTTTAGCTGGACGGTCTTCAAGAACAGGTGAATACTCTTTAAAGTTGGTCTGAATATTTTTAATAGATTCATCAACCTGTTTTTCATCAACTTCTAAAAGTTCTTTTTCAATTTTTAAGCCTTCAATTTTGTTCAGTTGAATTTCGGGACGGACTTCCATTTCAGCCGTGAAAGTAAATGAACCCTGCTCATCAAAATTAACTAAATCTATTTTTGGTTGGGTAATTGGATCTAAAGAGTGGTCCTCAAGTGCTTTTTGGTAGGACTCATTAACAAGCTCTTGTAACACATCTTGTTTGACTCTGTCGGCATACATGCTTTTTATTGCAGCCAAAGGAGCTTTGCCTTTACGAAAACCTTTTATCGTGGCGTTCTTTTGTATTCCTTTATACATTTTGATAAATGTATCAGAAACTCTATTAGCGGGAATTTCGATATTGAGCTTACGACCTAGACCTTCTAAAGTATCCAATGTGGATTTCATGAATTCTCCTCATCATTATAATGTCTTGCAAATGGCAATTTATAGGGAATGGGTTAGAATAGTGCAAGTAATTTCTGTCGCTTTGCATAAAAAGCTCAGCTCAGACTCTTTTCCACCAAGAAAGAAGATTCGATATGGCTGCTGAACCTAAAAATAATTGCAAGATATACTTAGTCAGTGGCAAAGGTGGAGTGGGTAAGAGCACAGTAGCTGCCGCAATTGGTCATTCTTTTGCCAGTAGAGGCCTGAAAACATTACTAATTGAATTGGGATATAATAGTTATTTTAATTATGTATTTGGTAGAAAATTCTCTTTTCAACCCTACAACATTAAACCCAATTTGGATTTAGCCATATGGTCTGGAGAGGAATGCCTTAAAGAATTCATTTCTTATTACATAAGATTATCAACAGTTGTGGATCTTTTTTTTGAAAATAAGATTATGAAAACCTTAGTTAAAGCTGCCCCGGCCTTACAAGAGCTTGCAATCTTAGGAAAGTTAACATCTGGTTTCCGTAAAATTGGACCAGAATTGAATTACGATAGAATTGTAGTGGATGCATTTTCTTCAGGACATTTTTTATCTCTTTTGAGGGTGCCAAAAGGGATTTCAGATACCATTTCTTTGGGTCCTATGGGCCAACAAAGTGCAAATATACATAAGACACTTATAAATTCAGAAATTTGTAATTATGTATGGGTTTCTACCTGTGAAGAATTACCCGTACAGGAGAGTTTAGAGTTTATTGGATTATTGAACACCGATTTCAATGTTACTCCAAAACTTATTTTAAATAAAATTCTTCGACCTCAAATTCCGAATATGGTTGATAGAGCATCTGGTAAATTTGCTAGTTACCTGCAAAACATTAAGAAAAGAGAGGACTGGTCCACTGCTGAATTTGTTAAAAATAGTAAGAATTATGTAGAGTCACCATTTAGTTTTCACGCGAGTGTAGAAGAGAGAATCCAATATTTATCAGAGGTTTATTCAAGTTATGAGTCATTTGTTTAATAAAGCTAAAATCATAGTTTGCGTAGGAACGGGAGGAGTGGGTAAAACTACAGTAGCGGCCAGCTTAGGAATTCAAGCAGCAAAAGAGGGGAAGAGAGTATTGGTTCTGACAATAGATCCCGCTAAACGCTTGGCTCAGACTTTGGGACTGGAAAATTCATTAAATGGAAATATTTTAGTTCCTGAGCAAAATTATAGAGGAAAACTATATGCCGGATGGGTGGATCCTGAAACTTGTTTTAATGATTTTGTAAGATCAAATTCAAAGGATAACAAGAAAGTAGCTAAAATTTTGAATAACACTTTATATAAACAACTTTCAACAAATCTAAGCGGTTCTCAGGAATTTACTTCATTGGATCGTTTGTACCGTGAGGTTACGGGTGGTAACTTTGACTTGGTAATATTGGATACCCCACCAGCGCAAAATGCCATGGATTTTTTTAATGCTCCAGAAAAAATCTACGCACTTTTCCAACGATCCATTACTCGATGGTTTGCAGGGGAGTCCAAAGACCAAAATATTTTTGCTAAAATTATAAATCGAGGAACATTAACTGTTTTGGCAGCCTTAGAGAAGTTAACTGGAGCTGCGTTTATTGGCGAATTGGCGGATTTTTTTACATCAATTCAAGATATTCAAGAGGTGATTAGTCAGCGGAGTTTGGATGTCCACAAAATGTTAATGGAGCCTACTACGCAATTTATTTTAGTGTCTACCTATGATAAAATTAAAATACTAGAGGCCAAGGACATTTATACACAATTTAAAAGGTTTGGATTTAATTTATATTCAGTTTTTATAAACAGATGCTTACCCGAATGGGATGAACCGCAAGAGGAACTAAAAGAATTGTATTCGAAATTTATAGATTTGCATAAGACAACGGAAGGTGAAATAGACAGTTTTAGAAAATTACTTCACAGTGAAGTTTTACTTTATAAAATCCAAGATCTTGAGAGTGATTTAACAGGTATCCAGGGGCTATCGGCCCTTTCAGATAAGATAAGTGTGGCACTTAAGGAGAATTCACTTGTTTAAAGTTATTTTAATAACATTTTGCATTGTTTCAACGGGTTGTTCCAGTTGGAAATTTTGGGAAAAAGATTCCGCAAACGAACCTTCAGCAAAACAAAAGGCTGAAGAGAAAAGAACAATAGAAATATTTTCTGAGGGCAACAAATATTTAGATCAGGGTAAATATTTGCAAGCAAAAGAAAAATTTGAAAAAGCGCTATCGATGGCTCCGGCAACATCTTTTGAATTATTAATTCTATTTAATTTAGCCGCAGCCTATGAGGGGTTAGGCGATTGTAAAGCTGCTGGGCGGAACTATAGGAAAGTAGTAAACATGTCTGGTCGCAGTCAACAACGGCTACAATCTGAAAGTTTGTACTCTTTATCAAAAGCCTATGAATGCATTGGTTCTGACGAAAAGGTGATTGCCAGCCTTGTTGATTTGGAAAAAAGGAAGCAGTGGCTTTCTCAAGAGGTGGCTTATGCTGAAATTCCTGCAAGACTTGCAATCACCTATTCAAGAAAAGGAAATACAACTCAAGCATTAAAATATTTTAAAGAAGCAGAGAAAGGACTGAGTAAAATAAGTAATTTAAGGATGGAGGATGATAAGAAAAAAGAGTTGTTAGCAAGAACTCTTTATACGATGGGTGGACTTAACTATGAACATTTTAATGAAAAAAACTATGATAAGTATCTAAAAAGTTTAGATTATGTGCAAAAATATTTATTGAGATCGGTGGAGTTAGATCATAAAAATTGGTCCCCAAGGTCTGCTGAGGCCTTATTAAAATCTTATGAAGGAATCTGGAAGGTTTTAGGAAATATAAAAGATCCTTCGAGTGATGCTGAAAGGAACAAGAAAGTAGAATTTATTAAAGAAACATTAACAAGTTTAGAATTATTAAAAAGATCTAGATTCCCAGGGGCAATAAATCAAGAAATGGTTATTGTTCTATTTGATCAACTGCATAAAAAAGAAGTAGAGTTTCAAAACTATCTAGCTGAGAATTCGAACACAACGCAAAAAACAAAAGAAAACGAAAAACGTTTTGGCATAAAAAGAGAAGGGAAATTAGTGGTACCTAAAAAATGAATAGTATTTCTGAATATACAAAGGGTTTAAAATTTATTTTTTCAGGGTTTAAAGTCATATTGACTGACAAATCACTTTGGTTATGGGCGATGGCTCCTATAATTATAGATTTAACTTTACTTATATATTTATTAAATATCGGACTCTCATATCTAACTGTTTGGGTTGTTGGTGCTTTAAGTTTTATTTTTACAGATCCAAGTGGAGTGCTATACTCAATCTTATATTATCCACTATATATATTTTTCGCTATTGGGTTTACAGTTATAATAGTTTTCGCAATTTATTTGATTGGAACAGTTATCGCATCTCCATTTAATTCTGTAATCGCAGAAAAGGTACTTGTAGGAAGAGGAGTATTAAGAGACAGGCCATTTCAATTTTCCCGCTGGATTAAAACGAGTATTAAAATGATGATGACATCTTTGTTGAGAGTTTTGATTTTCGCATTTATTGGTATATTTTTATTTGTTTTTACTTTTATTCCAGGATTAAACCTGCTTTCTTCTTTTTTTGCATTTATAGTTTTGGCTTTTGATAACATGGACTACTCCTATGAAGCCATGGAGTATCGTCTTACAGAGAGGCTTTCTCATCTAAAACAAAATGCACTATTATACAGTGGGATGGGATCCATTATTGGATTGACATTGTTGATTCCTGGATTGACGTTGATTTTAATGCCATTTTTAGTAGCTGGCGCTGCCGTGAACTTTATACCAACTAAGAATCGAGTTTAATATGATACAAGAACTTATTCACAATCAAATTTGTAAAAACTTAAAAGCCTTAGAGGCTTGGTATGAAAAAACTGGTGGGAGCCTTGCTTTTCCAATTTACTCAAGCTTTGATATTAGGGATTCTGGAAGCAAAGCTTGCCCCGTTGACGCCAATATTTTCCCTGCAGGATTCAATAATATTTGTGATGTTGACAAAGAAAATTCGATAGAATTAATGAAGCAATACCTCACTAGTCATTACCCTCAGCTTAAAAAATTTGTGGTTTTACTTACCGAAGAGCATACTCAAAATGCATACTATTGGGAAAATGTTTACACTATAAAGAAACTTATAGAATCTTCCGGCTTCCAAGTTAAAGTTGCAATTCCAAGAGAGTTCGAAGGCTCATTAGATGTAAAATCAATCCATGAAAACGAATTAAAAGTTTATAGTGCAAATAAAAAAAATGGTTCGATAATTGTAGATGGACAAGAGCCAGAACTAGTTGTTAACAATAATGATTTTTCAAGTGATTATTCCAATTGGATAGAAGGTTTAAATGTGCCAATGAACCCTCCCTTCCAACTGGGTTGGTATTGGCGTAGAAAAGAGGATTTTTTTAAACAATACAATATTTTGGTAGAGGAGTTCGCAAGAATTATTGATGTTCCAAAAATAGTTTTACAGTTAAAAACATTACCTTTTAAAAACTTTAATATTAATGATGAGGCGTCGAGGAAAGAATTGGGAAACAGGGTTGATGAGTTTTTATCTGATCTGGAAAGAGAGTACAAAGAGAGTGGCATTTCTACAAAACCATTTGCATTTGTAAAAAATAGTTCTGGCACCTATGGTTTGGGCGTTGTTAAAGTGAATTCAGGCAGTGAAATTTTAGAGTGGAGTTATAAATCAAGAAAGAAGATGAAGGCTGCAAAAGGTGGAGGAGGTATCAATGAAGTTATTATTCAAGAGGGGATACCTACTAAATATCAAACAGAAAACGAAATTGCAGAACCAGCTATATATTTAATAGGGAAAAAGCTGGCTGGAGGTTTTTTAAGGACACATTCTAAAAAAGGGCCAGATGACAATTTAAATTCACCAGGCGCAGTTTATAAAAGACTTTGTGTTAGTGATTTAAATGTAGATCTCACTCGTTGTCCCTCTGAAAATGTATATGGATGGTTAGCAAAAATCGGCGTCTTGGCAATTGCAATTGAAGCCCGTGAAGCTAAGGTAAAGTTTATGGGATACCAATTTTAAAAATAAAATTATAAATCTTTGTCCCAGACTAATGTCAAAGGTCTATTTACAATTTCTCTCATTTGGACTTTATTTATTTGTAGTATTTTTCCAAAATCATCTTCATTAAACATTCTTACATTTGAAAGCATCCAAGCCCTTGGCCAGCGATCTCCAATATTTAAAAATGTTAAATGTATATTTCCTCTTTCTCTATAGTCTAACTCTATATCACCCTCTTTTTCTTTAAGAATCTTCTTCATTGGAATCCAAACCGTATTGATCCTATTAATATCTTTATTTACTTGGCAGTCAGCTTCGACTTTCATGATGGAGGGCTCGCCACTTACAGACATATCTGCTGATTCAAAGACCAATTCAACTCGATTATATATGTCACAGGCAAATTGACGATTATTGGATGGGTCTTTTACTACAAAATGTCCCAATTCAATTCCTATATTTTCTTCGTCATCTAGTGTCTTAGCATCGGCAACAAGACGTTTATAGGATGCCATTTCAAGTGCACGGCCTTCCAGGTGTGAAAAATCAAAAACTTTTTTAATAGCTGCCGGGTTACGACTTTTGTCCGGGTACCAATAAACCATTCCCTTCCATGAATGAATTGCAATCGTAGCACCTATTACAAGTGTAACTGCAATCATAAGGGCAGAAGTGAAAGTTTTTTTAAAAGACAAAGTAACTCCTCTATAAATCTAATAAAGATATCGGATATATATAGAGGAGTTTAAATAAAAAAATTAAAAATCTTTAGCTATCTCGACAAAAGTTCTGATCATAACACCAGAAGCTCCCTTTTCTGGGCAGTAATTAAAGCGTCCACCGAGATCCCATGCCGTTCCAGCAATATCAAAATGAGCCCATGGAATATCCTTATCTACAAAGTTTTCAAGGAAGGCCGCTGCAGTTGAGCTACCAGCACCCCTATGATTAGAAATGTTTTGCAAATCAGCGTGTCGACCCTTTATGTCTTTACCGTGTTCATTATGTAAAGGCATTTGCCAAACTCTCTCACCAGCGGTTAATGATGCTTTTTCAATTTTGGCTTTTAATTTAGAGTTTCGCGTAAAATAACCAGTGTATACATTGTGTAAGGACACAACAATGGCTCCAGTTAAGGTCGCAACATCAATTATCAATTCGGGCTTTCTCTCGCAGGCATAGGAGAGCGCATCCATAAGAATGAGTCTACCTTCAGCATCGGTATTTAACACTTCCACGGTTTTACCGTTTCTTGCGGTAAGTATATCACCCGGTTTATTAGCTGATGGTCCAAGCATATTTTCGGAAGCAGGGACATAAGCGACAGCATTTATTTTTAAACCTAATTTAGCAATGGCAAGCATAGTTGCTATTACGGTGGAACCTCCACACATGTCGTATTTCATTTCATCCATGGCCATAGAGGGTTTTATGCTAATTCCACCAGCATCAAAAGTGAGCCCCTTTCCGACAAAGCAAATAGGTTTTTTAGATGCAGCGGCACCCTTGTATTCCATTAAAATAAAACGAGGTCCGTTGTCGCTCCCTTTACCAACTCCCCAGAGTCCACCCATTCTTTCTTTTTTAATGCGCGCTTCATCCCAAACTTGTACTTTTAGTTTTGTTCCCTTGGCTGCAGCTATAGTTTCTTGGCCAAGGATTTCGGGAGTTAATAGGTTGCCTGGGGTGTCACCAAGGGCGCGAGCAAAGTTAATACATTCACTCAAAATTTTTCCTACTTCTAAACCTTTCTGTAGCTGTGAGCTATTTGTCTTAGAGCTGGTAAGAAAATATATTGTCTTTATGGGATGCTGTTTTTTGCGCATATCTTTATTAATGAATTTATCAAACTCATAATCGGCAAGGAGAAACCCCTCAACTGCAGCAGCCACATAATCAGCAACATTTTTATTGGCACGAGAGAGTAAGTTATCCGTATTTAAATCTGCCTCAACAACTTTATTTTTGACTAAAGCTTTTTCAATGGCAGCACAAGATCTGCGGATAGACTCTGGACCAATTCTTTTCACATCACCCAAGGAAACAATTAGAACATGCTTGTAGCCATCGAGCTGTGCATTTCGAAAAATAATAGTTTCATTAGGATCAGCGGAGAAATGACCATCTTTAATTGCATCTTCAATCAGTAGAAGAATTTGTTTGTGTGCATTAGGAGAGTTTACTTTTACTCCCTTTTTGTCATTACTAGTTCTGTAACAAAACTCGATCAAAGTCTGTGCTTTTGCATTTGTAGTTTTTTGGTTCACATTTTTAGTAGAAATCTCCATGTTGCTATCTCCTATCTTAACGCAGCTTATAATAAAGATAATTTACTAGTCTAACACCCTTCTTTTTATTTTTCTACTGCTTAAGCATTAAGTGGTGGATAAAAAACCCCGAAGAAATACTAGACATACAGTTTGGGGTGTCCATATTAAGTAGGTAAGTTTTGCCCAGCAAACTGACTAGAAATATTAAAGACTGTCGCTAAATCTATTAGAGCTGGCATAATTAGGAAGTGGAGCTAAATTTTTATGAGTAATTTTCAATCAGCATTGATTCCCGTCGTTGTAGAACAAACCCCAAGGGGCGAGAGAAGTTATGATATATATTCGCGATTATTAAAAGATCGTCTGATTATACTTGGAACTCCCGTCACCGACGATGTGGCAAACAGTATAATTGCTCAAATGTTTTTTTTAGAAATGGACAACCCTGAAAAAGATATACACTTATATATTAATTCACCGGGAGGAAGTGTTTCTGCCGGCTTGGCAATTTATGATATTATGCAGTTTGTTAAGTGTGATGTTAGTACTTATTGTATGGGACTTGCAGCCAGTATGGGTTCTTTATTACTCACTGCAGGTACTAAAGGGAAACGCTATGTGTTACCTAATTCCCGGATCATGATTCATCAGCCACTCATAGGTGGTGGCGGTATTTCTGGACAAGCCAGTGACATAGAAATACATGCAAAAGAAATGATTCGTACTAAGAATAAATTGACTGACATTTATGTAGATCATACTGGCCGAGATTTTGAAGAATTGACGAAAGCTATGGACCGAGACAATTTTATGAGTGCTCAAGAGGCCAAAGATTTTGGATTAGTTGATCAAGTGGTTTCTAGTCGTAAAAAGATAAGGAAAGATTAAACGGATGGCAGATAAAGACAATACCTACGGGACTTTATGTTGTAGCTTCTGTGGCAAAAGCCAAAAAGAAGTTAAGAAACTAATAGCTGGACCTGGCGTCTATATTTGCGATGAATGCATTGATTTGTGCAACGATATAATTCAAGAAGAGCGCGAACGAGAAGATACTCAACGTGGTAATTTAAAAGTTCCTAAGCCCGTAGATATTAAATCTTTTCTAGATGATTATGTGATTGGTCAGGAGAAAGCTAAAAAAGCTCTATCTGTGGCGGTTCACAACCATTATAAAAGAGTTAATTCTGGCACCGGTCGCAAAGTAGAAGTAGAAATTTCAAAAAGTAATATTTTATTAATTGGACCCACAGGTTCTGGTAAGACTTTGTTGGCACAAACCATTGCGAAAATATTGAATGTGCCTTTTGCTATGGCCGATGCAACAGCTCTAACAGAAGCGGGTTATGTTGGCGAAGATGTTGAGAATGTAGTATTAAATTTATTGCAGGCAGCTGATTATGATGTAGAAAAAGCTCAAAAAGGAGTTATTTACATTGATGAAATCGATAAGATTTCACGCAAATCTGAAAATCCTTCTATTACTCGTGACGTGAGTGGAGAGGGCGTACAACAAGCTCTTCTTAAAATTCTCGAGGGAACTGTAGCCAATTTACCACCAAAGGGTGGCAGAAAACATCCACAACAGGAATTTATTCAAGTCGACACTTCAAATATTTTGTTTATTGTCGGTGGTGCTTTTGTAGGATTGGACAAAGTTGTTGAAGGCCGCATAACTAATAAGGCCCTAGGTATAGCTGCCGATATCTCTACTAAGGACGAGCAGAACTTAGTACAAAATAATCCACTCAGAAAGCTAGAACCAGATGATTTAGCAAAATATGGTTTAATACCAGAATTTATTGGCCGCCTCCCTGTGATTACTGTCCTAGACCAACTTACAGAAGAAGCCTTGATTGATATTCTTATTAAGCCCAAAAATGCACTTACAAAACAATATCAAAAACTTTTTGAATTTGAAGGGGTTAAACTCACCTTTACCGACGAGGCATTACGAGCTGTGGCAAAAGAGGCTATACGCAGAAATACAGGCGCTCGGGGACTTAGGGGTGTTTTAGAAACTTCAATGCTTGATATCATGTTTGAAATTCCTTCCAAGAATAACGTAAAGGAATGTATAATTACTGATAAGGTGATCGAAGGGACAGAGCAGCCTGAAGTAATTTACGGAACCAAGAAGGATAAGGCAGATAAAAAAGACAATAGTGAAGAAACAAACACTAGCGAAATAGCCTAAGCATTCTCTTTCCACCTTAAATTAAAATAGAAACCTATAAAAAAAGGGATCAATTATGAGCGAAAGCACTAAAACCGATAAATATAATTTACCCATGTTACCATTAAGGGATTTGATTATTTTCCCACATATGATGATGCCCTTATTTGTTGGCAGAGAAAAAAGCATCAATGCACTTGAAGATGCTATGAGTAAACAAACAGATATCGTATTAGCCGCTCAAAAAGATGCTAAAACTAACAATCCACAACCAGAAGAGGTACACAAGGTTGGAACAGTTGGTACGATAATTCAATTGTTGCGCCTCCCAGATGGCACAGTGAAAGTTTTAGTGGAAGGCAAAAGAAGAGTCAAAATACATAATTATGTACAGACAGATGGCCATTTTGTTGTTGAAGTAGAGAATTTACTTGAAACTGTTGTTCGAGAAAAAGAAACGAAAGCTCTTATGCGCTCGGTAAAAGCTACTTTTGAGACTTATGTAAAATTGAACAAGCGCATTCCTCCTGAAATACTAATGAGAGTTTCTACAATAGAAGAGTCTGGAGAATTGGCAGATATAATAGCGGCTCAATTGAATTTGAAGGTTGAAGATAAGCAAAGGTTATTAGAAATCTCAGATCCAGGTGAGAGACTTGAAGAATTATTAAACTTAATGACCGGAGAAATCGAAATCCTAGAAGTAGAAAAGAAAATTCGCGGTCGAGTTAAAAAACAAATGGAAAGGTCTCAGAAAGAATATTATTTAAATGAACAAATGCAGGCTATTCAAAAAGAGTTGGGAGAGAAAGATGATTACCAACAAGAAATTGAAGAACTAGAAAAGAAGCTTGCAAAAAAGAAAATGTCTGAAGAAGGGCACAGTAAGGTTTTAAAAGAAATAAAAAAATTAAAAATGATGTCGCCCATGAGCGCAGAAGCCGCCGTTGTAAGAAATTATATAGATTGGATGCTAGATCTGCCATGGTACAACTATGTGGTTGAAAAACATGATATCCAAGATGCGAAAGACATTCTTGATGATGATCACTGGGGTTTAGAGAAAGTTAAAGAAAGAATTTTAGAACACTTAGCTGTTCAATCACTCACCTCTGAGTTGCGAGGTCCTATTCTTTGTTTAGTAGGCCCTCCCGGGGTGGGAAAAACATCTTTAGCAAAATCAATAGCAAAAGCTTTAAATCGCCCTTTTGCAAGAATCTCTTTAGGTGGAGTCCGTGATGAGGCGGAAATACGTGGACATAGGAAGACTTATGTTGGTGCTATGCCAGGGAAAATTATTCAAGCCATGAGAAAAAGTGAATTTGGCAACTCTTTACTTTTGCTAGATGAGATCGACAAAATGAGCAATGATTTCCGTGGAGATCCATCTTCGGCTTTACTAGAAGTATTAGATCCTGAACAAAATAAGAATTTTAATGATCACTATTTAGAAGTGGATTATGACCTTTCACAAACTATGTTTATTGCAACGGCAAATTCTCTTCACCCGATTCCCCGTCCTCTTTTGGATAGGATGGAAGTGATTTCTCTTGAAGGTTACATTGAGCAAGAGAAATTAAATATTGCTATAAAATATTTAGTGCCAAAACAAATTGAGATGCATGGTTTAATAGATAAAAAAGTGACCTTTACAGAGGCTTCTTTACTTGAATTAATTAAGTATTACACTAGAGAAGCTGGAGTTCGAAATCTTGAACGCCAAATTGCCAATATTTGCAGGAAAGCCGCAAAAGAAATAGTTATTGATGAAATGAAAAAGAATATGAAAGGAACTAAAAAGGCTCCAATCAAGGCTTATCAGATCACTCCCAAAAAAGTGAAAGAGCTTTTGGGTGGTCATAAATATAAACATGGAAAAATTGAAGGTATTGATGAGATTGGCCTAACCAACGGTATGGCATGGACAGAAGTGGGAGGTGATTTACTGCCAGTAGAGGTTTCTGTAGTACCAGGTAAGGGAAAGTTCACAATTACGGGCCAATTGGGTGAGGTTATGAAAGAGTCTTGTGTTGCGGCAATGAGCTATGCTCGTTCACGTGGACCACTTTTTGGTTTCGATAAAGACTACATTGCTAATTTAGATGTGCATATTCATGCACCAGAAGGTGCTATTCCTAAGGATGGACCTTCAGCAGGGATTGCTATAACAACTAGTATTGTCTCAGCATTGACAAAAATACCTGTTAAAAAAATAGTCGCAATGACAGGTGAAGTTACTCTTAGAGGTCGAGTTTTAGGTATTGGTGGTCTTAAAGAGAAAATTCTTGCCGCGCATAGGGGTGGAATTAAAACGGTTATTGTACCCAAAGAAAATGAGAAAGACCTTAAAGATATACCTAAAGAAGTTTTAAAAGAGTTAAAAGTCATATTGGTAGATCATGTTGATCAAGTGTTGGTTAACGCGCTTTTTATCAAAAATGCCAAAGAACTTTTCAAAGTACGTTCAGATCGCGAGATTGGACTTCGTGCACAATATACGGGACATACTTCACAAACACAGCCTCACTAAGTGAGGCTGATGCCATTTTAGATATTTCCGTAAAATTTTCAACGCATGTAGACGTTAACTGTGGATAAGAGTATATTGCCCGGTTAGCTATGAAAATGTATTTTGTAATTTCCCTCATTCTTGTTCTGGCATTGGATCCCATTTGGTCAGCAGAAAACAAATCTCAACCAGAGGTGGGTCCTCAGTGTGAAAGTCTTTTATATGGAAGTGAGGAGTTAACTAGAAGTGGTTTTGCACCTCTGACTTCTGCCTACGGCGAAAGAGGTTTTTTAGGTTTTCAACCAGAAGTTACGACAAAAACTTTAGATATTGCTGGCAAAAATGCAATTATCAGAGGTGAGCAACTTGTTTATTTAGCAGCCAACGTTGATGCAGCTTTAAGACATTCACATACTGCAGAAAAAAATGGTCCAAAACGAACTCTATATTTAATTAAGATTGATGAGAAAATAACGGATGATGTTTTTGTTAGTCGACCAGAATTCTTAGAAAATTCTAAACTACTGGTAATTAAAAATGGGACAGTTATTCAGGAGCTTGATGAAGCTCAGACTTGGAAACTTTTTAATGCTAGAAAAATGAGTTATTTAAAAGATGAAAACGGATTTTCATATTTTTCAATAGAAGGATGGATGTTACCCGCTAGAAGGAGCGTCGTGTCAAGACGATCAGTGGAAGAGGGAGCTTCAACATACGGTTCTATTCGAAAATTTACTGCGGAGGCTTTGTCGCAATCCTACATGATTGCCTTTAACAAACGTCCACAGGTTTCTGTTAAATTAGCGGGTCGAAAAAAACAAGAAAATGACGAGAATAACAAATTTGTGGCAGATGGAGAAAAAGTACAAAAATTTATTGAATTAATAAATGATGGGAGCGCTTTTTCTGTAGAAGTCTATGCACCATCCGATTCAGAAGTGGCTAAATCTTATGGTCAAAGTGCAATGGTAGCTGGGGTTTTGGGTTATATTCAAGGAAATGTATTTGTCATTGATTCTATATTTTATCCCTCGAACACACATGGAAGTAAATATGCTAATATGGCTATTTTCGCACTTTTAACAAGGTTAATTACAGCTGGAATTGAATTTATCGACACCACAAAAATTACACATTTTGCTAATAAAGAGTTAAGAGCTATAAGTTTTTCTTCAGAAGAGTTGGTACATATGATTTCAAAATTACCAGATAACTCAGAAGTTGATTTCAATAAAATGTTTAGCAGTGAAGAGTTTAATCATAATTAAATTATCTAGAACTTAATTATCGACATTTAAAAACATGCATTCGTATTATTAATTAGTAATAAGATAAACAATTGTTTAATTTTTCGATAATTTAAAATTTAGTAAATTTTACTAGATAAAAAGTGGGGAAAGAGTGTAGTCTATTCCTTGTCATTTCCGACTCGTTGAGGCGCAAAATACAAGATTGATAGGTATTTCAAGGATTTCAGGAATTCAATTTGACCTCTGTGTAAGGATTTGTAAGAAAATTAGATGGAAGAAAAAATCAATTCTAAGGTGGGATTTTGATCAAAAGGGATTCACAAGCATCAAATGCTGATTCAATATTTGAAGTTGGAAAGCTTTACTGTGATCGTAGCGATTTTCAGATAGCAATTAAAAAACTGAGTGAAGCATCTGTTCTTTATTATTCAGATAAAAATTATGATGGTTATTTGAAGTGCAGTAATCTTTTATTGCGCATGTATGCGGAGATGGAAGACTATGAAAAAATTAATGAGATTAAAGAGAAGCTTCAAGATCTTGTTGTTAAAGATCAAGTGGAACTCAATGCAAAATCTTATTACTCATTAGGCTTATGTGCTGCCTATAAGAGGCAGTTCAAAATGGCTTTGGAATATTTGGAAAAATCTTTAGCTGTGGGATTAGCTAAGGATAACAAAGAAGACATTTGTTTTGCTATAAATGGATTGTGCATTGTCTATACTTTTTTAGGACGTTTGGAAGATGCCCTTAAGGAAATATATAACTTACAGGTTTTCTTTCAGGTGATGCCCCTTGAGGAACTTCAATTATCTAGCCAACTCATGAACGGACACATTTTGCGCAAAATGGGGAAGTATGATGAAGCCCTAAATGTATTTTGGCAGTGCTATGAAATTTTAAAAACACAAAAAAATATCTACATGTATTTGAGTCTGTTGTACGCCATGGGTGTAACTTACCAAGAATCTGGTGACTATGATCTGGCAAGATTGTATCTGAATTTAGCAAAAAAATCTGTTGATCCCAAAAATTTAAAATATCTAACTAAACTTCTAGATAGCGCTCTTAAAGAATTGGGTGAGCACGACGAATCTTCTTATGATTTGATTTTTAACTTTACAGGTGGTTCCGCTGTAGAGCGAAAAAAGGGGAAAATAGATTTTAAAAATCAGTTCATTCTTTTGGATCTCTTAAAATTATTTGTTCAGAACCCAGGTCAAGTTTACTCTAAGGAAACCTTAGTCGAAAAAGTATGGAAGCAAAATTATGATCCTAGTGTTCATGACAATAAGATTTATGTAACCATTAAGCGTTTACGAAGGTTGATAGAACCGGAGTATGATAAGCCAAAATATATTTTTAGGGCGAAAAACGGGTATTATTTAAATAAAAGTGCAAGAATTCTTTTGGATTAGTTTTGAGTTTCGGGAGGAAAATGAAATTTTTCTTAGTTATTTTAGTTGTGTTTTCGTCGATGTTTTCATTAGCGGATAACATAACTCAAACAAAAGCATCTCGAAATCATTCCTTTGGTAAAAATGAAGGTTTCCCGTGGCCCTGGTCCTATCAGTGTGAGTTTGATTGGGATAAAATTAAAGGCCAATGGCAAATTATTGATAGCGAATTTCAAGGGACTGAATACACAATGGAAGTATTCAAAATGTCACAGACTGGGGAAAATTTTCTCTTGGTCAGTCAGTGGGATGAAAACGGGAAAATAATTGCCAGGGGCCTTGTTCTTCCCTCTAAAAACCAACGAGGAATAATGGTACCCATGCAGTGGTTAGACGATTCAGAGATGATTTCAGGTTACTGGTTGCACATCAGTTGGGTCATTGATGACAAATTAACTACAAATGAGGCTGAAAGCTTATGTCATTCATCCAAAAATGGGGCTCAATTGGCAGTTAAAATAATTCCTTTTGGACAAATCCAGGATGAAAGGCCCCCTAAAACTTTAAAAAAAATACTTTCTAAAGCCCCATAAGAGCCCTTAAAGCTAGACAATTCACTTGAGATCATTTATAAAACCCTATCGCAATAAGGCCCTAGGGCTTTATGATAGGGGATTAGCTCAGTTGGTAGAGCGCCACCCTTACAAGGTGGATGTCATCGGTTCGAGCCCGGTATCCCCTACCAATTTCGTCTGAAGAATAATTTTTATTTATTTGAAACAAACGCAGTTCAAACAAACACAGTGCCAGCACTCAATGATTAGCCGGGCACCCAATCAAAAACCGGACAACCAATGATTAACTCAGTCGGATTTCCTTGGCAGTGAGATCGAGTTTTTTTAGTACCTTGGCAATAATAGTTTCGAGAAGGAACTTTCTTTTTACAGCGAACTCCACCAATTCAAAAACATTACGCCAATAAACAGGATCATTTTCGCGACAACGAATCATCTCTGAAAACTCAGGTTCAAAACTGCAATAGCCTATTGTTTTAATGTCAATAGCAGTCATCACCGCGAGCACTTGGTTGTTGGTAATAATGGGTGAAGAGTCTTTTTTAGGTAGAAGATGTTCAATTTCGCGGTCAACCTCGGCAGAACCCTTGTCAGGACGCCAAGCTACTAATGGTAAAATATAGCGTGGAACTTGTGATGGGTCTTTCCCTGTACCATCCCAAAATAACTTTTGGTCTTCTTCAGAAAAAATATCTTTAATTTTAAATCCAGACTTTCTTTCCATTCTATCTAAAAGAGTTCTTGAACACATGTCTTCAAAAGGCATTTCATAATAAGTATGGAACTGCATAATTTGTTCTTGAGCAAAATCAACACCAGCCAGAACCAATGGAATGTTCATTAAGTTCGCATAGTAGAAGCCAAGAAATTGGTTGAGGGTTCCATCTAGACGATCCACAGTTTGGTAGCTTCCTTTTTGACCCACATTCCTTAAAGTATAACGATAGAGAGTTTTATAAACAGTTGAACTGGGTTTGAAACGAATATGGTCTATATCTAATTTTTGTGCCACTTCCAGAGAGCGCTCAAGAGATATGGCACTGTAAAAGCCATTATCCCAAGTCATCAATAACAATCGCAAGTTTGGATAATCTCTTCGCAGACGATTCAACATAAAAATACTGTCCCGACCTCCGCTAAACAATACTATAGCATCATATCGATTAGGCCCCTTGCCCTGATAATCTTTTAGGATTCCATCTAATTCCTGAACCTGATGTTTCACATACTTCTCACGCCAGGCCTGTTCATCATTGTTTAAACTTTGGTTGTATTCCGTGCAGAGATTACAAACACCATTGGTAAGTTTGATGTAGGGCACTCGGGAAGAAATAACACATTGGGAACATCTTTGGGCTATTATACCTTTAAAAATCCAACGAATGGAGGGCCATATTTTTTGTGCTACAAAATCAAAGGACCGAATTTCTCGGACTATAAGATCGTCAACCTTAGCCATTTTTCCCCCAAACATGAACTCTTAAATGTGTTTCTCCATATTTTTTTCCATCTAATTCTTCGACAGCTCTTTCGAAATCATGAAGCTGAACAATGGCATGGGGTTCATATGTCGGATTAATCCAATCCGCATGAACTTCAATAAAACTATCTGGACCGTAGTCTTTGACTAGCTCTTTAACAAAGTTTTCATTGGAGCCAAAGGGCAATGCCCCTATGTATACCTTTTTCATAATCCTCCTTGGGGTAGTATTCCATAACGACCGGGGGCAATGATTCCTTTGGGATCGAAGGCTAATTTTATTAGACTAATAGTTTCGAGTCGATCTTTGGGGATTCCCCCTTGGTATAAAATATTTTTTCGATAACAACCAATGTTGTTGGCCTTTAAAAGCTCATTTATTTTTTCGTGGGCCAGATGCGCACGAATGACTTCGTTGGGATCTGATTTGTCGAAACACAAATTCAAAATGCAAGCGAGATGTGCATGGTCTATCAGGGTGACAGTTAAAGGAAACTCAAAGTTAAACTCTTCAAAAACAGGTCTAATTAAAATTAACAATTCATTAAGATATTTATTGGAGGCCTTAATAACTGGGCTAATCCAAATGAGACCTAAATCAGAAGTATTTTGAGCTTTCCACAGAACGTGTTCCGCCGGGGCTCGACTCGGAATCCCTTTACAAAGTTTATGAAAGGACTCAATGGAATCAAGGCTATTTTTTATTATATCGAGTGTCCTAGATGATTTCCAACATATGAGTTTAGAAATAAATCGAAGAAATTTAAATTTGCTTGTCGAAAAATATCGTATTTTACCAAAAGGCTTTAGGCGAGACTCTAGGATTTTACTCATCATTTTAACTTGTTTTCGACTGCCGTAGAGTCCACCGATTCCCGACCACATAGTGGGTTTGGTAAAAGGAATTTTCATTAAATTTATACAGTCTTGATCAGAAAGCACAGTTTTCTTTGATAAATGTGAGGGGAAGTAGTTAGATGACATGAAGACTCTAGTAGCATTAGCAATATGAAGAAGACTTTGAATGATTCCAAGCTGACGAAGTTCAAGTAATACAGGAATAGCTGCCAGAAAGCGTTCGTGATTTTTAAACTGGATAACATAAGTTAATATCGACTCTGGACGCCTCAAAAGCCGAACTCGAAGTGACGTCACAATTCCAAAATTGGACTGGATAAAAAGTGGGGCTAGATTAGGCCCCAGAGCTGGAAACTCACCGGTTTTAAAAAAATCTCCATGACCCAAAACTCCTTGTACTTCAAGAATATGTTCTCGTCGATTACCCAAAGGACTATGACCAAAACCACCATCAAGAGTATTGCCAACAATACTTGAGTCGGGGGGTGCACCGGTGACATCCGCAATCCATTGATCTCCTTGCTCTTGTAAAAATTTAACTAACTGATCTTGAGAAACTCCTGGTTCCAGTGTAACTTCGCCAGCCTCGGGATCAAAATTACAGATTTTAGTCATTTTTTCCAAACTTAGAACAACTTGATTTGAGCAAGGAGGACACATTTCTCCATAACCAATATTTTTCCCACGGCTAACTATATAAAGAGGTATGTTATAACGATTAGCTAAATTTATTAAATAGTGAACATCCAGTTTCGTCGAGGGAAAAACAATGGCATGCACCTCTACAGAATGTCCAAGGCTATTGTTAATTTTTTGATAAATTTGACTGCGCTCTGAAATCAAATTCTCTTTACCTAAGTGTGCTTCAACCTCAGAAAGAAAAACTAGAAGATCATCGCGATGGATTTTTTGCTTTATCATATTGCCTGTTGTTTAAAATCTAAGTAAAAAAAATTTTATTTGAGAAACATTTTATTTAATGGGTCTCAATTAAAATTTTACCCATGAGGGTCATGGGTCACAAGCTAGTCAGTTTTAAACTGTTTCTAAGTGTTTTGAAACCATTCAAACAGGAAACAGGATGCAACAGTATTTACTGATTATTTAAAGACAGGGAGGTTTCTTTTTTGTCTGAAACAATATCGGACGAGGGGTCAATTAATGACCAGAGGTCTAAACGCAAACAAAAAAGGTCATCAGGAAATTCACTTTTATAAGTTAAATCATCAACTTGATTTTCGAATTTATTGATTAGACTTTTTAATTCATTTATTTGCTTCTTATTTAATGTAAAAAAATGTCGAGCATGGTGGGATCTTTCTCGACTAGAGTCAAGTATAGAGGGTAAGCATCTTGCAAATAAATCGCTCTCCATTTTTTCTCTTCCTTTTTTGCGACCTCCTTTGTAAAAAACAGAGTAGTTTTCTCTTAGTTCTATTTTTCCATTAATTATAGATAAGGCTCCAAATCTAACTAATTCTTCGACAGCTATTTTTGCACGCCTTAAACCTATTCCAAGTCGGCGACCTATCCACTCGCAACTCGATTGAAAGTCAAAAAGCTGAGTCATTCTACGAATAGCAAAGTGATGCCAATTCCACTCTAAAGAATCTTCAGCTTTAATTTTTTTTGTTGAAACACCTTTCTCATATTTTTTAAGAGTTTCTAATGCGGCGTCTTTAATTTCCTGATTTTTTCCATGACTGGCTTCAACCAAGGCACAAAACCATGTTAGTTTTTCGTCTTTATATCCCATGGCCTTTGCAATTTGTTTTACTCTTTCCTTAGATGGAACAGCTTTCCCAGAAAGAATTCGACTTAACTGTGCTGGGGAGATACCTAGATCGCGAGAAAAGGCTCTAAGAGAGTACCTAGAATTTCTTAAATTTCTAGTTGCTAATTCTTGTTTAAGAATTTGGGTATAATCTTCGAATTGTTCAGTCATTGTTAGGTTCCCTCTTAAAATCTATGACATCGATTTGTCAAAAAGGCAATCCAAGTTCAACGCTTTAGGTTTTGGCATAAACTTATAAAATGCATGCCGTCGAACAAAAACCAGAGATGTGATGAGAATATGATCTTCTAATTTTTTTGGTCGTTAGATAATTTTAATCGTGATTCACTTTCTTTTAAGAATTGGTCGGCATAGTCTCCAAACCATGCTTTTACTTTTTGAAATGTATCAATAAATGCTTGTCTATCGTTATTTTCAAGATAATCAAGTGCTTCGCCAAAGCGATCGTGATATCGACGTATCATTTGTGTATTTTGTGGTGATGAAAAAATAATATCTGCGTAAAGATTGGGATCTTGAGCAAACAATCTTCCCACCATAGCCAGTTCTAATCGATAAATGGGCGAACTGAGATCCAATAGTTCTTTGATTTTTGGATTCTCTGCTAATAAATGTGCACCATAAGTGAATGAGCTAAAGTGACGTAAAGCTTGAATTAGTGTCATGGCTTTGTCGTGAGCCTCTGGAGATATTGAGATTAAATTTACACCCCAAAGAGAAATCTGTTCAATTAACCATAGATAAGTTCCTGGGAATCTTCCATTACAATACACTATCACTTGCTTAGCCAGACTATTGGTGTCGGGACCAAACATCGGGTGCATTCCAATAACAGGTCCGGTATGGATATTTAACATAGCTTTCATAGGTGAAGTTTTAATACTGGTTAGATCGGCTAAAATACAATTTTTGGGCAAATTTGATAATTTTTGTATAACAGACTCAGTTACATCAATAGGAACGGAAACAATAACTAAGCCAGCTTTAGAAAAAATAGAATCTGCATTTTTCCAATCTGTTTTATCTAGAATTTTTACTTGATAGCCCGAGAGCCTGAACATTTGTGTAAAAAGCTTACCCATTTGTCCTGCGCCACCAATGATAACAATATCTCCCAAATTGGGATTCACTTGAGTAAACCCAGAATCATTTTCTGAAGTATAAGACTCACGCATTATTCGACGAAGAATGTCTTCAATAAGTTCTGGCGGGACATCTTTAGCTGTAGCATCCATGCGTCTTTGTTTTAGCATTTTTACTTCACGTTCGGGATCGTATATTGGCAGGCCTTTTTTGCTTTTTAATAGGCCGATTTCAGCTACAATTTTTAAACGTTGCTCTAGTAATTCGATAAATTGTTTGTCTATAGCATCTATCTTGTTTCTTAAGAAATGAAGTGGATTTTGATCATCCACAATTAACCTTTTCTTCTAGAATTCTTAATTTGAGAGGTTCTTTTAATTTTTTAGCACAATAGCGCAGTAGCTCTTCTGTCGTTTCCCAATCGATACAGGCATCGGTAACAGAGACACCATATTTCATTTTTTCTCTAGGTTGCTCGGAAGATTGATTTCCTGCATTAAGGTTACTTTCTAACATAAAACCAATTATGGATTTATTTCCATCAATAATCTGATCTGTCGCATTCTTGGCAACAAGAGGTTGTAAATTGTGATCTTTATGGGAATTAGCGTGGCTACAATCAATCATCAACATGGGATTTAACTTTGCTGCCAACATAGATTTCTCAGCGACCGCGACATTAAAAGCGTCGAAATTAGGTTGCTGTCCGCCGCGCAAAATAACATGACCATCTGAATTTCCATTGGTCTGCATTAAACTGACTTGTCCAATTTGATTCACTCCAATAAAACAATGAGGTGAAGCTGCTGATTTCATAGCGTTGATTGCGGTACTTAATTCGCCATTAGTACCATTTTTAAAACCAACAGGCATTGATAAACCTGAGGCCATTTCACGGTGGGTTTGGGATTCCGTAGTTCGAGCACCAATGGCCGACCAACTAAAAAGTTCAGCAAGATATTGAGGTGTAATGGGGTCAAGGGCTTCTGTTGCAACCGGAATTTCTAGCTCGGCAATGGAAATTAGTAATTTACGAGCTTGAGTAAGGCCAAGCTCAATATCAAAAGTACCGTCCATTCGCGGATCATTAACTAATCCTTTCCACCCGACAGTAGTTCTAGGTTTTTCAAAATAGACTCTCATAACAATATAAAAAACATCACTGAGCTCATCATGAAGTTTTTTTAATCTTTTTGCGTATTCGATGGCGGCATCAATATCGTGAATGGAACAGGGACCACAAATTATTAGCAGTCTATGATTCTGCTTATGAATAATGTCTCTTATGCATTGTCTAGAGTGCTTAATAAACTCTTCTATCTCAGGAGCAATAGGGAGTCGATCTTTTAATTCCTTTGGGGTAATAATTGGCTGGTCTGAAATAATGTTAATATTGTCTATGGATTGACCCTTCATAAATATAAATCTCCAAGCTATTTTAAAGTTTAGCTTCAATCCTAACAAAAACCAAAACATCTATTTACTGAAGTCTAAAACTTTTCCAAAGGCTTGCTTAACATACTAAAGAAAGGATAATTTGTATATGTTGGCAAAGGATTATTAATGTCTAATAAAAACCAAAATTTTATGAGTCAAATCTGTTATTCAGACAAATTGCCTCCTGTAAAACTTTTTGGCTCACAGGCCCTGTTAATATACGATAAAAAGCTAGACAAGGTTTCCACTGACTTTACAAACTGGACAAAAGACTTTGGTGCAATATACCCAGTCAGTGCTGGTGAGCGGTTAAAAAGTGTTGAAACATTTTCAAAACATATTAATAAAATTCTTAAACTTGTAGATGCTTTTTCTGTAAAAGAAATGCTTATCCTTGTCGTTGGTGGTGGAAGCCTAGGAGATTTTGGTGGCTTTGTTGCCAGTGTTTTAAAGCGAGGGGTTAGATTAATTCATATGCCCAGCACTTGGTTAGCGGCGATAGATTCTTCTCATGGTGGCAAGACCGCATTAAATGTAGGCAACACTAAAAACCAGATTGGGAGCTTTTATCCAGCCGAATCTGTTTATTTATGTAAACAATTATTAATTGGTCAACCCAATTTGCGAGCTCAAGAAGCCATGGGAGAGTTAGTTAAAATTGCTTTGCTGGATAATAACGAATGGAATAAAAAATTGGTAAAATCAGATTTACCCTTAAATGAAATGCTATGGGAATTTTTAGATAAAGCAGTTAAAGCTAAATACAAAGTTGTTAAAAAAGATCCAAAGGAAAAATCAGGTTATCGAGGAATATTAAATTTGGGACACAGCTTAGGGCATGTGATAGAGTCTTATTATGGCTTGTCTCATGGCATGAGTGTGGGTTTGGGGCTTTACTTTGCAGTTGATTGGAGCTTTGAGAAAAAATTTCTACCTAATAAAGATTACTTAGAAATAAAAAAAATTCTCGAAACATTACTTCCAATTAAATCCCTAAGAGTTAAGCTAAAGCCTATAGGTAGAGAAGATTTTTTAAGATTAGTTTTAAGAGATAAAAAAAGAGAGACTAAAAAAACAATACAATTTATTTTTTTAAAAGGCATAGGCAAACCTTTAATCAATAGGGTGTCTATTTCTGATTTTTATAAGTTTGCTAGGAAAACAAAATGGGTCAAGTAAAACCAATTAACTACACCGGGATCATTCCGTCTTCTAAATCTATTATGAATCGAGTTTTAATAGCAGGTTCATTTTTTGGAGATTTTAATTTAATCGGAGATTCCAAGTGTGATGACGTCGTAAAAATGAGGAATGGTCTCGAACAGTTGATGAATGGCGAAGAGGTGGATTGTGGAAGCGCGGGGACGGTTTTTAGGTTTATTAGTTTTAGGGCCTCACGCATTCCTGGTAAACACATCATTACTGGAAGTAAAAGACTCCTATCCAGACCACAACAAGAGATCATTGATATTTTGTTACAGTTGGGAGTAAAAGCCGAATTAAAAGATGATAAATTTTTTATAGAATCTAAGGGCTGGAGAGAGCCTCAATCCTGTTTAGAAGTAGACAGATCAAAATCAAGTCAGTTTGCCTCGGGTTTAGTATTGAGTGCCTGGGATCTCGATTATCCTTTAGAAGTTAGAGGCAAAGGATCAAAACTATCTGAGGGTTATTGGCAAATGACTTTAAAAGTATTGCACAGTTTAGGTATGCAAATTGAGGAATCCAATGATCGCTTCTATATACCACCAGAGCAGAAAATAACAGAGCCTGATTATGTGGCTGAAATTGATTTGAGTTCTGCATTTGCTGTTGCCGCCATTGCCGCATTGTCCGGGAGGGCAAAATTACTACAGTTCCCAGACTTGCCCAGTTTGCAACCGGATGATGCTTTTATAGATGTTTTAAAATTAATGAATGTCCCATTTGAGCTTAAAGATAATGCCTTGGTTGTAACAAAAGCTACAAATCTAAGGCCCATAGAATTTAATTTAAAAAACTGCCCCGATTTATTTCCGGTTTTAGCAACATTGTGCTCTTTTGCCGAGGGAACATCAAAATTAGTGGGAGCTCCACATTTAATCTATAAAGAATCTAACCGTATAGAAAAAATTGGCGAGTTACTCAAATTAATGGATCGTGACTTTGAGATTTTAGATTCAGGTATGATAGTTCACGGAAAATCAGAAGTAAAAAGTATAAGAGCAAGTTATGATCCCGATGAAGACCATCGTTTAGCCTTTGCTGGTGCTTTGGCAAGGTCTGCTGGTTTTGATATAGAAGTTTTAGATAAAAAAGTAGTTAACAAAAGTTTTCCGGAATTCTGGGAAGTTGTTGGACAAAATTAAACACAAATTGAATATGGAGAACTTAAAATGAGTTCAACTGCAAATAGTTTTGGAACGCGTTTTGTATTTACTAGTTTTGGTGAGAGTCATGGAAAAGCCGTCGGTGTAGTTATAGATGGTTGTCCTGCGGGTATAGATTTTGATATGGACCTTTTAATTAATGAATTAAAACGTCGAAGACCAGGAAAGCATGATAGTCAGACATCTATTGTTTCTGATAGGAACGAGAAGGATGAACCAGAGATCTTAAGTGGAATTTATCAAGGCAAAACATTAGGAACACCCATTGCTATTTTGGTATATAACAAAGATCAAAGATCTGAAGATTATAATGAAATTGCAAAAGAGCCTCGCGTTGGCCATGCTGACGATACATGGAAAAGTAAGTTCAGTCATGTAGACCCACGTGGAGGAGGTCGCTCTTCCGGAAGAGAAACCTTAGCCAGAGTTATGGCTGGCTCTGTGGCACAAATGCTTTTAAAAAAAATGTCTCCCAATTTAAAAGTTACCGGTTTTACCAGTCAGATTGGTCCTGTTTCTTTGGATGCTAAGGATCTAAAGAATTTAAGTACGGATCATATTGATAAATTTCTTACGCGAATGCCCTCTCAGAAAAAAGACAAGGAATTGCAAGATATTCTACTAAAGGCAAAACAAGAGGGGAAGAGTTACGGTGGTTTAGTTGAGTTGTGGATTGAAAATCCACCAAAGGACCTAGGACAACCTGTTTTTCATAAATTGAAATCGGATTTAGCAGGAGCCTTCATGAGCGTGGGGGCCACATCGGGTGTGGATTTTGGTGATGGATTTTCTGTTGTTGATGCTGAGGGGAGTGAGTTTCATCAGAGGTCTGATGTTTCACAATATGGTGGAATTCGTGGTGGAATTAGTACGGGAGAAAAAATTTCTTTCAGAATCTCATTTAAACCCACAGCTACAGTACTACATCATGCTAAAAAAGGACGACATGATCCTTGCATAGTTCCAAGAGCCGTTCCAGTAATTGAGTCAATGGCCTACCTAGTAATTGCAGACCATATGTTATGGAAACTTTCTGATCAAGTTTAGTGACTTTTAGCAGTTAACTCTTCCCAGACCCAGATGGGTGTATCGGGTGAGATTTTGTTTCTTTGTAAATTTGGTGATTTAAGCAATTCTCCAGCACCTGGTCGGCTTGGTAAATCACTAAGGCTGATATCAAAATATTCGATCTCTTTTCCATTGTTAAAAGGAAAGCAGCCCTTTGCTGAAGCACTAATGTTAAAACCAGAAGACCACCAGTGATAGTTTTCTGGGTCAGCACTATTTACAGTATTAGCACGTGTGTTTAAATCTCTATAAATCCACAGTTGATCACTTAAATTATCACCGACCAAATTTCGAGTGTAATACCTCCACTGAAGTTCTTTGTTTGGGAGCAGATTACCATTTTTATCTATAGTCTGTAATTGTTCTGCAGTATGATACAAAAAACGAGTTTTTGGATTGTTGAGCATAAGTTCATAAGCCCTGCTCATTTCAGAAACAGGTAAATATTTAATTTGTGTTTCATAAAGTTCTTTGTCGATAAGTAAATGTGAATGGCCCATATCAGGGAAGAAAACTTTATCTACATAATTTAATTTTAAAGCATTTTCAATATGCCTTCTAACACTATTAATGAAACTCCAGCTGATTTGAACAGGCTTTATTTCATTATATCCTGAGTGATACAAATACACCTTTTTTGAATTGGGTTCGAAATTAGCACGGAAAATTAATCGTTTACCGCTGCGGTAAATGTCTTCATAGGCTTCACGCAGTCCAATAAGATCGTAATCCCAGCGAAAATCCCTAGTGTAGATGTTTTCTTCCGTATCTAAGGGCTTATTGCAATTGGCATTCATGTCAAGGCTGGAAATATTAGCAGTGGCGTTTCCCTGAACACATAACTGGAAAGTCAAAAAAAATAGTGTAATTAAAAAATTTAGTTTCATAGGCTCTCCGATCCATTTTTTAATATTATAGGTTTAATTCAAATCTATAATATTAACTATGAAGTTAACTAAAATAAGATATTTTGTAATAATTTGAGAGCTCCTGTCTGTAAAATTTTATCCTTTTTGAAATATATCATCAAAAAATTGCCTTCTGACTTTATCTGTAAACTGTCTCAATTTTGTATCAAAATCTAGATCATGATTGTATCGTAAAAAAATTAGCCACCTTGTTAATCAATATAAGTCTGCCTTGCTCATCAAAAGTCCAGTTTTGAGATTATCTTCCACAACCTCCTAAGGTCCTAAGCTAAAGGTCCCGATCCCAGTATTAAGTTTAGGAGTATGAGTTTATGAAAAAGTATATAATTAGTTTTATATTTATTCTTGTAGGATGCAGTAATGTTGAGTTTTCTCAAACAGACGAGTCTCTTCGTAAAGAGCTTAATAAGAATGAGATTCAAATCAATTATGGGGCACTTTACACGCAAGACATAACAGTACACCTGGATATCATAGGTAAGAAAGATCAAGAAATGTATGTTACCAATGATTCAACTTGTCAGTCAGGGGGGGAGTGGGAAGAATATACGCCAGAAAAACAATGGGATCTTTCTCACCTCAATCAAACAGCAAAAGTTTATGTAAAATTTAAAGATGTAAGTAAAGTTGAGTCGGACTGTTTAAGCGATGATATTATTCACGACAACATTCCCCCAGTGTTAAGCTTTAAAAACGCTCCCAAACATTTGAACAATAATACAAGACTAAATATTAACTTGGTGGCAGAAGATAAGGTGAGCGGGGTCAAAGAAAGTTTTTGTGCCTTAGAAGGGAACATTGAATTTGTAAAATGCAAAGACCAGTTAAAATTACAGTCTATTACAGAGGGGCACCATAAATTATCATTTACTGCAGTTGATAATGCCGGAAATAGGTCGGAAGTTATCGATTTAAAGTGGCAAACAGATTTAACTCCACCCAGAGCCCATTTTCATAAAGTTCCACCTAAATTATCTAATTTAAGTGAACATTCTTTGCAGTACTATGCAGAAGATGAATTGGGTATTTCAGGATTCCATTGCAGTTATAACAGAAAAGCTTTTACAAGCTGTAAAACTGAAACTTTTTTGAAACAAGTTAAAAACGGTAAACATTCTTTTTATGTAATGGCTGTGGACAATGCAGGAAATCAGTCTGAACCTATTAACTATAATTGGGTGGTTGATACAGAAGCTCCATCAATTAGAATCACCAAACATCCTGATGCCTATACAAGAGATACCAGAGGTGAGTTTCAGTTTGTTGCAACTGATGATGGCATAGAGCTCAATGATTATGAATGCCAAATTAATAAAGAAAATTGGGAGAGTTGTAAAAACAAATACATAACACCTAATTTAGTAAAAGGTTCTCATACTTTTAGAGTAAGGGCTATAGATCTTGCCGGAAATTATTCCTCCCCAAGCAGTTACTCTTGGCTAATAGACTTAACGGCACCAGATATAAAAATTGTCAGCGCACCGCCAAAACTATCGAATAAAGAAGTTGCAGAGTTTATTTTGCAAGCGAGTGATTTAGAAAGTGGAGTTAAAAAGTATTGGTGCTGGCTAGATTTTAAGCTAGTGGATTGCAGTACCCACAATAAATGGAACCAGCTATTAGAGGGAAACCATCAGTTTGAAGCGCTGGCAGAAGACAATGTAGGTAACTTTTCTGATAGAGTAAGATACGATTGGAAAGTGGACTTGAAACCACCACAATTGAAATTTAATAAAGTTCCTGATTTATATATTGCCGGAAGCACTACCATTTTTGGTTTTGAAGCTACTGATGACAATTCTCAAATAAAAGATTTCTCTTGTAAATTGGTAAATGGAGTCTATGCAAGCTGTACAAGTCCATTGGAAGTTAATAATTTAAAAGAAGGTAAACAAATTTTTTATGTAAAAGCTAAAGATGAGGCAGGAAATGAGTCTGATCCCATCAGCCATTCATGGTTTGTAGATCAGACCCCACCCAGTATTAACTTTGCCCAAAAACCAGCCAACAGTCACAGTCTTGTAAATTCAGTTTTTAAACTAAATATAGAAGATAATTTGAGTGGGTTTGATAAGGCCTGGTGTGGTTTGTCGGGACAACTCACAGAATGTGCAGCGGATGAAGTTAAAACTTACAATCTAACACCTGGAGAATATGAATTCCAAGTTGTGGCCTTTGATAAGGTGGGGAACAGATCTAGCACCTCTTACAAATGGGAAATGCTTGATAAGCTAAAGCCTGTTAATCAAAATTTTTCGATTGATAAAAACAGTACGGATGTAGATATACTTTTTGTTATTGATAATTCTAATTCCATGGCAGAAGAACAAAAAAACATGGCACAAAGAATAGACAATTTTATTTCGAAAATTGCTGATATCAATTGGAATATTGCAGTTACATCCACCGACCCGGACACCACAGGTTTCGATCCCTCATGCAGTATTGGCAGTACGAATTGTAACCGAATAAATATCGAACATGGCGATGGAGGATTAGTTAAGTTTAGCAATGGCAGTTATGTTCTTTCATCTAATACGCAAAGCAGTAGTACACAGACGTTACTAGGTAATGCTATACAACTGGGCATTAGAGGAAGTCATCTAGAACAAGGAATTCGCGCCACTTATAGAGTTTTAGAAAAAAGCTTAGATAAAAAGTTTCCCTATCATCAAAGCTTTATAAGAAGTCAGGCTGCCTTAGCAGTGGTATTAATTACAGATGAGGATGAGTCCGATAAACAATACAGAAACTATCCGGAAAATTTGTTAAGTTTT
>JACKAN010000006.1 GCA_020635055.1 Pseudobdellovibrionaceae bacterium
CTGTAGGAATTCCACCCGTACAAGCTGGATATTTGGCCCATGCCTATCGCTATGCTAAAAACCACGGCTATAACGTACCTGAGGCTCATTTTTGGGCCATTATGGGAGATTCGGAATTTCGTGAAGGTTCACTTTTCGAAGCTGTGCCCGATTTTGCAGAACGAGAAATTGGCAATTTAACTTGGATTTTGGATTACAATCGTCAAAGTCTAGACGGCCATCGCATTACCAACAAAACAATTATGCAGGGAACAGATGACACTCGCATTGAAAAGACAATGTTAGCCAATGGCTGGGAAGTTATTCAAGTTCGCCATGGTCAATTTCGCCAAGAATTGTTTCAACGCACTGGTGGAGATATTTTTAAAAAATGGCTAGAAGAAGATCTGGAAGATTACGAATTACAGGCTTTACTATTACTAAAAAATGCTCATGAACTTTATAAACAAGTTCAGTCTCGCCATCCTGAAATAAAATCTTTTCTAACCAGCCTTTCTGAAGAAGAATTGCTCAAGGGTATCAACGATTTTGGTGGGCACGATATTTTGCAACTGGCAGAAGCCATGGAACAAAGTAAAAAAGACCCAAATCGTCCAACATTTATTATTGCTCATACTTTAAAGGGATGGAACCTTAAAATGGCTGCCGAACAAGGCAATCACTCAGCACTCCCCGATGAAAATGAAATGATGGAACTTAGAAAATCCACCGGAATAGAAGCAAATACAAATTTTGCAAGATTTGATGAATCCTCTAGTGAAGGAAAATTTTTAAAAACACGGGGTGATCAACTTTACAAACAAATTGTCGAACAAAATTCCTTAAAAGAAAAAAATCGTGAATTATTTCTACATAAATTTAATGAATATGGTGAAATTCCTGACTCCTTAGATATTAATTTGAAAATGGCAAGTTATCCTCACACTCAGTGGATGTTGGGGCAGTTAACGGCAAAACTCACTCGTATCGCAAACACCCCTTTAGAGGAAAGTAGATTAAAAGAAAAACAAAAGCCCTTAACTCCGCAAGAAAAATCTTGGAAGACACCAGCAGAACTCATTGTTTCTTTAGCTCCTGATGTGGGCACTAGCACCAATCTCAACCCTTCTATGGATGGCCATATTTTTGCGCCTCTTCATGTGGAAGATTTTGAAACTGAATATCATGTAAAAGATAGTAAACTTCCTGATTTAATCCCTGGCGAAGAGGTTACAGATCGCTATATACGATTCGAAATTGCTGAGTCCAATGCCATGTCGTGCTTAGGTTCTTATGGCCGCTTGGCAGATATATTGGGAATCCCCATATTGCCTCTGATGACCGTATATGATTTTTTTATTAAAAGAGCTTTAGATCAATATTTTTACAACCTTTACTGGAAATCCAGTTTTATTCTTTGTGGAACACCTTCGGGAGTGACCTTGTCACCAGAGGGAGCCCAACATGGATGGAAATCTGACTTCCAAATTCCTAACCAAATCACATGGGAACCCTTCTTTTGTGTAGAATTCGATTGGATTTTTTCCGATGCCATTAAACGCCATGCTTATGCTGACAACCAAGGAAGAACGGGTGTTCTTATCCGCGGAGTGACTCGTGGGATTGAGCAAAAAGACCTGCTCAAATATCTTAGTAAACAAAGTCGATTCAAACTAGGATTAACAGCTGGTAGCACTTTGACAATAGCAGGGCAAAGTTACCCCAATTCCATTGAAGAAAATCAATTAGAATCCCTTAGTGAAGATGAAATTTTAGCGCAGCTTAAAAATGATGTGCTGGCTGGTGCTTATTATTTGATAAATTATGAAGGATATTTTGGATATGAGCCTGGCGACAATGTGCTCAACATTTTTGCCATGGGTTCCTTGGTTACCGAAGCTATGGAAGCTTCTAATAGACTTCTTGAGGAGGGTGTCTATGCCAATGTGATTGTCGTTACCAGTCCGGATCTGTTGTTGGGCAATTTAGGTTTAGAAAATAATTATTTCCACCTTAAAGAAGTTTTAAAAATAAATTCTAACTTATATCTTCAGCCCCAACTCAATGGACACCCACAGGGTTCAGAGCTGGTTACTTTGTCTGGCAGAAGAATTCCCGTGGTGAGTGTGCACGACGGTGAACCAGGATTGTTAGATAATATTGGATCTATCGTTGGTGTAAAACAAGAAGCCTTAGCCATCAGAAAACATTCTAAATGTGGTCGCCCAGTGGATGTATATAAATTCCATGGCATTGACTCTGCGTCTGTTATCGAGGCTTGTAAAAAAGTTTTAGCTGAAACAGCCTTAGAACAAATTCAGGTTTCTCAGCGTGCACTGGCACAAGCTCAACCCCAAGTGGCCGGCAAAAAGTGGGAAGAAATGTGGCCCAAAATAAATAGACAATAGCCCATTTAATTTTATAACTTTTGGGCTATGGTCATTCCTTCATGAGTGGGTATTAATATGGAATTGTATTTCAGTGGATTGGCTAAACGTTGATTAAACTCTCTCATCACTTGGACTTGAGTTTCATTACTTGGCAAATGGGCCTGACTGCGATCATTAAATACATTACCAAATAAAAAAGTATTGTCGCCAATAATTAGGCCCCCAGCTCTTACATTTTCTTCTGCCCAATCCAGATAACTTAAATATCCTGCCTTGTTGGCATCAATAAAAACCATATCAAAAGGACCTTTTTTAGTAAGTAGTTTTAAACTATCAAGAGCCTCTCCTTGAATTACTTCCACTTTCTCTGAAACTTCACTCTGCTTTAGTAAATCCCGGGCTTTAATGAAATTTTCAGGATCTTTTTCTAAACAATAGATCATTCCCTCGGTGGGCAAACCACGAGCTAACCACAATGCAGAATATCCATAGAGTGTCCCGATCTCCACAATCCTTTTTACTTTGTGCAAACGAACAAAAAATTGTAGGAGTTTCCCCTCATGTGGACCGACGTTGATTCCCTCTTTCCCATCTGTTTTGAGTTGTCTTCTTATTGCGAGAAGACACTCATCTTCCTGGGCAAAGTGTTGATTAATATATTCGTCAGCTAATGTTTTATCTTCGCGACTATGAGACAAGAATTCTCCTTTTTTTAAAAAAACATATACCATTGCAACTGAATTTGTTAGCCTCTAACTATGATAAAAACATTAATATTTGATTTTGACGGCACCCTCTTCCACACGGCTCCAGAAATACACCGTGCCATAAATGCGACTCTCTCTGATATGGGTCATCATGAACTCCAATATGAAGAGGTTAAAAACTGTATTGGACAAGGCTTACTCTATTTACTTGAGCATTTAAAATTAGATATTGATATGTCACCAGTGGGTTTAAAAAAACTGGCACATCAATTTAGAGATCACTATGACAATTATTTTTTAGAATCAAAACCTTACCCTGGGATGTATGATTTTATTTCTCAATGCCCTCAAAAATTAGCCATCGGTTCAAACAAAGATGTTAAGTACATTAACGCCTGTTTGGAGCAAAAGCCTTGGGACAATATAAAGTGGCTGTCAATAAATGGCGGAAATAGTTTTCCCACAAAAAAACCAGACCCAGAAATGATTGAAGACATCATTAAAAAATCCAACTGTAAGCCCAAGGAAATTGCCATAATTGGTGATGGTATACCCGATGTTGAAGTTGCAAAAAATACGGGAATTTATTGTGTGGCTGTAAGTTATGGTTACTCCCCTGTGGAAGAACTCCTGGCCCAAGGTGCCCACACTAAAATTGATAAAATTAGCGAATTACCCAAGGTTTTAGAGAGTTTGTAAACCTACAGATGGTGTGATTTTTGCTTATTCTAAATAGAATGAAGCTAAAACTGCATTTTTTCAATAGTTGGTTGATCTCTTTAACAATTCTAAGCTCATTCCTGTCACCAGCAGCCATGGCAGTCCAAAAAAAAGCTTCAGAGTGTGAAATTGCGATTTCTCAAAAAGACTTTCCTCTCAATTTTAATAAACTACAAATTGACCTCAAAACCATTGATTTGCACCCCACCATTCAGAAGGCTAGAGAAGATCTACAAGATATTCGCAAAGATTTTGAAATGTTAATTTCTATTCCCAGTGTGATACAGCGTTTACATAAGCCTTTCTCAGACATTAGGTTTGATGATTCAAATAGACCCGTTCTTGTAAGTGAACCTGGTTTCAAAGTATTTGCAATGAATTATATTTCAACTAAACCTTCAAGAGATCCCACAGAAGTGTGGAATGCATACAGAAAAGCTCTAGGCAACAGATCACTAGTAAGAGCTCTTGTCCTCACTGATGCGCAAGTTCAATATATTAAAAAACATGGAATGACTGCAAATGCTTTTAGATTAGGAATAAGTTTAGAAACAATACAAAATAGATTTTTAGAATTTGGTTTGGAGCGTGTTTTTGCTGAGCATTTGACTTTTAATAATGTCAGGAAAAGTCCATTTATGTCAGCCAGTGGTGATGAAGAATTTGCTCAATGGGCAGCTCAAACAACCCATAAAGGTGACAACTCAAAAAAGATATACCTGTTTAGATTTCAAGCTTCTGTGGCCGACATAATCCATGCTGGGGCTCCAAATGAGTCATTAGTTTATGGAAGTATTCCTGCTAGCAGTATAGAAAGAGTAACTGAGGCCACTGGATTTATTTACTATCACGGTAGAGATTAATGGCTCTAATAAATGAGAAAAATGTTTTCAAATCATATCGAATTGAATTTAGCTTTTGATGGTGCACACACAGGAGCATTACTTGATCCCATTTTTGAAGAACTATTAATTACTTTCTTTAGTTCAAATTTAAAGGGGCCTTCACAAAAACTTAAGTAATCCAATCTTCAAGTGTGTTTGAAGCATTACAGTTATACTTGAACCTCACGATTTAGTCATATCAATAACTTCCACTAAATCTGTACACGATGTCTCCAAGTTGCATAGGTAGAACTATAGTGCTTAGAGACATCGATGCGATCAACTACTTTAACACCACTGACCCTGAAAACTACCAGTCTCTGCCACTTCTCTCTACACCGCATAGCATTAATTTATTAGCTAATCCACCTGGAAGCGTGGCCAATTTGCGGCTTTTGCGGTAATTCTAAGGTTTATTTTGTGGAGGAATGCCGATGAGCGATACCCTGGTCAAAGTTGAAAACCTCTCTGTAGAGTTCAAAACAGATGATGGTATTATAAAAGCCATTCAAAATATTTCCTTTAACATACCCAAAGGAAAAACCGTTGGCTTGGTGGGCGAATCTGGCTCAGGGAAAAGTGTCTCTTCACTGGCAATTATGGGTTTAATACCCATGCCTCCTGGCAAAATCACCACGGGTTCCATTACTTTTGAAGGAAATGACCTTCTTAAAGCAACCGAAAGTGAAATGCGCAAAATTCGTGGCAATCGCATTTCTATGATTTTCCAAGAACCCATGACAAGTTTGAACCCCGTATTTACTATTGGTGATCAAATTGGCGAAACCTTAATGCTTCACCAAAATCTTTCAAAAGATGAAGCCATAAAAAAATCTTTGGACCTATTGCACCAAGTGGGTATTCCCAATGCAGAAGAAAGAATAAAGTCCTACCCCCATGAAATGAGCGGTGGTCAACGACAAAGGGTTATGATTGCTATGGCTATTGCTTGTGAGCCAGACCTGCTCATCGCCGATGAGCCCACAACTGCCCTTGATGTCACCATTCAAAAGCAAATCTTAGAACTCTTAGCCGACTTACAAAAACAATATGGTATGAGTATTTTATTTATTACCCACGATCTAGGTGTAATTGCAGATATTGCCGATGAAGTTATTGTTATGTACAAAGGGGAAATCGTAGAAAAAAATGATACTGAAACTATTTTCACTCACTCTTCTCATCCCTACACAAAAGGTCTTATTGCTTGTCGACCAAACTTAGACAAAAACACTCTACGTTTGCCAACTGTGAGCGATTACATGACTCCCGAAGGGATCGAACGCACACCTGATGAAGCTTTAATGAAAACAGAAAAAAAATTGCGTCCTATAACCAAAGACAATCCTGTAATTTTAGAAATTAAAAACTTAAAAAAACATTTTCCACTCAAAAAAACTATATTTGGCAGAGTAAAAACCTGGGTTAAAGCCGTGGATGATGTTTCCTTAAAAGTTTATAAAGGTCGCACCCTGGGTTTAGTGGGTGAATCTGGCTGCGGAAAGACAACCCTAGGTAGAACTATTTTAAGACTAATAGAGTCTTCAGAGGGGCAAATCTTATATAGAGGCCAGGACATTACTCAGTGGGACGGAGAACAACTTCGAGAACTAAGAAAGAAAATTCAAATTATTTTTCAAGATCCCTATGCTTCTCTCAACCCAAGAATGACTATTGGTTCTGCCATTATGGAACCCATGATAATTCATAAAATTGGGGCAAATAAGAACGAGCGTTTAGAACTGGCGGGAGATCTTATAGAAAGATGTGGACTCGACAGAAGCATGCTCAATCGCTATCCCCATGAGTTTTCCGGCGGCCAACGTCAACGTATCTGCATTGCAAGAGCTTTGGCTGTCAAACCAGAATTTATTGTTTGTGATGAATCTGTTTCTGCACTGGATGTTTCTGTTCAAGCTCAAATTTTAAATTTGTTAATGGATTTACAAGATGAATTTGGTCTTACTTATATTTTTATTTCTCATGATTTATCTGTAGTAAAATACATTTCTGACGAGCTGGCTGTAATGAACAAAGGTCAGTTAGTAGAAATGGCAGATTGCGAGAGTATTTATAAAAATCCCCAGGATGAATACACTAAGAAATTATTGACGGCTATTCCCAAAGGAATACCAAAAACTTTGTTAGAAAAACGTATTTAGTAAATTGATTTTATTTTAAATACAAGTACCCCAATAGGTGTATTCCCTACTGATTTTACTTTCTTTTAATAATAAATTTGCAGATTCGTAATTTTTGTTTGGGTATGTCAAATTTATTTCCAAAGTTTTAATTGTGGTTATTGGTAAAAACTCAACCTCTCTACGACCATGAACTATTTCCCAGTGTTCACCACAAATAACTCGTCCTTGTCTATCAGCATAACAACCCGTCCTGCGCTTTTGAGTTTCACAAATTTCATATTCTCTTTTTAGTTCACCCTTGATAAGTCTAGTCTCAATTTTTCCCATCATATCAACGAGCTGTCCACTCTCTAAATGGGATATAAAGAACTCTCCATTATCATCAGGTATCTGTGTTTCATCTGTGTATTTGAATTGTATTTCATAAGGCCGGTTTCTCTTTGGACCCACATCATCTGGGAAATCTGGCCCTTCATCTTCCCTTGGAACTTCAAATTTTAGATATTGAGATTTTTTGTCATGACTCACTTTTATGTTATAGTCACCAGCATCCATTTTAACAGCTTTATTATAACGAGTATTAAAAATAATGGTTTCTGATAATTTTAAAATAACATCTTGCCCTTCGTTGCACGAACTAAGCAAAAAAGCCATTGCTAAAAGAAATACTTTATTCATTGAAGCCCCCTCCAAATTTGAATTTTCTACATTTTTAGATTAGCATTTAAGGGATAGGAAACAACTATTGGTTTAACTCTAACAAGGTGTTTACAGCTGAACGCATATCTTCGATATCGAAGGGTTTTTTAATATAGTCGTCGGCTCCAATAGCAAAGCCTCTTTTCACATCTTCCGTAAGCCCACGACCTGAGACAAATATAAGGGGAATATCTTTTAGATCTTGATGAGCTTTCATTAGTTCTGCTAATTCAAAACCATTAATCCAGGGAAGGCCAACATCTAATATTATTAAATCTATAATTTTATCATCGATAAGAGTTGTTAATTCTGTTCCATCAGCTGCGGCAATCACACTGTGCCCATCGTCTTCAAATATGCGTTTCATAGCTCGTCGCATGGATTCGTCATCTTCAATGAGTAAAATATTATGTGGCTCTTTTTTTAATTTAAGCCTTCTATACTCTGTAAGAGACACAAGGCTGTTTTGAGCCATGCGCTCTTTTGCTATCTTTTCTATATGTTGCACTAAATCTTTAGCACTGATTTTTTTCTTAGCCATTGGGGTTGGCTTCTAACCAGCGTTCACAATCAATAGCCGCCATGCAACCTGTGCCGGCAGCCGTAATGGCTTGGCGATAATGGGAGTCTTGGACATCACCCGCAGCAAAAACACCCTCAATATTTGTAAATGTAGTTTTTCCCTTGGTTTTTAAGTAACCTACTTCATCCATATCCAATTGCTTCTTAAATAAATCTGTATTGGGTTTGTGCCCGATGGCTATAAATACTCCATCCATCTTCATTTCATTCACTTCTTTAGTTTGATTATTGTAAACCACAATGGACTCTACATTCTTGTCTCCACGAATATCTTGGAGCTCCGTGTTCCAAAGTACTTCTATTTTTTCATGATTGAGTACACGATCCGCCATAATCTTTGAGGATCTAAACTCATCCCGTCTATGAATGACATAAACCTTACTGGCGAAACGTGTTAAAAACAGAGCCTCTTCCATTGCCGTATCGCCACCACCAATTATACTACAAATTTGATTTCTAAAAAAAGCTCCATCGCAAGTAGCACAAGCCGAAACCCCACGGCCTAAATATTTCTTTTCTTGTTCCAAACCAAGGTACTTCGCACTGGCTCCCGTCGTGATGATCACACTCTTGGCCTGGTACTCATCATTGCCAATCCAAATTTTAAAAGGTCTCTGGGAAAAATCTACGCGACTTACATTTTTTGTAATAAAACGTGTTCCAAAACGCTCAGCCTGTTTTCGAAAATGAGCCATCATTTCTGGGCCCGTGATTCCATCGGGATAGCCAGGATAGTTTTCTACATCTGTCGTGGTCATAAGTTGACCACCGGCTTCTTCACCTTCAATCATCAAAGGTTCTAAGTTGGCTCTGGAAGCATAAATAGCTGCTGTCAAACCCGCTGGTCCTGAACCTACAATAATCACATTTTCCACTTTGTTTCCCACAATTGCTCCTTAAAAAATCAAGAATTCACATATTAGCTATAGCGAAAATGTTTTTCTCCGTCACTATTTAAAGCCCAGTTCCAAAAAACATCCGCCACGAGAGTTGGTGAAAGAATTTTCTTCCCCTGCTGACGCGGATAGGCGTTTGGTGGCAATAATTTTGTATCCATGTAAGAGGGGCTAAAGAGGCGAATATCTTTATTATTTGATTCAAGATTTACTGTAGAAATTAATCCTTTTAATGCATGTTTCGCAGAACAATAACTTGCCGCTTTGGGATCCGCTTGATCTTCAGCAACACTTGAACCTACAAAAACTATTTGTTCACATTCTAAGAAATTCTCTTTTAGAAATGAATGAAGTAATAGCGCCGGAGTCAAAAAACTGACCTGCCATGCCCACTGATGATCCTGCCAATTTTTTTCTCCAAAATTTCCAAAGGGTCCTCCGCCGGCAAAATACCAAATTCTGTGCGGCTGAAATTGTTTTATTTTTTTAACTAAATCTAAAACAGCACTGTTAAGACTAAAATCACAGGAATATAATTCTGTATTTTTTTTATCTTCTACTAGTGTTTGTAAAGGTTCAAGCTTTCTGGAGGAAAGAAGCAATTCATTGAAATTCAAACTTAATTTGGCAACCTCATAGCCAAGGCCACGGCTGGCACCCAAGAGGGCAATTCTCATAATTTCTCCATAGAATTAATTCTCTTGATTAGTAAGCAAAATTTCCTCTAGAGTAAAGCGACATGCCTAAAATAAATTTTAAAAAAGGATTTCCATCACTGGAAGTGCGATCCAAATCCAATCTAATGAAAAGCCTTCTGGTCGCCGGAAGACCCGTTGCTAGCTCATGTGGTGGCGATGGTATCTGCGCAAAATGTGGGGTCCAAGTTGTTAAGGGTGGAAAAAACCTGTCACCTGCTAGTTTTTTTGAAATAGAACGAATGCAAATGAACAATATCCCCAAGGATTGCCGCTTAAGCTGTCAATGTACAGTCCTTGGAGATATCACAGTAGATACTGACTATTGGTAATAGGAGTTGGATATTATTTTATTCGCTTCAGTTCAATGGGAATGTATTTCTTCTTTGTGACTTTGCATTCTGTTCTTAAATGATAATTTGGCACACTGACTTTTTCCCTTTGCCAAGCACATATATATTCAAAGGATTCCCAAGGAGAATAATAATTGCAGAGGATAGGAACTTCTCTGATTTCGTCTATTGCAGCATAGCTCTGAACCCTCTCAAAATTAATTTGTGGATACAAAAGCAGTATGTGGTCATTATCAAAAACTTGAACTTTTACATCTCCATTATTTATTTCACACTGCCAATGAGTGTCCACGGAACTTAATTTTCCTGAAATCTTGTTATCCTTAGCCAACTTCTTAAAAACCCAATAAAAATGAATTTCCTCTCCTGTAGCTTGACCATTGCCATATACATAATTAATTTTATTGTAAGCTAAATAACCATTTTCTACTGGATAAATTCTAATTGATTCCCCAGAATCGCTTTGCCATTGACCACTTAAGTCGAGCGCTTGGGATGGATTTGCTACAAATAAAAATAAAAAAATAATTAAAAATTTAAACACTCACCCACCCCCGAAGATTCACATCTGTTACTATTTAAAAATATAAACTACAAGTTAATTGGACTGATTAAGGCTGAGATTGAAGAATAGAAAGGGTGAAAACCTTGTAATATTTTCGGCCAAATTAATAAACTCACAAGCCTTAACTTCAGAGGGGTTTTTCTAGTTTAGCATAGTAAATAGGTTGACCTTTATTAACAAAAAAGCTTTCAAATTGAGTAATAAAATTATTTCTATTAAATTCCGATTGGTGAAGATCATGGGTGTACTCTATTACTTGGTAAGGACTGCAATTAAATAATTTCAAAGCTTGTGTAAAATAGTCTTTGTGATCTGTTTTAAATTCTAAAAAACTTCCCTTGTTCTGAAGTTTAAACAATTTATTTAAATACTCAGCTTGGATTAATCTATTTTTATGCCAACGATATTTTGGCCAAGGATCTGGAAAATGAATAAAAATATTATTGAGTTCATTATTATCAAACAAATTCCAGGGGACTTCAGCGTCATAACGCACCATCCTGGCGTTCCTAGCTCCGTCTTGTAGGCTTCGGCGAATACTTTGAATGAGTGGCTTAAACTTTCGCTCGATTCCTACTAGGCATCGTTCTGGATGAGACAAAGCTTGATGGGCAAAAAATAAACCATTTCCCGTCCCAATTTCCAAATCTAAAGGGTGTAAATCCTCAACACAAAAAACTTCACTTCGCCAACGACCCTTAAATTGCGGGGCCACTTCTTCTGGAAAGGCCCACTGGTTGTACTCCTCAAGTAAAGCGACTATATAGCTATTGGGATTGCGAATGTGTTGAATTGGTTTTAAATTAAGACTTTTCCGCTCTCTCATGATGCATTGTGTATCAATTGTTGTTGCAATAAGCAAGGAGTCCAAATGTTAAAAAATTTTACTTTAATTCTTTTAATTGTTTTGTTCATTCTGACCAGTCAACTAATTGCTCAAGCAATACCCGTAGAGGGAAAAAAAATGTTAATCTCTGCACCTAGCCCCTATGCAGTGGAAGCAGGGAAAAAAATAATTAAAAAAGGTGGTAATGTTGTAGATGTAGCCACTGTTGTTGGGCTCACCTTGGCAGTTACTAATCCATATTTTGCAGCTTTTGGTGGTGGTGGATTTGCTATGGTAAAGGTCGGCAATAATCCCGTTGATGTTTTAGACTTCAGAGAAACTGCGCCACTAAAAACTCACCCTCAGTATTATTTAGATAAAAAACCAGAAGCCTCTCAAAATGGTGGAACTGCCGTCGCCGTACCTGGTGTCGCAGCAGGTATTTATGAGCTTCATAAAAAATATGGGAAACTCTCCTGGAAAGAACTTTTTTCTGAACCTATTCAGTTGGCTGAGGATGGATTCAATGTGTCTGGTGAATGGACTGCAAGAACCGAAATAAGCGTTTCCCGCTTTAATCCAAAGGGAGCTCAACATTTTTTGAAAAATCAAAAAGCCTATCAGGCTGGCGAGTTATTAAAACAGAAGCCTCTCAGTAGCTTCCTTAAAATGTATAAAAGACAAGGCCCTAAAGCTTTTTATACAGGTCCCGTTGCCAACGATATTGTTAAAACCGTTAAAGATACTGGCGGTGATCTAAGCCTGCAAGATCTAAATGATTACAAAGTTCGCTGGCTAAAACCTTTAACTCATAACTTTAAAGGCTATGTCGTTTACCTAATGCCTCCACCAAGTAGTGGCGGCGTAGTATTAAAAACAGCATTGAGCTTGATAGATCAACTTAAGCTAGAAAACTTAGAAAGCATGAGTGTGGATGAGCTCCATCTCATGGGTGAAATTCTAAATAGATCATTTCGTGGTAGAGCCCTCTTGGGTGATCCTGACTTTCATGAAAATCCTCTCGAGAAATTGCTTTCAAAAAATTATATTGGGGATATGGCCAAATCAATAAACTTAACTAAGGCGAAACAATTAAAACCATTAAGTGATAAAAATCTGAATGAGAGCAATGAAACCACACATTATTCTATTTTAGATGATCAAGGAAATTCCGTATCCATTACAGTTACTCTAAATGGTAACTATGGGTCCGCGGTTGTAAGTGAAAAATTCGGTATTGCACTTAATAATGAAATGGACGACTTCACTACACACCCCGGAGAGGCAAATATGTACGGATTAGTCCAAGGAAAAGGCAATTATGTTCAAGCCCGTAAAAGGCCATTAAGTTCCATGAGTCCAACACTCGTTGAAAAAGACGGGAAAGTTATTCTTTCGCTTGGAGCGCCAGGTGGTCCCACAATTATAAGTGGAGTTTTACAAGTAATTTACAATTCCCTTGTTAGAAATATGGATATAGATCGAGCCATTCAATCACCCCGTGTACACCATCAGTTTTTACCAAATGTTTTATATATAGATGAATGGAGATTACAACCGGCAACTAAAAAAGGGCTGCTAACTAAGGGTCATGTCTTAGAAGAAAAAGCCTTTATAGGTAGGGTCAATGCCGTACGCTTAAAGAATAACGGAGCCCTTGAGGCGGCTTTTGACAGCCGCGGTGAAGGTGCAGTGGGGGGCTACTAGTTATTCAACTTTGTTGGAGGAATTGCAGTCAAAGATACCGCCAAAGTGTCTTCGGTCGGACAACCCAAGGCTACATTGCGATAGAAAATATGATTCTCTATCTTTGTTGTTTTCTTCATGTATTTACCTTTTCTCCAAGAAGGGCTCACATAGTCCGCATGGTAAAAAAGTGCACATTGAGTGGGGTCCTCATAAATTCCAAAGGGACGTCCTGTTGGCTTTAAAAATTTTGTAGCCACTTTTTTAGATTGTTTCCAAGAATCAGTGTTTCCTGTCAGGTCGGGCTTTCCATCATTGGTCCATGAAAATTGCTTCTTTTGCCAAACAACACGACAAATCGAATTGGGGTAATAAAGACTTTTAACTCTATTAATTGTTACAGCCCCTACAGCAATCTTACCATTTAGGCTTTGGTTTCCACTTTCATGATATATGTTGCAAGCCAAGCACATTAAATCATCGTTCTTGACCTGCTCACAATTGATCTTATTTGTGGCATGCGCCGTCGTGGCCAGTAAACTGGCACTAATTATCCACCTTTTCATAAACCTCTCTTTTGAGCTCGTATTGTATAAACTTGGTGGGCTTTAAATGAGGAATCTCGTTGAACTAAATTTGAGCTCTATTTATCTTCTCTTTTTGACTTTTATGCGTTTAACATCGGACCTTGCGGACGAGTAGTCATGATCCGGTAAGGTGAAATATATACATGGATTTCATCTAATTTTTAGACATTTTTACTAATTGAGCTTTATCCATAGCTGTTTTATCTGGTTTTTTTCTTGTTTTTTGTTCGAAAGTTTGTAGCCGAATTTATTTTAGGAATTCTTTGGGTTCATCTCTTGATCTCAATTGCGAGATATTCACCTGCATCTTTTCTTTAAATTCTTCTTGTCTCAAAGAACAATTTTCTAGGTTACAAAACTTGCAATAAACTCGGCGACATGGGTCCATGTGAAAGTTCATTTCACCATTAAAATGGTAATTTTTAATAACTTTATTTTCAAATTCATTCACTTTTTCGTGTACATGGGCCACATCCCAAAACTCTGGCAACACCACATGGGCATCTATGTGATGATAGAATCCCGATCTAATTATCTTAACATGATGAAGTTGGATGATTCCGGGAATCATACTTTTTTGAAAAACTTCTGCCAGCTCTTTTAATAAATTGATATCCTCTGCATCCAATAAACCACCAATAGATTCCCTTGCTAATCTAATTCCAGTATATGCCAAATACAAACCAACAAAAATAGCCACAGCCGCATCAATCCAGAATATATTGGTCAATTTAACAATTACTAAACCTAATACGACTCCAGCACTAGTAACAAAATCAGAAATTACATGATGACCACTGGCCCTCAAGGCAGAGGATTTATTTTTTTTTCCCATATGTATCAAGAACCAACCTAAAAGGAGATTCACAACACCCGCAGCAAAAGTAATATTTAAACCCGAATCTAAATTCTTTAATTTATGATCACCCAACAAAGCTCTAATACCTTCTATGATAATATACAATGCCGCAAAAGAAATAAGGCCACCCTCAAAGGCAGCCGAGAAATATTCTACTTTGCCATGACCATAGGGATGATCCGTATCGGCGGGTTTGGCTGCATAATAAATTACAAATATGGCGAAACCAGCAGTGAATACATTGACTATACTTTCAAACGCATCAGAACGAATGGCTTCCGAACCTGTGAGGTTATATGCCCAAAATTTAAAAAACATTAAAGTTGTGCCGATAAGCAGGGAACTTATTGCTGCAAAATTCCTTTGCCTTTGCTCACTTACATTTAGAAAAGATGTCATTTAACCACTTCCATAAAAAAACTTTGCGATCACTAATGTCAAAATGATTGCCTTGAAATTCACTGTAAGTCACATGAATATGATTTTTTTTAAATATTTTTAATAATTGCCTTGAACCATATTGTAAATGAAATTGATCGAAGGCCCCAACATCTAAATAAACATTTTTCAAATTGTTGAGTTGATTTTTTCTTTTCTGCAAAAAGACCAATGGGTCGTGTCTTAACCATTTTTGCCAAACTTTAGTATTTAATTCACCATAATCATTGATTGGCCAATGAACATCCTCTTTTCCTTTGGGAGAGTAACAAATTCCCATACCAATGGCGTTTATTATATTATGAGCCTCTTTGCGACCCCAAATTTTCCCATCTTTTAAAGCTTTTTTAACACCAATTACCCCTCCCCACTTTTGAATATAGGGCCAAGCAGAATAGATTTCAGGCAGTAAACTCAAATTAAAAAAACAATCTGGGGCAATGGCGGCACAATTTCCAAAAACATGAGGGTATTTACTGGCGAGATGGATAGCTCCATATCCGCCACTAGAACCCCCCGTCACAGCCCAAAATTGGGCTTCTTTTCTTGTCTGAAAAGTTTCACTCACCGCAGGGACTAGTTCTTTTATTATATAATCTTCGTATTTTCCACTGCCTTTGCTGTTTATAAACTGGCTTCCTCCCCAAAAAGTCAGGGCATCCACAAACACATATATGGCTTTGGGTGCCTGTTTTTTGGTAATAGCATTAGCTAATATTTCTACTGAGCCCTCTTTAAAAGACTGCTGATTAAAATACTTGCCTCCATTACCAGTAAAACCAGACAAAACAAAAACTACTGGAAGGGGAAGTGGAATGTTCTTAGGACACAAAATAGGATTCGATCTTTTAGTGGAATCCCCTAAAGGATTTCCTTTCAAATATTTGCTTTCAACAACCAAAGTTTTTATATCTAGATTAGAAAACTGAAAGAGGTTCAAATTTTCTTGTAAAGAGAACTTCATTAGTTAACTCACCCTAATAGCATGAGCTTGATTTTTAATACTGAGATCATAATAACAAATACAATTTCTTCCAGCATCTTTGGCCTCATACAGAGCTCGATCAGCTAACTTGACCAATTCTATGGCATCTACAACGGATTTTCTGTCATTCAAAATGGCAAAGCCCAAGCTGCAAGTCACATTAGTTTTCTGATTATTGAGCTCAAAAATTTGTGTCTCAATAGATTTGCGAAGTCGTTCACAAAAAATAATGGTTCCGTTTAAATTCACTTCAGATAAAATCATAATAAATTCATCGCCACCATAGCGGGCAGCATGATCAATTTTTCTAACATTTGCTCGAATCACTTCACCCACTTTTGACAACACGTAACTTCCAAAAAGATGATCATTTTTGTCATTCACATTTTTAAAGCGATCCATATCCATCATCACTACAGATAAAGATCCACCAAAACGGCGACAGCGAGACAATTCGCCATCTAAGCGATAATAAAGTGAACGCATGTTGTTCAGACCTGTCAAATCGTCAATTTCCACTAATTGCTTTAATCGTACATTGGCTTCAGTGAGTTGATCCTGCAAATTTTTAATGCGCAATTTAGCTCTTATGCGTGCCAACAGCTCTTCCAGCTTAAAGGGCTTGCAAATGTAATCATCCGCGCCAGCATCCAAACCAGCAACTATGTCTCCTGTTTCGGATTTTGCTGATAGGAATAAAGCAGATACATAATTGGATTTCTGCCTTATACGCTTTACTAGATCTAACCCATCCATTTGTGGCATTAAAACATCCAGAATAACCAAATGGGGGTTCCACTTATTTATTAATTCTATTACATCAGGTGCCTCGTTTATGGCTCTGACATCATAACCTTCCAGCGATAGGGCCTTTTCGAGAACTTCCAGATTGGAAGTGTCATCATCGACTAACAATATTCTTGTTGAATTTTCAATTTCACCTTTGTTTTGATCGGGATCATCATTTCTGTATTTCTGCATCATGGAAATCATTGTAACTAATCTTTGCCAATAATCTCATTCATTGACTATAGGCAGCGCTTCGATTATCAACAAAAAAATGACATTTAATCACACAAAGATAGAAAAAAAGTGGCAAAAAGCCTGGGAAGAGGCTCAATGTTTCAAAGTTGAGCTCGATAAGAGTAAACCTAAGTTTTACGCTTTAGATATGTTTCCATATCCTTCAGGTAAAGGTCTTCATGTAGGACACTTAGCCTCGTATACACCAACAGACATTGTCGCTCGATTCAAAAGAGCTAAAGGCTTTAATGTCCTCCACCCAATGGGTTATGACTCTTTTGGTTTGCCAGCAGAACAGTATGCCATTAAAACCGGTGTCCACCCTGCCGAAACAACAGACAAAGCTATTCAGAGTTTTCGCAACACACTTAAGACCCTTGGTTATAGTTTTGATTGGAGTCGTGAGCTCTCCACTTGTGACCCCAAATTTTACAAATGGACTCAATTTATTTTTTTAAAACTTTTTGAAAAGGGACTTGCCTATCAGAAAGAAGTACCTGTGAATTGGTGCCCCGCTTTAAGAACTGTTTTAGCAAACGAAGAAGTGGTGAATGGCAGAAGTGAGCGTGGTGATCATCCTGTTGTGCGCCTTCCCATGAAACAATGGATGTTAAAAATAACTTCCTATGCAGAGCGATTAATATCTGATCTTGATGAATTGGATTGGCCTGAAAAGACAAAAGAGGCCCAACGTTATTGGATTGGCAAAAGTGTAGGTGCTAGTGTTCAATTTCAAGTCGATGGACACTCTGACAAAACAATAGAAGTATTCACTACACGCCCAGACACTTTATATGGTGCCACTTTTATGGTGCTGGCACCCGAGCACCCTTTCGCAAAAGAAATTTCAACAAAAGAACAGATGTCCAAAGTAAATCTATACATAGATCAAGCTCAAAAAAAGAGTGAAATCGACAGAAAGGCAAGTACAGATAAGACCGGTGTGTTTACTGGATCTTATGCGGTAAATCCTGTTAGTGGTGAAAAAATCCCAATTTGGTTGGCTGATTATGTTTTGATGGACTACGGAACTGGGGCTATCATGGCTGTGCCAGGTCATGATCAAAGAGATTTCGATTTTGCCAGTCACTTTGGACTTCCCATCCAGAGAGTTTTAGAAAGTCAAGAACCTCTCCCCTTCGAAGGCGAGGGAACTCTCGTAAATTCTGGTTTTTTAAATGGACACCAGAAAACATTTGCCATTGAAAAAATGATTGAACACTTAGAGAAAAATAAAATTGGCAAAAGACAAATCAATTACAAATTAAGAGATTGGCTGTTTAGCCGCCAACGCTATTGGGGAGAGCCTTTTCCCATTGTAAAATACAAAAATGGTGAATTAAAAAGCATTCCAGAGTCCGAATTGCCTGTATTATTACCAAACGTTCCAGACTACCAACCTTCCGAAGAGGGAGAACCCCCTCTAGCAAGAAATAAAGAATTTATGAATTACTTTAATTCTTTAACTAAGGAGGAAGGCAGCCGAATTGCTGATACCATGCCCGGCTCGGCTGGTTCATCCTGGTATTTTTTGCGTTATTGTGATCCTAAAAATGACCAAGAAGCTTTTAGCTTTGAAGCCCAAGACTATTGGATGCCTGTAGATCTTTATGTTGGCGGTCCAGAACATACCGTTGGTCATCTTTTATATGCCCGCTTTTGGCAAAAGGTACTTTTTGATATTGGATTGGTTTCTCACAAGGAACCTTTTCAAAAATTAGCCCATCAAGGCACCGTTATGGGGCCCGATGGATATCGCATGTCTAAATCTCGTGGAAATGTTATAAACCCCGATGAAATCCAAAAAGAATTCGGTGCGGATGCAGCTAGAATGTATATCAGCTTTATTGGACCTTTCGATAAGGATAAGCCTTGGGACCCTAACGGAATCGAGGGAATACGAAGATTTCTAGAAAGAGTCTGGCGCCTTATTTACGATGAAAATGGCAATTTAGTCGTCGAAGAGACCGAGGAAGTTTCAGAAAACATTCTTCGCTCCTATCATAAAACTATAAAAAAAGTTACTGAAGATATTGAAAGGCTCAGTTTCAACACGGCCATTTCTGCCATGATGATTTTAATCAATGACTTGTATAAAGAAAAAGTAAAACCCAAATTTATTTTAAAAACTCTCAGTCAGTTAATGATGCCCTTTGCCCCTCATATTAGTGAAGAAATTTGGCAATCTTTAGGTGGCAGTGGGTTGGTCTCCACCGCGGCATGGCCAGAATACAGTAATGATCTAGCCAAAGATGATCAATTAGAAATGGGGGTCCAGGTCAATGGTAAAATGCGTGGAACTATCCAAGTAAACCTGGAAACAACAGAAGTTGAGGCAATATCACTTGCTAAAAATTCAACTTCGTTTTTGAATGCTATTGAAAATAAAACTGTAGTAAAAGTCATTTACAAGCCAGGTAAGATACTAAACCTGATTGTAAAATAGGAGAAACATGAGCTGGGATTATCAGAAAAGTTCTAAACTCTATGGAATCGACAACTGGTCGAGTGGTTATTTTAAGATTAACAATAAAGGAAACGTCGAAATATTACCACATGGCAAAAATGGCTCTTCCATAGATTTATTCGAGCTTACCAAAGACCTCAATGACCGTGGAATCAATCCCCCTATTTTAATTCGCTTACCCGATATAGTAAAAGCCCGTGTGGAACTATTATCCAATTGTTTTGAAAAGGCCATGAAGGATTATAACTACACTGGAAAATATCAAGGTGTTTTTCCAATAAAAGTGAATCAACAAAATCATCTTATTCAAGAAATTGTAAATTTTGGGAAATCTCGTCGATTAGGTTTAGAGTGTGGTAGCAAACCAGAACTTTTAATCACTTTGGCTTTGATGAATACGGAAGATGCACTGATTATTTGCAATGGCTTTAAGGATGTTGAGTATATTGAAACGGCACTGCTTTCACAAAAATTAGGAAGAAATACTTATATTGTTGTGGATCGTTTCGAAGAGTTAAATTTAATTATTCAGGGTTCAAAAAAATTAAATATTCGTCCCAAAATTGGATTTCGGGCAAAACTCAATGCCCAAGGGGCTGGTAAGTGGGTGGAATCCTCTGGAGCAAAATCTAAATTTGGTTTAACACCTTCTGAAATTGTATTGGGAATTGAAGTTTTAAAAAGTGAAGATCTTTTAGATTCTCTGGAACTTTTGCACTTCCATATTGGTTCTCAGATTACATCCATACAAGCCATTAAAAGCTCATTAAAAGAAGCCGTTCGTTTTTTTACAGAATTCTATACATTAGGCGCTTCATTAAAATATTTAGATGTGGGTGGTGGACTAGGGGTAGATTATGACGGATCTGGTGGTGGTACCGACAATTCAACCAATTACAATGAACAAGAATATGCCAATGATGTCATTTCCATTATCCAATCGGGTTGCGAAGAAAAGGGAATACCCGCACCAGATATTATAACCGAGGCCGGCCGCTCATTAGTGGCTTATAGTTCTATCTTGATTTTCAATGTTTTGGGCGAAAATCGTATTTCTAAACCCCATTTAGATATCAAGGTTTCAGATAAAGACACTCGTTTGGTACGTGAGCTTCATGATATCTATAAAGAATTAGATCCTAAAAATCTTAACGAATTCTACAATGATCTTTTAGAAAAAAAGCGCGACACTATGAATATGTTTTCATATGGAGTTTTAAGTCTCGAACAAAGAGCAAAGGCAGAAGATCTCTACTGGGCCATTACGACAAAAATGGTACAAATAGCCAAAGAAAGTGAAGATGCCGAGGGTATTTTTTGGGATTTGGAAAAAGAACTTTCTGATACCTATTATGGTAACTTTTCTATTTTCCAATCCTTACCTGACTGCTGGGCTCTTGATCAAATTTTTCCAGTCATGCCCATTCACCGACTCAATGAAGCACCAAACCGTCGCGCAATTTTAGTGGATATGACTTGTGACTCGGATGGAAAGTTGGATAAATTTATAGATGTAGAAGCCGGTGGTACCCAAGGCTATCTTGAAGTCCATGAATTAAATTACAATGAGCCTTATTACTTAGGTGTCTTTTTAACCGGAGCCTATCAAGAGACTTTGGGAGATTTACACAATTTGTTTGGCGATACAAACGCTGTTCATGTCTCTACTTGTGAGGATGGCAAAGGATACAAAATTGCTGGTGTAGTTAGAGGTGATTCTGTGGAAGAGGTTCTTAGCTATGTGGAATACAATAAGCCAGAATTGGTTGAAAAGATCCGTGAATCCAGTGAAAAAAGCATTGCTGAAGGAAAAATCACCACTCAAGAAGCCAAACTTTTAATGAATTATTATACACAAGCTCTTTCTGGTTATACTTATCTCGAAGACCCTGATGATTAATAATTATTTATACTTTTAGATTTCTATTTATTTTTATTTTCAACCATTAAAGTTTGGTTATTACGTTTGATTTTTATTTTCATCGTTCCTCGTGCGTGGAGAAGCTCATAAAAACGCTGCATATCTCTGTAACTGTCAATGGCCCGGCCATTGTACTCTAAAAGGATATCAGAACTATTTAAACCCAACTTACTTAAAAGGCTCTCCTCATGAAGTTCTGGACAAGTAAACCCAATAATTCTCTTATTTTCCCATTTGGGTTCACAAGTTATTTCTGAATTTCTATTTTGTGCACTTAATTGGGACTGAAATAAAAAAATAAGTATTAATGTACTCCATCTCATAACTGTTTCCTTGTCGTTCGATAAGTTCCCGTTTAGAATTCATGTTATGTCAACAGTCATCATTGGTATAGCAATTTTATTCTTTTTAGGACATGCTCTGAGTTGGTTTTTCGAAAAAACGAAAATTCCCGACCTTTTAATTCTTGTCGCTTTGGGCTACACTTTAGGTCCTCTTCTAGGATTTATCGACGCCTCGGATTTTGGAAAAGTGGGAGGCGTTATTTCCACCACTGCACTTATTGTCATTCTTTATGAAGGTGGACTTCATCTAAGTGCAAAAGATCTATTAAGTTCCAGTCTTCCGGCACTGGGCCTTACTTTTTCTGGGTTTTTGTTAATAATGATTTCTGGAACCTTGATTGCTTATGCCTTTGCTTTTCAACCCCTATCGATATCTCTATTGTTAGGAGTTGGTATTGGCAGTACTTCATCGGCAATAGTTATACCTATGGTCAAACAGCTTTCAATATCTGATAATACGAAAACCATTTTGGGCTTGGAGTCTGCTTTTACAGATGTATTAGCTATCGTTATTTTCTTGGTACTTACGGATGCATTTATCTCTGGTCATTTTAGTGTTCAGGAATTAATCGTGGGTATAGGCCCTAAAACTGTTATTTCTGGTTTAGTTGGAATTGGTAGTGGTCTGACATGGGCTTGGGTTAAAAAGAAATACTCTCGCCTACTGACTATGGCTTTTGCCGGAGAGGCTTGGGCCATGCTTACATATGGATTGATTGAAGCTTCCCACCACAATGGAGCCATCGGTGTTTTAACTTTAGGCTTTACCTTAGCTAATTTAGACCTTTTACCCACTTGGTTAAAAAGCAATGTCAGCACCGTTGCAGTTTCATTTAATGATATGTCTCTATTATCAGAAATTACTTTTCTATTAAGATCTTTTTTCTTTTTATACCTTGGACTTTTAATTAAATTTTCAAACTGGAAAATAGTGCTCATAGCAATTATCATTTCTGTACTTATTTTTGCTACTCGTTACTTATCTATCCGCATGTTGTTTCATCCCAAAAAATATTCTCTTCTTGATGCCATGGTCAGTACAGCAATGGGCCCTCGTGGACTGGCCTGTGCTGTACTTGCTACCATTCCTCTTCAAAGAGGGCTCGAAGGTGGGCAGTGGTTACAGGATGTTATTTTTGCAGTTATTCCAATTACCATTACTCTGACAGCTATCTTTGTTGCCTTAAGTGAGAACAATAAATTTCGAACTAAAATGGTGAGACTATTTAGCAAATTTAGTGATGCTGCAACGCAGTCATCTGTGCCCAACTTTGAAAAATAGTTAATAATGAAACGAATGATACGAGCTCCTTTGATTTTCATCATTTTATTTACAAGCTCTTGCAGCTTTGCTTCTATGTATTTTGAACCTATAGTTGGTTATGGCAAAGGCTCAACAAGCCTATCGGCGACAACGGATGGAAGCTATAGCACTTACACCTCACCATCAGTGGGTTTTAAGTTCGGATATTTTGTAGATTATGTTTATGTTGTTACTGATTTCCGCTACTCCATTGTAAACTTATCAGGTTTGCCGGCAGGCTCATCTCAGGCTCAAACTAATATAGGGATTGGTTTAGGTTGGGACTGGAATATTCCAATTAGAACTTTTTTAGGTTTAGACCTTAGAGTCAGTAGCAATGTTTTTGGAACGACTTTATCTGGTGGAGGCAGTCGATATGCTATTGGTTATTATTTAAATATGGACACTCTTTTAAGCCTTGAATTTATTAGAGCGGCATTAGGTGGTGATGCCGGCAGTTTAGAAATAGATGCCTCTTACACAACAACATTAGTTACTCTTAGTTTCCCTATTGAGTTTCTTTACCCACAAACTAAATGGAAAGACAAGGTGAGGCAGTGAAGAGACCTGTTATAAAATATTTATTTAGTTTTTTATTTTTATTTAATCTTTGCATAGCCTACCATTCTACAGCCTCTGCTCAGGATGATTTTTTTGAAGCAGAAGTGGATAATGTAGACCAAGATTTAGATTTTGGTGGAAGTGACGATCTAACTGACGATGATGAGATCGATTTCGAAACAGATGATTTTGTAGAATCTGGTGATTCTGAACCAGAACAAGATAAGGATCAAGCGCAGAATCAAGAGGAAGAAGATTCCGACCTTAAAAATAATTCAGCAGAACAAGAAATAAGTGAAACCGCAGATGACTTAGAAAAAACATTTAATGAGGCTGATGAAACTCCAATAAACAAGGGTGAACTTAGCTTTCAGCCCGCTTCATCTTATGGCACATTTAATAAAAAGAAATATGACTGGAGTGCCTTCGTCCATTTTGGCTACCAATATGCAAATGTTTCCACTGAATTTTATCAATCTACAGCTCTTGTTAATTTACCCAATGAATACACAGACATTGGGGTAGATTTTATAAAAACTGTTTTAAATAAACCCTATGTTTACGGTGGAAAAATACAGATTCTAACTGAAAGTGTAACTACTGCGACCTATAATGCCGAATATAAAGTTAATTTGTTAACACCTTTTGTTGGTTACAAATTTATAGATGATATCGTGACAATTACTGGAACTTTGGGTTTAGTCATCCCGGTTACAGCTAGTTCCACCCTAACTGCACTCTCAGATTCTAGTTCTTCAGATAAAGATTTTAGTATTGGCCTCTCCTATACAGCAGGTGTGATATCTGTTGTTTCTTTAAAACAATTTTTGCTTGGTTTTGATGGCGGCCTATTGTTCCTTCAAGGTCAAAAATTAGATGGCGAACAACTTCAAACCGAGCAAGGTGGATATTTACGCATTTTATTGGGTCTAGCCTTCTAAAAATATTAAAATTGAAAAGTGCGACCGACTGAGGCCTACGAAAGTAGGTCGCAGGGAGGGAGCCCTTTTCAAGATCTCTGAATTTTGGCCTATGTGTACAACGAAAAATAGTTCACAATTTATGTCAGATTCAAGATTTGAAAAGTGCGACCGACTGAGGCCTACATAAAGTAGGTCGCAGGGAGGAAGCCCTTTTCAAGATCTTGAAGATGGCATGAAGTGTGAACTATTTATTTGGAAACTTTTTTGGGGTCAAAGGCATCCCGCACCCCCTCCCCAATCAAACTCAAAATCACAAGAGTAAAAAACAATACCAGTGAGGGGAACACTGCTAACCACCAAGCAATAGTAAAGTTCTTATAAGCCTGCTGTAGTAATTCACCCCAACTGGGAGTGGGAGGTTGTAAACCAAAACCTAAATAATCAAGAATAGCCAAATATGAAATAAGATTGGCAATAGTAAATGGAGAAAAAGTAACTACTGGTCCCAGTGAGTTTGGAAGTATATGTTTAAATATAACTCTCGCCTTGCTGGCTCCCATGGCTTCTGCGGCTTCTACAAATTCTAATTTACGTAAACGCAAAAATTCCCCTCTTACGTATTGTGAAATCATCATCCAGCCGAAAAAAGAAGTAAAAATCACAAGTACCCACATGCCCGCTGTAAAAATGGAGACAAGGGTAATTAGCAGTAAAAGTATGGGCATTGATTCAAATACTTCGACAACTCTCTGCCCAATTAAATCCAATTTTCCACCGCTATAGCCCATTATTGCACCTGCCACAATTCCTATAAGATATGAAACGAACCATACAGAAAAGGCAAAACTCATGGAGTAGCGGAAACCATATATGAGTCGGGAAATGACGTCTCTGCCTCTGTCATCCGTACCAAACCAATTGCTGTCGGAAGGTGATGAAGGATAATCGTCTACCATTTTATTGGATTCAAAGGGGTCCCATTTAATTATTGGCCAAAGGGCCCAATTGTCCCCTGTAAAATCAAATTTCTTATAGTCTGTGACCATATTTTCTGTCTGACCAAAAACAGACGGATGGTAGTAATTGTAAATAGGCATATAATAACTGCCTTCATATTTCATGATAATGGGTTTATTGTTTGCCCAAAACTCAGCGGTCACACTTAAAAAAATGATAAACCCAAATGCCCATAAAGAAAACATGGCCCGTTTTATCTTTTTAAAACGACGCCATCTTTTTAGAGTTAAATCATTTTTAATCAGTCTTTCAATCACTTAAAGTCAATCCTTGGGTCTATAATTATATATAAAAAGTCACTAATAATTCTACCTACTAACATCAATATACTTTGAATGAATATGAGCCCCATAAGAACATTGTAATCCCTATCTAATGCGGCTTTGTAACTTAACAATCCGATCCCCTCTAAACCAAATATTTGTTCAATAATAATCGACCCCGCAAGAAAAATACCTAATATCGAACTCAATCCCGTCGCCAGTGGGATTAAAGCATTTCTCAAAGCGTGTTTATAAATAACTTTTCTCTCGTCCAAACCTTTGGCTCGCGCCGTACGAATGTAATCCATTTTAATTACATCTAAGAGAGAGTTTTTCATTAAAAAGGTCAATACCGTAAAACTACCAATCATGTAACAAGCCATCGGCAAAATAAAGTGATGGACACGGTCTATAATTTTTTGAGACCAAGTTAGCATTTCATAATTTTCGGAATAAAGCCCGCCCAAAGGAAACCAATCAAAGAAACTTCCACCAGCGAAAAATACAATAAGTAGAATCCCCAACATAAGCGATGGTACGGAGTACATTACAAAAAGTATAAAGCTAGAAAAAGCATCAAAATGAGTTCCGTCTTTTACGGCTTTTAACACTCCCAGAGGAATGCAAATTAAATACATAAGAAATAACGAAACCAATCCAAATTGCATTGAAACCGGAAAACGTTCTATGATCATGTCAATAACAGGGTCATAGGTAGAAAAGCTATCACCAAAATCAAGAGTGAATACATTCTTAAGCCAAATCCAGTAACGAACTAAAAGTGGCTTATCAAATCCATATTGTACTTTCAATGCCTCCAATACTTCTTCGGAAACACCATAAGTAGTTAGGCCTCCACCAGAAGCCCCCGTGGCACCGCTAGCGAATTTCATTTTTTGTATTTGCTGTTCTAAAGGACTACCAGGTGCAAGATTAATAATAGTAAAAGATAGCAATGTTATCCCAAATAAAGTTGGGAGAATCATGGCAAATCTTTTAACAAAATAAATCCACATGAACTACTTTACCCACCAGTGAGATAGGCCCACTTCATATTGAAATGTGTCTTTTGGTAATCCCATACGGCTAGTTACTGCATAGTTTTCAAATTTATTAATAAACATAAATGCATAGGGTGCATCTGCGGCAATCAAGCGATAAACTTTCTGCCACAAAGGCTTTCTTTTATCATTGTCGGTGACAGTTCTGCCCTCGTCGATAAGTTTATCCACCTCTTTATTTGAATAAGAAATAAAATTAGATCCACCAGCTTTAGAGCTTTCCGTGTGCCAGATTTGTTTGGGGTCGTTATTTACGCTTCCGCCCCCCCAGCCTAGAGCTACAGCATCGAACTTTTGTTCATCCAATGATTTAACAAAAGAATTCCACTCAACGACTTTGAGATTTGCAATAATTCCCGCTTTTTTAAGGTCCTCTTTATAAATAGTAAAGTACTTTTCTGAGTCGCGGTTAGCATACATTAACGAAAATACAAAAGAAACTTTTTTCCCATTAATAAGCTTATCTAAGATTCCGTCTTTATCTGTATCTTTCCATCCCGCTTTTGTTAATAAATCTTTAGCGGTCTGCGTGTTGTAGTTAAAGGGTTTTACATCCTTATCGGCATATGGGCTTTGGACATACCATGGGCCTGTTGCCAGAATTGATTTGTTAAATCTGAACTTTTCATTCATAAGTTCGCGATTCATTAAGTGAGCTAAAGCTACTCTCACATTTTTATCTTGGAAAATAGGATTTTTAAAATTCCAGGCCACAAAACCATAAGACTTTGGCGAATTGTTCATAACTTCTTTTTTTAAAACCTTCGTCCCCCAAGGCTTGCCTTCTGTTTGTTTAACATATTGTTCGGGAGTGAGTTCAGAAAAATCCAAATTGCCTTTTTTTAACATTTCCAATCTTACATTGTCCTCTTTAACAATACGAAATTGAATGTTGTCAAAATTAAAAGTGCCCTTAAGACCCGCTGGCAATTCCGCTTTATAACCCCACCAATTGGGATTTCTCTTTAATCGTATAAGGCTGCCTTTGTTATATTTTTCTAAAACATAAGGCCCTGTTCCCACTAATTCTTTGTTGGCTTTTTTATCTTTGGGATCACCATAAACAGACTTAGGCACAATACCTAATATACTAAAGCTACCGATGGCATCTAAATTACCAAAATACTTCTTTTTAATATTGAATTTCACTGTGTGCTTATCGACAACTTCAACGTCTTTTATGTTTTCTAAATAGGGACGAATATTAAAAGCTTTGTAGGCATCGTTCATTCTGGCTTCAAAATTCCATTTTACTACTTCTGCCGTAACTTCTTCGCCATTGTGAAATTTAACGCCTTTTCTTAAATAAAAGGTGTAGGACATCCCATCTTTGCCCTCTTCCCATTTTTCAGCAAGCCCTGGTTCTAATGCATAGGTTTCAGGATTGGTGGTTAACAATCCTTCAATGACATATTCCTGAACATAACGAGAAACCAAATCATTGCTGTTTATTGGATTTAACCTTTCCGGTTCTGCATTTAAAGGATAGTAAAAAACACCACCTTGTGGAGGCCTTGTTTCTGCAATACTTATTTTTGCATCTACAGCTAAAACACCAGACCCAATTAATAAACCAAATAAGATGGTGGATACACTAATATACTTGAACATTGACTTCCTCCTAAGACGACTCTCAGTATGTGGGAGTGACTTTCCCTCTCTAAATTTTGCGGCGCGGAAAAGCTACTTACCGACTGCATTAATTTATAAAACAAAGATAATTAATCAAGCACATAATAAAGAGTCACTCCCCTACCGACGCAAGGAGACAACATGCTGGCAGTTGTCAGAAAATACAATCCCAATATTTTGTTTCGCAAACTTTATGATTGGGTAATGAATTGGGCCGAAAACGAAAAAAGCATTCACTTTCTGTGTTTATTAGCCTCTTGTGAGTCAGTTTTCTTTCCAATTCCAGTGGACCCCTTTTTGATGGCCGTTTCCACCGCCAAACCCAAAAAAGCTATTGGTTACGCACTTCTTGCTAGTATTTTTTCGGTACTTGGAGGTGGTTTGGGTTATTTTTTAGGTCATTTATTTTGGGAGGGAAGCCAAGACTTTTTCTTTAATTATATTTTTTCACCAGAAAAATTCCAATTAGTGCTTAATAAATTCCAGGAAAATGCATTCTGGACCATATTTATGGCAGGATTCACTCCCATTCCCTTTAAGGTTTTCACCTTAGCTGCAGGAGTGGCTCATATTGCCTTGATTCCCTTTTTCTTAGGATCTTTGATAAGTCGCACTTTGCGTTTTTGCATAGAAGGTGGTTTGATTTACTTTTACGGTCCTAAAATAAGAGCATTTATTGAATTATATTTTGAGCGGATCACCATGGCCATAGGGGCAATAATTGTTGTGGCAATAATCATTTATAAACTGATTGGTTAGAAAAAATGAAAAAGGGAAATTGGTATAATAAAGGATTAAAATTTCAGTGTCAGGGCTCCGGCAAATGTTGTATTTCTCGTGGCGAGTATGGCTATGTTTATCTCGATAAAAATGACAGAATAAATATGGCTAAATTTTTTAAACTTAGGTTAGGTGAATTTACTAAAAAATATTGTGTGTCCAATGAGGGATATTACCGTCTTAAAACTTCTCCACATGAGCTAGAATGTCTCTTTCTTAAAGATAACAAATGCAGTATTTATTCTGCCCGACCTACACAATGCCGAACCTGGCCATTCTGGCCAGAAGTTCTACAAGCAAAGACTTGGAAAAAAGAAGTGGCTCAGTTTTGTCCAGGGGTAGGCAAAGGCAAACTTTATACAAGAAAAGAAATTGAAGCTATCGCCCATGAACAAAATTTATCCGAGTTACTTATGGACAAAGAACCTTTACCAAAAATTAATACATAGTTAAACTCACTTGAGCTGCATGCTCACGGATTCCGTTTCACTAGCCACAATGGCGCTTGTTATGCAAAAAAACTATGTTGTATAATTCTTGCGAGCTTAATCCCCACTTGCTAGCTAAAATCTTGTTGGTTAGGATAACCCTATGAGTATTAAAAATAAGATCGACGAAAACTATTGGAAAATTTTAAATGCAGCATTGGAATTGGACGTTAAAAAAGGGCATCTAAAATGGACTCTTTCTGATCTTTCACGAAAAAGTGGCATCACTCGATCATTAATATATTATTATTTTGGGCGCTCTAAGGCTAAAATTCTCAATGAAGCAGTTAAGCTTATCGGAAGTGAATTGGCTGGTCTCACCTCTGAAAGAGAAGAGCTCTGGAATATGGGTGATTTTGTTAGCTCTATGAATAAAGCACGTAAGACTTACGAAAACGCGCCTTATTTGTGTTTGTTTTTCTTAGAGCACCTTCAGGGTTCCTCTGAATTAAGTGATGAGCTTCGTAAGATTGAAAAGGAATTTTTAAAGAAAATTGAACGTCACTATAAAATTGAGAACCCAAGTGTTCGCAATGCTATTTTTGGTATTTATTTCGGAATGCTCTTTGCTCCCCATCAAGATGCTTCTACATATGAAGTGGTCTTGACGGAGATTAAAAAAATACTATTTAAAAATAATTAGCTTCTTGCGTATCTCTTTTGCATAGTTTCGCGAATTTCAGCACCCTCTATACTTAATCGAGTCCAAGGAATAGCTAAAAGTCTTTCCGACTCAATAGCTTCTTCTGTTTCTTCACAAAGCCCATAACCTCCAGACTCAATTCTGGCTAAGGCCATTTCAATCTCTACTAGCTGACTTCTTAGTCTCTCATTCATATTTAAGAATTCGGCTTCTGCCAAAGCACGAAGAGTTTGATCTCCTTCGTCGCCTCCCTTGGAGTCGTCAAAATTCTTATTCAAACCTTCTTTGGCTTCACGGACTCTGTTAAGTATGTCTGATTTCGCTTCCAGTAATTTAGATTTACATTTAGCTACTAATTCAGGCTTTAAATCTTCCATTGAGTTCCCCCCCCCTAATTAATGGACACTTGTAATAGTGCCAAATTGGAACTGAACTATTTACACATGTTTTCTATGACTTTTGCAAGAATTATTTCTTAAAATTTCTTAAATCAGCTAACTACTTAACAAAAGTCTTATTTTTCAATTTCCTGATCTTGACTTAGGCCCTAGACAAAACATTATAGCGCATAGCAATGTTTGTAAGAAATTAAATCCTTTGGTCTGTATCAAAACAATACATTGTAGAATTTTTATTGCATATTATTCGTGCAACAAAAGCTTCAATTCCTTCTCCCTTAAACAGAAGAAGAATTATTAGTTGTGTCAAAACTTGATCGTGCTTACTTTTTGCGGACGCCATAAAGTAGATTTGTGTAACCAAAACTTATTTCCCGAGGCATCTAAAAGATTGTACCAATCGTCCTTTTGATTAATACGTTTAAATGGAAAATATTTATCTGCAATTTGATATGCTGCAAAAGGAAATTTTGTTCCAGGACCCGTTCGCAAGTTAGCCTTATTTGTTTTTACCGCAACACATTTCATTCGTGTACTCACAAGACTATTATAGACCCAGTGAATAGAACCATCTAAATATCTAACCTTGTACCAACCCTTCTCACCACCAATTTCTAACAGTGGTGTGTACTTACCTACAGTTAGAGACACAGAAAAACTTTGTCCAGGACCAATCCTAAGATTAGCAATATCGGAACTCACACAAAGTGCAAAACTCTGTGATAAGAATAAAAATATAAGTGCAATAACTATAAAACGCATTTAGATTTAATGTTAACAAAGGCAAAGAGATTTATGGAATTTATTTTTCCACTTTTAATGATTATTTTTGGTTTTGCTATACTTTTAGTGGGTGGTGAGCTGTTAGTAAAAGGTTCGGTGAGTCTCGCTGTCCGACTAAAAATAAGTCCAGCTATCATAGGTTTGACAATTATAGCTGCTGGGACTTCTGCTCCAGAACTTGTCACTAGCATATTGGCAGCCATAAAAAATGCTCCCGACATGGCAATGGGAAATGTAATTGGATCAAATATTTTTAATATTTTAGGTATCTTAGGTGTTGCTTCGATTATAAAACCCAATCGAGTGGACTCCTCTTTTATGAAAGTTGAAATCCCCATGCTAATCATTTGCACGATTCTTCTCCTTATACTGAGTTGGGATATGCAAATTGAATCTTTCGAGGGCCTTCTTTGTTTAATCGTCTTAGCAATACTTTTTTATATTTCTATTTATCGAGCCAAAAAAGTAGGCTATGAGGCGGAGGAAGAAATAGAAGTATTACGAACTCCCTTCCATGACATTGGCTTTTTGCTTATTGGTTGTTTCGCACTTTTAGGTGGAGCCCATATCTCTCTGGAAAATGGAATTGAATTGGGTCGCTTAGCTGGTCTCTCAGAGAGAATTATTGGGATAACAATAATATCTGTGGGAACAGGTCTGCCAGAATTTGCCACCACTGTAATTGCTGCTTATAAAGGACAAAATGACATTGCTGTAGGTAACATCATAGGCTCAAATCTCATCAACACCATGGGTGTTGTGGGAGGGGCAAGCTTGTTTAAAGGCCTTACTGTTTCAGAGGAAATTGCCAGGTTTGATAACTTAATTCTCTTGGGTGTCACTATTTTCTTTTTTGTAGTTCTATTAGTTAGCAAAGCGCGAATCACTCGGCCAATGGGTCTTATATTTAGCTTAGCTTATGTCGCCTATATTCTTATGCTAATTTATAAGTAGTTTAGTGATCGCGATGAGACCTATAATTTTTAATATCAATAATTTTAGCTGGTTGATCATTCACCTTTTTAGGTCCAGGCGTAACATCTCTTTGATTCTCTGAACTGTACCACTCCCCATTTATATTTGTGTAAAATTGCATCCCGCCGGATTTTATTTTTTTCTGAAAGAAAGTCTTTACACTATGAATATAAAGATTGCGCGTGAGTGGAAATACTAATGTGAGACCCAAGAAATCAGTAATAAATCCAGGAGTAATTAAAAAAACTCCACCAATAAAAACTAAAACTCCTTGTATGATGTTGTCTGTTGGCAATTGACCTTGAGCCAATTGTTTCTGGGTGGACATCAAAATCGATAATCCTTGGCTTTTTGCCATATAAGCACCCACAACACCCGTTGTAAATACTATGAAAACAGTATCCCAAGCGCCAATGACTTTTCCCACTTCGATAAGCAAAAAAAGCTCAATAATGGGTACAATAGTAAATAATAAAAATAATATAAGCATTTATACTTTTAACTCCATAGCTATTGGGCAGTGGTCGGACCCCGTCTGGTCATCCATAATTTTGACAGTCTTTACATGCTCTATGAGATTGTGTGTAACACAGATATGGTCAATTCTCCAGCCCCGGTTCGCCATTCGCGCATTTTCTCTGTATGACCACCAGGTATAGATGTCCTTTTGATTGGGGTGTAAATGTCTAAAAGTGTCCACAAAACCTACACTTAGAAAGTCTTGAAACCAGGCTCTTTCCTCTGGTAAAAATCCACTAGATTTTGATAATCTTATAGGATCAAAAACATCATGTTCCAAATAAGCTACATTATAATCACCTACAACTATTAACTTTTCACCATTGTCTATCTTAGCTTTTAAGTGCTTTGTGAATTTATTTAGAAAATCCATCTTATAATCATGTCTTTCTTCTTTAGAAGCACCATTAGGAAAATAGACATTATAAAGCTTGAAACCCTTTTGTTCAGTAACAACAAATCGTCCCTCGGTATCAAATTTTTTAATTCTTATTCCAAAATACACATCTTCAGGTTGTTGTTTTAAAAACGTAGCCGTACCGGAATAGCCCTTTTTTTCAGCAGACGAAAAGTATCCCACTCGGCCTAATGGATGAATCAAATCTTCCTCTAGTTGATCTGGATGAGCTTTGGTTTCTTGGATACACAAAATATCAGGGTCTTCTCTTTTAATAAACTCTATAAAACCCTTTTTAGAGCAAGCTCTAATACCATTTACGTTCCAAGATACGATTTTCATATATACTCCTAGTCTTGCTGATAAAGACTTTTTATGGCAAAACTAAGCTCAAAAGCTACAGAGTTAATTTTATCACAACGCTACGCAGTGAAAATTAACACGAAATAACTGTTTAAAGGAGATTTATATGCCAATGATCGGTCAGCCCGCACCCCAATTTACATGCCAAGCCGTCGTCGATGGAGGAGATTTTAAAGAAATCAGTTTGTCTGATTATAAGGGTAAGTGGGTAGTCCTTTTCTTTTACCCCCTAGATTTCACTTTTGTCTGTCCTACAGAAATCACTCAATTCAGAGATCACCTGCCAGAATTCAAAGAAAATGGTGCCGAAGTTTTAGGATGCAGCATTGACTCTGTTCATTCACACAAACGTTGGATCAAAGATGATCTTGGTGATTTAGGTTACCCCTTGTTGAGTGATGTAACTAAACAAGTTGCCAGAGATTATGGTGTCCTTTTACAAGAATCTGGAATTGCCACCCGAGGAACTTATATCATTGATCCTGAAGGATCTATTCAATATATGGGCATCCACAATCTGAATGTGGGCCGTGATGCACAAGAAATTTTAAGAGTTCTATCCGCTTTAAAAACTGGAGAGCTTTGTGGTGCCGGATGGAAAAAAGGCACTAAATTTGTTAAAGCTGATTAATTTGTAACAAAAATCATACTTTAATTGTTTTATAGTACTTAAAAAAACTAAACCCACATCTAAAGATGTGGGTAATAGTAAGACTTAAAAAGTGCGCTTTTTTATTTAATTCATTATTCAAATTAAGTAGTTGAATGAGTGAGACTTAAGTCCTGATTCTTAAAGAAAATATCCTAATCTTCCGAAAAAAATATATGACTAGATCCAAAGATGATCCAAACAAAAAAACAGCAAGAGATGCTCTTTTACATCTCAGTCAAACTAAGCCACGCAGTAAAATTAATAAGGATATTTACTCAGCCCTCGATCAATTGAATGGAACACATCCTTGGCAAAAAGTAATGCCTGAGGGTCACCTTTCATATCCCGTCCGTGAGCTCAATGAGGGAAAAGTCGCTTACTTTAATTACAATCTTGCTAAAGAAATGGGAATTATTTCTAAGGATCACCCGGAAAAATTAAATAAAAAGTTAGAAGAGAAATTACTTTCCACTTTTAGTCTCAGAATAATTAATGAGTACGATCAATTACAAAAAGAGAAATATCCTGAAAAATTAATTAAGCCCAATAAATATATGGCAACAAGATATTTACAACTTCAACACACTAATAAAAAAGGTGAAACTTCAGGAGACGGTCGCTGTATATGGAACGGTACAATTGTTTATAAAGGACTTACCTGGGATATCTCTAGCCGTGGAACTGGAGTTACAGCCTTGGCCCCTGGTGCCGTGGAAGCTGGAAAACCCTTAAAATCAGGAAATACAGATCAAGGATACGGCTGTGGTTTAGCAGAAATTGATGAACTCTACTCGGCAGCAATTATGGCAGAGATTTTCTATCTCAATGGCATTGAAACAGAAAGAGTTTTAGCCATTATAGATCTTGGTGGAGGCATAGGAATTGGTGTAAGAGCTAGTTTAAATTTGATTAGACCTGCTCATTTATTTATGTACCTCAAACAAGAAAATTATGACGCTTTAAAAAGAGGAACTGATTATTTAATACTTCGGCAATTACAAAATAAGAAATGGAATTTTAAGTATCAAAATTCAAATAAATACAAACTCATGTTGAATGAAATAGTCTGTTCTTTTGCAAAATTTGTTGCCAGACTTGAAAGAGATTATATTTTTGCCTGGCTGGATTGGGATGGCGACAATGTGTTAGCTACTGCGGGAATTATTGATTATGGCAGTGTTAGACAATTTGGTTTGAGACATGATCAATACAGATATGATGATGTAGAAAGGTTTTCAACTAACTTAAACGAACAAAAAGCTAAAGCTCGCCAAATGATTCAAGTTTTTATTCAACTTGTAGATTATCTGCAAAGTAAAAAAAGAAGCTCATTAGATACATTTAAAAACCATCAGGAGTTAAAGAAATTTGATCAGATTTATGAAGAAGAGAAGCGAAAACTTTTCTTGAAGCAGCTAGGATTTAAAGATACCAACTTAGATAATCTTCTACAATCCAATAAGTCGCTTGTAGATCGTCTTTTTTCTGAATTTGAAAAACTTGAAAAGCTAAAAACAAAGAAAAAGATGGGCAAAGTTGCAGATGGCATTAATCGACCTGCGATTTTAAATATGAGAAAGTTTATAAATTTTGTTTTAAAACAACTCATTGAAAACTACGAACAAAATTTCTCCATAGAAGATCTCTATTTAGAAATTCTTTCTGAAGATCACAGCATCCAAAATGATTATAAAATTACACAAAGTTTAATCAAAAAAATGGAGCAAGTTATAATTGATTATAAGGCTTTGATTGATATCGCCAGTGGGCCTTTACAAAGACGCCCCTTGTTTTTGGCCAGCTTATATGCCAGGAGTCAAAATATAAACAGTGAGAATCGTGTCACTGGAAATGCACTTCTTTATATAGTAAATGAAATACTCGAAAATCGTGCCCAAGGCCTTAAACTTGAAGAGATTCAAAAAATCATTGATAATTTTATTGCCAATCAGGCACCTACTCAAGTTCAACAAAAACCGAATAAAAAAAGCTTAAGGACACAAAAGAGCAAATCTTTGATGAAGCTAGTCAATGAAATTGCAGAGTCCTACAATGAAGACATTTAAGTAAATAGCCATTTATTGCTTTTTCAATATTGCCAATGATAGGATTACTTATCTATTCGCGTTAATTACTCTCTTGGAGAAACTTATGTTTATTGTCACCGGTGCCAACGGTTTTATTGGTAGTCAGATGGTACAAAAATTAAATGAATGTAATATTGAAAATATTATTTGTGTAGATCACATATCACCCGCAGAGCGTCCACAGCCCTTAAAGGGGGCACGTTATAATTCTTTTATTAAACCCGATTCATTATTTGATTTTATAAAATCTAAAGCCACCGAGATTCAATGCATATTTCATATGGGTGCCTGTAGTGATACGCAAGAATTAGACATTAGCTTTTTAAATAAAAATAATACTGAATATACAAATCAATTGTTTGAAATCTGCACCAAATACAGGAATTGCACTTTAATTTATGCTAGTAGTGGAGCCGTCTATGGACAAGGAGACCAAGGGTTTTCAGATAATACGGACCCAGAAAATCTGATGCCTTTAAACCCCTACGGTTGGTCAAAATTGAATACCGATAGATGGGCACTAGAGCAACCTCGCCAGCCTGAAAGATGGTATGGCCTACGTTTTTTTAATGTGTATGGTCCTAATGAGTATCACAAAAAAAATATGAGATCTGTAGTTCATAAAGCCTATCACCAAATTAAAGACACTGGAAGATTGAAACTTTTTAAGTCTCTCCATCCTCAATATGAAGATGGAAAGCAAATGCGTGATTTTATATATGTAAAAGATGTTGTTGATTGGATGTGGCAATTATATAATTCCAAACATGTTCTCCCTGGCATTTATAATATGGGATATGGCCGAGCTCGTACATGGCTGGATTTAGCAAATGCAATTTTTGAGAATATGCAAAGACCGATTAACATAGAGTGGATTGATATACCCAATGATTTAAAGGAGCGCTATCAGTATTTTACTGAGGCAAAAATGAAAAAATTCCTTAGCCAAGCTATGCCTTCACCACGATGGTCCTTAGAAGAAGGAGTTGAGGATTATATTAAAAATTATTTAGATAAAGGTGATTCAGATGACGGAACCATTGGCTAAAAATTTAGAAATTGTGCCTATTCATTTAAGAAAATTCGTAGTCGATCAAAATTACCAACGCTATACACCTGAAGACCAAGCTGTGTGGAGATTTATATTAAGCCATCTCACTCAATTTTTGTCAGAAAATGCACACCCCTGTTATATGGATGGTTTAAAAAAAACGGGTATTACTTTAGATAGAATTCCGAAAATAAAAGATATTGATCAGAACCTTAAAACATTTGGTTGGAGAGCTATTCCTGTTAGTGGTTTTATACCACCAGCCGCTTTTATGGAGTTTCAGAGTCAAGGATTTTTGCCTATTGCCTCTGACATGAGGACCTTAGAACATATCCTCTATACACCGGCACCGGATATCGTTCACGAGGCCGCAGGTCATGCACCAATATTAGTTGATCCAGGCTTTTCTGATTATCTTCGTAAATATGCTCAAATTGCAAATAAGGCAATTATGAGTTATCAAGATCTTCATCAATATGAACTCATTAGGAATCTCAGTGATTTAAAAGAATCGCCACTTTCTACACCGCAAGAAATCAAATTAATAGAAAATGAATTGAGTGAACACAATTTGCAAATGAGCTTTACCTCAGAAGCTGGCTTTTTGAGTCGTATGAATTGGTGGACAGCAGAGTACGGATTGATCGGCGACTTGAAAAATCCAAAAATTTTTGGTGCTGGATTACTTTCTTCTCTCAGTGAATCTAGAGGCTGCCTCCAACCAGAGGTCAAGAAAATACCTCTGTCTGTTGATTGCATTCATTTTAGTTATGATATTACAGAACCTCAACCTCAGCTATTTGTAACTCCCAATTTCGAAACGTTAAGTCTTGTATTGGATGATTTTTCTAAACAACTTTCCTTTCGACAAGGTGGAAAATTCGGTTTGGACAAAGCCATTCAGGCTAAAACAGTGAACACCATTGAGTTGGATAGTGGACTGCAGATCTCAGGAATTTTTTCTGATTACATAATGCAAAATGACACAATTGTCTTCGTCAAAACAACTGGACCCACTCAATTAAGCATTAACAATAAAGAACTCCATGGACATAATAAAAATTATCATATTCATGGCTACAGCACTCCACTGGGTCCTGTGCACAAAATAAACAAATGTCTGTCACTAGCTTCGAAGTCGGAATTACGTTCTTTAGGTCTGGTTAAAGGCTCTATGGCTTCATTCAATTATCAATCGGGTGTGTCTGTAAATGGGCGTGTTGTTGACTTACTAGAAAACCATAAAAATTTATTTGTAATTTCACTCGAAGAAACAACTGTAAAATTAGGAGATCAGGTGCTCTTCTCACCTGATTGGGGAACTTTTGATTTGGCTGTGGGTAGTGAAATCTCTTCGGTTTTTGGTGGCGCTTCAGATCGAATCAGTTATGGCGAACTGGAAGAAGACTTTAACGCCAAGACCATACCTACAAGAAACTATTCGGAACAAGAAAAAATAAAACATAAAATATATACTGAACTCGAATGCTTAAAGAAATCTTCTAATGTTCAAGACTCAATAACAAAAATACTTATTGATCACCAAGATTCTCTTAATTGGTTGATGCTAAATGAAATCTTGTCTTATGCAGTGAGTTTAAAAATAAACAGCAAATTTAAAGAATCAATTATAAATAAATTAAAGGATTTAGAATTAACTGACAACGAAAGACAATGCTTAAATTTGTCTTTATCCTGACTTCTTTTTATTAAAGATCCCAGATATTATGGAGGTTACATCCCCGGTAAGAAAGTCCGTTCCCTTTTTCTTACTCTTATCCTTACTCCTCAATAAAGCCAACTCTCTTCGCGCACTCAAAAAACTCTTATCAAATTCTAAGGATCGATTAAAAAACTTTTCTGCATCTTCATGTTTTCTCTCCATGTTACAGATGAGTCCAAAAACAAAATGATAAAGTGAATTCTGTCTGTTCTCTGCATCAAATTCCTCAAGTTCTGATTTATATTCATGAATCTTTGTCTTAAATTTTTCAGGGTCCACCTTAGCCATAGCCCAGATTGTACATAATCTCAAATTAAGACTAGAATATAAGGTACCAGCCTCAATCAGCATATCCAATGCTTCGTGATACTGTGACCTTTCCAAAGACACAAGAGCTTTGTCCTTTAAATCCTCACCTTTTATTTGTGCCTTAGCTTCTTTTTCCTTTAAGGTATTCATTAACTGAAGCCTCTTCTCGGTATTTGATAATATGGAATAGGCTTCACTAAGAATAGAGTAGACTCTGTTATTTAAATCTACCAATTCTTTACTCGCATTTTTTGGCAGTTTATCTGGATGATTTGCTCGTGCAAACTCTTTGTATATTTTTTCCACTTCGGTAACAGACGGATTTTTTTTACTTCCAAAATATTGAAAAACCTCGAAAGGGTTCTTGTCAGTAATTTTATCTAAAATACTTTGATACCTTTTTGAGGGGTCTAAAGAACTCTTATCTTTCATTTCTTCAGAAAAATGAGCCAAGCGATTAACAATTAAAAAAAAGGCCAGTCTAAGTATTTTCTCTTTTGAGTTATCGTTAATAAGTGTAGATAAAGAAGCCCCGTCTTTAAATTTCCCCAATAATTCTTCGTCTTCTGCATTTAGGTTTTTAAGGCTTGTGCTTTTTTGAAAGTCAGAGGTCACAGCTAGACTGTGGTTCATCCAGTTATCGAAAAAAGTTTCTAAAAAATCAGCGTGAACTATGTCATTGCAAAGCTCATAATTTAGAAAATCAAAATTTTCTTTATTTATATAAATGTCGGATTTCTCAATATCTTTGTTTTCAATGAAACTAACATTGACTTTTTTTGATCCAACAAGTCTTTTGTAGTCTTCAAGAATTTTGTCTATTTTTATAAATCTTGCCATATGCGGGCTAATTAGGTTTTCAGAAACTAGAAACCCAATGGGGTTTCTCTTATCAATTGTACTCAGCATATTAGAGGCATCAGACACAGATACCAAGCCCATTTTTGATATTAATGCAGCAATTTCTTTTACATTCTTGAGAGTATCTACATCAATTATTTTTCCTTCAAACATAGTGAAACCAAAAAGTTTTTTATTAGAGTCTGTAATATTTAAATATCCAGACAGCTTAGATTGCATTAAAACATTAAAAATTAAAATCAAATCTAAGCCCACAATGTTTTCAAGATAATCCAAAGACTTCTTGCTCTCTCTGTTAGTAAGTTCCAGCTTGGTTAAAAGTGACTCTAGAGATCCACCCTTGTAATCAAGTAGTGGACTTAACAAACTGTTTATCTTTGCTAGTAAGGCGGCTGTGTCAAAGGGTTTAGTTAAAAACTCAATAGCTCCCGATTTCTTTAAAGCCTCATCCGCAAATTGTTCGTCACGAAAAACTCCACTAATTAATAAAATAGGCACCCCTTTTAAATTAGATGACAAAAGCTGTTTAGCTAAATCTATTCCATTAATAATCGGTAACATACAATCTATAATTGCTAAATTAAAAGTTTTTAGTCTAACTACACTGTTTGCTTCTTGCGGTGTCGCCACTGCTGAGACTTTAAAGCCAGATCTTTCAATAAGTTCTTTTAAAACCTTCAAAACAGAGGGATCATCATCAACAATGAGAATGTGAATATCACTTTTTTTCATATCTATTTATTTATCGGAAAAAGTAGTGTGATAGTTAACTAGGACTTATGCTTTTTCCAAGCTTCATCTAGACGTTTGGTCAGAGTTTCAACACTGAATGGTTTTACTATATAACTACTGACCCCATTCATAGCTGCCTGTATAACAGCACCTTTCTCACTTTCTGTTGTTATCAATAGAAAAGGAAGGACTTTAAATTTTTCAGTTTCGCGCACCATTTTTAAAAAATCTAACCCACTTAGTCCTGGCATGTTTAAATCTGAGAGAATCAAATTAAAAGGAGTGCCTTTGTCTTCTTCAGAATTGAGCTTCATAAAAGCATCATTAACATTTTCAGAAGTTGTTATACTTTTAAATCCCAATTTTTTTAGACTATCAAAAATAAGTTGTCTGTGATTTAGAGAGTCATCAACCACTAATATTTTAGTATCTCTATCAAACACTTAAGTACCCCTCTATGCACTTTTTAACAAATCTTTATTCCGTGATGCCGGCAGTAATATTTCTATTGTAGTCCCTTTTTGTAAAACAGAAAAGACTTCTATTTTACCTTCCATTTTCAAGACTTCTGTCTTAACGGCATCCATACCCACACCTCTACCAGAAAACTCTCCAGCTTGGTCTCGCGAACTCAAACCAGGCTTAAAAATCTCTTGAAGAATTGAATGGTCATCAATATTTGACCATTTTATTTCTGGATTTTTTTCATTTAGCTTCTTTCTGATTATTTGTGGATCAATTCCACGACCATCATCAACTATTCTAATCTGGATAAAATCGTCAATAGCTACGATTTTTTTCTTAACAGATATTGTTACACTTCCAAACTCTGGCTTTCCGCAGTCGAGTCTAACTTGTGGTTCTTCCAATCCATGATCCACAATATTTCTAAAAACATGAACAAAACTTGAAAAAAGGTCAGTATATTCATTTGCATCCACTCTTAAATCTTCACCTAAAAAAATTATGGGTCTTATTTTTTTATTTTGTTTAACTGCTACCTGGCTTAAAATACTATTTCCAATTTCTAATTCAGCAAATATCGATACCTGAGTAAATTCAGACAAAAACTGATCATTAATATTTTTATCTAATCCATATTTTTCAAACAATTTATAATAATGAAAAATTTGATCTTTTTGTATTTCTATTTTCTCATGATTATCTGATAAATCTAACAGATTAATTAAATCTTTATTTTTATCTATAAATATTTTATATGCTTCGGACAACTCTTGTAAGGCAAATACATAGTCATCTTTCACATCCGAGAGTTCTTTTAATTGTTTATTTCTAGCTAGAGATATAACTTCTTGCAAATTTTTAGTCTTCTCAAGAATAGAAGAAACAGATAAAGTTGCAGCTTCACCTTCTAAAGTGTGAATTCGTCGAAATATTTCATTCAAATCTAAATGTGCATTAGTTATCTGTTGACTCAGGTAACCCAAATTTTGTGGAAAAGAGGAAATAAAATTGGTAAACAATTTCCTATGAGTTACAAATTTAACAATCATATTAGCATAAGACTTTTCATTTTCTAAAGCCACTTGAGCATCTCTTTCTGCCGATCTATCAGTAGCTACGAGCACTAGGTTCTCAACTTTATTATTCTCACTATAAATAGCAAAAAAATCTAAAGTAATATACTTTCCTTTACTATGAAAAAACTGTTGAGGCCCCAATTCTTTTAAACTTTCAAAAGGCAGAGCTTCAGAAAATACTGCTTTGATCCACATTTCAAATTGCTCTTTTTCATTTCCTGTACAATTCAAAACAGTAACAATATTTTTTCCTGAGGGCTTAGATTCTAATACCTCTTCACAAGCTTTTGTATAAACGCTTAAACAAGTACCTTTTTCATCAAAAACTAAAAAACCTTGACCTAGACTGTTCATGATAGCTTTTAATAGATTATTTGCAGATTTAAGTTCCAAAGTCCTTTCTTCTACCATTTTCTCTAGGTTTTTTGAATACTGTTCCAACTGTTCTAATTGCAATTTGTATTTCTCATGTAACACTTCTTCCACTGTGACATCTCTAATTAAAACTATCCAATATTTTTTACTTTTATCAGTAATTGGTGAGATGGTAATTTGCACCTTACCTTTTTGTTCAAGATTATTTGGAACATAAAATTCTAATTCAGTAAGTGGAAAGACTTCTTGTTGTCCCTTATTTCCATTTGGCATGATAAAGAGATCCGCATCTAAAAACTGTATATATTCAAAAATTGGACGCCCACGAGTTAATCTTTTTATAGATGATTGACATAGCTTTGCAGCTGCATCATTACAGTATATACAGCTTTTATTTGCATCGACAACAAAAACTGAGTCTAACAATACATCCAAGAAACTAAAATCCATTTATCCCTTCAAAAATTTAAAATACTTTGATTCTATAACATCCATTTCCATTTCTTCGCCAGTCTGATCGTCTTTAACAACTTTTGGTGGCTGAATGTTGGATCCTAGAAATTCTTTACCTTCTGTAAAAAGTACCATTTTTTCACTATCACTAGATTCTGCATAGTAAGGTACATAAAATGATTTAATTTTTCCGTTGTCGGGAATAAATCCTGCTACCATATTGACTTGATCTACAATAATTTTTGGGCAATTTATATAAAACACTTTTACGTTGGGAGGAATACTTTTTAACCATTTGATCCACTCTCGGATTCCACAAGAATTAATTGCAACAATTTTTTGAAAATCAATTTCAATTTCTTGAGCCTTACTCTTCGGTATAGTTTCCAGGTTTGCATCTTCATCAATATGACCTTCCAACTTCAATATGCTGACACTGCCATTATTGATTAGTTCGGCTTTAAAGTTACCCATCTTCATTCTCCTTAAGAAAAATTGAAAGTAAATTTTTTGGTAGTTTAAGTCTTTTTCTATTACTCATTTTTAATGGTAACACAGTAGAAAATATAGTCTGAATATTTTCTTCTACAGCTATAATATAATAAGCACTCATGCTGTGAACAAGGAAAGAACCAATTCCCGCGCCCCCATTTCCCATATTTATGCTGCTAGCTATATCTGTGGTAGTACAAGTATATATTCTTGAAAATAAATTTTTTGGTTGCAATGTCCCATGGGGATCAAGACAACTTATCACAAGTTCGTCTTCAGTAATTCCTATCTTTATGTTACCGAAAGCCCCATTGATCATATGATCTTTTCTAGTTTTAACTTCATGAGTGGCATGAAAAATTGCATTTGTTATAAACTCATCGGATATAGACTCAACATCGTACATCATACTTCCAGAGTTAATTGTATTTTGTACTGCTTTTTCTATCTCGCTCAAAATTAAATACTTTTCTTCTAGTTTCGAAAAATTTCTATTTATTATCGTAGTGACTTTGATATTTTGATTTTGAGTTGGATTTAAAATATAATTGATAGGGTCGGTAAAAAATTGTTTGGGTGCTAAAAGCATTTGCGCAGCCAAGTTAAGCGCCTTTTCTGGGGCGTAAGAATCTTGTTGAATAGAGAAAAAAGAATTAAAATCTTTCGCCTTTTTTAAAACTACATCACTGGGTTCATTGAGGGAAATGCGTATGACATTATCCTTCTTATTTGCATCAAAAAAATCACACAGCTCTACCTTTCCTAAATATCGAGTATCAAGGAGAGATTCTATCTGAAAAGAATTTGTTTTCTTAACCGCTGTCATATTTTAAATACCTTCATCAAGTTATCGGTTATCTACTTGATAAGTTTTACATTTTTTAGAATTCTGGACTTTTATTTTACGACTCTAACCTAGTTGAAATAAGTAAATCTCGGCCAAAAAATTCTAACTCTGGCCTTTGGAATGTGAGTTTGTTTTTAAGTTCTTGGGTAACTAAGCCTTTTGTCCAAGAAATACCCTCGTCGGAACCGATTAAACTTGGAGCGATGAAACAATATAATCTATCTACCAATTTCTCACTTAAAAACTGGCCATATGTTTGAGCTCCACCTTCAACTAATATAGAATAAATCCCGTTTTTGTAAAGAGTTTGCAAAAGATCAATCATCAGGAAACCGTTCTTGTAATTTAATGGCAGAATGTTAATACCAGAAATGGAATTTTCTATTTTGTCTATGGGTTGAACAATATAAATATTATTTAGATTATGATTTTTCCCAATATTCGAATCCAGAATCTTTGAAACTAAAGTCCCTCTTTCATCTATTAAAATAACTTTATTAGATTTATTTTCGAAATGAGGATGCCTAATATTTAATTTTGGATTGTCTAATAGAAATGTCTTTGCACCTACACATATCCCATCATATGTACCCCTTAATAAATGTCCATGATGTCTTGCTTCTTCGCTAGTTATCCACTGGCTTTCACCATTATTTAGTCCTATAAAACCATCCAGTGAGCTCGCTACTTTCATAGCTATAAAGGTTCTTTGTTTTCTCTGATTAACAAAAAATACTTCAGCTAAGTTTATACACTTCTGTTCGTATTCCTTTAGATGGATAAGTGTTTTACCAGCATGTTTTAAGATTTTTAAACCTTTACCAGAAACTAATGGATTGGGGTCTTCCACGCCATAAGTGACGCTGAAAATAGGAAGCTTCGCTAAGGTTTGGGCACAAGAGGGAGTTTTGCCTTCGTGGGCACAAGGCTCTAATGTTACAAATACTTTTGCACCTTCGATTTTTTCACTGGGAATTTTATTAAAGGCATTGATCTCTGCGTGCCAACCACCATAGATTTCATGATTACCACTGGCCAAAAAGTGGTTATTTTTGTCTAGAACAACACATCCGACCAGAGGATTGGGGGCCGTAAAACCAGCAGATCTGCCTCCTTCAATTAGGGCTAACTCCATGGCTTGTTGGGGTGAAAGAATCTCTCCTAGCTTTGCCAAGACTTCCAATACTCATTAAGTTCTACCGAAGTTAACACCTCGTCACGTTTTAATGGCCAACGTGTATCAATCATTACAGCATATTCATTGGTATGAGTTTTATCCTCAATTGTTTTTACGGCTTTCGGATGGGGTCCGTGAGGAAAACCAGCAGGGTGAAAACTTAACATTCCTGGATGAAGGTTATCACGACTAAAAAAATCGCCATCGTGATAAAATAAAATTTCATCATAATCTATATTTTGGTGATAAAAAGGAACTTTTAAAGCATCTTTATCACTTTCTAGAGGTCTTGGAAGAAAAGTACAAACTACAAAGTCTCTACCCACCCAAGTGGTATGTGCACTTGGTGGTAAATGTGCTCGGTGGCTCATTAGTGGCATCATATCATCTACATGTAAAGTAAAAGGGTACAAGTCCCCCTTCCATCCTACAACGTCAAATACTTCTTCTGAATAAGAAAATTTGGTTAATTCAGAATTGTGTTTAACATGAATCTCTTTAATCTCGTGACCCAATTTTTTCAATTGAGCCTCTTGCCCCTCTAGTTCGGGTTTAACTAAGGCGTTTTCATCATAAATCGCATGACGTCCCACCAAACCTCGAACAGGCTCTTCGTAATGACCCCCTAGATTTTCTATTACTAAAAAATTGCTTTTTTCTGTTGGTGAAATCGCATAAGTCACACACTTTGGAATCACAATATAGTGTCCCTTGCTATAACTTAAATGACCATACTCAGTAAAAATATCACCCGTTCCTTGATGACAAAAAAGTAAAAGATCACCATCGGAATTTCTTTCAGCAAAAAGTTTACCGGGTTCTTTTTTCTCTGACCATTGCCATCCTATTCGAACTTGATCATTATAAAAAAGACGGCGATAAGACTCTGTCTTATTTAGTTCAAGCAAATCATACATTCTTGGTTTTAGAGGACCCTCAATTTTAGTCCAACGAGTACTAGGTTGTTTTCTAATTAAATGAGACACTGGTCCGAAAAAACCTAGTAGGCCTTGCTCCTCCTCGTAGTACCCCTCTGGAATCGCCTTGTGAGCTTGTTTGGTATTAATACCTTGTGTGTAATGGTGACTCATTGTAAGTACCCTCTACGCCTCTGATCCTCTTCAATGGAATCAAACAAAGCTTGAAAATTTCCTTCCCCAAATCCATCGTGTTTTTTTCTTTGAATAATTTCAAAAAATATGGGGCCAATAAGATTTTTAGTGAAGATCTGAAGTAAATATCCTTCATCGTCTCCATCTACTAATACTTTATACTCTTTTAAAACCTCTATGTCTTCAGTCACAATTGGTAAACGCTTTGGTATAGTTTCATAATATGTATCTGGCGTATATAAAAATTCAATTCCATTCTGTTGTAATTGTTTAACTGTTTTAACAATGTCTGTAGTTAACAAGGCGACGTGTTGAATTCCTGAACCTTTATATTCATCAAGATATTCTTGGATTTGACTTTTGCTTTCTGTTGGCTCGTTAATAGGAATTGTAATTTTGTTACAAGGTGAACGCATAGCTTTGGAAAGAAGACCAGTTTCTTTACCTTTAATATCAAAAAACCGAATCACACGAAAATTAAATATGCGTTGGTAAAATTCTTCCCACTCTGCCATTTGACCTTTGGGGATGTTGTTTGTCATGTGATCAATGGTTAGCATGCCGAAACCCTTTTGAAGTTTATTGTCCACAAATTCAAAATCATTATCGTAAACGGTATCATTTTCGTAGCTATCAATAAAATAAATTAAAGACTCACCAATTCCATAAATAGCGGGAAATGAATGGCCTTTATCTGTACATATTTTGGCTCCTCTTTTTACCGCCTCTTCCAGTGCTTTCTTTGCATCTTTCACCCGAAAACCAGTGGCACAAATGGAGGGACCATGAGCCTTCTGAAAAACCTCTGCAAAACTTTGAGTTTCGCGATTTAAAATAAAGTTAACCCCACGTTGTCGATAGAGTTCCACCTTCTTGGTTTTATGATTGCCAATCTTAACAAATCCCAATTTTAAAAACAATTGCGCTAGCTCCTCAGGGTTCGGTGAGGTGTATTCTATGAATTCCATTCCATCGAGACCTATAGGGTTAAAAGTTGTATTTTGGTTTTGATTCATTTGCAGGTCTCCCGCTTTATTTTGAACAATTATATCCATAATTTCCCTCCAGAATTAGAATTAAGTGTCAGACACAATTTTCGGATGCAATGCAATAGTCACCGATTATTTCATCCAAAAAAATTATCTCACACAATAAGGAAAACCATGAAAAAGGAGCAATGTAAAGTCAGTATGTTAGTGATTTTAAAACTCAGGGAAGTCAATAATGAGGAAAATTGCATCAGCCAAAAAGACTTGATTGAAAATTTTGGCCAAGAGCACCATAAATGTGCCGGAAAAGCAGACATTTAGCCTTTAATACTCTAGGCGAAATTGAAAATTTTTGGCAATATTAGGTAACTTTGCCCTTTGGAGATACAAAATGAAAAAAGTGCCCTTTAATTCCGCTCGAACTAATTCCAGTTATCAAGATGTAATTGATGTAAGCCCTGAGGAAGTTTGGGAAAAGAAAGACCATCTCTGTTTGATTGATGTTCGTAGCCAAGAGGAATTTACAGGCGAGCTAGGGCACGTACCAGGATCAAAATGGATTGTTCTAGATATACTTAACGATCAGTTAGATCAACTGGCCACCAATAAGCCTATTGTTTTTATTTGCCGATCAGGAATGCGTTCGGCAAAGGCCTCACAAATTGCAAAAGACAATGGCTTTGAAGTCACTTACAATATGGCAGGCGGTATGTTAGCCTGGAATTCCAAGAAATTTAAAATCGAGAACTAAGAGAGTTAAAAATGCCCAGTAAAGTCTATATTAATCGCACCTTAAATATGAAAAAAATAAGCCATATCGGATTAGATATGGATCATACCCTTGTCCGCTATAATAGTGTCAATTTCGAAACTCTGGCTTACAAAACTATGTTACAAAAATTGGTGAGTGTAAAATCTTACCCTGATAAAATATTGAATTTAAAATTTAACTACGATGATGCCATTCGGGGTCTTGTTGTTGATAAAATCAATGGCAATTTGTTAAAACTCAGTCGATTTGGGGCAATTAGGCAAAGTCATCATGGTACTAAAAAAATAGATTTTTCTGAACAAAATAAATTCTATAAAAGTACTTATATTGATCTAGGTGATCCCGAATATATATCCGTAGACACATCTTTTTCAATTTCTTACGCAACCCTCTACGCACAACTCGTAGATTTTAAAGATCAAGATCCCCTAGGGGTTCAGCTGCCAAAATACCATATCATTGCCGATGATTTAAACTCAGTTTTAGATGCGGCTCATCGTGATGGCAGCATTAAAGATGTCGTGGCCAACCATTTGTCTGAATACATTGTCAAAGATGAAGAATTAGTTAGAGGAATAGAACGTTATTTAAAACATAGTAAAAAGTTTTTTATAGTCACTAACTCTGAATACGACTATACGAAACTTTTATTAGATTATGCCATTAATCCTTTCTTAAAAAAGGGTGAAACCTGGAAAGATCTCTTTTTCTTAGTCGTCACAGCCGCTCAAAAACCAAGATTTTTTTATGATAGCCTATCCTTCTTAAAAATTGATCCACAAACGGCTTGGATGTCGAATATTGGAACTAAAAAAATCACCTCGGGCATTTACCAAGGAGGTTGTGCACGGCGATTGACTGATGATCTCGGACTTAATCCGGACGAAATTTTATATGTTGGTGATCATATTTATGGGGATATCTTAAGATTAAAAAAAGACTGCTCTTGGCGAACCGCTTTAATTGTGGAAGAAATTGCTGATGAAGTAGAAAAGCTTCACAAATCAAAACCTGTTAGTGACATTATTGCCAATCTAATGACTAAAAAAATCCCACTTGAAAGAGAATTGGACAAGTTGATTTCACTTAAAATAGAAAATAACGAAGCTGGAGTACAAACAAAAATCGACCAGCTTTTACAAAAGATCAATCTCATAGATAGTGAAGTTTCCCCTTTAATTAAAGAGCAAAATCAATTGCACAATAAACAGTGGGGGGAACTTATGAGGGTAGGTATTGAAGAAAGTTATTTTGCTTATCAAGTGGAACGATTTGCTTGTATCTATATGTCTCGGCTTTCACACATGCTAGAAATCTCTCCACGCGCCTATTATCGCGCGCCAAAAAGACTAATGGCACATGACATGGAACTTTAAGTAAAGTGAATGTCAGTGATCAAATAAATATTGAGATCTCAAATTTTCTAAAAAAAGAATTCTCTATTCCACCGGAAGCCCTGGCACAAGAGAGCGATCTCTATGGCACCTATATAGATTCTTTTGGACTTCTCCATTTAGCAGATAATCTTAAGATAATTGCAAAAAAACACCAATTAGAGGTGAATATTGATCAAATTCTTATAGGTGATAAAATCACTCTAAACAGAATTCTCAATAATTTTGGAACTAAATAATGAATTGGATGCCAAAAAATAAACTTATAGTTGATGAAATACAAAGAGAGACCGTAGAAGATATTTTTGGTGAATTATATCCTTGTGGTTGTGGCGTTAAACTGGATCTCTATGATGTTATATACCCCGTCTTAGACAAAATCGTATCACCGAAGTTCTTAAAATTTTCTAAGATTCGCGTCGATGCTTCACAATATCTTGGAAGATTTAAAAATCTATCTCGAATTAGCTTAAATCACCATGATTTGATCCGAGAAAAAAACGTTTTCGAGAATCTCATTAAAGAGTTTTCACCTCAGTCGATAATTGAATTTTTTTCTACTGAGGATATTTACACGAAAAATCCAAACAGTTGCATTGTTAATTTTCAAAACTACTCTGATAACAAGTTTGAAGTCTTTGATACTCTTGTCGAAAAAAGCCTAGAAACCGGTCATATTCTTGAATACGGCAAGGGGCATAGTATTTCTGGACGCAAAAACTTAGTAGTATTTGATTTTGTTAATTACTCTAAGGATGATCATACTTATACAATCATAAACAATGATACAATAATCACAGCTGATGGACTTCTAAACCACAAATCCATGATTTCTGTATATACTGCTCTTAATAATAGTCTAAATGATCTTCTAATTTATGGAGCTATTAAAGATTTACATATCTACCCTGTGTACGATGGCACTCCTGAGGATGTAAAAACAATCCAAAGGCATTTTTTATCCTACTCGAATTTATTTAAAGATAACGATATCGATCTCACTATACACGATCTGGGACCTCTAAATATGGGAGCTAAATTGATCGGCGCCACAAGTATTGGTCATTCTCAAACCGAGATCCCGCAGCTCAGCCAATTAAAGGTGGGTCATGAAATATGGGCTACACGAGATATGGGAGACCTTTCACTTCTAAATTATTATAAAAAATTACTAATAGAGGAAAAGCAAATACCCAAGGAACTAGAAGAGCTAAGACTTGAAGTTTTCCGTAATTTTATGACACCCAATATTGAATTAGCTAAAATTATATCTTCTTTCCTACCCAACATTGGAGAAGTATTCTCAGAGGAAAAACATGTATTTGTTAGTACCGATGCCAGTGGCCCTGGTTTACAAAATATAGAGGATGCCTGTAAATTGAGCCAAGTGAGTTTTGTTGTTAGTGATTTAAAATTTATACATAAAGACAGTTTAAATAATAGACGTAGAAACCACACATCAAGCACTAACGGGCCACTTTTGATTTCTGCCCACCCAAAAGTGATAGAAAAGATAAATACTGAACTCCATAAGAAAAACATAAGAAGTTTCTGGAAAATTGGAAGGGTTGTGGAAAAACAAAAAGAAAGGATTCTGATTTTAAAGGAATTGTTAAATCAATTTCCAAAGAAAAACCCATTCGCGAAATTTTCTAAAGATAATGAATTAATTTTTGAAAGTTTTAAGTATGTGGACAATATTAAATGTTAAATAGACTCAAAGACTCATTGAGTTCTGTTTTGCTATTGAGTGCTGTGCTCATTGCTACATGGTTTTTTCTAGCTTTTGTCCTACATTTAGTTAAATCAACCAACAAAAATAAATTTTTAAATATCCAAGGGATAAGTCAGTTATATCATAATCATTTATTTGCTCAAGCCAAGGACAAACCCGTTTCCATGGTTATATTGGGTGACTCTGCCTCAATAATGTCTTTTCATCCTAAATATTTAGAATTAGATTTTTATAATTTATCCCAATTTGCGATCAGTGCAAAAGAAAGTTATAAAATATTAAAGCAAGCCAATGAAAACTATCAGCCAAATCTAAGATGTGTTTTAATTTCACACACATTGTTTTCTGATAAGTTTTGGGATATGTGGTGGTGGCAGGGGCAGGTCTCCAATCATAGAGTGAGTTATAATCACCTCCTCCAACTTAGAAAACAATTCCCTGAACACTTCTACTTTAAAAATAACTCTTTGCTCTCATTGTCTTTAAAATACCTTCAATACTACATGAATATGAGTCCAATAAATATTGCAGATTTCCAGCAAAAATTATATGAGGAAAAATCTAAAAATAATATTTATTTTGAGATTCTAAAAGAAAATAAAGGCAGTTTTATATTGGATGATTTAGACTTTAAACCATCACATTTAAAAAAGTTTTTACGTCCCTGGTACAAAAATCTTATCGGAAACTTCATTGTTGACGAAATCTCAAATCATTATTTTATAAAGATCTCAGAATATGCAAGAAAGCACCATATAAGTTTACTTATAGCGCACCCACCATTTTACAAGAGCTTAATCAAAAAAGGTGGAGGAAAATACTTAGACGACTACAGTCAGTATTTTAAAAAAATAACAAAAGAGAATGCCATAATATTAAATTCACAAATAAATTTAAAAAGGGAAGATTTTTTCGATGCCGTTCATCTTAATCAACAGGGTGCGATCAAATACTCTTCTTATATTAATGATGAGCTAAAAAGCAAAGCTCCACATTGTTTTTAAATATGTAAGTAAACAAAGTGACCGTCAGAAAAATTTCCAGTAAAAGGCAAAATTAAAACTAGCAAAATAAATTTTGTGAGCATGATACCTAAATTATTATTTTTAGTTAGAATAAAATTTCCCATGACAGAGAACTTCTTAAGAATAAATAAGAAAAAAAGAGATATGATTGCATTAATAATAAACTGGCTGCTAAGTAAATCAAATTGAAAGTTTTGATCAGAAACTAGAATATTTCTTATAAAATTTAAGATGGTGGATATATCTCTATTTACAAAAAATATCCAAGAAAGTGAAATAAAACTAAAGTTTAAGAGAATTAAAATTGGGTTTAAATAGTTTGGTAATTTAATTTGTTTTTTATTTAATTTGTCTTTTACAAAAGAATATACAAGTATTCCTATCGCATGAAATAAGCCCCATAGAACAAAACCTACATAAAAGCCATGCCATAAACCAGACAGAGCAAAGATAAAAATTATGCAAAAAACAATCGGCCATCTTTTGATTATAGTGATTGGTAAAAATACATAATCCACAAACCAACGCCCAAGCGTTATGTGCCATCTGCGCCAAAATTCAATAGGAGTCTTGCTGAAAAGTGGGTTATTAAAGTTAAGTGGTATGTTTATACCCAAAAGATGACTCACGCCAAAAGACAAATTAAAGTAACTAGAAAAATCACAATATATTTGTATGGAATACAAACACAATGCTAGGAGTGACAGCCAAGCATTTTGAATAGAGCCATTAAAAATTTCTTCTGTGAAAGGAGCCAAATTATTTGCGATACAAAATTTCTTTACTAGGCCCCAAGCTATCCAATACAAAGCCTGAAAAATACTAGAATGATTAATTGAATCAGGTTGAATTATTTGAGAATTTAAGTTTTTATATCTATCAATGGGACCCACCAATAATTCTGGGAAGAAAGCTAAATAGTTAAATATATTTGAAAAATTTATTGGAAATCTATGTTTTCTGAAATCAATAATATAAGAGATGGCTTTTAGTGAGTAAAATGAAATACCTGCAATATTAAGACCCATAGAGCTATTGTTTGGCAACAAGGACATTCCCTGTTTAAAAAATAATTTAACAAAAACCAAAATGGAAATAAGTGTTATAATAAACATAATTTGGATCCATTTATAGTTTTTTGATCTATTTATTACCATAGCTGCTGTCCAAGACAATGAACTCACCAACAACAAAAATAAAAAACTGAAGGTACCAAAACTGAATAGAAAAAGAATATTTCCTATAAACAGCGCAATGTATTTTTTATTTGCAGGGAGAAGGTTGTAATAAAATAAAAATGCAATAAAGCTAAATAAAAATTGCCATGAGTATAAATTCATTAACTAAATTCTATATTAATATTTAAGCAATATGTAATAACGCGCATAGCGTTAGTGGTCTAGTTGAACCCATTAATATTAAAACTGCTAGCCATTTTTAATATGTTTTCTATATTCTTTTTACATGGAAAAAGGGGAAAAATGATAAAAAAGAATCGTCATGTTTTTTTGATACTATTTCTAATATTAATATTGAGTCTTGGATTTTTAATAGAACATTTCTTACTATTAGAAAATGAGTTTATACCAGATAAAAATGCGTTTCGAGTACTTTGCGTTGGTGATTCTATCAGCTTTAAATATCCACGATATCTGGAACATTACTTAAACTCTTTAGATACAGATAATAAATACCAAGTGCGCAGGATAATCCGTTATGGTGACTCACCTAAAAACATATCTCAGGAAACAATTAATGTATCAAAACAATATCGACCTGACATAATTATAGGAATGTATGGAGCTTATGATTATTCTGGAAATAGAAGTGATTTTTTTGAAAACAACCGAAGAGAAAACGAAAAATTTTTTGGTTTTTTGAATATAATACGAATTAAAAAACCCATTTTTAGACTTATGGATAAAATGGGTTTAAATGACAGTTGGATATATCTACTTTTAAAATACTCATCTAAATTTAGCTCTCATGATCAAATCCTTTTCATCCACAGTTATATGGAACACAAAGATTTTAGTTCTAAAAGTTTAAAATTTATGAACCAATACAAGGATTTTTTAGAAAACAACATAAAAAATGATATCCCTTTGTTAAATCTAAACTCAGGGAAAACTGCTAAAAATGAAGAAATTTACTATCAAATATTAAGGAGCTATCGTGTTTTGGCTGCTCTAAAAACTCACATTTCGTACATATTATTCACTAAGAGTAAAAATAAAAAACTCAACCGTCTTAAAGAAACAATACAGAGCGATTATCTAGTTAGCAAGTTGGCCACACCCTCACTTTTAAATTCCATTGAATGCAATCAATCCACAGAAAACAAAAATTCCTGTTTTGATGCAACCATCACCCCCATTTTTTTTACAGCAAAACTCATGCAACTTTTAAGTAATAATGAGCTTTTATTAAATGAGGAATTTTATGGAATTAGCACAAAGTTTATAGAGTATTACTATTTAAGGAATAATAAAGATTTAGACAGTTTGTACTCATTTGATAACCATATAGGTTTAGTAAACTCTAATTTTTCTATTTGGGAAAGTTATAGAAAACAGATTCCGGAATTTGACGAAAATTCAGAACTAAAGAATGTCGATTTAGCTATAAAAAACAAAATAAATGAGTTCCCCTTTTCGTACAAAAAGCTCTTAGATAGAGAAAACATTGATTTTCTTCCAGATAACAGAGAACATATTGGAAAAGTAAATTCAGAAATCCATTCTTCTTTAAAGAATATCTTAAAAAATAAAGAGGCTAATTTAAAAAAACTCTATTTTATCAGCCATTCCGAATTCGACTCAGATGAAGAGCTGGCTAAATTAAATCTTAATAGCGAAATAAACGTCTATCCATCCAATTTGTTCTTTGGTGATCTATTAGCTAGTGATGGTTACTCCTCTGTATATTCGGATCGTGTAGCAAAAAAATTAGGGCATCTAACAACTCTCGGTAATCAGATTCTCGCAAAAAAATTAACCATACTCATATTGAACGACTTCTCAAAAACAACTGAGAAATAGCTGCTAGGAATTGAATGTCACATTGCACCAGGGACTTAATGAGACCATTACTTTTAGTATAAAATACATTTAAATTAGGAAAGAAAATGACTAAACCCAGTGAAAAAGAACTTTTAGATTGGTTGATGAACGAACTCAACTTGAGTGAAAATGAAGTTAAAACTCAAAAACAACTCTATTCAAATGGAATTATTAGTTCATTTACTATAGTAAAACTGATCCGTTTTATAGAAACTAAAATAAATTCACGGGTTTGTGAAGAAAATTTAGCCTTAGAAAACTTTGAGTCTTTCGATTCCATATTAAATAAAGTATTAGCCAAATGAAAATAAATTTTTATAATTTTGCCAGGTTATTCTTTATTGTTTTAACTGTCTTTGGCATAAGTAAATCCATTGAATGGGTGTTTTTGCTTAACAACTATCATGGTTGGATACTCTTTACTTATTATTGCGTAGAGTTATTTATTTTTATTAAAGGTCGACCCGCAAAAATATATGGTCATAGTGCAAAAGAACTATTTGTACCTTTATTTACAGTTTCCACCATTTATTTATTCAACCCTGAAGGAGATGTATTAATTGGAGAACTTGTTTCTAGTTTATTTTTTATACTGGGGTATTCACTTCTTTTTGTCTCCTTGCTCACAATCGGAAAGAGTTTTGATGTAACGCCCTCACTAAAAAAAATAATTACAAAAGGCATTTATAAATACATTCGACATCCCATGTATTTAGCCTATATTTTTTTAAATATACAATATTTACTTTCCGTCTATTCATTTCACAACTTTTGTGTTTTATGGTTATTTTTATTTTGTATGTTTGTAAGGATCAAAATTGAAGAAGATTTTCTTTTGAACCACTCAGAAGAATACAAAGCATACACTCTTGGCGTAAAATATAAGCTCTTTCCTTATATATACTAATTTAAACGAAGTCCTATGTTCTCTAACTTCTTTAAGATAGTCCTGGTGACGTCATTTCTAAAAGTTAACTGTTTAGGATTCTGGAATGCAAGGTCAGATATTTTAACTGGTTCAGAAAATACTCCGACATAAATCTCGGGGTTATAAAAAGATAACCAGTTGGTTTCAATAAAATCTCTGATGTGTTTTTTGAAACTTAAGTTAACTCCCTTGTTTACAAATTCTGTTTTTTGAACAAAGTATTTGATTGCCGCTTCTCCAAAAGCAAGATGTGAAGTCTCTTCCAGTAAATGCTGTGCATTTATTCTTTTGACTAACTCATTAACATTTCTATCGCGGACTAGAGCATTGCTGTAAAAAAGAGATATTTGTTCAAAAATATATATTTTTACAAAAATTTTTAAAATATTTTCATCCGAATCAATTTCTTGTTTTTTCACTTTAAAAACAGGAGAAAATTTTTTACCTTGATACAAATCAATAAATTTTGAAAACCACTTACTATGATTTATTTCATCGCTAACAAAGTGTTGTATATACTCTGTTACTAAATGAGGATAGTTTTTTTTTAAAAGGCTCTTAAAATCTAGGATCACTTGAGACTCACCAAATATATTTATACTAAAAAAATTATTAAGCTCGTTTGACATTATTAAAAGCTTTTCTTTCTTAGTTAAAGTCTTGTACTCATGTAAATCTCTAACCGAAACTAGGCCTTCGCTAAATAGTTGACTCTCTTTATCCAGCTCCATTGGCCAAGGAGGCGAAAATATGGAATCTGAATTGTTTTTTTCTGAAGTTAAACTAAGAGTTTTCGATTGTTGTTCCCAATCTGAATATAGTGCTTTCACAATAAAATTTTACATTACTTAAATACAAAGGTCTATTAACATTAAATGAGTAACTGCAATTCCGTATGAATCAAAATGAGAAAGTCTGAAATTGCTCAATAGTTTTGCAATGTTCCCTGCCAAGAAAAGTAGACATACCTATCCACCCAGTCCTAATATGGACCAGCTAGGTTTTAATTTGCGAATTTTTTGACTCAACGAGGGGGGGGTATCGGCTCTTTCAAATAGCCACATTTTTAAGTGGCAAATTATGAAGAGTTTAGTTCGAGTTTTACCTGCAATATTGGCAAATTATAAATGGGCATTTTTATGCTGCTAAATAAAGTTGCAAGGCGTTCCCAGAATCAGCGTTGACTACCGACCTTCTGGATTAAGCGTTTCCCCTCTCGCCAGAGGTAAAACATTTGTGAGAATAAGTGGGCTATTTGTGCCAGCCAAAAAAACACATATTTGGTAGATTACCAAAGTGACCAAAATTCGTGCCTGATGAAAAACACCCCTCTCGTTTTTTTGTTCATTAAAGGTGACGTTTTCTATTTTAAATCTAGCCTGACCCAGCGGCGACTTCCCTTGACGTTGTTGTGTAAATGTAATGGCAGCTGGCGCGACGTCGTTTCTCTGGCACGCACCGATAAATCCACTGCAATCCATTGGCTGTGTGGAACATTTTATAAAAATCAATTTAAAACTTTTTGAATAATCCCAGTTCGATCAAATGATGCCTCTTTAGTTGCCACAAATATTGCTTCCAGAAACACTTCCGCGAGTTGTTAATTGACATCGCGTTACCATAAAAGTTATATTCGGTTGATTCATGGCGCAAAAAGATTTTCAAATGTCCTTGTTTAATATGAAAAGTCCAAAGATCTTTGGCGCTAGCTTTCGGTTTTTTTTAAAAGCTTTCTCCAACCCGAAGGCATCGACATCGACTAAACACGCCATGCACTCTGGTGCTGAAATCCAAACACACTAAAGGCAGTCGTAGTTTTCGCGTAAGGCGAATCGTGAGGCCATTGATTGTATCTAAAACTTGCGGCCAAGCGCTGGGTATTCGACTTTATAGATATGAAAATGTTAAACACTTGCATATCTCTTTAAAACTGGGCATCGAGGTGGCTGGCTGGTTATTTGCGTTCGGTAACAGGGTTGATTGCTCGCTCGCATTTGCAGCCGGAAAGAGGTTGTGTGTAAGTCTATACAGTTTTGGGATGCTCGGCCATTTTCACGAGTGGTGACTTGGGGCAGAGCTTATAAAGCTATTCATAGGTATTTTGATAAAATCTCGCATGCAAGCTGTGGGTTTTAATTGGGAAGATTTTTCTAGCGAGTTAGGGCAGACATTGGCGGATACTGGCTAAGAAATTGGCCTCTAGTCTTAAGTTTGGGAGCGGCGCAGCTGTGAGAAAAGATAAAATTATAGGTAGCTAGGGCTGGCCTCTGCTGCGATAAAAAAACTCATACGGAATTGCTGAAATGAGTAACTGCAAATCTCCCAAATTGAGTCAATCTCTAAACACTTTTACTTTGGTTGCTCGCAGAGATTTGGGTCATCACATTTGTATTTTAAAAAGGGTACACCTGTATACTTTAATAGTAAATTTTCTTTTATAGTGGCCTGTAAATTCTCATTAAAATAATTTCGCAGAGATAGGTTATCGACTTTGGTTTGGCTTGAAATCTTATCAAGCTTACTAAAATACCATTTATAGTACATTAGATACATTTTTTTATCTATCAATTCAGAAATATCTATACGAGGGGATTCATAATTTTGATTTGGATAAATATTCTTCCAATTGTTGAAATTCGTATTATAGTATTCAGTAAAAAGAATTTTATTTTTCATTAAATCTTCGAGCAAGTAATAAGCCGCTTTTATTTTACCGAGTGTATTCAATTTCCAACCTAATTTGTAATTCTCATTCTCCTCTATCATTAAATCAGAAGGTGTTATCAAGGGCAGATGTGAATGGTCTATAAAATGAAAGTTATATTTATCTAAAACTGTTTTAATTCTATCCTTTAATTTCATGTAATTCTCAGTTTGTATCAGTTCTTGATTTAGCTCTAGGCTGGGTGGCAAATAGTAGATAAAGTTAATTTTATTTAAATATAAGTAATGGGAAATAAAATCTATCCATTCAATATAAAAATCAATATCCCGATTTTTAATTTTAAGCTTTTTGGGAGTTAAAATTGGGGCTCTTAAATCGGAGGATAAATAATAACCTCTAATATTGTTTATATCTGAATTAATTTTGTAATCTATTTCTTTGTTTGTGTGCTCTATGTCTTTATTGTTTTTACTTCTCAGATTTGAGTTTGTTATTATTTCACTTAAATATTGCGTTGGCCAAATGGGCTTTCTTAATTTTAATTGAATTCTCTTTTTTATTTTCTCTTCAGATTTTTTAGAGCCATCCCAACTATAGGAGTTTTGACCTTCTTTGTCATATCTCGGTAATGTATATGAAACGGGATCTAGCATTTTTTTCCAGTCCTCAGAATATAACCTCAAGGCTAAATCATAATCATCGCCATGCTTAAAATAATTGGCAATTTTTATAGATTGGCTTGAAAGCTCAGAATGTTTCTCAGAAATTTTCTGAAGAAGATGAATCGCTTCCAGTGTAGCAGCCAAATCAGTTTTATGGCTTGGATTAATATTTTTAAAGTCGTTGGAGAAAATAATCGTTTTAGTCTCTGGCTGACTTAGGGCATGATAAAAATAAAAGATAAAATCTCTAGGCCCCATATATGGCCCACCCATTGTATAAAATGTATGGTTTTTGATAGTAAGATCACGAAATATATAATTAAGAATTTCGCTAAATAATGAATGTGAACCCTGAATATTAGTAATGTTAAAATTAAAATATTTTGAATTTGCATTTGTATTGGCTAAAATTTCATTAGAAATTATAACATGGCGATTTTTAGAATCATTATTTTTTGAAAATAAGAACGATTGCCTTACATTTTTTTTCAAATCTGGAAATGAATATTCTAACACTGATAATGAATTCTTAAAATAGTTATAACTAATTGCCGAAATTATTAGTAAACTTAGGACTAAAATGAACAATTTGTTTCTAGACATAGACTCAGATTAACTTTCAATGTTAATCTTGACAAGGGCATAAGACAATAATGGGGACGTTTCCGATGGATGGAAAAGAAAAAAAAATAATTAGATATTTTTCTATTTTTCTTTTTTCTTTATCCTTAATACTAATAACTGCATCTGTATATCATATACATTCTTATTTTAGATTCTTGCCCTATATGAAGTTAAGTAAGTGTGTTACCTGGAATTCCACAGTTCATCATTTATTCATCCCAAATTGTCGGGATCAGTTTTTTATTGAAAATAGAAATGTAAATTTACAAATTAATAGTATTGGTCTGCGCGAAAGACCTGCAGAGCAATTAAAAAAAAACCAATTGCTCTTCGTAGGTGATTCTTCTATAGAGGGCGTGGGTTTAAATTTTGAAGAAACATTTCCTCAAATATTTGAAAAAGCTTTATTTAACGAATCAAACATTCAGTTCATAAATATGGGAATTAGAAGAAGTTCGACAATTACTCAGTTAGTTAGGTTAAAGGAATATATAGACATTATTCAACCCAAGTATTTACTTTGGTCTCTTACTGAGAATGATTTTGATGAAGATTTTATTTTTTTAAAGACAGCTCTAGATTTTAATGAAAATGGGAATCCAATAAAATTTGATTTAAATTTTTTTAGTTATTCGAATCCACAAATCTTTGACAGTCTTTTTTTTGGCCTTGATGCCTATAACAATGGTTATAGCGCTATTTTCAGACATCTTTATATAAATAATAAGCTTAGCAAACACCTGGTTGGAAACGACCGTCTACCCGCCTATTGTAATGCCCTTGATGAAGGAATCCAACTGGCGAAGGAACGAAATATTAAAATACAATTTATTATTTTACCTTTTGGTCCTGATTATTATTCAATTTATGAACAAGGCTCGCTTAAAGAAAAACTAAATAAAATTGTTGGATGTCTTGCAAGTACTCCCATTGATTTAAGACTGGACTCAATTCAAACTAAATCTGATTTTTTTCAAGAAGACTTAATGCATTTTAACGCCAAGGGAATCGAAGAAAGCTTAAAATACATTAAACCAGATCTTTTAAGTTTTTTAACTGAATAAGCTTTTTTTTATTAAGTCTCTGAATTTTCACTACAAAATATCAATTAAAATAATGGATAAATAAATGGCGATAGAACGGGTGTATATGCCAAAAATGCAAACACTAAGGACAAAATAAACACTATTAAGGCCAAAATAAACACAAAGGGGATTTTCTGAGATTTAAAAGTCAAGAAAAGATCTTTCAACATAATGCCGATAATTTTTAATCCTGAAAACTTAGACCTAGCCATTGTTCTTCCTCTCAATAATAGTATTGTTTAATACAAGTATATCCATTTCTGTTCGCAAAAACATCATCAAGGCCTCTGTAGGTCCTGCCACTAAAGGGAAACCACTTTCATTAAAAGACGTGTTTAATATACACTCTAGGCCAGTTTGCTTTCCGAACTCTTTTATTAATTTATAAAACTTTGGATTATCACTTTCTGTACAGACCTGAGGACGGGTCGTTTTATCAATGTGAATTGCGGCTCTAATTTTACTTTGAACTTCAGCATGTATGGGTGCGGAAGTTTGCATCCATTTTGCAGGTCGACTGTGAGCATGCGTTTTAAGGATTCTCTCACTATGAGTATCTGTTAGTGAAACTGCATAGGGGCGGAAGGAAGCTCTGTGTTTGATGGTTTTGCTCAATTTATTAGCAACTTCAATGTTTGAGGGGTCAACTAAAATCGACCTATTGCCTAATGCCCGCGGACCATTCTCAAATTTCCCCTGCATCCAACCTACCACTTTTCCTTTTTTTACAGATGAAGCCACATGTGAGATCAGTTCAGATTCATTATTACTCTTAGATATGTCTAAATTAAATTTGCCATTGGCACGTGAAAACTGACGAATCCTCTCTATATCCATAACTTCTAACATTTCTATAACATTTAACTCATCATAAGCTTTTCCAAAATAAGGATGTAGTACAAAGTCCTTATTTCGAGTCCCAGATATTGTAACAGCAGAATAAAGGGCCGCACCCATGGCTCCTCCACCATCTCCAGGATCTGGTGGTATAAATACATCTTTAAAGTGCCCTGAGTTTAGAATCTTCGAATTAGCTACTGCATTTAAAGCCACACCACCCGAAAAACATAGGTTCGCAGAGCCCGTTTTCTCTTTTGCATAAGCTACCAGGGCAACAACAGCTTCTTCCAAAACTAATTGAATACTAGCCGCAATATCAGCATATCTTTGATCCTCAACAGTCACATTCTCTTGTTGTTCGCTCAAACAACTAAATGGGAGTTTATTGCGATAAGGACGAGGTTCTCCAAAAATATTTATAAATTTTTGTGTGACGGGCACTTTCTCTTCGCTACCAAAATCAAAGTAAGAAATATTAATTTCGTAGCTACCATTGTCCTGTATCCGTATTATATCACGTACTTGTTCTGCATATATAGGATTACCAAATGCTGCCAAAGCCATTGTGCTGCATTCTCCATCATTGGCTTTAAAACCTAAAAAGGCTGTAAAAGTCGAGTAGATAATGCCCAATGAGTGTGGAAAAAAGATGGCATCGATAGGCTCAATATTCGCTCCGTCGCCCCTAAAAAGACCAGAACATGTCCACTCACCAACAGCATCAATAGTAAGAACTGCAGCTTCATTAAATGGAGAAGCATAAAAGCTATGGGCAGCATGACTCATATGATGAGGAACATACAAAATTTTTCTGGGTTCAATTTCAAAATGCGAACTTAATGTATGTTTAATTCTTAATCCGCTAGTAATCGCTTCATGCATTGATTTTAAATATGTTTTTAAAGAAAAAGGATACCTTGCAAAGGAAGAAGAAATCGTACGAGTGAATTTAACATTGGGGTCTTCGTGGTAGGCGATAAAATCTAAATCGTCAAAACTTAAACCAGCTTCTTCCACACAGAATTTAGAAGACTGAAAGGGAAAACTAGGATCGTGTTTTATTAGTGAAAACCGTTCCTCAGTAGCTGCCGAAATCACTTCTCCGTCAACTACTAGGGCCGAGCAGGCATCATGGTAATTCGAAGATACACCCAGAATTTTCATTTAATGCCTTCCTTAAAAATATTTGTCTGTCGTGTAAGCAAATTCAGTTGGTCTTTCCGGCTTAATGATAATCGCTTTTTTAACATCGGAGCAAAAAATAAACCAAAGACGAAATAACATCCTGACAGTGTTATACTTAATGAGAATTCACCCAGCCTTGAGGAAAAGACAGAAAGTTGCCTATAGGCCCTTTTAAAACGATTTAAAAATAAGTATTTTTTAAGCTTCCACTTATTCCCATCGGCAACAGTATTAAGAGATTCCAAGGAATCTGTTTCATGAAAAACTTCATCTTTTTGAATTTTAATAAATGTATTCTTGATTTTTGGTTCTATATTTGCTTTCGTGTAATGTTCAAAGTCTTCGTTAACAGATTGCTCACCCACATACATATAACAAAAAAAATCGATGACTTTATCGGCATGGTTCTTTTCATCCATAATAATATTTCTTCCAACTACAGGTAAATTCAAAGGTTGTTTACTCAATTGCTTGCAAAGACCATCAAATAAATCTGCATGGAAAAATTCTTCCATGGCATGTTGGAAAAGCGCGGCTCTCTCTTTTGGGCTATTTATAAAATTCATAGCATACAAACTTTGCCAACCACTATCAAATTCTGTAACAGAAAATTCTTGCAGAGCTTGGATTTTTCTTTTCTCCGATATTTTCCAACTCATTGGTAAAACATAGCGAATGATAAGTTGTCTTAGTTTCATATTACGATCTCATTACGGGTGATCCCTTATGTCAATGACTAATCAAGCACAAGTAAACAAAGCTATTGCATGTTCACTCAAAAATAGCCAGACCATCATAAGTCGGGTCAGCCACACCAAAGTAAGTGTTATTGTCATACTTCGCGGCATATACAAATCCTAAATTTTTCACAGGATTTCTCCACACTGTTTCAATTTGATAATTATTATTTTTCAAAATATTGATAATATTTTGTGGAAAGCCTTTTTGTATTCTAATCCACTTTTTAAAGGAAAAAAAACGGGGTTCGAAAATGGCTGTTCTTAGATCTTTCTTTTCAAATAGAAATTTATATAAAACCTGAAATATAGAGACCACTATTCTTTCTGATCCTGCCGATCCTATCACTAAGTAAGGCTCCTTATTTTTTAAAACAATTGTAGGAACTAAATTTGTGTGTTCTCTTATATTTGGCCTAGGACTGTGTTGCATAAATGCACTATGAGGGTACAGCACTCCCGTTCCAGGAATAAATTCTCCCAAACCAAACCAAGGTCCAAGCGTTAATGTCCAAGAAACCGCATTTTTTTCCGAGTCAATAATAGAAATATGAGACGTATCTCCATCTTCCTTTATCATTTTCACTTTTTTTAATTCTTTTTTTAATTTTGGTAAAGCCTTATCATAGTAGGCTTTGCTAAGCAGATTCTCATGATTGTAATCATATTCCTGCAAATATTTATGACGTAGTCCTTTCTGAAAGGGTTGATCCTCCATAACTCTTTCTTCAATTTTAATTAATGATATAAGTTTTGGAATACTTTTAGATGAGTCTGATTTTTTTTGCATATTTAACATTTGTATAAGCACATGACCCCATGTGTTTCCCTTTAAGGCATGAACTTCTACATCTCCTAAATCAAACTGATAAGTGTCATACTTATTAATCTTATAATTTTCTAGATCACTTTTTGTCAGGAGCCCACCCCTCAATTTGTGATCTTCTACTATTTTTGAAGCTATGGAGCCGGTGTAGAATGTAGAAAAACCTTCCTTCTTTATTATTTCTAATGTTTTTATAAAATCTGGAACTTTAAAGGTTTCACCATATTTTAATGTTTTACCATCTTTCATGAAAATCTTTTTCAATTCTGGTTTTCTTGAAATTAAATCTCTTTTCAATCCTAAAAGTACAGCCTGATTTCTTCCAATCTTTACGCCTTTTTCTAACTCTGGTAGGACAAAACCTAAAATTTGTTCTAGTGAGAAATTGGAAAGTTTTAAAACTTCTTCTATAGCCTTTGGCAGTCCCGGAATAGGTATTCTTTGCATTTCACTAGGATTCTTAACTGATTTTTTTGGAGTTTGAGAGGCGGCATCTATACCTATAAATTGTTTTTTCGAAGTATAAATTAGAATTTGTGATTTACCAGCTAAGGAAGTATTCATTGGATCTGAGTAGGTAATACCAATGACACTACCAATAGCGGCGGCGTAGGCGTTACCTCCCGCTTTTAATATATTGAACCCGATTTGTGTTGCCATCGGATTTCCAGCGCTGACAACACCCACCTTTTTTGACGACAAGGCTCTCTGGCCGGAAAGAACAATAATAAATAAGCTCAATATTATTTTTTTCACAATTCATGTTATTAAAAAACTCAGTCATATTTGACTAAATGTTTTTTATCCTGCCTTTTGTCCAGAAATTTTAAAATTACTTTGGCAGAGGGGGACCTGGGGGGACTGGCAGACATCTCAGTGTTCCATCTGCATTTATACCTTTGGCGGCTTCACCTAAACCACATGCTGTTTTTGCAAAATTTCGACAAACCCCATTAAAACAAATTTTACCAGCCGTAGATACAATTCGGCTATGATACAAGTGATTCAAAGATCCTGAAAGAGGTTCAATCCTTTGCGCGGTGATAGGCCCAAGAGAATTTACATAATTAGTTGCCGTAACTGTTTCTGCATTTAAATTGGAAGCAGTTATAGTGTTAGCCAAAAAATTAGGAGTTTGCACATTCCCGCTCACGGAGGCTGCATATGTCGATGTTGTTAAATTATTTGTAATTTTTAGATCCGTACAAACCCCATTAATTACAACTCCTCCCAAACCAGAACAGATGGATTGAGCATAGCTCTCTTTAGTTCCTGCACAGCTTAGAATCTTGTTAGAGGCATCTAGATCTACTTCAACACTAAATGTTTGTGAGACATTTACATTCTTAATGAGTCCAATATTGGGTTGAGCTTCAATAGTGAGGTCAACAATCCCGCGATTTGCAGCCTTAGTGGGTCTAAAATTATTGACAGTTAAATTTACTAATTTAAGAGTTTCTTGTTCGTACAAATTATTTACTGCATACTCAGTATATATACCAAGATTGTCTTTTCTTTTTATAATACTAAAATTTTGACCTGCAACAGGATTTAAAGTTTTTAGGGTTTCCGAACAAGAGGGTCCATCAGTAATTACATGATGCATTCGTGTCGCAAGATTCGAAAGTGATCTTGCACCCTTAAGGTTGGATACAAATTTTGACTGCCATACAATGGACTGACTTGAACTAAATATTAATAAGCTAAGAAGTCCAACAGAAACAGACACTTCTACAAGGGTCATGCCTTTTTTTGAATTTAATTTTAAGGTAGACATGTTATGTTATCTCCCCCCGCATCTATACTCGTTATGGCTTTGGTTCCACTACAAATTCCGTTAGGTGCTAAACCAACTCTCATACAGTTATAACCAACTTGTGAGGAGCATATATGACCGTCTGTTGTATAAAGGTTTGCCACTGGTATTGTATAACTACCATCCACAGTATGAATTAATCCACTTGCATATGTGTTAGTAGAATTAATGGTTGTGGCAATCGTACTACTATTTATGGCCATTATGCTTGGTGCAGAAAGAACCAAGGGCTGGGGTGAGGCAGGAGCTGGTGAGTTCAAGATATTTAAATTGATACCAGATATGTCAGTGGCGACGCCAACAGAAGAATTTACCACCGTCGTACCATTGGTATGCAAGTTGGCACATCTTAAACTGGGTCCTAAAGAAATAAGGGTTCCACCTAATGAGTTACATGCAGCAAGTAAATTGGAATCCGCAGTGTTTGCAACACAACTTTCAACATTGTTCGCACCCCCCAATCTTACGGTGATCGCAATGTTTTCGATCCTTCTTCTGCCATCATTATTATTTGTTATGTCCTCATCATTATCAAATTCAATGGATATTAATGCGTGTCCTCGTTTTTTATTGTTGGAATCATCAGAGCTTCTTTCAAATTTATGGAATCGTATTTCATGTATTTTGGCTTTTCCCCGGCCAAATCCATAAGACTTTCCGCTTGTATAAGTCACCGTCGGCGTTGGTGCTGTTTCAATTATGTTATCAATAGTATCTCCAGCTACTGGGTTTTTTCCGGTTAAGGTAGATACACAATTGTCTCGACTTACTAATGTCATTTGTATCTCACTGACAATAGAAGACTTTACCAAATCGTGGGCGGAAGCGGCATTCTCTTTGTCAATAAGAACCATAATTTGACCCGTAGTCAGGGTGATTGCTGACATCAAACCCAAAACAACTACAGCTTCAACTGCTGAAAAAGCCTTAATATTTTTAAGGAAACCATGTGGTTCCACAAATCACACTCCCATCAGGTTGAATCTGTTTAATAAAATCATCCAAAATCAAATTATTACAAGATTGATCGGCCCAAGGAAGTGTGCAAACACCTGTACTTAGATTACAAATATTATTCCAAACTTGTATGGAACCTTGATGGATAAACTGAGAGCTCGGGCCATTGGTAGAATTCGTTCTAATCGTCGTTGGCTTATTTAGGACCTGTCCTGACTGCAAAATATTCGCGGTCACACTGGTTCCAGGAATTGCCGCATTAATGTTCCCAGTAAAAACTGCTTGATTACCGGCTGTAACCGATACATTTGCACGCAAATCACTTAGAGAGCTGTAAGAACCTGTTATAACAGGATTTACACAAGTGCTACCGACTAAACTCGCTCCCACAAGATCACAACCTGTACTTATTAATGTTAGGTTTTCAACAACACACTCAGTAATCTGATTGGCTCCGTTGATTTGGTAACCTAACCGAAATCCTCTTACTATATGTTTGGAACCTAAGTAACCACCCTTCTTCTCAAAATCAATTAAAATTTGAAGATGTGTAGGGTCTAAGTTTATTTTTTTTAAGCGCATACCTTTATAAATAAGGGTGCCTGTCCCAACTTCTTGATCTTTTGTATAAATACTAACGCCCGCATAATTTCTTAAGTTATCAAATTCTGTTCCTGGCGGTATTATAAAGTCGTCATCTGGATTTGTGATGTCTCCTAAATTCAAATTGGTCACATCCACGCCTTGAAAATTCACTGTACAGACATCTCTACTACTTAGAGCATTCTGAAATTGATCAGCTATATGATCGGCATATGTGTTCTGTTTTACCATTCTAATCAATTTTTGATTGCTATTAATTACATCTAAAGTGGAATACATAGAAACAGACAAAAGTCCAAGTGCAAAGACAATAGGTATAATTGCAGAACCTTTTGGGTTAAGCAAAGCAGTACATACACTTATATTCTTCAATTTCAAATAGATCCTCACTCACAATAAACTTTCATTACAACATAAATTGTCTAGATCCACATAGTTATTGTCAATGTTTAAAATTTTACCTCAAAATAAACTACCCTAAAGCTTTTATCTGTCTTAAAATAATACTGACTCATTTTAAACCATCTTATGAGGATACACTTTGAAGTTAGTTTTTCTATTTTTTTTAATTATGCCCAAAATCTATGTCTATGCTAACGAACTTTCTAAGGCTAAAGAAGAATATTTTTCTAGCCAAGCAGATAGATATTTAATAGATATGGTCGACATCATTATTACCGACAAATACTTAGAGCAAATGAGGTCACAAGATACCCATACATTTTTTCCACCTAGCTTTTACTACCAAGCCATTGGCGATAAAATTGTTGACCACCTCTTCGAAAGACTGGATCGATTCGATAAAGCTGCTTCAGAAGTAAAAAAGAAGTCTGTATTCTTAAACAAGCATCAAAAAGAAAAGGATGAATATGTACGAAAGACTTATGAAGAAACTTTAAAGAAGTACAAAGAACGAAATGCTATCTTAAAAAGAATAGAAAAATATAAAAAACAAATTAACTTTTATTTAAGAAATCAAGCTGAAGAACAAAAAGGGAAGTAAATTGTGGGCAAAAATAAATCTATTTTAATTTCGGTTGTCGTTATTGTATTACTTGGGACAGCTTATTTTGTGAAGCAGAAGAATTCCAAAATTATTGCGCCCCCTGTTGCCCCTAATAGTCAAGAAAATCCTATTGAAAAGAAGCCCCCACAAGTAAACATTAAAAATGACATTAATGATAGCTATCAGTTTTCTATTAGCAATGAAGAGCAAACTAAAATGAAGCGCTTAACAAAAGAACAAGTAGAAAAACTACTTGACCCCATGTATATCATTATAGAGAGAGAAGATTTAATTAAGTTAAATATAAAAATTAGTGAAATGGAAGGTAAGTTAGAAATTATAAAGAATCTTACTGAAAATCATATTAGTAATTGGGAAGATAAACGAAAAATTATTCGAGATATGGCAGAAACAAAACTAAAACTCAGTTATTTAGAATTAAAAGATCGTGTAGAAAAAACACCTCAAGGCGAAGCCATTGGAAACATAGCTCCCATTAAACAAAAAATTGTAAAAGAGCTAGAAAAACTAAAGAAGTTACAAAGTAATTAAAGGCAACATTAAGAAAATGCATAATTCCATCATAAAAAAATGATTAATATCAATCTCCTGGTCCTCTTTACTGGCATCTACATTACTGGAAAACACTTATTTAAAATCAAAGTTGATTGGTTAATTATTGTTTTATCTCTTTTATTTTTATATTTCTCTGAACTCAAAATATTAGATGTCGCTACTTTAATTCTAAGCCTTTGTTCTGCTTTTGTAAGTGGGATAGCAATAAGAAAGTTTCCAAAAGTATCAACATATATTATATTTTCCAATATTCTTCTTTATTTGACAGGCTTTGTAGTTTTTAAAATCAACTTGTTCGAAAAGAATCAAACAAACTTAATGAACGATTTTATACTTCCCTATGGTTACTCCTTTTTAATGTTTTTCCTGGTGAGTTATCTAATCCAAATTAAAAGAGCTGATAAAAACCTTACACATAAACCTTTACGGTTTTTGGCAAACTGCTTGTTCTTTCCTCGATTAGCTATTGGACCATTCACGAGTTATCAAAACAGCTGTGAATCTTTAGAGCGTCCGAATCTCATCTTTTCTGGATATTGCTCTTTTTGCTTTGGGCTTTTTAAATTGGGGCTTTCCAATATAATTCATTCAAAGCACCTCATATACAATATTCCCTTAACTCTAAACTCTTTTAACGACTTACATGCCTTAAATATTATTTTATTGTCCTCAATTTATTTTTATTTAAATCTCTCTGGCTACTTTAATATCGTTATTGGAGTTTCTAAAATTATGGGTTGGGATTTACCAGAAAACTTTAAATTTCCATTTTATTCATTTTCTATGGCTGATTTCTGGAGAAGTTGGCATATCAGTTTAGGCCAATGGTTTAAAAAATACTTTTACCTTCCTGTGAGTTATTATCTATCCCATAAAATTCAAGGCTATAAAATCAGTGTGAACCAAGTTTCCAAGCTAATTACATTTCTCACTTTTTTACTTATAGGCTTTTGGCACGGCTTAAATGCAAAGTATATTTTGTGGGCCTTTTTAAACGCATTTTTTGTTGCTTTTGTAGATTTCAGAAAAATTTCAATTAAGTTGAGTTATATATCAACATTTATCTTTATTTTAGTAATCAATACTTTATTTTTAAGTCGTGATATTGCAACTTTTATTGGATTATTATCTCAAAGCTTTCGGTCTGAACATTTTAATAAATACAATATTTCAATATTTTTACTAACCTCAATTCTGTTTTTTTTACTATATCTATTTGAAAAATTGCACACGAAATTTATCTCCGACTCATATCTAAACTTTAAGCTATTGATTTATACATTTGCTGTTAATTCTTTTTATTTAATTATTGGCTTAATTTTAAATTTTAGTGATGGCTCTGTGATATATGAAGGATATTAGTATAACTCAAATTGGAAAGGGCAAAGTATTTGCCTTTATTTTTCTAAACATTCTAATTTCATTCTTTATATTAGTTTTAATCTATCAATCTCACTTCTTTTTAAAATGGAAAAGAACTCCCCTTATCGAGGGTAGATTCAATGGCCTTATTAAAGCCATGGATGAAATTACTACTAATCCTATAAATAAATCTCTTTTCCTTTCTTCTTCTGATTGGCAATTCTTTTTAGATCCAGCCATTTTTGACTCAGAAATAGAAAAATTTAATAAAAACTCTACTAGCTACAATTTATCTATTGCGGCTATAGATGGAGTTGCACAGCTTTTTTACATAGCACGATTAGTAAAAGAATTTGAAAGGAGAAATGCCCTCTTTAAAAATATATTTCTGCATTTTTCTCCTGCAAACCTAAGTGAATCCCCCTATTCAGACTCCCCACTCCACTTATCTGCCTCACCAAAGATTTTCTTTCCACAAATCAGAGAGCGCGTGTCTTCTATATCTAACCCGAACTTAATTGCGAAAGCTTTTTTTTATGCTTTGCTAAATCCAATGAGGTGGACGGACTCAACAATCTACCACCGTTTTTTAAAACTTAAATTTACCTTACTTGGAAAACAAAAAGTAGACCTCTATTCTATTTCCCAATTGTGGGATGTAGACTCCGCTATATTTGAGTTGGACAATTGGAACATTAAATTTCTCGGATTAAGTCCCTTAATGGAAAATTCAAAGAAAATGGAAAATAAATATAAGTCTTATGTAAAAACAATTCACAAAGAAAATAACTGGGAAAAGAGTATTGAGTTTTATAGAAATCAATATGGCTTAATAGAAAGAAATAAGCCACTGAACCAAGAAATGTATAAGGCCTATATAGAGGGAATTAAAATATTAAAGAAATATGCTGAAAATTTTTATATTGTCATCACCCCATACTCTCCAGATCTCCAAAAAATAGCAAATAGGAGCATAGATTACGATCACTACAAAAATGATATTTTTAATAAGACTCAAACACAGATTATTGATCTACGACAAGATAAAAATTATTTAAATTCAGATTTTGATGATGCTTTATATCCATCTAAGAATTTATTATCTGAGATTCAAAAGTCATTAGCTAATAAGATAAGCAAATTAAAGCAATAATTTGCTTATCTTATTAGCTTAAAGATACTATTTATTTAATATTTCTGATCATCCATCTTTTTACATCACTAATCACTTGTCTCTGAAATCCATAGTAACTATGTAAACTAAGAGCCGTACATCCCCACCAATTGGCTACTGTTTTTTTAATATCATAATACATTAAAATTTCACTATCTTTTATTTTTGCAGACAATTCTTGTACTCCAGCATAGGGGCTCAATGGGCAGGAATCATAATAGTGATGAACAAGAAGAGAAGGAATAGATTTTTTTGGATATCCTTCACTTAGAATTGGTATTGTGAGGGGGGAAGTCATAACAGCTAAGCTAGCTTGAACTTTGTCCATCAAATAAGCCACAGTCATGGCACCTGTGCTTTGTCCCATAAGTATTACTGGTAAATTTTTTCTGTTAAAGAATTTTATTATTTTATTAACATCCTCTGCCCACTCTGGATCAAATCTTTCGTTCTCTGCTCCTAAATATTCTTCACTGTGTCTCGGTCCAACAAGAACCAGTGAAAAGTCTTCTCTAAAATATTTGTGATATTTAATAAGTAAGTTTTTTGAGGGCTTGCTATTATCAAGCGTCCATTGATAGTAAAAAATTCCCTTTCCCCCCGGGAAAGCCACAATAAAACCCTTTGGGTTTGCTGGTCCGGGTTCGTAAATCACTTTTCTAGGTAAAAATGATAAATTTTCAATTGCATTTGCAGAAATCGATAACAAAGAACATGTTAATACTAAAAAAATAATGTAACTTATTGATCTCAAATAGACCTCAATTTTACTTTGTATGTAGATCTCATAATACATAAGGCCACTCCCAATTTAGAAAACAACGCCTAAATTCGCGAGGTATATTTTGTACTATATCTAAGTTAATCTTTTCTTTATTTAATTTATTTTCTAGTTCAGTAGCCATATCTTTGTTTTCTTGCAAAACATTAATCAATTCGCCAGGGTCTCCTTCTAAATCAAAAAGTTGATGGATCGCTTTCTTTTCATCTTTAATAAATTTCCATTTATTTTTGTATCTGATTGAGTATTTTGACTTAAGGCAATTTCTGGATACAATATGGTCATTAAAATCACTAGAAGTTAGAAGCTCATTAAATTTACTTATTTTTCTTTCACCAGTAATTAAACTGTTTATTACTTTGATAACTGATTTTTTTGAAATTTGATTTTTTATCACTAGCTTTTCCTTGGTCCAAGGCAATGCAATCAAAAGCGGGCCTTTGATAAACTCATCATAGACCTCTAAAGGTGCAAAGATCCTATCATGCTCCATAAAGCTTTGACTATAGTCAAAGTCTAATATTACTACTGTGTTCTCTTTTAATTGAGAACTTCCCCACAAATCTAAAACTGGCTGAATCATTTTATCGAAATTATATAATTTTAGTTTATATACATCTTTTAAAAGTTGTAAGTCCTCCACAAATCCAACACTGGATTTCCAATTATTTAGCTCCTTTTCACTGATTAAAGAAAGCATGGCCCTCTTTGACTCACTAATATTTCTAGAATTCACTCGACTCTCATCACTCGTCATTTCGATATTATTGAACAAGAATGCATATAGTGGCAGTTTATTCTCTAGCCTTTCACCCTCAAGAATTTTTTTCATCAACTTCTGACTTTCTTTAGGAAGACCTGCCAACAACTCATCATTACTGAAGTTCACTGAGTCCCATAGAGGATAATGTAAATATCGAAAATACGCATTTATAAAAAATGGTTTTTTTGTCATTAATGAAGTGTCAATTTTATTTTTTAAATCAATAATTCTATCCCTTAAGTTAAAAATATCTTCTGCATCCGTTGTATCTCCTATATTTACAGTTTTAATCTCTGTAGGAGACGGTTGTTGAAAGTAGTAATCTGTCGTAGAAAAACTTGGAGAGTTGTAACCATTAAAAGTAAGTCTAAGTTGTAAATTTTGAAGTTGAAAATATACAGGTAACCATGGGTGGCTAGAAATAACTTCTCCTACTAAATTTGAGTTATTGGAAAAGGTGGTGAGATTTTTAGTAATTGATTCGTCTAAGTTGTTAATCTTCATAAGAGTTGGATTCATTGAGGAAACTGACAAAATTATAATGTTTGGACGTTGTAATTTAATTATTTGAAGAGTCTGAGTAAGAATTTTATCTTTATAAACAATGCCAATGGTGAAAACCAGTGAGAACAATACAACACCCAATGTAGGAAAAATGACTTTTTGAAGTTTCACAGTTCTAACTCATTTATATTAATCTTTATCTATAATGGAATTGTTTAAGTACAAAAGTGACTCTTTTCAATTCGCTAACATTAAACTTTATTAAAACATATTAATCTACTATTCTCTAGCTAGCTAGACAAAAGTTGATTCTCTATATCAAACTAGGTGTCAGAGCCTAGTAATTCCACTAAGCTAATTGAATATGGATTCATCAAATCTCAGAAGAGTTTCTATCCAAATTTTGATATGTCTATTTGCAATTTTCGTATTGAATTATGTGAATCAAGCTGTAGCTATTTCTGTCGGATTAGCGGCTATAGCTCTTATCTTTTTTGGTCAATACAGGTGGCAAATACTTATTCTTTCAGGATTGCTCGTTTGTTTAACTACTTTTTCTAATATTCAACCTTCAAACAAGTTTGGGTCTACGAAAATCGACTATAGCACTTATGAGTGGGGCTTAATCATTCTCTTTTGGTTCTCTATTCTGTATTTAGCAATAAGATACATAGCTCCAAAATTAGAAAAAATAATTTCAAAAATATTTTATCCTTGGATTATATTTTTAGTTTTTACAGTATCTTGGTTTATTGTAAATTATAGTTACAAGCATGGCTATAGCTTTGGTTATTACATATATTTGCCCTGTTCCGCATCCGTGGTTTCCTACATTGCAGCCTTTTACCACTGGAAGTTCTTTTATAAAATTAAAGACTTTCCAAAGCTATTTGCTTTTTTAATTACCCCTTGGATAGGAAGATACACTTTCCCACTTCCTGACCAACCACAAATACTTTTTAAACATATGCAAGATTTCGACTTATATCGCTCACATATCAAGGCTGCTAAGGTATTTTTAATTGTGTTCGCACTGGAAGTTATTCGCTTAATTATGGACGCTACATTTTTTGGCAAAGAAACTATAATACTCGGTTTTATTGAATTGAATCCCACTTCCTACTACTTTCTCACAATTAAAGAAGCGCTTTCTGAAATATCAAGAGGAACGGTAATTAAACCATTAGATGCATGGATAATTGTGATTTTAGATTTTATTTATAGACTGGTTTTTTTGTCTAACAAAATTAATGCCTTGATTGGTGTAGCTATGCTTTTTGGGCTACCGCTTGAATTGAATACGAAAAATGTTTTTAAGTCTAGATCTTTGCTTGATTTTTTTGGTAAATTTAACTTCTACTACAAAGAGGTTCTGCTAAATTATTTTTATTATCCCATTTTCTTTAGGCTCAAAATGTTATCTCCAGGAATAAGGGTTGTAGTCAGTGCTTTTTTAACTATAGGATTGGCCAACTATTGGATTCATTTTATTTGGAATACCTTTTACTCTCGTGGTCAAAGTCCATTCGGTTATTTAATTTATTCTATCAATTATTTAATTTACGCCTTACTTTTAGCCTTTATTCTGAGCTTTGAGCTTTTTATTTCACTAAAAGGGCGAAGGGTATCTTACCCTCCCATAATTGCTTTTCCAATATGTATACTCGTATATTCATCAATAAGAGTATTTGACGATCCTTTTCTTGGAAATGTAGTTAATAATCTTAAATTATTCTTAATGTTATTTAATTTATAGAGGTATTTGTGGATAAAATTGTTTTGTTTATAGAAAATCTTATAAAAGAATCCAGAATGAATACAAAGATAGACCGATCAACATCACTATTTTTATCTGGGATATTAGATTCTGTAGCCGGATTAAAATTAATTATGTTTTTAGAAAAAGAATATAATTTCGATGCGGCAACTATTGATTTTGACATTAACAAACTGGATAGTATCGAACTCATCAGTCAATACACAGGTTCTAAACCATGAATTTTAGAGAGGAATTATTAAACCGTATCATTTCCTTTCCAGAAGATATCTGCATTTTCGACTATGAAAGAAAAGCTTACTTTAAGAACAAAGATCTGCTTGAGCTTCTACATAAACAAATGAAAGCTATAAAAAAGAATAACACAAAAAATTTACCGGTAGCCATTTTTGCTGAAAAAAGCTTCCATATGTATGCAAGCCTACTGGCTTGTACTTTCTTGGGCCTTCCCTTTATTCCTGTGAAAAACAAAAAAAGCTTCGAAAACTTAGTTAAACTCACTCCCTTATTTGAGCTGCAAAATATAACTGGTGATAATTGCAGTGACAGTTCGGTAAAAATTTATCCAACTCAATCTGAGATTATGTACATTGTACCTACTTCAGGAACGACAGGCTTACCTAAACTCATTCAGATAAGTTATAGTAATTTTTCTAATTACTTAAAAAACATTCAATTTGTACAACCCATCACTAAAGGTGATTGCGTCTCACAAGTTTATGAACTGACCTTCGACCCGTCTATTGGTGAAATATTTCATACTCTGATCTACGGTGGCGTGTTAGCTCCCTTTAACTTTAAAGCACTACTAAATTTCGATGATTGGTTGGTGAAAAGTAATATTTCACGCTGGGGATCTTCCCCCTCACAAGCCGCACTAATTATTGAAAGGCTGTCTACCATTAGGAATACTTATCCACAAATCAATGAAAGTAGTTTCATTGGTGAAGGTCTGTCGGTAATGCTTGTGAATAGATGGCGAGAATTATTTCCTAATTCTGACATATTTAACCACTATGGACCTGCAGAAACCACTGTGAGCATTTCCTCCTATAAGATTCCAAAAAATTCCTCTGAAACAATATTAAGTAAAAATGGAATTGTATCTATTGGGCAAATATATCACGAACACAAATTTAAGGTTTTAAATGAACAGGGTGACAGTAGCCAGATTGGAGAGCTGTGCATTTCTGGTCCACAGGTAATGATGGGTTATATTAATAACACTACAAAATTCTATGAAGAATCAAACCAAAAATATTATAGAACTGGCGATAATGTAGAATTTAACAATGATCATTTTTTCTATTTAGGTCGCTTAGATGATATGATAAAAATTAAATCGGAAAGATATCATACAGCAGAAATAGAGCACTATATCGAAATAGAAATAAATTCTAAGACCGCAATTATTCCTGCGTTTCACAACCAATTTGGGCAAGCTCAAGGAACAATATTAATAATAACTAAAAAATTGGATATTAAAAGCAGAAATGATTTATCTAATAAACTTATAGGCTCATTCGGCAAACATCTAGCTCCAAAGTTGATTTATTACATTGAAAGTTTTCCCTTAAGTGATAGTGGTAAACTCGATAAGAAAAAACTATTTGAAATGTATGAAAATAATTTATTACAAAAACTGGATTAATAATATTAATTTATTAAGATCTACTGAGATAAGAATTCTTCTATACTTGGTAGCATAATGTCTACTGAGGATTTTACTCCCTCATAATTTAGGTGCATTAGATCTTCTTGAAAAAGAGAACTATTTTTATCGATTTCAGGAACTCTTAAATCGATATAGCTGTCCTTATCCAAACATTTGATAACTCGTTCCATCTTTTGTTTAAGATTTCCCTCGTCATACAGGGATACATACTCAGGGCTAAAGGGAATGATCATGAATTTAAGTTTAAAATTATACTTTTCTGACATCCTTTTAGCCTCTAGAATACCCTCACATAATGCTGGAGAATCCTCCCATAACTTTGAGGATTTATGATCGTGCTCACTTAAGTACAAATGTCTAAGAACGGCTATATAAAAATTCGTTGATGGATCTAACTTCTTAATATGTTCATATAGAAAGCTAGGATTTGTTTTCTGCCAGTAATCCAAATTGATTTTTGTTGGAATACCATACTTATCTACAGATTCCGCCTTCTGCATTAAATAATAATCTTCATCAAAATCATTTTCAGTTAAAGACCATAAAACAAATTTAGGTTTAAATTTTTTAATAAAATATCTCACCCTGATAACCTGTGTTATAGGAGAGGTGCGGCGCAAGCCGGAATTAATAAATTGTAGTGAAAATTTTTCCTTTGTTTTTTCCTCTAAAACAGAAGGAAAAGTCTCGTTCTGTTGCAAACCCATTCCTTCGATGGAAGAGTCACCAACAACAAGAACTTGGCCCACTTTTATTTCCACGATGGGTCTTTCTCTAAATCCCAGCTCATTTGTTTCAAATTTTATGTTTCTATTTTCTATAAAAAATGTTTCTTTGCAATTGGGTCTAAATCCATGTTGATATTTAAAACTCCAAACTAAACATTTGGGATGCATCATATAAGATCTATATCGTGTATAAGAAGAAAGCTTCAAAAAACCCAATGAAATAAGTGAAATCGACATAATTATTAAAACCAGTATTGAAATTTTATACTTTTTATTCACAATTTCTCTTTGGTTCTCTTTGTTTTTATAATTTAGTTAATTTATTTATTTTAGACAATTTATAATGGAGAATCAATAAAGCACTACCCAAAGGTCTGGAACAGAATCCCTAATAATATTTTTAGATAGTATAAACAAAACAGATCTCTGAATTGTAAAAAACCTTAATACTATTGATAGATCATTTAGTAAATTAATCTTACAATATGATTGTGTATAAAACTGTTAAAATTTCGTTTATAATATTTTTACTCATACTTTGTGTGGAAGCCCTGTTCCAACTTGAGGTCAGCTTACAAACTCCACATGAATCTACAGTTATTAACGAAAAACTACCCAATGTATTGTTTGTTGGAGATTCTGTGCTAAGAGATTTACCCGAAATGATGCAAAAAAATTGCAATGTGAATTTCAACATAATTAAAGTCATCAATGCTTACTTTAATCCTAATGAGTTTTCGACATCTATCGAACACTACCACAGCAAATACTCGCCTCTCCTGACTGTATCTATGTATGGTTTGTTTGATTTTTCTGGAAGAAGGCGCGCCAACCAGTATTTATCTAATTCTAGTTTTTTTAATAAATCTATTTTTTTAAATTATCTAAATTCTAAATTGAATTTTAATCGTCTTTTCTCTATCGACTCATCTCCTGTACCTTTAGTTGAAAAACCGCCTGAATACTGGACAAAATATTTTAATAATGTTTTTAAGAAAAATCTTAGCGAAAAAGATGTGGAGCAAGTCTTTATTCTTAATTTTTTAAAACCAAATATGTATAAAAATATCGAGAACCATTTTGAAGTTGTCACTATATTGAGTGCTTTGAGGGAGGAATTTATAAATAGGAAACTTATTGAGGAAGGGATAGTTTTCTTTGAATCTTTGTATAAATACTTTAATGAACAGTACAAAAATCAAATATTGTATGTGGAAAATATAAAAAACACTGACGTGATAAATTGGGACGATTTATTGGCTAAACTTGTTTTCTATAATAAATTAAAAGCTTCATCCTATATTAGATACATCCAATTAAACACTCAGCTATTCAAGATCCCTCAGTTAAATAAATTAATTAGTTATGATGGACAAGAGAACTGGAGAATCATCAGCAATAAGCTACAGTTGGCCAAGATAATAAATAATAAATCATTTGTAGATGAAATGTACTCTTTTGCTAATGAAAAATATCTTCCATCATATATTGAGCTTTCAAAGGATATTATTTTAAAGCTTTCTAAAAACTCTATGTTTACTGTAAATGAGATAAATAGTAATATTTTGGCAAATAAAGAACACATTTTTGTTCTCATAAATTACCTAAAGAACTCAAAGATTGAAGTCACTGAAGAATTTATAATTAAAAATATTGATCAGTGGATATATGGAACAGACAGTCTAAAAACTGGCCTAAATCAAACAATTTCTTACAATACAAGTAGGGATCAAAAAGCTATAAAAATTGAATTTTTAAATAACTTAAGTCACATTTTGAATACCAATAAATCTAAGGTAGAAAAGCTAAGTCAGAATCAAAAAAATATTGTAGAGTCTTATAAACGCAATTTAGGACTTTATACAAATAATAACTATTTATTAATTTTGCAATATCTGGGACTGGATTCAAAATATTTGAAACAGTATTTTGATACATATTCAAATATTAATGTATGGGCTCTGGATGATGTTTTAAAAGATGAGATTGAGAACAAAAATTATGATGAAATATTTATTGACAGTATTTCTAATGAATCCGGACACATGAGGTCTGCAATTAAAAAGAGCTTATCAATTAGATTGTGTAGCCATCTTAAAAGTCTTATTAGATAAGGCATTATCTTCAAGTTTAAGACTCATCAATAAACAAATCATAAGCCAACTCCAATATCCAACATGCATGGTCAATTCCACCCCTATATGGAAGGCAAGAAGAAAGTATATTAAATAACGTCTTGTCTTTTTAAAAATCAACAAAATCGGTGACGATATTTCCAATATTAAAATTATATAGGTTACAATTTTTAGAATTTGCGAATATTCCAACCAATCTATACCTGACCAACGACTAAATATGGAATTTATTATACTAAATCCCATTTGCCCATCCAACCATCTTGGATCATTAATTCTATGAAAGGAAGTTTTAAAGTAAATAAAAATAATCTGACAAATTAAAAGAAGGAAATATGATCTATTTGAAATATAACTACTTATGCCCACCAACAATACAAAATAGTTTATGGTAGTAACCCACCCGCTGTGGAAAACTCCAAGACCCAGTTGAATATAGTAAATATTTAATAAAAATAAACTTATTGATACAAAAGATGTTTTACGACCTAGAATAAATAATACAATAAGTAAAATTGAGAAAATATAAAAGAATAGATTTAAATATGTAAAGTAAATAGCTTTGATTCCAAAAATTGGGTTTAAGTAGTTAATAATTCCTTGTTCTGAAAATACAAAATTAAAACTACATAAATCACTAATATGATTTAAAAGAAGGATTATTCCTAAACTGACTCTTAGAAAAGAAACAGAACTAATTCTAGTTAACAATTTGTTCATAACGGGGTAGCTCTTCTATATTAGTTAAGTTCTCACAGTCTAAACCATTTACGACTTCTTTATTACTCACTATTTTTTTGGATTTAGGATCTACAACATTTACATCTATCAGAAAATATATGGCACTAGTATTTTCGGAATTGTCGCAGTAATATTTTAAAATACCATCTGTCGCCTTTAAGGCTCTTAGTACTCGGATATCATCATTGAAATTGTTCACTCCCATTTCTCGTTTAAATGCAATTGAGTAAATAAGAATTCTATCGAAAAGGCTAAAGGAGTTATAAAAAGGATATTTTTGACAGTCTCTTGGTAAAGATTTTAATTCTACATGCCGAGAGTCTTCGGTTTTTTTATACAGGCGAAGACAACTGGAAATTTGCGTGTATTTAGTCACTCCCCCAGCAAAAAGCTCTTGTCCTGGCAGAATTCCTAAATTCATATAGTAATTTTTAATTTTTCCATAAACTACTGAAAAATGAAAAGGCAAAAACTCCTGAGGTAGAGAAGCATAAAAAGTGCTCAATAAAAAAATGTACAAAATAATTCTTTTTTTCATACTAACTATTAAGTTAAATTAAAATATGCCAATGACAAGCTGAGTTTATAAAAGATCTCTAGACTAAGGGTGGATAATTCATGCTAGAATCATCAGTACAGGATCATCTAAAAAAAAGCTAGGTATGAATATGAGTTCTAAAAAATTCCTTAAATCAGGCAGTTTATTTTTGTTTGTATTATTTTTTTTTCATTTATCCAATGGGGACAACATTAAAAACCCGAATTCTCCTGCCATCACCTGTCCTAATAATTTTATTCCCGTACCGAAACTTAAAAACTATACTGATAAGGACTTCTGCGTTGCTAAATATGAAATGAAAAAAGGCGAAAATGGAAAGGCTCATTCAATGCCAGAAAAAAAACCTATGGGTTCTGTGAGTCAACCTCAGGCCATAAGACTTTGTCAAGGTATGGGGAAATACTATGATCTAATTACTAATTCTGAATGGCAAACAATTGCTCGTAATATTGAGTTGGTAAGTCAAAACTGGGACGAAAATAAAGTGGGTTCGAAGGGCGGCCTTAACCATGGTCACTCCGATGGAGTACCTCCAAAATCACTTCCCGCCACTTCCGAAGATAACAATAGTTGTTATAAAACTAAAGACAGCTGTGATCTAAAAAAATGGCATTCACAAAGAAGAACCCATATTCTCAGTAACGGACAAGTCATTTGGGATTTTGCTGGGAATCAGTGGGAGTGGACGAAAGACATTAATAATGTTGATTATGGTTATGATGCCTATATGTCATTTGTCACACATGTCACCCATAAAAATAAGGGTAAGCTGTTAGATGGAGTCTTAAGAGATGCCAAAGACCAGTTTGGTCCTACCAATGATTATTCGAAACACATTTCACATGCCTATGCCGGCTTAGGACAGGCTTGGTTGAATTATAAAAATGGTGGTGTCCGAAGAGGGGGCCGTTGGAAAAATGGACCTTCTTCGGGGGTTTTTACAGTTCACCTAATGCATGATGTAAGTGATAAATTAAAACTATCTGGCGCTGGCTTCCGTTGTGTGTATCGGCCATAATTAGAAATTATTGGGTTGATAAATAAATAGTAAATAGTCATTTGCACCATGTTTTTCCATTGCCGCACGCAACTCCATTGGGGAATATTTCTTTCTAAAATATTTTTGAGAAGCCTCCATAGCTTTACAAACCATTGCTGATAAGGAGTCATTTTTTTTACATTTCTGCCAAGACTTAAATTGATTTTTTTTAACAGCAAAGAGTCCCTGAGTTATGCTTAAAGGGCGTAGTTTGATTAATTTAATTAATTTTTTAGTAAGGCTATTTTCATCAAAGTAAGAAGAATAATAATCTGTGGTATTTACTATAACTTTTATCCGTTTAGATATTAAGGTTTTAATTACAGCAATAAGTTCTGCTTCATTATTTATATTTTTAATTTCTATAAAATTCGGATTTTCTTTAATAGAACAAGAAGTGTTGTAATTAATTAAAATTTTTGGAACTGAGCTATACTTCTCTAAAGCCATAAAAAGTCCTATCCAAACATTTTGTGAGTCTGTGATTTGATTAGTACTACCTAAAATTAAAACTGAACTATTGTTAATGTCCTGGTTTAATCTTTGATAGATACTATAACCAATATGCTGAAGATTTTGGTAATGACTGGGATCAATAACTTTCTGGGCTCTAGGTTGAATTCCCACAAATTTAATAAATAGTAAACTCAATGAAATCGAAAAAAAAAGACCAATAAAAAGCCACTTTATCATTGTTATCGATTAGCTCTTACAAGCTGTAGGGTCAACAATGAAATGCATTTGGCTGTCAGTACATCAGATTAATTAGCGAAAACTAAGGACTCCATCAATCTTTGCCTTTGGTAAATAGGCATAACTTTTATAGGACCACAGTATTTCTTCCCATCCCAGACTTTGTGAAAGATTTTTTAAATTGTTTAAAGAAAATTTATTGATTTTAGCAATTTTTAGCGAAGGTATATGAATTTTAGCATAAGAAATATTTTTATTATTCACTAAATAATTTGAAATACCCTGATTATCAATTTTGTCGATTGGAACTTTTGAAGGCAATAAATATGCAAACTTAACTTGTTTAAAAAGTGGACTTGTAATTTCCAAATGATCATCCTCTACCAATAGATTACCAAAATTGAGTTGTCCCAAATTGAAGTCAAGCAATGTCCCAAAGCGACTGTAAATATAAGCTTTATGATCTACCCTTAAATATTTGTTTTTATACTCATGTTTTGCACTCCATGCTCTAGAGTTTTTGGGACTATAAACTAGAAAATCTCTATTTGAATACAGCGTGAATTGATTAACTGCCTCAGCTAGTTTTGCATTGTTAATCATTTGATTTGGAACTAAACTTTTGATAATTAGTGAACTCATTTTTGATATTTTTATTACTAAATCAGAATAACTTTTAGTGTCTAGTTCAATCGGAGTTTTAGCTAGTTCAGAAAAAGCTCTCTCTTTTTTTAAGTTCTGAGTGAATATTATTTGTTCTTTAAAATCGAGTTCCCTATAATATTTAAATAGTATTTCAACCACAATGGCCTTAACTGGTTGAAGGCTTATTTTTTTGGAATTTGTTTTGCCATTGATTAAACAAGATTCAACATCTTCTAAATTTATTAAGAAGGATTTACAATATTCAATTTCTGTCATTAAGACCCTAGACAGATGAAAGATTGTCAGTTGATTTTCCGTTGACCAATTATAACTGGTATGTAAATTATGGAAAATTCTAACAGACAAATTATTTAAGATATCACTCAAAATCTCTGGCTCATTGGGTCCTCTATAAAAAGAAAAACTATGTCTTAAAAGCCAGGTGTAGAATTCTTCATATGAATTGTTTAAATAATAACTTCCCACCCAAAAATAATTACTAACAAAACGCATTTTCTTTATGTTTTCCATATCTATGGTTAGTAATATGGGTTCAAAAAGAGCAGGAAGCCTCTGAGTTTTTTCAATTAAATTTATTTCTATTTTGCTCCACTGGGGTTGGTTAGAAAAACTAAGGAATGAACAATTGGGAACTTTCAATAAGCGTCCTTCAGAAAAAAACTGTATCTGCACGATAGATGGATTCTTATTACAGTGGGTATTCCGCGTGAGACGATTTAACAACAACGTAAGAATTGTGAATAGAATGATCGTACTGAAAAATGAGATTTTTTTAATCGAATTCATAGGTTCCCTGTAGAAAATGCCTAACTGACTAAAATTCGAACAGTTCTATCTCTTTCTACTCAAAATAGATCATCCAGGATGCAATACATTACTTGTTGCAAGCTACATACCAAAGCCTCTTTTCCTATGGAAACTCATAGGTGAAACAAAATTAAAAAATTAGAAATTGAGGTTCGCTTTAGATAAAAAGGAGGGTAAAGGATGTTTTATTTTTGATTCCATCCACCAAGAGATTTCAATAAGTTTTTTAAGATTGACACCTGTTTTTAACCCCATTCCATGCAACATGTAAATCAAATCTTCTGTAGGAAGGTTTCCAGATGCCCCTTTTGCATAGGGGCAGCCTCCAAGACCTCCAAGACTGGAATCATACGTAGTAATATCTAAGTCTAAACTGGCTAAAACATTAGCTAAGCCAGTACCCCGAGTATTGTGGAAATGCATTGCTAACAACTTCTGTCGCTCATCTTGTGAAAATCTCTTTAATAAAGCTCTTACTTGTTTAGGGGTCGCCACACCAATCGTGTCGCCAATGGAAACTTCGTAAACACCTAATTCTAACATTTTGCGAATTAATTTTTCTACTCGCACGACAGGTACTCTACCCTCGTAGGGACACCCAAAAGAAGTGCTCAAGTATCCCCGCACACGAATTTTACTTTTCATAGCTTTTTTAACAACCAGCTGAAATCGACTTATACTCTCTTTTATAGAGCAATTAATATTCCTTTGCGAAAAGCTTTCACTACAAGCGGCAAATATAGCAATTTCTTTTATACCACAGTCGATAGCGGCATCTAGTCCCACAAGATTGGGTACTAATGCTGACAAATTTGTAGCTTTCACTAATTTATGTGATTTTTTAAGTTGCTTAAATATTTTTGCAGAATCTGCCATCTGTGGAACCCATTTTGGCGAGACAAAAGCTCCGGCTTCAATGTGTTTAATTCCAGCTTGGCTCAACTTTTCAATAAATTGAACTTTAGTAGCGCAAGACAACATGATTTTTTCATTTTGCAAGCCATCTCTGGGTCCCACTTCTACAAGCTTAATCATGCTTCGCCTTAGTTATTTTAACAAGAATCTGCCCTACATTTACCTGACTATTTTCATCTATATCAATTTCTTCTATTGTTCCGTCGACATCCGCCTCTAAAGAGTATTCCATTTTCATAGCCTCCATAATCACAATGGTTTCACCCTTAGTTACAGAGTCTCCGTTCACTTTAAATATCTTTTTTATTTTACCTGGCATGGGGGCTTTAATTTCACCTGTCTCAATAAAATCTTCAGTACTCTCACGTCGATTTTTTTTAGATTTGAATTCTACACATTGAGTTTTACCCTTAAAATGAAACCACAACTGATTTTTAATTTTTTCTGCCCAAACCCAGTGCCAGGTTTGATCCATTTCTATATAAAACCTTTTCAAATTTTCTCCCAAACACTTTCTGCCCATGGGTTTTTAGTGGAATTGCTTTTTCCACCCACTGTGACTGTCGATGACTCTTGTGAAATTTCTGTTTTAATTTTATTGATAATCTCTTCACCACAGTCGGTAGGGTGTTTTAAGCCCGAGGGGAAATATTTACTTATGAATTGTGTCGTCATTTTTCCACTAATGAATTCATGATGTTCCAAAATAGCTAGCAAATAAGGTATATTCGTCTTAATGCCAAAAATAACTGTTTCCTGTAAAGTTCTGCGCATTTTTTGTATCGCTCTAATTCTGGTTTCATCCCAAACTATAATTTTTGCAATCATAGAATCATAAAAGGGAGTCACTTCGTCACCACTTTCAATACCAAAATCAAATCTACGCCCAGGTCCTTGTGGCCAAAACATTCCGCCTAAGGGTCCAGTACTTGGAATACCCTGATGATAAGGATCTTCAGCATATACTCGACATTCAATGGCGTGACCCCTTGGTATCAAATCTCCCTGTGTCCATAAAGGACCTCTTTGTGATGCTGTTAGGATTTGTGCCTTTACTAAATCAACACCCATAACCATTTCAGTTACAGGATGTTCCACTTGTAGGCGAGTGTTCATCTCCATAAAAAAATAATCATCATCTTGCACCAGGAACTCAATAGTACCTGCGCCCTTATATTTAGCCGCTCTACCAATATTAATAGCATCCTGGAGTATCTTATCTCTAAGACTGTCACTGAGTACTGCCGCGAGACTTTCTTCGATTACCTTTTGATGTCTTCTTTGGACGGAACACTCTCTCTCATAAAGGTGGTAAATATTTCCCATGTGATCACCAAATATTTGAACTTCTATATGTTTAGCTTGGTCTAAATATTTTTCTAAGAAAACAATTGGCGAGCCAAAGGCAGATACAGCTTCTCGCTTAGCCGACTCAATAGCTTCTTCAGCTTCAGTCGACTTTCTTACGATTTTCATGCCACGACCGCCACCACCAGCTGCGGCTTTAACAATTACAGGGAAGCCTATTCTTTCACATTCTTCTATTAATTTCTTTGTTTCTTGATTTTCACCTTGATAGCCCGGAACCGTCTTTACTCCCACCTTCTGTACAAGATTTTTAGCGGAAATCTTGTCACCAAAAAGTTCAATACTTTCTACATTCGGACCAACAAAGATTAAGTTGTGCTTTTCACACTCTCGGGCAAAATTGGCATTTTCTGATAGAAAACCAAATCCCGGATGAATGGCCTCCGCATCCGCACTCAATGCCCCTTGAATATTGGCTTCAATATTTAAATAACTATGATTAACGGCTGCGGGTCCAATGCAAACTGGTTTATCACAAAGTCGATATGCTAATGTTTTAACATCGGCTTCTGAATGTAGCAAAACGGTTTCGATACCTAACTCTTTACAAGCATGTATAATTCTGACTGCAACCTCACCTCTATTGGCTATGGCTAGTCGATCAATTGTCTTCATTTCTTCACCGACCACTCTGGTTTTCTTTTTTCAAAGAAGGCTTTTAAACCCTCTTGTCCTTCCGGACTGATTCGCTTTTTTGATATCACATCTGTTGTGAGTTCTTTAACTTGATCCCAATCATAACAATTCTCTACGGCACCGATTAAAGATATAGTGTCTTTTACGGCCTCTGGTCCTGCCGAAAAGAGACTTTTTCTAACATCCTCAAGAAAGTTATCTACTTCGCTCATTTCACCACAAAATTCGATAAGTCCACCGTGATAAGCTTCTTCTGCAGAAAAAATTCTACCTGTAATCATAAGGCTGCGAGCTACTGATTTTTGCATTTTTGATAAAATGAAGGGGCTAATTACAGAGGGTACTAAACCCAACCTCACTTCACTAAAAGAAAATAGGGTATTGTGCTCTGCTGCCACAACATCACACATTGATAACAATCCGTTAGCTCCACCCATTACATGACCTTGTACTTTTGCAATTATAGGAACATGGCATTGAGAAATGGTTTCAAACATTTTAAATAGTTCTAGAGAATCTGCCTTGTTTTGCTCAAAACTAAAATCTTTCATGGATTTCATCCACTCCAAATCAGCTCCTGCACAAAAGCTTTTTCCAGCTCCTAACAATTCGACAAATCTCACCGAGGTATTTTGAATTTCAGTAAAGGCCATAGTTATTTCTTTTATCATTTCTGGATGAAATGCGTTTTTCTTCTCGGGCCTATTGAGTTCAACGACATAACTATGAAAATTTTTAATTATTTTTACAAACTTCATTTTTTTACTCACATCCTAAAAACGCCCTGTTTCTTTTCGGGCCATTCTTTGTTAAAACTTGCACTTATACCTAGTGCTAAAACCTTTCTTGTGTCTAAAGGATCAATAATCCCATCATCCCATAAACGAGCACTAGAATAGTAAGCTGAACTTTCCACCTCATATTTTTCTAGAATGGGTTTCCGGATATCTTCTTGTTCTTGGGCTGACAATTCTTTGCCCTTAATAGCCATTTGCTCCATTTTTACCGTCAACAAAACATTGGCGGCCTGTTCGCCACCCATTACACTGATTCGAGCATTTGGCCACATCCACAATTGACGTGGTTGAAAAGCTCTTCCACACATGCCATAATTTCCTGCTCCATAAGATCCGCCAATGACTACTGTAAATTTAGGAACTCGAGCATTGCTCACAGCCATAACCATTTTTGCCCCATGTTTAGCGATTCCCTCATTCTCATATTTTTTACCAACCATAAATCCTGTAATATTTTGTAAGAATACTAGTGGAATCATTCTTTGATCGCACAGTTCTATAAAATGAGCAGCCTTCAAAGCGCTTTCACTAAATAATACGCCATTATTTGCAATTATCCCAACGGGATAACCCCAGATGTGAGCAAAACCACAAACTAAGGTGTCACCATAATGAGCTTTAAATTCATGAAACTCACTGCCATCTACAATTCTTGCAATGATTTCATGAACATCAAATGGAATTTTAGGATCTTTTGACAAAATACCATATATTTCTTCTGGTTTGTATAGAGGTTCTTCGATGGCCTTTAGTTTTACTGGAATAAATTTCTTTCTATTTAAATGTTCAATAATACTTCGAGTGATTTCAAGAGCGTGCTCATCGTCTTGAGCAAAATGATCTGTCACGCCACTGATCTGGCAATGCACTTGAGCTCCACCCAATTCTTCGGCAGTCACATCTTCACCTGTAGCTGCTTTTACCAAAGGAGGGCCACCAAGAAAAATTGTACCATTGCCTTTAACTATCACATTTTCGTCGCTCATCGCTGGCACATAGGCACCACCCGCAGTACAACTTCCCATAACTACAGAAATTTGAGCAATTCCTTGAGCCGACATTTGTGCCTGATTATAAAAAATGCGGCCAAAGTGATCTCTATCTGGAAACACCTCTGCTTGAAGAGGTAAAAAAGCGCCTCCACTGTCCACCAAATATATACAGGGCAAAGCATTTTCCATTGCTATTTCCTGAGCTCTAAGATGTTTTTTTACAGTCATGGGGTAATATGTACCACCTTTGACTGTGGCATCATTGGCCACAATTACACACTCTTGATTATGTACAACACCAATACCTGTAATTACACTCGCCGCCGGAGCTTGATTGTTGTACATGCCATAGGCTGCAAAAGCCGAGAATTCTAAAAAAGTAGTTCCAGGATCAATGAGCTTCTTAATGCGTTCACGAGCCGTTAATTTATTTCGAGAACTATGTCTGCTTTGTGCCTCTTTGCCGCCACCTTCTTTTATCTTTAATAATCGATCTTTAAAATCCTTAACTATTTTTCTTGTGTTTTCTTCGTTAATTTTAAAGTTGTCTGACTGTTTTTTAACTCTTGTGTTGAGAACTTCCATATAACTCCTCTACTCGCTGGCAGGTAAAGACTTAGGTAGAGTCATTTCTATTTCCATATAAATATAACCCAGGTCATTATTTTGAGAGAAAAAATTAAAGCTAAATCCCCCTACTAAAAACCCTTTTGTTTTTAAATCCCACTCCATTTGATTGCGGTCACTTATATCCATACTAAATTCACATTGTACTGGGTAGACATTAGAGTGGAGCAAGTGCAATTCTAGCTTATTTACTTTCATCGAAAATTCAAAGGCGAAAGCATTTTCCCAAAAGAGCTGCAAACACTGTTCGGCACTGTACAATAAGGGACATTGACTATGAAAAAGCCCTGCGCTTTGCGTCCATACAGGAGGTGCCTGGATTTTTACCTGACACTCTTCAGCAGAAAGCTTTACTAATTGTAATTGATAAATCCATGCCAAAGGGTTTTTGACGCGACTAATTACATTATTGAGAATTTTTTTTACTAATTGCCGATCACTACTGACCACATGATTGAGTTTATAGGGATGCGCCAAGAGGTGCTTAATTCCTGATAAGTAAATCTCACTACTTTGACGGAAATTATAAAAATGTCTCAAGTCGTCCTCTTTTCTTTAACCGCACTCCCATATTGCTCTCGATTATTCAATAAGCTAAGATCAGACTCAATGAAATATTTAAGTTTAATCATTCTTTTACTTTTAGTTCGATGGACATGGAATTTGTCTCAACAAGTTGTCGTTATTCCCGAGGAAACTCATTTGAGTTTGCAAGATGATTTGCGCACAATAATAACAAATTATATTCAGGAAAATCTACCTAGTTCTCAAAATTTAAAGTTCGAGCGCATGTGGACAGAAAGGGCCACTGATAATCAAGTTAAAGCGACATTTGCCTATTCCTTTGATGACCCCGGAGAGGACACAGCACCCGCGAGAATTATGATTGATGGCTATGCCATTTTAAATAGAAAACAACAGGATGATGGTGAATTTGAAGTTTGGAATTTTGACGAGCTCTATATTTTAAACAACCATATTCAGTTTGAAGAGGGCGAAGCCATAACTGTCCAACCAGAAACGAATTAATAATGGATAAATATATACAGCTCGATGAAGAGGGCTATTTTCAACTTGAGCAAAAACGCATAGTTGATGTCAGCTATGGAAACTCCTTACTGAAAAACCTAAAAGTGGAGCCTCTTTCTGCCTGCTATACCTATGATGGTCAGAATAAAATATTAGTAGAAGCTTTTGATTCACCTTTGGTCGTTTATCAAATTCATCCCCTCAAAAACCAAATTTGGCAGGCGCTAACACCTTATGAATATACTTTTAATTTCAAGCTCGATGATTTATTTGTCGATGAGTGGGATCGCTTCCTTGGTTACGACTCGCAAAAGAGACCCTTTGTTATGACAAGATCTGCCCAAGCTGATTTCTTTAATTTAGTAGACGAATTTGATGATGATAGCGTGACATATCAAGGGCAAAAATTCGAAATTGGTCCTTGGTTGAAATCTCCTGTGAACACTCAGTCAAAGGAATTTTGGAATAAAAAGTATCAAGAAGAGAAAACCCCTGGGTGGGAAATGAACAAAGCTTCACCACCCTTAGTTAAGTCCTTGCCTCAATTAAAAATTAATAAATCTCGCATTTTAGTCCCTGGTTGTGGTTCGGGTAACGATGCTGCTTTTCTAGCTGAACAAGGACACCTTGTTACAGCCATTGACTATAGTGAGGAAGCTATAGCGCAAGCACAAAAAAAATATGGACATTTAAAAAATCTCAAATTCCAAAATTTAGATGTTTTTAACTTACCTGAAGACTTTAACAAGTCCTTTGACATTATCTTTGAACACACCCTATTCTGCGCTGTACCTTTTGAAAGACGACAAGATTTAGTTAAAGTTTATCGACAAACTCTTGAAAAAAGAGGTTATCTATTGGGGGTCTTTTTTGTAATGGAACAAAAAACGCATCCTCCATTTGGCGGTTCTGAATGGGAGTATCGCAAACGTTTACAGAACCACTTCCATATGTTGTATTGGACTCGGTGGAAAGAGTCTGAATCCTGGAGAAATGGAATTGAATTAGTTATTTATGCACAAATGAAGGAGAATATATGAACACTCAAGAATATGTAATTAACGCAACAAAAACAGAATCCACTGATTTTGATAAAATTACTGAACGCCTTTCGCAAAAGGGAAATGTTCGCCTACTTCACGGTGCCATTGGCTTAGCCACAGAGGCTGGTGAATTTTTAGATGCCTTAAAAAAACATATTTATTACGGGAAGCCATTGGATCGCGTAAATTTAGCTGAAGAATTAGGGGATTTATTTTGGTATTGCGCAATTATTGCTGATGAGCTGCAAGTTCCTTTCTCCGATATTATGGATAAAAATATTGAAAAACTAAAAGCCCGATACGGAGAGAAGTTTAGCGAAGAAAAAGCTGAAAATAGAAATCTTAAAGTAGAAAGAAAAATTTTAGAAAATTAAAATGAAAGTTGTTGTACTCGATTTTGAAACTACTGGCTTATCAGCTGCTCACAACCGCATCATCGAAGTGGGGGCTGTGGCTTTGGATGGAAAAGATTGTGTTGGTACATTTTCGCAGTTAGTCCATCCGGGTGATTTTTTACCTTATAACATCACTCAAATCACAGGCATCACTGATGAAATGTTAAACGACCAACCTCCTGCGGAGGTGGTTATGCCAAAACTAGCCGAATTTATTTCTGATCGTACCATAATAGCTCACAATGCTAGCTTTGACGCTAAATTTTTAAATTCAGAGATGAAAAGAGTAGATATAGAATTGAGTAATCCCGTGCTTTGCACTTTGCGCCTGGCGCGAAGAGTCCTTCCAGGTTTTAGTAGTTATAGTTTAGGAAATTTAGCCCATCATTTGGGAATTTCATTAACTCGAGCCCATCGCGCCTTAGATGATGCAAAAGCCACCGCTTATTTATGGCGATATATATTTGAAGAATTAAGTTCTCAAATTAAGGATGAAATTGATCTTAATTTCTTACAAAAATTCTCTGAAATATCGAAAAAACAAGTACAAAAAAGATGGGGCGAGACGAGCTCACCCCATAAATCGAGTTTTTAGGTTTTACTTTAAGCCGGATTCTGTACCCAAAGAGCCTCGAAACTCTTTGTTTAGTGAACATTCCTCTGAGAGCACAATTACTTGTACCCTTAAGCAGTCTACCCGAAGACTTGCGCTGGCCGCGCTCAAGCGTCTCCCTATTTGACCTTGCTCCGCTTAGAAGTTTAGCTGTTTTCACTCCAGCAGCTCCCTACAAAGCTCCCTTGCCGCTCTGTAGATCATAGCCCTGGACATTCTTTCTGTTCCACTGGTCCTCATCTTACGATGGAGGGGTGTTACCCCTTAAGCTGCCATACGGAGTCCGGACTTTCCTCTCAGACCTAAGCCCAAGCATTCACCCGTAAAACCTGGTGCCACATATAACAGAATTCTTTATTTTTGGGAAGTGGGTGCGGGACCTATTTTTTTCCCCAACTCTTGTATGCGCTTACGCTGTTCTGGGGTCATTTGACGATAAAATGCCTCGGGATTGGTTTGGTACTCTTTCATAAGAGCATTCATTTTTTCGACGTCCATCTCTCCATTGGGTTTTTTAGATTTCTCTGCAACTAACCTAAAAACATCAGCCGCAATGTCATAGGTTTCTTTAATATTTGCTTCATTGCCACCTGTAAGACTTTTCACATTATCATCAGCATTTTTGGCCCCTTTGTTATTTTTTATATAAGTGCCTCTTTGTTGTTTGTTGCGCAACAGATCTTGAGTTTGTTTTAAAGCCTGTTCACTGGCCGCATCGGAAGCTTTTTGCCCCCATGAAAGCTGTACTTGGGAAAAAAACAATAAAATAACTAGATATTTCATGCGAAGAACCTTTCAATAAAATCTGCTAAAATTTGACGAAAACCTTTTTCCTTTTCTTTGCTATCATATTCTTCTGCAATGCTATCTACAGAATGCATAATTTTTTCTAAGTGTACTTTTTCTAAAGTTTTTTTATGAAAGTGATTTAAGATTTCACTTTCTTGTTTATGGAAATCCCCATCGCTCCAAAAAAGTAGGCGTGCAAAATATATAAAATGTGAACGATCACTGGGCTCTGTAATTTTGTCGAAATACTCATCCACATTTTGTACTTTAATCATGTCTTGTTTTAGGGTTTCAACTTGCTTAGAATTCAGAGGCAATTTATTAAATGCCTCCAGTAAAAACTGATCTTCTTTCGGATGTTTTATACCATCGGCATGCACAAGTGCGACAATGGCTCTCCACATGTTGAATTTACTTTCATTTATTTCTTTGATCACGACTCCCCCTAAATCCAAACTCAATTTTACTCTTTTAAAAGCAATGGTCCAAGGCTAAATTTGCCAATTCGTCGGCCTTTTTATTAAATTCTCGACGAACGTGCACAAATGAGACCGCGGGTATAAAATTTTTCAAATCCATACACCTTTTATATAAAGGTCGCAATGTTTCGGATTTCACTTTGTATTCGCCAATTAGCTGACGAACCAACAATTGACTGTCACTTTTTATTGTTAAGTTTTGGATTGCAGTTTTTTTTGCTAATTCTAGAGCTCGAACAACAGCCAAATACTCAGCATAATTGTTAGTATTTTCACCAACCACTTCTCCATACTCGTACAGAGAGATTCCTTGATTGTCATAAACAACCAGTCCAATGGCGGAAGGACCAGGATTGCCCCGACATGCACCGTCGGTGTGGATTACAATTTCCTTAGGCCAATCGCGAACTTGCCCCTTTTCTATAAAATTGCTCATTGGGTCTTATGTTAAGCAGGTAACTCCTTGAAATCAAACTTAAATTTCGGCACATTTTTAGCAATTTTTACAGTTGGGACGCTAAGAACCTGTAAATTGGCAACTAAGCCTACCTTTACTGACAATTTGCGCCTATTGTATGGTCGTTTAACAGGGGACTTATGAAGTTTCAGTTTCTTGCATTTATTATTTCTTTTAGCCTGGCTTTTAGTCCATTGGTTTCCTATGCGTCCCCATCGATGACAAAGAACCCATCCCAGTCAGCTTGTGATCAAATTCTATATGTTGAGCAATTAAAAGACTTACCTCCTGAGCTAATAGAGGCTACCCATGACTATGTAAAAAAACAGAAAGTTTTAAAATCCAATCAGCTGCTTACTCATTTACGTAAATCACTGAGTTGGTTAAATCCACTCACTGTCGTTAGATACTTTAGGGGTGAAACTACACCCGACGACTCATTGTTTCGTATTTATAGCAAAAAAATGATTGTTAATGGTGAAGAACTTGATCAAGTTATTTATGTGGTTGGTTTACCAAAGCTAATGAGGCAGAAGGATCGACAACGCTTAGATGAACTAGCTTCCCACTTTCAACGATTTGGCATACCCTATCAAGACCATAAAATTGACAGGAAATTTTTTAGTAGGAGATTTTTCCTTGATGAATTTGGATTTGCTAAAGGAATGGGCTTATGGACCCTCGATAAAACTGTAAAATTATGGGATTTTTCAACTAGAAAATTACCTCTCTGGTTATTTATCCACTCCTTACCCTTACCAATACCTATGCCCGCTCGTTGGCGACCTTTTGCCCCACCTCTTTTTGACGATTTAAAAAATCTAAAAATACGGGTCACTGGTGAAGATGGCAATGTCTCCTACGAGAAAATAAAAATGGATCCCAAAGAGGAGCAGTTATTTTACTTACTCAATAAGCACCGACCTAATGCCGTGGAAGCCATGGATAAACTAGGTGGGGATGCCCGAGCTTTATTAGTTTTAACATTTATTTACTCAGCTATTTCAGATATCCTTCGCACATTAGATAGCGGAATCAATCAAGTGAGCGATTATGGCACTATTTTGCCTGTTGTCGCCCTGGTATTTTCACGTTTGGTAGCTGCCACACTCAATGCCTTGCAAGATGGAACCATCCCCAAAATGAATGCAAAAAATTTATATATTTTAGCTCGAGATATTAGAACTATAACTAAAGACCTCACCTTTCAGCTTTTACAAAAAGAAGTAGAAAAGCCCTCTCAATCAGTTGAAGAAGTATTTGAAACATACAAGTGGAATATAGGAAATGATGATTACTGGCAAAAGGCTTTCACTGCACTTTTTGGTCATGAGCCTAAGAAGCGCGATGGCGCTGTTATATATACGACAAATACCATTGGAGATAACCTGCGTGTAATGACTGATTCAGGAAATGTCGCGGAGAGACAGCTAAAAAATGCACTACAAAATTATCTCAGTTTCCAAAATCAAATAGGACCCGACAACGAAGTAATAGGTGATGGAATCTTAAATATACAGCTCTCTGATCCTAATAACCCTTTAAGTCCTAAAATAACAAAAACCATAGCTGTGAACCTTGACCAAACTCCAATTATTGAGGACTCAGCTTTAAAGCTAGATCCTAAAAAACCACTTTTAGTACTTGTTGAACAAGATAAGGTAAACGGTGTCAATCATCAAATGATAAAACTAGGATTCTTAAATGCTTATGCAGTACCTATGGATGAAGAAGAATTGCCAAAAGCACAATAAGTAAATTCTAAATTTGCAGTTTTTATTCCTATATCTTGATATTTACTTAATGACTCTTACCTTTATTTTATCCCCTTCATTTAAGCTGCTTGCAGGATATAAGACAACGGGAGTTTTTTTATCAAATGGTGATTTTAGCTCTGCATACTCTTGATTTCTATCCCCTAACTTTAAAGAAATTTTTTTCAATTTGCCTTGTTCAACTGCAAAAACGGTGGGTTTTTCCTGGTCGTTGAACAAAGCACCAATAGGCATAAGAACAGCATTTTCAACTTTTCTAATAATTATGGAAACCTCTACTCGGAAACCATCACCTAAATTTTTCCACAGTTCTCGGTCCGAAGTGATGTCTAAAAAAACATTAACTCTTTGTTCTTTAACTCCGAGTGCCGAAACTTCTTCTTTTGCTCTGGGTTCTATTTTAGTAACTTCTGCTTGCAGAGGAGTTTCACCACCCCACTTTTTAATTATCGCTTTCTGACCCACTTGAACTTCAACTACTTCTTCGGATAATAAGGCGGCAATGACTTCCACCTTTTCTGGATTTCCTATTTCAATCAAAGGCGTTCCGCGAAGAACATGCTTTCTATCCTTTTCGAAAACTTGGAGTATATAACCTGATATAGGTGCTTGAACGGAAAAATTCTTATCCCATTCGAAGCTAAACAGTTTTTGTCCCTGTTCTACTTGGCTTCCTACCTTCCATGGGTGAGAGGGGATGATACCGTCAGCAGGAGCAGTAATAATTTGTTTTTCCTTAAAACTTGTGATGCCCTCATCTGTAATCATTTTTTCAAACAAAGCTCGCTGAACATAAGCTACATCTACTTGAGTCAAATTGGGTTTAAAGGAAAAGGCAACTAGAGCCAAAACTATAAAAGTTAAAATACCAAAGAAAACTTTTTTTGGTATTTTTATGTATTCAACTGTTTTTCTAATCATAAAAATTTTACCCTCTTGATTTTAATGTTGCTACTAAATCCATTTTCTTAACCCTTTTAAAAATAAATGCGGCACTAAGGACTCCCGAAAACAAGAGTATTAATGTCGAAAACATGAAGGTCCCTGGATTAAATATAAACGGAATTTGAAAGGCGTCCATGCTCATTTTAGAAATTAACCACTTGCTATTCAAAAGACCCAAAAACCAACCTATGGGAATTGAAAACACAAAAATAAATGAAATCTCAGCAATGAGAGTCAAAAAAACTTCAGGAATTGTAAAACCTAAAATCCGCAAAGTAGCCAGTTCCCAATCCCTTTCCGCAAGAGTGACTCTCATATTGTTATAAACAACGCCAAAACCTATAGCACCAGCAAAAATGGATAAGATAAAAGCAAATACAAGAAGAAACTTTGCACTGGTCTCATTAAAAGTTTTCAATGCACTATCTTTATAAGAAATAGCCAAAACTGAAGGCAACTCTTTTAGTCTTGTGTAAAGTTCGGAATTGTTACCTATGGATCTAAAAAGAATACTATTAATCAAATCATCGCTATCCATAAGATCTGAAATTATTTTGCGCGAAGTGAAAAGTTCATTAGATAAAAAACTGTCAACTATTTTTTTAATTTCTAATTTTATTTTTGGCTTTTTCCTCTCTAGAACTTCTATTTCAATAATATCACCTTCTTGCACTTCCAATTGCTTAGCCAATATACGGCTTACAAAAATTCCGGTTTGTGGAAGCTGAATATCTTCCATCTTCTCATTAATAATTCCCTGTAAACTAGAATTTTCTGGGAAACCTTTTAAAGTGGTATTTTGCACTTTGTTTTGGAAATGGACACGCACCCCCAAATTTCTAAAACCTTCAGCCTCAAGTATTCCTGGTAGCCTTAAAACCTCAAATATAGCATTAGGTCTAATTGCATGAGTTAACATAATAGATCCCGTTTCTTTTTGAACAAAAGAATACTGTGCTGTTATTAAGTGGTTAATGCTATCTTGCCAAAAAAGTCCGCTAATTAAAAGAACAATTGCTAAGCTCATTCCTAAGCCTGTCATTAAAGATCTCCGAGAGAAGGTAAAGACCCCTCTTATTGTCATTCTTGCTCTCATTTTTAATTCATTAAAAAGAAAACTGGTTTCGTACATCCCTTTATGAAAACTCGCCGGTGCTGATGGTCTCATGGCTTCTGCCGGAGGTAGAGAAAAAATATTTTTCAATGAAGTATAAACACCAACAAAGGCCGTTAAAATAGAAATTAAAAAAGAAAGTACAATTTGAGAAAATTTAAAATCATAACTTAATAATGGAAAGTGATAAAATTCTGCGTACAGTTTCATCATAGAATGACCTATCCAAAGTCCCATAACAAGACCAAAAAGGGTTCCACTAAGTACAATTATACTTCCAATCTTAAAATAATAATTAAAAATTGATCGATCAAAATAACCGAGAGCTTTCAAAGTTGCAATTTCTCCTCTGTGAGTATTTACAAGCCTTGACAACACTACGTTCAGAATAAATGCGGCTACTAAAAAGAAAATCAGAGGTACAGTGGTTGCATTTACTTGTAACTGTTTAAGTTCTTCATTAATAAACACGCTGGATATCTGCCGATCTCGTCCATAGGCACCCCTAGAGCCATATTTATTTAAATTTTCGTCTAACAGATATTTTATTTTTTCTTCTAGAACCCCAGGTCTAATTTTAACTAATGCACTGTTAAAAGAAGCTCTCATGTCAAAAGTGGCTTCTAGAACAGATTGATTTATCCATGCCACAACAAAGTGAAGATCATCTGGAAAGGGTGAAGTACCATTTAGTGCTATAATATATTCTGGGCTCACTCCAACACCCACAATGCGAAACTTCTTTCTAATCCCATTTAAGGTTGCAAAAAATGTAGCACCTAGCTGGAGCTTGTGAGCTTTAAAAAACCCCTCGCTCACTACCACTTCATCCGTGGATACCGTCGAGGGCAAGCGCCCACTATTCAAAAATATTTTGTTAAAAGTTGGCATCTGACCGTCGGGTATAGATACAAAGTGAACAACTCCGGGCTCTTTCATACTAGAAATCGAAAGTAAAGCGTCAAATTCTAATCGAGCTTCCGCTTTAGCGACTCCATTCAGTTCTCTAATTTCACTTAATGTATGTAAAGGGGCTTTTTTAATAGGTATAAACAAGTCAGCAAATTTGGCTTCCTTGAAAAAATAATCACGACTCATCTTTAGTGTGGAATATGTGCTTGTAAAGCCAAACAAAACAGCAACACCCAATCCAACAATCAAACTGATCGAAAATACCTGAGCTTTAATATTTATTAAATCGCGAATTAATTTTCTATTTAAAACAGAAATTACCATTTTAATTCTTTTACATTACATTTAATGTCGTTAGTCTTAGTCTCGTGCACTTGACCATCAACAAGAATAATAACTCTATCTGCCATATCAGCAATAGCCGCATTATGAGTAATTACTACCGTAGTTGTATTTAACTCTAAATTTACTTTTTGAATGGCTTCTAAAACTAATATTCCCGTTTTTACATCTAAGGCTCCAGTGGGTTCATCACAAAACAACATCCTTGGCTGCTTTGCTATGGCCCTGGCAATAGCTACCCTTTGCTGCTCTCCACCCGACATTTGCGACGGAAAGTGATCCGCACGAGATTTCAAACCCACAAGATCTAGTGCCCGCTCAGGGACCATTGGGTTTTCTGAAATTTCAGTAACTAACTGTACATTTTCCATTGCGCTCAAACGCGGGATAAGATTGTACATCTGAAATATAAAACCAATGTTTTTTCTACGAAAATGGGTAAGTTCTCTATCACTAAAGTTGTGAAGAGCCTCAGAGTCAAACCATATTTCCCCCTCGGTAGGTCTATCCAGTCCACCCAATATATTTAAAAGAGTAGATTTACCACAACCCGAGTGACCCAAAAGTACGACAAATTCTCCTTCAAAAAGCTCAATATTTATTTTTTTTAATGCAGGAACTTCAACTTCACCCATTTGATATGTTTTATTTAGATTTACTGTTTTTATTAGTGGTAGCTTCACCATGACATTTTAAACACAAATAAAACAGAATTGAAATTGTTTAGTTCAAATTAACGATCAATAACGTTACATTCTGATACAATTAGCGCACTTTTCGTCGGTATAATTTAAGACTCCATTGGCTTACACCGATGATAAGAGTTGATGGAAAATACTTTTAAATGGGCAGAACTGGCAAGAAATCATACTCCTTTAAGATTTGATATCCTCAGTGAATATTTAAATGAAAAGGGATTTAAGAATGAGTTCACAGCACTCGTAGCTAGTCCCTTGGATTTCGAAGAAAAGTTAAAAACTGCATTGAAAAACTATCAAGCTTTGCGTTTGGGTAGTCCATTTGGTTTACAAGTTATTAATCTGTTTGACTTTCTGCCTGCAAATATTTCTGCACTGCAAGCAGCCGACTCGATAATTTTAAAATCCGGTCAATGGGAGCTTACGGCTTCCACTCTAATTGGATTTGAAAAACATGTATTATCCAATGGAAAAAATATTAAGTTAGATGCTTCCGTACTTATAGTGGGTTCGGGGGCTACAGCTAAATTTGCTATTCATGCTATATCAAAAATAGGAATTAAGAATATTAAGATTTCCAATCAGTTTAGTGAACAAGCAAAACAACTGATTTTAGACCTAGAAAGAAAATACTTTGGAATTAAATTCGAATTTGTACCAGATGACCAATTGGTTTTACTCCCCGGAACCAATTCAGTTTTAATCAATACTACACCACTGATAGATTCTAACAGTATTCTTAATGAATTGTATTATTTCAACTTTTTAAGACCCGATGGCTTAGTTATTGATTTCACTTTTTTACCCTTAAACACTCCGCTCATAATTGGTGCTGAACAAATTGGTATTCGTGTGGTGAAAGGTTATGAAGTCTGCGCATGGGGTGATCTACAATGGGCTAAAAACTTTACTGATATTCCCCTCAACTACGAAGAATATAAAGCTAAAATATTAAAAGCGGGGATCAACTGGGAAAAAGAAAACCTTTCCTCTGATAAAAATGAAGTTAAAGATGGCCCCCGTTTCTGATTAAAAACTTCAAACATAATTTTCTAAGTTATTTATCTCTGATTAAGGGGTTTCCATTTTAAGCCCGTATGCCCCGTCCACTCGCCTCGAGGTCTATAGATACGATTCTTAGAGTACTGTTCAAATATATGAGCTAACCAACCACTGACACGAGAAGTTGCAAAAATGGGAGTATAAAGATCAATAGGAATGCCCATACTATAATAAACAGTTGCCGAATAAAAATCTACATTTGGCAATAAGCCTTTTTCATTTTCTACGGTTTCATGAATGACTTTTGACATTTCAAAAAATTCAGGTTTCCCAAATTTTTTAGTTAAGCTCTGACTCATACTCTGCAATATTTTTGCACGAGGATCTCCGTTTTTATAAACACGATGGCCAAAACCCATAACTTTATCTTTATTAGCAAGCGCCTTCTTAATCCAACTCTCGGCCTTAGCGACAGTTCCAATTTCAAGTAAAGTTAGCATTACCTGCTCGTTGGCTCCACCATGCAATGGTCCTTTTAAGGCGCCAATTCCACTCACAACAGCTGAGTAAATATCACTTAATGAAGAGGCTGTTACTCTTGCAGCAAATGCAGAACAGTTGAGTTCGTGATCCGCATGAAGAATTAAACAGGTATCAAAAACTTTTTCTACTTCGGCATCGGGCTCCTTACCAGACAACATATACATAAAGTTCCAGGCAAAAGATTTTTCTGGATTTGGGGCTACATAACTTTTCCCCTGACGTAATCTTTCAAATAAAGCAACTAAGGAACCTACTTTAGCCGTTAAGCGAAGAGCAATTCTATCTTGAGATTTTTCGTCTTGCTCATTAGCATCTGGATCCCAAAGAGCTAACATAGAAACAGCTGTTCGCAACCATGACATAGGATGAACACCTGCGTGCGGTAGAGATGACAACTGTTTAACTAAATCATCTTTTAAGGCCATCTCTTTGTGTAAAGTTTGACAGAATGTTTTGTATTCATTTTGTGAAGGCAGCTTATCATACCAAAGTAAATAGACCACTTCTTCAAAAGTAGAATGAGCAGCTAAATCTTCAATGGTATAACCACGAAAACAAAGTGTAGCATCCACTATGGAAGATATTTCTGTTGTACAAGCTACAACACCTTCTAAACCCTTATCAATTGCACCTTCATATATTTCTGCCATAAATAATCCTTTCACGTCTTTTTACATATTATCACTGGTAGAATTTAGGTAAAGGTTTATCGCACTATTTCGCTAGCTTTATAACTCTATCTTTAACTTCTGCCACGACAAGAGACTGGTCGCGGGGTGGTTCCACACCTGTGGCAAATTTCTTAAGTGATATAAAAACTTCATTGCGAAGATCGTGAACACCTTGTTTTGGTGAGCTTAAAATTGATTTAAATAACCTCTCCTGGCCAAACTCTTCTCCTTCTAGGTTCTTACAAGAATAGACTCCTGGAGTAGCTAAAATAATTCTGTCTCTTGGAGATAGGACCTTGGTTTGGCTTGCTTTTGGCAAAGTAACATTCAACATCAAAGGCTGAGACTCACCCTCTAATAAACTTAACTCACCACTGGTGGAATCATGGTACATAGCAACAACAGCTCCTAGATTTAGGTAGGACATTTCAAAGCTACGTCTATCTATCAATGCATAAAATAAATCAGCTTTGTCGTTGGTACCTAGACTGTGTGCGAGCTCAGAATATATCAGTTCAATAATTTTATGCGGTTCAGCCCCCCTTCGCGCTTCCATTTTGGCAGTAATATTAAGTAACACACTCAACAATAATGCCGACATCCCATGACCACTGCCAGAAGCAATTATTAAACCAAAGCGAAATTTGTCTTCATGTTCGAAAATATCAAAGTAATCCCCTCCCTTGATGGAACTAGGAATAAATTTGTAACTAAACTCAATTCCTTGGATGTTGGGAAACTCAGTGGGTACAAGAATTCTTTGAATCTCTTGGGCCACTTTTAAGTCTCTTGAGAGACGAGCTATTAGCTCTTCAAGCTGTCTATTGACTTGACCCAGCTCCCGACGAAAAATTGCCAAATCTTTTTCTCGCTCTACAATTTCGACTTCAAGTTCTTTAACTCTGTTTTGGTAGTGCTCAATGGGATTTTTTGTCATATTCCTATTTAATCTAAACTTTCATTTAATGTAATGACGCAAAACGGTAGTGTGCACATCTGTTCTTTGACAGAAAATTCTCAATCACTTAACCAAAGACATGTCTTTAGAAAAAGCTTCATTGTTTTGTATCAGCTCAGAAGAGCTTCAGGGAATTCACTCTGAAGATTGTCATGCTTTTATGATATTATTGTTAAAAATGGATGCTCACCTCCACTTTATTGGTGATGAGCAGGCTCTTCTGCGAAAAATCAATTTCTTAGTATACGAATTGCAGGCCCTATGTGAAGGCCTTGAAGAAAATGATAAAATTCACGTTTTAAATAGTTTTTTCTTTGAAAAGAATGGATTTCACAGTATTTTTGAACTTCGACCTTCTTCAAAAAATTTCAGTTTTCAAAAACTCTTAAACACAAAATCTGCCAACAGTTTACTTCTCATCATTCTCTATCAATTTTTTGCAAATCAAATTGATTTGCCAATATTCGCTATAAATATGGAACCATTGCAAATATTAAAATGGCATCAAAAAGAAAAATGTTCATACATAGATTTAAATCGAAAGGGAAAAGTCTTTGACCGAAATGAGATTCTAGGAATTTTAAACCATAACACGTCCAATGGCGATTGCTTTGAAACCTTAACAATCAAACATATTTTTTCCCATTTTTTAGAAAAACTGAGTCAATCGCTTCAAAAAGAAAACCTCGACTCTCAATTAATGACTTGTTTAGATATAGCTCTGGACATTGATGAAAATAATTTAAAGGCTCTCTGCCAACATGGTCTTTTGTGTTACAAAATTGGAAGTTTTCAACAGGCCCTGAAGGATTTAAAAAAATATTTTTCATTCACCGATCTGTACTCAGCACCCGACGATCTAAAAAAAATCTATCAACAACTGCTTCTATGGAGAAAAGCGGAAGAACAACCCTTTACCCCATCGGATATTCTACACTAAAATCTAGAACAATAAGCCTCGTAAAAATTGGAAGTGTGGCGGTGTATTTGATCTAAATTAAACATCATTTCTCCCACCCAGTGATTTGCACCTTCAGATTTGCTTGAGCTGTATGCCTGTTTTAAAATCAATAAATATTTAGAATTTAATTCTAAACTCTTAGCTCTAAAATTTTCGTCTACAGTTTGATTTAGAAAAATACTCTCACTTTCATCGTCCGCTAAGTCAGTAAATAAAAGTTCATAACTACTTAATAAATCAGAAAAATAATCTTTAATATTATCTGTCACTTCTTTATGCGGAAGTCGACCTGAATCTCCCAAATTTCTCTGTACAAAGAAAAGGGCCTTACAGCAATCTGCTATATTTTCTAATTCTTTAGTCATTCTAAAATAACCTTTAACTTTTGTGCCTTGAGCAGAAGTTAAGTTCAATTGCATAAGTCTAGATAAGTAGGCATTCATTTCCACTTGAAGTCGATCTGTTACCGCTTCGTATTTTAATATTTTCTCTACGGCTTTTGGATTGGGCTGCCATGATCCAAGTACTTCCTGAGTCAAATGCAACATAGACTCTACCATAGCTGCCATTTTACGAACCTCAAGTCGAACTTGCTCAATGGATAAGGAAGATGACACATTGTGTATCTCTCCAATAAATTCTAATTTTTGAAACTCTTTAATTTTTTTCTCAGGCACTATTTTATCTACAAACTTCATTATAGGAGAAAATGCAATTAGACTCCAAATTAGGTAAGCAAAATTAAGAACTAAAAAAGTCATTGGTAAAAAATGAGTAGTAATTAAATTTTCTGGTGACTGAGAACCCATCATTTTAGAACTTATAAACAATAAGTTAGATCCACTTTTAAGTAATTCAAAGATTTCATTGGCAAAGAAAATCGCAAATATAGTAAATATGCTTTTTGCGATGAACTGAAAGATAAGTGCTTTTTTTACCTCTGTGGACAATAGATTCCAATTTAAAAAAGGTATTAAGGACAAGCTAAAAAATATTGAAACTAAAAAAACTGTGGCATAAAGACCAGAAATAAAATTGGCATCAAAGAGGGCTAAAGTAATTGCCAATGGAACTAAAAAAGATCTCATTGCAAATAGAATAACTATAGCTAAAAATAAAACTAGAATTATTGACAATAAATTGAGTGGGCCAGAAAAAAAACTTTGATAGGATAAAAAAACCCATTGAGGAAGTGTTGCCAATCCCATTTTCAACAATCTGGAACCTAAAATTATGAGGCCAGTCCCTAATATCAAACGCCCTAAGGCCACAATTCTTTCATTAGTTGCCAAATAGGCTGGGAAAAATCCAACAGTTAGAAAAATCAACTCATACCATCCCCAATCAAAGACAATTAACCAAAAAGGCCACAGTGCTGCCAATCCCGCTCCTGACAGAAAGGCAGAAACCTGGTTTCGGGAATAAAGGCCGGAATTGCCAAAACTAATGGCCATATGACTAGTGGAAATGGGTGTTTGAGTTAGAGCCGACACAAAAGTTCCACCTAAACTATTAAGCCAACGAGACTCCCCAACTTGGTTTAAAAAAAAATGTACTGTCCTTGGGAATAAAAGAACTAATGAGTCGGTTATTATTTTACTTCCTAAAATAATAACAACAGATGCACCTGTTAATGTAAAAAAAAGAATGCTAAATGTTTCTTCAATAGACAAGTATATTTCTCCAGTTAAATAAGACTAATCTGCATTTACATATACGTCAAATCTTGAAGCTTTCCCCTGGGTACAAAAGGTAACTCCCTTTACTAAATCTTTACTATGTCTTGGACGCTTAACAATAACCCTCTTTACTTTCTTTTGCAAAACCTTGGCTAAAAGCTCATTACCATGATCTTCATCTGAAATTAAATCCTGGAGAATTTGCATTTCTTTCCCTGAAAGTGCCGTCTTATTTCTTCCTGGGAACATTGGATCTAAATAAATAACGTCCCAATCAGACAAATTATTTTTTTCTATAAACTCCAGACTGTCATCAAGTAAAAACGTGAGTCGACTTAGCATTTCTTTAAATGGTTCGTAATTATTAGCTTGTTTTAGTGCGCTCTGGACCAACTCATAAACGAGTTTGTTCTTTTCACAAGCTGTCACATTGCATCCTAAAACAAGCATCATCCAAGAATCCTTTAACCATCCTGCTGTTAAATCTAATACCTTTATACATTCTGTTTTATTTCCTAAAGCACGTGAGAGAGGATCTTTTTTACTAAGCCCTTTCTTGTATATGTTAAAATAATTTCCAGAAGTAAAATCTATAGAAAAGGGTTTAAACTCTGGGTGCTTTTTGCTAACTAAAACACACTTGTCTTTTCCTCTAATTAAAACAAAATTAGATGAATTCATTTTGGCAACCAGAGTGTGAATAAAATAAGTGTACTGTATATAACATGTAAGTCTGCTACTCGTAACCTTAAGTCATCCACTCCGGATGAAAATGATGAGTTCACTGAATGAAAATTTAAATATAACTTTACTGTAAAATAGGTAAAAGGTAGTAATGCAAAGTAAGACAATGAACTTTTCACTATAAAAAATAATGTTAACAACAAAACTAGGGGGGCGACTATGAGAGTGATTTCTATTAAATACTTTGCTTTGTCAAAACCCAATCTCACTGCTAGAGAGCTCACTCCTATTTGAGAGTCCGCAGCAATATTTTCCATTTGTTTGGCTAAAAGTATCATTGCAGCAAAATATCCGAAACCCATTCCTAATGCTAATATTTCAATGGAGTGAAAATGCCCAGCTGCCCTAGAAAATCCATAGGTTAATAATGGTCCAAAACAGAAGAAAGCAATAAATTCACCAAAGCCCAAGTATTTTAAACCCTGGCCATAAAAGCTGTAACCCAAAACACTAAACGCTGTAAGTACTCCTACAGCAATTAAGAAAAATGGCTGCTGAATAATTAAGTAACTTCCTAATATTGAACCTAAAGAGAAGAATAATATTCCTAGTTTTTTTACTGAACATGCTGCCATCCAACCCTTTTGTATGACTTGGCTGCCACCATTGATTTGAATTCTATCCACTCCTGTCAAATGATCTTTATAATCATTAATTGCAAATACCGCTAAGTGGAAAAACAAAACAGCTAAAAGCGCCACCGCTGCAGACAAGTGATCTAAATTTATATGATTATTTACTAAATAGGAGTAGGTGGCTAGCACAGGTCCAAGAGTAAGACTCAACCAATCTAGACGGAATAATTTAAAAAGTAAAATCACCAGAGAAGGTTTTTTTATTTGCGAAATTTTGCGCAAGCGAAATGTCACTTGTTCACGAGATGTGTTCACATTCAAGCTTAGTTCAGGCAATGCACGAAAGTCGCTTGAGAAACTGCCCTCTAAATAAGATTGAAATTTTTTGTCTGATTTTCTAATTGTGACATACTCGGGATTCACTGTTTTGAATCTCTCCAATAAAGAAGACCTGATAGTTTTCTCAAATCTTTTGTTAGCGCTACTACCGATGGATGTACAGATTCTTCTAGTTGAGACATATAATGCTCATAAAGATCTATAAGCGCTTGGTTTTTGCTGTCAAAATCTTTTAATCTTTCCAAAAAGTATTCTTTACCTATTGCCTTATAAACATCATCCAAAGTTTGACTGTTTTTAAAGGGATCGATTTGTTTTTGTTTGAGTTCTTCGAGTAAAAAAGCTCCAAAGGAATTTAGGTAACCCGACTTTAAATCACCTAAAATGGCTTTGCCTTCGTAATTGCGAATATCAAAATCAAGGAGGTCATCACTGCGTTGAAATAATAAACCTAAAATAGCCCCTGAGTTATCCAAGAGTTCATGTAGATCTTCGTCATAAATATCTACAGATATAAATGGCGATCTTAAACACCATTTAAATAAGGATGCCGTTTTCAAATTATGAACCTGATCTAATCTTTGAAGGTTCACACTCCAATCATTCACCAAAGAATCCTGAATCCACTCACCTTCAAGTAGATTAGAAATTATTTCGGCAGTGTACTGTATCAATTTTAGATTTCCAAAACTAGATAAATTGACCATCACACGAGCCAATAAATAATCACCAGCTAAAACCGCATACTCTGGAGAATACTTCAACCATGCTGCAGGTTTATTCCTTCTAAGGTGTGACCGATCTATTAAATCATCATGTAAAAGTGAAGCATTGTGGATGAATTCTATGGTTTGAGCCAAAAGTTGGTGAGTTTTATTTTCTAATTTTAAATGCTTTGCGGAAAGAGCAACTAATTTTGAACGAAAACCTTTTCCGTGAGAAAATAGATCATCATATAAAGCATTTAGCTTTGGTAAATAACTCGGAAAATCAGTTTCATTATAGTATTTAATATAATTCATTCGTTGACTTTTTGTAGCATGTAGACTCGGGCAGTCAAGCCTTTTCATGGCTAGGAAATCTGATAAATTTCAATGGGTTACTTCATCTACTTTAATGCATTCGCTGGAAGATTGCGAAAGAGGTCTAAAAAAAACATGCTAACTTTTTTAAACGACCTTAAGAATTTTATAAAAGATGTAGCTAATGACCCTCGTATTCCTTCCCGTGATAAAAAAATGGTACTCGCACTTTTTGCTTTAATTATTTCTCCCTTTGATATCATTCCCGATTGGATCCCAATTATAGGCTGGCTTGACGATTTGCTATTATTAGCAACAATATTGGATTATTTTTTTGAAGTTTTAGACCAAGAAATTATACTCTCCCACTTCCCTTGGGATATGAAAAAATATGCTTGCCTCCGCAGGTTATCACGAATGATAACTGGCATCACCCCCCGCTGGCTTAAAAAGATCTTATGGAAATTTGAAGGTTCCCCCTATAGATAAGCTTAGAACTTGCACAGCCATTACTTTAGTTATAGTTTTAAATAATGAATAAATTAGATGAATATATGTCAAGTGAGCGCAGTTTCTTACATGGGATTTCAACTCCACTTATGGTGGCTATGAGCCAAATGGACTTTATTCTTGTTAAAAAAGAAGATATGAGCCCAGAAGAAATGTTAGAAAAGATTAATAAAGCAAAATTGGCTTTGCAAAAAGTAAGTTCGGCTGTACACGAAAGGCGCAGTTTGCTTAGGGGTCAGGTTGATGAGTAAACTTTTGTTTACCCAAGAATATTTCGCTTATTTTAGCCTTTCTGATCCTGCTGGAATTTTGTTTTTTCAAAATGTTTTCGAATTAGCACATCAAACTTTCGAAGACTATATTAAACAATCTGATATAGGCTGGGGTAATTGGTTTCAAAACCCCACTTGGGCAGCTCCGCTGGTCCATTGTGATTCTCATTTTGTTGCACCAATAAAATGCGGCGAAAATATTAAAATAGATTTGTTTTTGGAAAAAACAACAAAATCTAGTTTTACTTTATCTTATAAACTTACACAGTTTCAGAAACAGTGCTGCGAAGTCACCACCACTCATGTATTTGTTAGTAAAGAGACTCAAAGCAAAATAGATATCCCAACTCAAATACTCGATATGTTTTTATAATAACGGATCAGATTTTCTAAGCCTTTGCTGTAAGGCAAATCCAGCGCAGTCATCTTTGTTATTTATTACTTTTAATATTTAAAAATTCTATAAATAAATTCTCTGCCATTTTACTTTTCATATTTCATTTTTTGTTTTGAAAGACTAAGTTCTCTAATTTTTTAAGGTCACACATGACTAAGTGCATATCATAAATTTAACCGGGAACCTTATTGTAGTATTTTAATTAGTTGTGGGTAGTTCACTTTACCGGTTTGTGTTCTTGGTATTTCTGCAATTTTATAAACGATACTGATTTTTTCTTCCTTAGATAATGAGTTATTAAATGCTTCAATTTGTTGTAATAACTGAGGTCCTGGCATTTCTTCAACAATCAGTGCCACCCTATTTTCTAATCGCCCATCAGGTATAAGAAGAACCTCTCCGTACTTGTGATTTTCCTTCCATTGTTTGTCAAGACCATTGGCATTCACCAACACACCACCGACTTTTTTTATATGTGAATCGCGACCATAAATTTTTAAACATGCAACTTTAAGATTTTTAGAAAAATAAACACTCCCTTTATCTTCTGTAGTAAATTCCATTTGCTTTCTTTCACAAATATCCCAGGCTTCAGCATTTTCTGTAATATAAGCTGTAAATAAACTATCACCCCTTAAAACAAGATTTTGAGTTTCATTCATTTCAACTTTAAAATGAGGCAAAATTTGAACTTCTGGAAATTCCAGATTATCTAAAGATGACAGCGGGGATGTCGCTACTTGAGAAGAAGCTTCTGTTAGGCCATATGTTGGCAATACTGGCCAATTTAATTTCCTAGCCTCATGGTACAAATTTTCAGTCAAGACCCCTCCTCCGACAAACACCACTCTTAAGTTGGTAGGAGACAGAATTTCAAAATTTACTAAATCGTGGAGTTGAGTAGGGACTAGAGAGCTTAAGCTAGCTTCAGACACACTTAGTTGTTGTACAAATTGCTTAGGATTCCATGGGCCAAGACCATAGGTAATTTTAGAATCACTAAGGTGAGCTCTTGCTGAAATAGCTAATGCTCCCATATGTGTGGAGGGTAATATGGAAAACCAAGAATCTTTTTTTTGTAGATTTATAAAATTATTTACATTTTTAGCTGAGAGTAGCATTGCTTTCTTTGAAATGGCTACCCACTTCGGAAAACCCGTTGTTCCGGACGTGGAAACAAAAATATGACCTTTAAATCTTTCTGAAATGATACTCTTTAATGTCTGCATCTTTTCATCAGAAAAAAAACTTATAATTTCATTATCATCACTCTGCCAATTGACAGTCCAAGTCTTTCCAGTCAATTTCTCCTAGCTCCTCGCTAAAACCTAAGCCAATATCATTATTAAACAACAAATGAGGACCTCGATAAGAAAGAGGCCACTGCAATTCTTTAGGTAAGTTTTCCATGTGGAGAGGTAATAGTCCACAGGCTAATAATCTTTCTCCCACAAAAAATTTAAGTTTCAGAGCACAGGCAGCCGCTTGTGCTACACCCAGTGGAGTATCTAAATAATGTGTAATTACATATTGAAAATTTTTGGCATCTTTTAAATGTTTTAACCACTCAATGACATTGACTTTTGCCGGCTTTAGCACAAAAACATCTATTCCATCGCAAGCACTCAAATCATCTTTAGTAGTAAAATCTTTTGCCAAGCGCAAGCCGAGCTCTTTCCATTTTTTCCAATACTGTCTCTCGTAGGGTGTAGGATCTTCATAAAAATCAATTATACCTTGCTGATGAAATGCATTCTCTGATTGCCAAAAATCGAAGGCTTCGAAATCAAAATATTCATTAAAATCTAGGCGTAACAACAATTTTTTTTCAATAAAATAAGAAGCCTGTTCCTTGATCCAATTTGTTTCTTTATTAATATCTTTCCCCATTTTTATTTTAAATATACGAAAATGTTGTTCAACCAAATTAGAAATATAATTCCTATCAAACATAGCTACATCTGTAATTAAATAGTGATTCTCTAATTGAAATGCCCCAGCCAAAGCATCACTTTTTAATGTTCTAAATTGTAAATCTTGTAATAAATATTGTTTTAGTAAGTGATGAGTCTCTGTGAGCTCATTTTCCACAAAACCATTCAAAACTTGTTCTACAGGTTTATCTTTACATGCCTGGATAGCATGATAATTTGTATAACCACTGATCCCCTGATCGTTAGTAAGTTTTAATAAACAGCCGGAATACTCTTTATTCTGCCATCTATTTTGTGTAGCTATATATTGGGATTTATATTGATAATAACTTAACTTCATAAAGTGTTTTACCTTTTCGAATTCTTCGTTGAATTGCAAGCCTATCATGACCCTATTTGATCGCTTTTACAAACACAACAATAGTCAAAATTTTTTTGGTGTTCATATTTAAATATTCATTTTTATGTGTATATTTTTAGTAAATTTACTAAAGGATTAATCCTAGACTCAATTGGAAACCAAAGGCTAAATGAAGCAATGCTCCCTGAGCGAGAAAATGGTTGAACTTAGGGCCGGGGGTTTCCTCCCATGTCGCACGGATAAGGCTTCTAGAAAGAGGAAGCAAAACTAAGGGTAGTGCTCCAGCAAAATAAATACCTTTAAATATCCAATAAAAACCCAAAGTAAAACTTACTAGTATTAAAAAAGCTATTTCAGTTCGAGCGAATTTCATACCAAAGCGCACAGCAAGAGTTTTTTTATCAGCTTCCTTATCTTGCTTAATATCCCTCAAGTTGTTAATTGCCAACAAAACTGTTGCTAAGAAGCCTATTTGCAAGCCTGCAACTATAACATCCCAATGAAATCTTAATGTTTGGAGATAGTACATTCCCGCCACGGCAATGACGCCAAAAAATAAAATAACAAAAACTTCTCCCAAACCTTTATATGCCAGTGGTACAGGGCCACCTGTGTAAGCATAAGTTAAAAGTAGAGATAAAATACCAATAATCAAAATGACTTCTCCACCACGGATCACCAGTGGAATCCCACAAATAAGCGCTGCCATTAAAAATAAACTTGCTGTTAAATATACATTGGCAACTTTCATCATCCCTGATTGAGTAACTCGCTGAGGACCCATGCGGTTTTCATTGTCCGCTCCCTTTTTAAAATCAATAACATCATTAAATAAATTGGTGGCAATCTGGATAAATAGGCTTGCTGCCAGGGCTAGTACTGTTAGATTTAAGGAATACTCTTTAGTATGTGCATAGGCCAAAACAGTACCCACAATAATAGGGACAATAGCGGCTGTAAGTGTTTTTGGACGAAATGCCATCCATAATGATTTTAACATTTCACTCACTAAGGTAAACGTGGAAACTTATCAAAATTGGGAGGACGCTTTTCTACAAATGCGTTTTTTCCCTCCTGAGCCTCTTCGGACATATAGTAAAGTAATGTGGCATTTCCAGCTAAATCCAATAATCCCATTTGCCCATCACAATCCGCATTAAGAGCCGATTTTAAACACCGGATAGCCAATGGAGAGTGTTGTAGAATTTCTTCACACCAATTCAAGGTTTCATGCTCCAATTCATCATAGGGAACCACTTTGTTTACCAAGCCCATTTTCAATGCTTCTTCAGCACCATATTGACGACAGAGGAACCAAATTTCTCGTGCTTTTTTTTGACCCACTATTCGAGCCAAATAACTACTTCCCAAACCACCATCAAAAGACCCTACTTTAGGACCCGTTTGGCCAAACACGGCATTGTCAGCTGCTATAGTAAGATCGCATACTACGTGCAAAACATGACCACCGCCAATGGCATACCCTGCGACCATGGCAATCACTGGTTTTGGCATAGATCTAATTTGTTTTTGAACATCTAAAATATTTAAACGGGGTACACCATCCGAACCCACATATCCCGCTTTGTCTCTCACTTTTTGATCTCCACCAGCACAAAAAGCTTCTTTGCCTTCACCAGTTAAAACTATTACGCCAACAGTGGAATCTTCGCGAACTATTTCAAAGGCTTCTTTTAATTCATGGACTGTCAAAGGTCGAAAAGCGTTTCTCACTTCTGGTCTGTTGATAGTAATTTTTGCTACACCTTGCTTATTGGTTTCTAAACGAATATCTGTAAATTCTTTTATTTTTGACCACATAACTAAAACCTCTCCAGTCAACTAGGTGGGGTTCTTTTAGATAACAAAAAAAAACAAAAAACTCTAGTGCCTTAAGGCTTTGATTTATTTAATACTGCGCATTACTTAAGTGTTTTCTCAATAAATTCGATGAGCTTGTCCTTTAAATTTGTCTGTTCTCCAATAATAATTCTATGACCACAATCAGGTAGAATTAAACCATCGGCTGGAAGTCCCTTGTCTTGTAAATGCTTGAGAATAGCGACATATTTTACATCCTGTTCACCCATTACCCATAAACTTGGAACTTTGATTTTAGAAATCTCATTGAGGCTCAATTGATGATGAACAATTGACCAATTTTGTAGTGCTTGAGCCAATGATTTTCGTGAATAATCTTCCTCTCGACGTTGCGGATGGACTTTGTCACCGGCAAATAGGTTTTGTTGATCCCATTCCTTAATTAAAGTGGACCATTCTAATTTTAGAATTTTTTTTATCCAGTCTTGATCTTGCTGCCTTCTCTCTTTCGCCTGATCTATGTTTAAAACCATTGGGTTTGTAGAAAGAAAAATAGCTGAATTGAACTTCTCAGGAAATTTTGCCAATGTGTTTAAAGCTAAGCGTCCACCCATCGAGTAGCCCATTAAAATACACTTCTGATATTCAAACTGACTGAGTTCATTTACAAATTTTTCAGGCCAATCTTTAAACAAAATTTCGGGTCCTAGATGACTACTTCCATTAAGAAGGGATGGACACCAGAAATCAATTTTAACATAAGGTATATTCTTTCGAATTGTAGATTTTAAGCTATCCCAATCCTCTCCCCTACCCAAAAACCCATGTAAACAAACAATTAAAACACTTTGCATAAAAACTAATATAATTTGAAACAATGTTAATAGCAAAGAGTCGAATGTAAATACTATTCTTATTTGTATTGTCGACTTTTACATATTTATAAATTGTAAGAATGATTTATTAATCCATTGCTCCTACACCCCATTTTAAGATAACTATTGGTTTGGGATTTATGAAACTGACATGGTGGGGATATTATGGACGGTGTTCACGAAGATTATTTATCTTTTGTTTCTTTTTAGTTTTATTGTTGGTTTCAGGAGAGCATAATTCCTCGTTAAATAAGTCTATAAACCCAAGGAAATCTAAGTTTCACTCGAAAGCTATATTCCTCCACGTGCCGATGATCCTTTTCAGGTTTATCAGTGGCAACTTGAGAATGGACTTAAAATATATTTCTCACAAAATAAATCTCAACCCAATTTTTACTCTGAAATTGTAGTTCGTGCAGGTGGAGCTAATGACCCCGCCGACGCTACAGGTTTAGCATTAATATCTGAACACCTTCTTAAAGGTACAGAGAATTTGGGGCACCATAAACGCATTAGAAGAAAAAAAAATACCAAACCAAAATTGGAAGATTTGTACAAAAGCTTTTCCGAGAAAGATCCTAAGAAGAGGAATAAGATTTTAAAGAAAATTGATATAGCTTCTGTTAAAGCCGCTGAATTTGTGGTTTTTAATGAATTTGATACTCTCTATAAAAATTTGGGCGCAGATATGGTGAATGCGCATACTTGGTATGATGAAACCGTTTACAAAGTGCGAATGCCAAAAAACCAATTGGCCACTTGGGCATGTCGGTGCCGAGCGATTTAGCCTCTACCTGTTTTTCGCTTGTTTCAATGGGAACTAGAAGTCGTCTATGAAGAAAAAAATAGATCCATGGACAATCCCTCATCGCGCATAAATGAAGCGCTTTTAAAACATCTGTGGGCCGGACATTCTTATGGTGATCAAAGCATCATCGGTGAGGTTGAACACCTAAAAAACCCACCTCTACACAAGGTTCATGAATTTTTTGATACTTATTATGTTCCCAATAATATGGCCATTGTTTTGTCTGGGGATTTAGAGCCCCAACAAGTTCATAAGATTATAAAAAAATATTTTTCTTCGTGGAAGGCGAAAGCTATTAATAACAAATTATTAAAAAAAGTAGAGCCACTAAAAAATAAAAAGGAAGAAACATTACAGGGGCCTGGTGAACCCGAATTAACCTTAGGTTTTCAAATGAGTGATGGCTCTGCAAATGATTTGCCGCAAATGGATGTTTTTTCAGAAATGTTAGATATGCGTTTAAGTGAACTTGTAACTAGTAACCAGTTAAAAAATGCCGATGCTGGAGCTTTTGCTTAATTACAGTGGTCTTCTAGAAATTGCTAACCCACTTCCAGGCCAAACTCTTAAAGAAGTAAAAGTCCTTATTGACAGTGTTTTAGAGGAATTTAAACAGGGACAATTCACAGACGACTTATTAAAAGGAGCCATTTTTTCTGTGAAATCTAATATTGAAAAAACTTGGAAGATAATAGTGGACGCGTACAAATGATGTCACGTGGGCTTATTAGGGGTCAAGTTGGGATCAAAAATGTAGATTTTATATCTGAAGTTCTAAATTTAACAAGAGAGGATATTATTTCTTTGTCAAAAAATATTTGAGCTCTAACTATGTACAAATCAATTATGAAACTGGTTCATATTCCAACCAAAGTTGAAAAACCCGAGATAACACCATTGAGTGGTGTGGGACTGGATAATGATGTGCAATCTGCATTTTTTCAGAAGATGATCAAACAGGCTCAGAGCGAAAAGAGTATAGAGTACACTTCATTAGAGACACAAAAAAAAGTTAAGGAATTAAAAATTCATCCGGGTGTGATGGTATATACCGCCGAAAATCCTTATAATGACTTAGCTCAATTAAACGTCTTCTTCTCAGTAAACCCCTTACAAAATAAATATTCTTGCCTATGGAGTAATTATTTAAAGAAGTCTCAAACACCCAATTTAAATATGGTCCAGTTGCAAAGATCTCTCTATTCTCAAGGGGTAAGCTTTGACATTTCTTGTTCTAAGTATGACGTAAGTATAACTTTATCTGGAGAGGAGAAATTCTTAATTCCTTCTCTAAGTAGAATTTTAAATTTTATCGGTGAAGTTGTTGAAGATCAGGAACTCTTGACTGCCGTTGTTGCTTCGACAATTGACTCTAGGGAGAAGAATCTTTCAACTCCACGAGTGGCCTCAGCCCTTTTAGTCGACCATATAAAAAATGGCATTTTTAGTGATGAACAACTCGCCGGAAGCAACCAGGAACTTAAACAACTAAAATCAAATGAATTGCAATTATTTAAACAGCAACTAAATACTAGCGAAAAGAAGGTGCACTATGTAGGTCGGAAAAATGCAAATACATTGGCTAAAGAATTAACTTCTTTACTGCCGGCAGCTACCACTAATTCCGATGCCTTTTCCTATCCTTTACAAAGATCCGCTTCTGCAAAATCGAATAAAAATAAGATCTACATTTTAAATACTCCGGGAATGGCACAAACACATTTGTTTATATTCCGCAGCTTGTTTCCTTTTTCTTATATGAATTTGGATCAATTCAATTCCGCCTCGTTCTATACATATTATTTGGGTGGAGGAATGAGTTCTCCTTTTTTTAAAGAAATCAGGGAAAAACGCGCCTTGGCTTATGGCACTTATGCCTATTTAGAGACGCCTTATCTTCAGGGTGAGGAAAGTTTAGCTCGCGCTTTTATTGGCACACAAACAGACAAGCTAGCTTGTGCCCTTTTTAAGTTTCACGCTATTTATTTGATGAATACATATAATGTCAGAACAGGGATTTCTTAACAACTAAGAAAGGCTTACTAGAACTCATTACAACATCGCGACCAAGCTTCAGAGAGTTACCAGAACGCATATGATGAAATGAAACGATTGGGACTATCAGATCAAAGGACTAATGTACAACTTTTTAGATAAATTAACTATCAGGAATTGTTGAGCTTCGAAACCCATTTTGCAAATCAACTCTATGTTTGACTGAATGGTGATCGTTCAAAAATGAATTTAAGTTTTATACTCCGCAGATTATGAAATTGAGTTAGGCTAGAGGACCTCAAATTACTAAAAATGTTCCCGGTTAAATTTGTGAGGTGCATGGTCAAGATACATATGTGACTTTGAAATTGGATTTTTAAGCTATATATTTTTTGTAAATACAGATTCATTGCAACCTGTCGATTTCTCTACAAGGTTTTTGTTCATGAGCTGAAACCCAGTTGAGTGAAATGATAGTTTCATGTTTCTGCCATTTTGCCACCGAAGGATAACCTCCCAAATCTCAATCAAGGGAGATCGCAGTAGGAAAGCCCAAGTTCCCTTCCGTTATTTTTATTTCTCAACCACCCATTCTACTTTGCGGAACTTACAAAATATGTACACAGTAAACTAAAGGTAAAATAAACCGCTTAGCCAAAGCACTTTACAGTAAATCATTTTTATCAATTCTCCAATAGTCACTGAGCAGTCCTTGGTCATTGTAAATAGCAACTAACTTGCCTCTGCTTTAGCTTTAAATGAGCCACATTTTGAAAGGCGAGCGGCATGTTGCCACTGTGATGCATTACCCCCCAGCTGTACACAATATCGAATATCTTCAATTGTTTTAAGCAAACATTTCATCAAGTATAGATCCCTGCGTGAAGTGAACCAATGCTTTGTCACCTGAAAGTATTTATCTTTAAAGTCTTAAAATTTCACGCTTTTTAAATCATAATCAAAGTGAAAAAAACTTAGGCGCCTTAATTTTCTTGCGGCCATGAATGGATGCCACTGCCAGCTCCCACATCTAGAAAGTTTTTCCACTCATATCACTTCTTGCATTAGTCTTTAGATTTTCCATAGATTGTTCAATAAGCGGTTCTGTGGATACTTTTGCTGAACAGAGTCCAATTGTGGGCCAAAGTTGAATCTCACTTCTTCGCTGGCCTTTGATTTTTTTGGGTTAACATAGTTTATTATAACGAATTAGCAGCACTCATTAAAAAGTTTTAAAAATTAGTTTCTACTACTAAGGTCAGTAAATATTTGGTTAGAGTTTTTGAAAAAAAACTATACTAAAGTCAGAAATTAAGTTTCTTGATTATATTCCTGTCTAAAGGCTTTTGGTTTGTTCTAATACGTCGAACTTATGATTGAAGGAGTTAAGAATCTACTCCTGGAAGGGGGTATTTTCAAGACGAGTAATTTTAAGCCAAACATTTTGGCTAAGGGAGCAAAAGGATTTTTCAGTTCATTTTCAAAAGCTTCCATTCCGAAAAAACAATATGGATGAGAAAAAATTTTCTCCACCATTGTTAATCACAATAGGCGAAATTTTCCTCTCTGGTATAGTCAAAACCGATAGGTATCTGTGTCATACATTGCCGATAGATCCCAAAATACAAAAAAAGTCTGTTGGTTAGTTTTTGACCACCCCAAAGCTGTGAAATAATACCATCAATGCCATTCGCTCCACGATTGAAAATTTGGTATTTTTAAATCCTTTATCTTATGAGGGCTGCCAATCCCATTCTCTAATGGGCTTATTTCAATAAATACTTCTGTGACTCTTTCCGAAGCTATTGACTAATATGTTGAAACCAAGAAGCTTCCGCTAAGGGATACATTTATACAGATTCTGTAATTTAGATTCTAAATCAAGGAGAACTCTGCAATAATTCTTTTTATCAATCCTTCCATTCCACACTTGAGCGTTTCTTTTAAGGATATTAAATCCAAAGCTTTAAAAGAAAGTGTGTATCCAGGATCGCGATGCCTGAAAATGGTTGTTGGAAAAATGGAGCACAGTGGCCAGTTCGTTAAATGAAATTAAAGATCTGCCATAAGCGCAATGTATAGGGACCCAGTGCGAATTATTGAATCAAAATACTTGATATTCTTATTTAGTAAAAAAAGCCTCTCCCTTTTAGCATTAAAGGTTCTAGTTCCTCATCTTCTAAACCGGAAGCTCCCTTCAGCATAAAAAGGCCATTAATCCAGTAAATATTGTTTAACAGCTTGAGATTCTTCACTGACCTAAAATAACTATGGTCTCGCCGTCTCAAAAATTCATATTTACATTAATTGCGACTTTGAGCGAGTAGGGAATCCAACTCTCTCGTAATTCTTCCATAGTAGAGTAGTTTTGAATAATTTACTTGCTTCTTCTGAAATCAGAATACGCGGCTCATCAAACAAATATTTATATGTATGGGCCGAGAAGGTTTGCAAATCTCAATTTCACTATTTACTGAAATATCACAGGTCTTTTCCACGTAATGAGAAAAATACCCACTTGCTCTATACTTTGTGGGCTTCCCACTCCACGAGATACAATGTTGTGACGATCCGGGGCTGTTAATAATATCAATGGCAAATAAGAATATCGAGCTTCCACTGTCGCCGAATTAAATTAGCGACAGTTGTACCAGAGGTCGTAAGTACAACGACGGGTTTGTGGATCCGCCTTTACTCTCCCATAGCAAAAAATGCGGCGGGATCTTTCGTCATAGAAACTATAAACTTTAATGTCCGATAAATTCCAAGAGCTTTTACCAAAGGAGCATTGTGCCACCCTGACAAAACAACACAATAGTCTTTCCACCCTATTTTGCTTAATTCATTAATGAGCTCTAAGACTTTGACTTACGTTCATAAACTAGGAAAACTTCTTTTGTAAAGCTTCTTTTAACGTACTAGACCACTCTCTTTCCATTTCCCACTTTCTTCAACCAAACCATTATCCCGAAATCCCAAATAAGTTTTCCCTCAAACCACTGTATTTCTTTTAAAGCCACTACCACGAGTTCTCGCTCTCCAAAAATGCACACCAAAGGGGGGCGTTTGCAAGCATTCTCTGAATTTTAGTATTGTTAACATTCTCCCCAACAAGAATGTGTAACATGGGACTTGCCACGCCCCACCCAAAAGTGCCGCCGTTGGATGGAGTTGTTTTATTAACTGTTCCAAAGGCTGTAAACTTCCCCGGAAGCAAAAAAGTTCTTAAATGCTTTGGTTGCCAAGGCTCCACTCTTGAGTGTTTTCCATTGCAAAGTAAGTAGTGCTGTAATCTATTTGGCATTAAATCCTAATACTAACAAATCAGATGTTCCATTAACTCTTTAGTTGTCTAACAAACTCTTTATCGTTTAGAGCCGCTGTTCCCGCTAAGGCCATATAGTTTAAATTTCTCATATTTGGTGATCGATAAGAACTTCTGGAGTTGCCCCCTCAAGAAACCTTTTTTCTTCTTCTGCCAAAACCATAGCTAAAAAATTCCACTGGTAAATCTAAAGTTTTAACAAGCTTAACTTTTTTCCATAACTGAATAGTAGAACATTGGATGTTGCGAATACTAATAAGAATTATTTTCTGGATTTTTTGATTGCGATAATCACTCTGAAATTTTAAAAAGTATTTCTCGAATTCATAAGCTTACTTGGTTCCCGCCATTGACGAGATTTGATGTTACTAATATCGACTGTGAGAGAGTGTTTTTTCTTAGTTCACTCTTTTGAACTATTTGCTGTTAGAAAACTTAACCACTGGCCACTTTCCTTAAGAAATTCAGACAGATAGTACGATTCAGATTCTGGTTGCCTTGGTAAGTTATAGGTTAATCTCCCAAGACACATGAGCCAATCATTTTCATCTAGGAGAGGAAAGCTCCCCCTCATGTTTTAAAATATGTTAAGATTCTGCTATCTAATACAGACATAATAATATAAACTGGCATAGCAAAATCTATGGCAATGAGTAAAACAGAAACTGTTAAATTGGGGACATTTGGAGGTCGGATCAGACACTTCTTGTTATTGCAGGCCCTGCGCCATTGAAAGCTATGAGCAATTTTCTAAAAAACAGCTCAATCTGTTAGCAGTAAATCTGGGGCCTCAATCATTCGCGGTGCATGTATAAGCTCAGAACCAGTCCATTAAAGCTTCAGGTTTAGGAGAAGAGGCTTCTGATATTGTTAAAAAGTTAAAAGAACAAAATATTTCTTTTGTCTCCGAAATTACAGATCCCAGACAAATTAGTGACTTCCATGAGCTTGTTGATGTCTTTCCAGGTAGGTTCTCGGAACATGCATAATAGCCCTTCTTAAAGAGTTGGGGTGACTGTTGATAAACCTGTTATTCTTAAAAGAGGCTTTTCTGGGCTAATTAAAGAGTGGATTTTAGCTGCTGATTACATCCGTAATGGCGGAAATAAAAATGTTGTTCTCTGTGAAAGGGGAATCCGCACTTTTGAAAATGCTACCCGCAACACTTTTGATTTAAATGCTATTGCTTATATTAAAAAACACTCAGATTTACCAGTTATCGCTGACCCATCTCATGCCACCGGCGACAGCGATTTGGTTCGTCCGATGGCTTTGGCTGCTGCGGCCGCTGGTGCGGATGGCCTTATTATTGAAGTCCACCCAGATCCAATCAGTGCAAAGTCCGATGGTTTTCAAGCTTTGAATCTCCATCAGTTTGATGACTTAATGATCCAACTTAAAAAAATGTTACCCATTCTAGATAAAAGTTTGCAAACAAAGGAATCTTAATGTCCTACGAACATCATCGCAATCCTGCTGAAATTAAAAATTTATTTGCCAATATATCTAATACATATGATCTCGCCAATGACGTCATTACTTTTGGTAAAGCACATAGCTGGCGTAAGAAATTGGTACAGTGGTCGGAAGCCAGTAGGGGCAATGACGTATTAGATTGCGCCAGTGGCACTTCCGATTTAGCTCTTGAGTTTAAAAAGGTGGTCGGTGAAAAAGGCCGAGTTGTTTCTTCTGATTTTTGCCCTGAAATGTTAGAAATTGGCAAACAGAAGGCCACTAAAGCTGACCTCAACATAGAGTTTCAAGTGGGCGATGCCATGCAGTTGTCATTTACCGACAAAGAGTTTGATATTACTAGTATTGCCTATGGTATTCGCAATGTAAAAGATCCACTCAAAGCTATATCTGAAATGGCAAGAGTCACAAAGTCTGATGGCTTTGTTTTAATATTAGAAACCGGCGAAATTTCTACTCCATTGATTGGCTCTGCCATTCAAGTTTATTTTAAATATGTTGTTCCGCGCTTGGGAGGATGGGTAAGTGGTCAGCGCCAAGCTTATGAATATTTAAATGAGTCTTCTTTATCTTTTCCTTGTCGTGAAGACTTTCTGGCTATTATGGAAAAGACAAAAAAATTTAAAAAATTAGAGTATAAAACTTTAATGGGTGGTGCCAGCTATATTTATAAAGGCACGGTTTCTTAATTTCTAATAATACTTTTAAAAACTTACTCAATTATACCTTTGACAAAAAATAAGGGACTATTTGCGATAACAGATCCTTAGGCTATGCTACCCTATGGTTGTTGGCATAATTATTGGAATTCATATAGTGAACAATGCTAAAGGTGGTCATTATATTATGTTATTTCCAAGACTTACGATCTTCAGTCTCCTTTTTGTTTCGTCAATATTTTCTGCATGCAGTGACAAAAAAACGCCCAGTCCCGTCAGTAAAAAAATATTTGTGCAGGGAGACCCTTATAACATAGTTAAAGGTTCCACGTTCAATACACAAATCGACTTCCCACAACAAGTCTTTGAAAACAATGAATATGCTCTTACTACTGGACTCAATTTCTTAGAAAAACAGGAAGAGACAAGCTCTACAGAAAATATTAGAACAGAAAATGGTTCAAAGGAGATAGAACAAAACTCTCTAGACAATCAAATTTTTAAGTTGAAAAAGGGAGTGGGTAAATACTTTTTAAGTATTGAATTTGAAGGTAGTTTTTTAAAAATGTACAGAGATAAAAATGGAAAATCCTATGTTGAAGCAGAAAGCAAAGAGGGAACCTCAAATTCGACTATGGACCTTTTACATATTAGTCATAGCGAAGACTTCCGCAACCTAAGCTTTTTAATGTATGGCAAAGATAAAAATGGGATAAGAACCTTGGTGGCTCTTTATTTTGGTCCACCCACAAATATTTTAGATTTAGCAAAGAAAGACAACAGTGGTTATTACTATATGCTCGGACAATCACGACCTTACCGCTGGAAACAAGATCGTATTTTAAAAATTAATTTCTGCCACCCTCAAGCTGAAGAAAATAAGGACTATATTAAAATTCAAAATGGAGTGTTGCAATGGCAAGAAGGATTAGAGAATCGCCTTGAAATAGAGTTAACAGCAACTAAAGTTTATCCACCCTTCTCAGACTTCAATAGCCATTGCATTTATATAGTACCTGATTATTTCTCTCACCCTTCTTTTGTAAGTAGCAACGATGGATCTACAATCACAATACCCGATTTTTCCAAGGATACTTTTTTAGATTCTGACATCTTTATCTTTGATAAAGAAGAGCAAAAGGTCTGGATACTTTTAGAAAAAAAACTTAGCAAACTAGGTTTTGATATTACTCTGGAAGAAAGAAAGGAGATTGAAAAAGAAGTTAGATTAACTTTAGACAAACTTAGGTCTTTTGTTTTCATTCACGAGCTCGGTCATTTACTGGGCTTAGATCATCCTTTCACTGAAAGCGAAGACAAAAACATTTTCAGTGTCATGAATTATGGGAGTTCAAAAGAGATTACTGATTATGATATTCGAGCCATTCAAAACCTATATCCTGTTATTCCCAAATTAGATTCAAAAAATCCGGAATCTTTGGCAATAATAGAGTAATTATTCAATTACCTAAGTCCAAAGCTGTCTTTGCCTTTCGGCTTGGGCTTTAAACATGCTGGCACCACTTATGTATTTAATCCCAAGTTTCATTGCCAACTCTCTTCCGGGAGAATTCTCGGCATAATTAAGGTCAAGAATTAGTTTGTATTTAATTTTTTCGTTAGGAAATTTTGCGCCCTTTTGTATATGGCTCTGACCCACAGCCCAAACTAAAACATCATATTCACTTTTTCTTGAAGCCTTAATTTTGTTTAATAATGGATTGTGTTGACTTAGTTGACCCGAGCGAGCTGAAAAATGTTCGGCACGAGGAAAAAGTTTTTTAAGTACAGGTAATGTTCCCCCTCCGCCCCAAATGGCTACCTTCCATTCAGCCAGTGGTTTGTTTAAAATGGGTAGGACTTGAGTCTCACACAGTACTTTAAACCCATAAAAATCAGTATTAAAACCATAACAATTTTCTTTTTCAAATTTAAGGGTATTTGCCATTTCTAACTCATTTGCTAATAAATCTTTTTTATTACAAACCTGAAAGGCTTTAGCTTTGAGAGGTGAGGTCACCGCTGCGTAAACCAAACCCAATTCTCTTAGAAAATTGATTACATCTTCTGACCACTCTTCTTCTTTAATTTCAATAGAAAGAGCATTGCACTGTTTTGAGGACCAAAAGCTTCTTTGCTCCTCCGGTGTCCAACTGTGAGTGACCGGGCTTCCCAATATTGCACCAAATTGATTGTCTTTGTAATCACTAAAATTACACCAATCCGCAAAGCTGGGTTGGTCCAATGTGTTGCCAATATCTTCCTGGAAAAAATTTAATTTCATTCTATATTTATTTAATAAGCGATACCAACTCCACCGCCCTGTCTTTGATCGCGGTAAAAAACTTCGATTCTCTGGGTCTTCCTTTTGCCATTCATAAGCTTGGTGTAATTCTTCCCAGGTATTGATTTCTATGGCTAGTTTTAAATGTTTACTCTTATAAGGATTAAATCTTTTAAAAGTCTCTGGTAAACTTGTTGATCTTTCGTGCAAAGATAAAATGTTTTCTACTCCTGGAGGTTCTCCCAATTCTAGAGCCCAATCCAATTCAGGGAGCTCAAATGGAATCTCTGGTTTTTCTCTTATGCTTAAAAGGAGTTGGCTTTCGGGTACAATTTCTCGCACCCAATGCAATTGCTCTATACTCAATAAGTCGGTACGCATTTCAAAATATCTAACACCCCAGTTGAGTCGTTTTTGAAGAAACCTTTGAGTCTTCTTTTTATCTTCTAAAAACCTAGGTAACAAAGTGAGGCATCCGCCAATATCGCCCGTTGTTAATCCCCAAAATAATGGCAACCATGGTTCTGTACTTTGGTAATTCTCTGGTAGAAACAATGTTTCATCAGCTAAATCTTGATAGTTCATTGATCTTTTTTTATATCTCTGTAGATACTCTTCTAAAGGTGCAGTACTGGTATCTAATCGAGGGCGATCCAGAAAAATTCTTCCCATTGAATCCGTTGAACGCTGCAACCAAATTATGGTTGCCGATTCCGGTAATTTTGCGCTGTAACCAGCGCCCAGTGCCACAACAATAAATTGATTCTTTTTAAGCTTTTCATTCAATAATTTAAAAAGTGTTTTTTCTTCGTGTTTCCTAAAGGACGCTTCCCCTTCGCTTTCAAATATTTCACTTATGGATTTGTGAACTTCCTTCTCAATTTCCGTATCTAGATCAGCAAAAACTCCATTTTGATCATATTTGCGCAATGTTTTTTTAAGATCCTTTAAAAAATGTGATTTACCAGTCCCTCTATGGCCCACGAAAATATAAATCATACACACCCCAAAAAACTCATCTTCCTTTAAGTTTCGGGTCTAGAGCATCTCGCAAGCCATCACCCATCAAATTAAAAGATAAAACAACAATAAGAATACATAATCCAGGTAAATTCACTAACCAAGGAGAGGTCTCAATAAATGCTTTGGCATCAGCTAACATCACTCCCCACTCTGGAGTGGGAGGTTGTGCACCTAAACCTAAAAAACCTAAAGCAGCCACATTTAGTATTCCTTCACTAAAACCTAAACTAGCTAAGACAATAATCGGCGCCATACAGTTGGGTAGTATATTAATTAAAATTTGTCGCCAGTGGGAGGCACCAAAGCATTTAGAAGCATCTACATAGGGCTTTTTCATTTCTGACATTGTCGCTCCTCTAACTACACGAATGTAATTAGGTAGATAAACTATACTCACAGCAATAATGCCGTTCTCTAAACTTGGTCCTAAAATAGCAACAATCACAATGGCCAACAAAATACTGGGAAGGGCCATCAAAATATCTACACCTCTCATAATGATTTGATCCACCCAACCACCAAAATAACCAGCTAACAAACCTAAGCTCACACCCACAAGCAATGACAAAGTCACTACAAGAAAGCCTACCATCAATGAAATTCGTGTACCAAAAATTAAACGACTTAAAACATCTCTACCTATATCGTCCGTACCCAAAAAATGTGTCACTTCACCACCGCTCCAAATTGGGGGTAAATTGAATTGATTGTCAAAAATAGTGTTGGGATCATAAGGTGCTAATAAAGGAGCAAATAAAGAAACTAAAACAAAAACAATCAACACATATAAGCCGAATATGGCTCCTTTATTTTGATTGAGTCGCAGAAAAAACTTCTTCACGATTCCTCCCGCAGTAGCGGGTTTACCCACAAGTAAATCAAATCCACTAGCAAGTTGACTATCATAACTGTTAAAGCAATCAGTATAATCCCCCCTTGAATAACAGGATAGTCTCGAGCTTCCACACTAGAAACAAACCAACGGCCAATTCCAGGCCAAGAAAAAATCGTTTCTGTGAGTATGGCTCCTGTAAGAACAGCCCCCAACATCAATCCAATGACAGTTACGATAGGAATCAATGCATTTTTTAACCCGTGCAAAACAATCACTCGTTGTTCAGTTAAACCTTTAGCACGAGCTGTTCGAATATAATCTTCTCTGAGAACTTCTAATAAACTGGAGCGAGTCATGCGCGCAATAACAGCTAAGGGTATTGTTCCTAGTACAAATGCAGGTAAGATTAAGTGATGTAAGGCACTTTTGAATGCTGGCCAAGATTCTTCACTTAACAAGCTATCAATTAACAAGAATCCTGTGACTTGATCAATTTCATACATGACACTAATTCGACCAGAAACAGGAGTCCAACCAAGTTGAACAGAAAAAAACATTATTAAAACCAAAGCCCACCAAAATATAGGCATGGAATAACCCAACAAAGCTCCACCCATTAGTGTGTAATCTAATGGAGTTTTTCTTTTGGCTGCAGAAATAATTCCCATAGGAACTCCAAAAAGAATTGCAAACAACATTCCAACAATACCTAACTCCATCGTCGCAGGAAAACGATCCATAAACTCTTCAAAAACCGGTCGTTGAGATGTGATGGATGTTCCAAAATTACCTGTAAACAACTGACCTAAATATTTAAAATACTGTAGGAGAACCGGCTGATCCAATCCTAGGCTCGCCTGCATTTTTTGATAAACCTCTGGAGTTGCCCCGCGCTCACCGAGCATAAGCATAACAGGGTCTCCGGGAGCTAAACGTATCAAAGCAAAGGCTATGATAGAAACACCTAACAATGTTGGCAATATGGCAAACAAACGATATCGAAGAATTTTTATCACTTCTCTAGATTTACCTCATAAAAAGATTCATATCCAAAGGGACTTGCCTTATAACCCTTAACTTTTTTATCCATGGCCTTGAAAACCGTAGCGTGGGCAATAGTCACCCATGGTACATTCGCTTTAAAAATTTCTTGTGCCATCTTATAATGTTTTTCACGAAGTTCTATATCTGCAGTCATCTTGGCTTTTTTAATATGATTTTGAAAATCTTTATCACACCATTGGGCATAATTGCTGCCCTTTGCTATTCCATCACAGCCAAGCAACGTATTTAAAAAATTATCTGGATCACCATTATCACCTGTCCAGCCCAGTTGTAAAAGAGCATGCTCACCATTGGCAGCTTTATTTAAGTACTCTGCCCATTTATAGGTAACTAACTTTACTTTCACTCCCACCTTAGCTAAATCCTCTTGCATCATCTCCCCCATGCGTTTGCCATTGGGGTTATAAGGTCGTGATACGGGCAATGTCCAAATCTCCGTTTCAAAGCCCTTTTTAAATCCAGCTTGAGCCAAAAGCTCCTTGGCTTTTGTAGGATTGTATTCATAATCTTTAATTTGATCGTTGTAGCTCCACATCGTTGGTGGAATAGGATTTTTAGCTTTCTTTGCATTTCCTAAATAAATGGCTTGAATATAAGCATCGCGATTCAAAGCTAAATGGATGGCTTTTCTTACCAGCAAATTGTCTAAGGGTTTCTTTTTTGTATTAAAAGCTAAATAACCAATATTTAAACCCGGAGCTTTGGTCACAATAAACTTTCCATCTTTTTCTATTTTAGGGACGTCTGCGGGAGAGGGTTCGGCAATAAAATGACATTCTCCTGCTTTCAATTTTTGAAAGCGTACGCTGGCATCGGGAGTAATAGCGAAAATTAAATTCTCAATTTGAGCCGGACCCATAAAATAATTTTTGTTAGAAGAATAACGAATAAGATTGTCTTTAACATACTTTTTAAAAATAAAAGGACCCGTACCTACTGGTTCAAAATCAATTTTATCAGGCGTTCCTTTTTTAAGAAGTACATCACCATATTCTTTAGATAAAATACTAGAAAAATCCATTGCCAGATTGGCGAGAAAAGGAGCCTCTGGGTGAGCAAGCTCAAAGACCACAGTGTAGTCGTCTGTTTTGCTAATATTTTTAATTAATGATCCCATATCCATGCCATCAAAGTATTGGTAAAGACCACCATTAACTTTATGATAGGGGTGATCTTTGAGCCGCATGCGATCAAAAGAAAAAAGAACATCATCGGCATTTAATGATCGTGTGGGTTTAAAAAAATCAGTGGTTTGAAACTTCACATCCCTTCTAAGGTGAAAAGTAAAAATCGTTCCTAATTTATTAACAGACCAGGATTCCGCCAAGGAAGGAACAATCTCGGTGCCCCCACTCTTAAAATCCACTAGGCGGTTATATACTGTGCGAGAGCTCGCATTGAAAGTAGGTCCATCCGTTGCTAATTGAGGATTAAATATTTTGGGACTGGCTTCGGAACAATAAACAAATGTTTTGGCTGCCCATGTAATAGAACAAAAAAAATTTAAAAAAAAGATAATAAAAACTAACTTCCTCATTTAAACCCCTGGCTAATTCATGATTACAATTGGAACTAAAATTACGCTAACTTTGTTGGAAGTTTAAGCTTAGGACTCAACTAACGCATCGCCCACTGCCCCCTTAAACTTTTGATTTTCAGAGATTTGCCAATGAATGGGAGTTTTGCCAACTTTTTTTAAATAAACATTGGTTTTTGAGAAGTGTTTACAACCCAAAAATCCACGATATGCGGATAAGGGGGATGGGTGCGGGGCTTTTAAAACCAAATGTTTAGTTGTATCGATAGCTGACCCCTTTTTTTGTGCATAGGATCCCCATAGCATAAATACTAAATTTTTCTGTGTTTCACTTAAAACGTGAATTACTTTATCTGTGAACTGTTCCCAGCCCTTGTTTTGGTGAGAACCCGCACGACCTTCTTCAACACTTAGAGTGGCATTGAGTAACAATACCCCTTGTTCTGCCCACTCTTGAAGGTAGCCATGGGTTGGGGGTTTAAAACCAATATCATTTTTTAACTCTTGATAGATATTGACCAGTGAGGGTGGTATCTTTACTCCTGGCTTTACAGAAAAACACAGACCATGCGCTTGATTAGGACCGTGATAGGGATCTTGACCAATAATGACCACTTTAACTTGATCAAGAGGGGTAGAGTTTAAAGCGGAAAAAAACTCTACGCCTCTAGGAAAAATGGTTTTTTTATTTTGATATTCTTGCTTTAAAAAAGACTTCAGATTTTCCATATAATCTTTTTTAAATTCAGAGATAAGTCGATTTTTCCAAGATTCTTCAAGTTGCACTTTATCAATATTCATAAACTTTGAATTAACTTGTTTTAATGGAAATGGGAAGTTCTTATTGGTAGGTGAGCGTCAATTCACAAGTTGATGCCTGGTTCATGCGAAAGGGAAGAGAAGTATCTACTGACAGCTCTTCTGGAAAATGAGTCAGCATTTCTTTTATTGAACTGCGCAAAATTCTTAAAAAATTAAATGCTTTGTTGGCCATTGCAGGTTGGCCCCTTTCATTAAATCGTACTACGGCTAAATAATATCCATATTCATGGCTCTTAATATTTAACTCTTCTCTTCTAAATATTGTCGAATCAATATAGTCTAATGCCATTTCTACTTGCGTAAAATCCGGAGTATCCATAGGTACTGTTTGCTGAAACTGAGCTTTTAGGAAAGCTTCTATTCCATTTAAATCCTTACGAGCCCAATTAAAATCCTTTCTCATCTCTGGAGTCATATCTTTTTCGTCAATACCATGAAAATTAGCCATGCGTTCGTAGATGGTCTGTGGGTGATTGTATTCTGGATACACAGCTTTTATTTCATCAAGTTCCATAATTTTTGGTAGATCGTGAAGTCTCATATATTTTATAAAAAAATTCCAGTGACTATGAAATTCACGTAAATGTGGCTTAAGTTCTTGAGCATATTCTAACAATCTCATACGGTGTTCCTGAGACTCCTGCTTCCAATCCTCTGGATTTTTTTCAGCCATAGAAATTGATAAGTGCCCTAAACTGGCAACTATGAAAGCTAGGAAAGCTAGGAAAGAATTTAAAAGAACTGTCTGCAAGAAGAAACCTCCACCCCATTTAGACAGCAATAATTAAACCAATAGGTACCCAATTTGGAACTTAATAATAGTTATAGCTGGTATAAGTTATAATTCTTGCTCATAAATAAGGCATTTTAAGCTCTCCTAGGTCCAGTTTCTTAATTTAATTACTTTACTTACACTTGACTTACACTTTATTTACTAATAATTTATATTTTACTTACACAGGGGTAAATATGCTTCAGACACTCACACCAAAAGAAAAATTAGTTCTTGAATACATCGAGAACTATCTCCAAAAGGAGGGTGTGGCGCCGTCTTTTCAAGAAATCAAAGATTTCTTCGGATTTGCCTCTTTCAATTCCATTCAACGCTATCTAAAACAACTTCAGAAGAAACAATATATTCACCTTCCCGGTGGTAATCAGAAAAGAGCCATCCATATTTTGAAGTCCGCAAGTAGCGTACAAAATCATCTTCAGCTTTTAAAAGGCAAAAGCCACAGTCCATTCTATTCTCAGAAAGAGGCTTCGGTGCCTGGTCCTTTTTACACCCAAGGACCCACACCGGAGTCTCTTTCCCTCCCTTTATATGGCAAAGTGGCGGCAGGACATCCTATGGAAGCTCTTCATCACGACGAATTTTTTGAAGTGCCTGTTTCTATGGTTAATAGCTCTAAAAACACTTTTGCTCTTAAAGTTGAAGGTGAGTCTATGATCGAGGAGGGAATTTTTGATGGAGATGTTATTCTTGTAGAAGAAAAGGCTCATGCGGAAAATGGAGAACTTATTGTTGCTACTGTAGACAATGAAGCCACTGTAAAAAGATTTTTCTTACATCCAATTGAAAATAGTAAACAAAACAAACAGCTTGTGGAGTTGCGCCCTGCGAATTCCACTATGGAGTCTATGTGGTTTTCCCCCAAAGATATCTCCATTCGTGGAAGAGTTGTGGGACTTATTCGTAAATTTTAAAAAAACAGAATATGAAAATTTTGCTTTTAATAAAAGGTCATAGGAGATTCTATGAAAAAGCCCCCTAGACGCAGTCAGAATTGACAGCGGACTTTAAAAGCCCAACCGTCGGTTAAAACAAAAAAACTTAACCAACGCAAAGGGGGCATAAAGTGATTTATATAGGAATAGACGTAAGCAGCAAGGAATTTGTAGTGCACGCAGTAAATGACAAGAGAAAGGTGTTAATCAAGGGCGGCAAAATAACGCCAGACAAAAAAGGACTGAAGAAAATGTTGGACGGTTTAGGTAAAGAGCAGAAATTGGTGGTCATGGAAGCTGGGAATCAGATGAAGTGGATAGCCCTTTATTTAAAGGGTCGTAGCGATGTCAATTTGCATGTAGTCCATCCGAACGAAATCAAGTGGATCAATCAATCTAGCGGTAAAACCGACAAAATAGATGCTCGTAAAATGGCTGAGCTCGGTAGGGGTAATTTATTACCAAGAAAGGTTCATGTTGTGGAAGGCCATATTCGAGAACTAAGGGAGCTGCTGTCTGCCAGAGAAAAGTTACTTCAAAAGCGAGTTGATCTAGTCAATTGTGCTCAAGGTTTGATGAAGCAAGAAGGTGTTCGCCTACCCAAGGGATTTTTTACTCCAGGTAATTGGGAACAGATGTTGTCAAAACTAAAGGTGGCAGACACTCAAAAGTTAATTTTAAAAAGTATTATGACTTCAATTGATTCTTTAAGGGCATCGGAATCAGATATTTTAGTAAAAGTGAGAGAAATAGAGGATCCGCGTATTGAGTTGCTTGAAAGTATTCCTGGCATAGGTGAACTCAGTTCACGAGTTTTGTTGGCGGCATTGGACGAAGTCCAGCGATTTGATAATAAGAAGTGTGTGGCCAAGTATGGGGCTTTAACACCAAGAATTTACCAAAGTGGTTCTAAAACTCAATTAGGGCGAATAAACAATGATGGTCGCCAAGAGTTAAGGCGAGTGCTGCTACAGTGCGCCCATACGATAGGTCGAATGAGTAATAATTATGCAGCTAAACCGCTGTACGATTTTTTTAAAAGAGTTGAAAAGAAGAGAAACAAAAAAATAGCCGTTGTTGCGGTAGCGAGAAAGTTGCTAACGACAGCGTATGGAGTTTTAAAACACGGTTGCTTTTACGAGCCAAGCCTATTGACACTTGAAGTGTAAATCGTCGACGTGACACACACTACTTTTGCAAGTGTGCGTAATCTTTGGGGGTATAGGGCTCCTTGCCACTGTGCAGATCTTGGACCAGTTTTTTAAAATATTCTCTTGGGTTCACCTTATTTAATTTGCACGACTCTACTAATGAGAACAATATCGCATTGGTTTCTGCCCCTCGTTTTGAGTGGGTGCCTAACCAAGTTTTCCTGCCTATAACTGGATTGCGCAGTAAACTCTCTTGGGAGTTATTATCTATTGGTATTAATGGATTCCCTAAAAATAATGTAAGTCCCTCATAGTTTTTCAGAAAGTAACTCATTGCTTTACCTATAGAACTTTTTGTTGAGTAGCCACCTGACGTCTCCATAGATCTTGACTTTATTTCTTCAAATAAGGGCAACATGAGTTTTCTCAACCGCTGTGTTTTATGTGGCCAACGTTTCGTCATTTTATTCAATCGATAGATTTTGCCATAAATCTCTATGAACAGTTTTGCCTCTTCTGGGAACTTATTTTCTGAGTCTTTAAATTTTCTCCGGGCATGAGCATTACAATAAACATTTTTTATTAAAACTAATTTTTCTGCTTTGCGGTGGACATTACTCACTTTTACTGCTTTGCCATAACCAGAGAACACATCACTTACTAAAAACTCACAGGCTGAGTCCTTTAAAATCTTCGAGGCCACATCACCACTTCTCGTATCATGGATCTCAAAATAACAGCTCATTCGTGTAGAAAATCCCCACAAATACCAACTTTTATTGTAATTCCTCTCTAACATCCGATGAGGTGTCTCATCGGCGTGAAGAACTTTCTCTGAACTAACTTCTTTTTTTAATTTATCGTAGGCACCCTTTGTAAAATCGGCCAATACATGTGTTAACTCTATTAAACTTTGTGGGGGTAAGTCTAATAAACCATTTCTCTTAGCCATGCCCACATAACGCTCCACGGGAATAAGATCACAGTACTTACTCACCGCTACATCTATAATCATATCATCACTGTAACTTGAACCGGGCTTTATTCTCGGAGGGGCGGGCGCTGTTACTATATCCCCATGGCACTTACCACATCTATATTTATGGCGCTTCTGACGGATAACTACATATTGAGAGGGAATAACTGTTATAAATTCACTGTTTTCTGTCATCCCTGAGTCTTTCATCTCTGTTCCACAGCACTTACAGCTAGGTAAATCTTGTAACTCTACTTCGCGCTCAATAAGTGGCGCATCCGAATAACGAAGGGACGGAAGTTGAACTTTCTTTTTCTTCTTGCGGTTTTTATTTTGATGCTTTCTCTTGTCTTCAGCACTTGCTTGCTTTTCTGAACTCTTGCCAAAAAATTTATTCTTTATCGTGATGTACTGCTCTTCTATATATAAAGTTTTTTGTTTGAGCTCGTTATTGGCAACCCTCAAACGATCATTATCTTTATTGATTGTATCTATAACTCGCCCTTGCAGATCAATAAACTCAAGCATCTCTTCTTTAGACAGTGACTCGAGTTTATGACGGGGAACTGGGGAAAATAATTGTTGTTGATTCATTAACAATTATTAAATAATTATATCAATGTTTCTTGCAACTCGCTCCCACTGCGGCATTTATTTTTATTTATCTTTTTAATCTCACTTGGACTTTCAATAAATCTTTTCTCTAAATCTGCACCCTCAAAAAATAAAGAAAACTCCGCCTGTGTTAGTACAACCTCTTTATCGTAAAATGGATTGATGCGACTAAAAAGGCCTCGCTCCATTCGTTTGCATATCAGCACTAAACCCGTACCATCATAGAAAAGACATTTACAAGCATTACGCCTCTTATTTATAAAAACAAATAAATGGCCAGAGAAGGGATCCTTCTCCAGCACATTCTTTGTCTTGCTAAACAAGGTGTCGTAACTGGCCCGCATGTCCGTTGGCTCTTTACTTACATAAATCTTGGTTCTGCGATTAATCGCTATCATGCCACCTTTTTCTCCACTTTATTTAAAAATTCCACCAACTGGTCTACCTGGGAAAAGCGAATCACCCTTCCCCTTTCCCACTTCATCGTTATCGGCGACTTGCTGTTGTCTTCACTTGTTGTGGGTGATTCCACTCGTACTTCCTTAAATGTCTCAACTGGAAAGTGACCTTCTCTACGCATGCGCTTGGCTTTTCCTATTATTCCTGCCATACCCGTCTTACTCACACCAACAGATTTATAAAAATCTTTTGTCGTTCCTGACCACTGCTCCCAAGCTGATAAAATTTCCATATACAACTGGTCATCTGTAATTCGAACTCGTCCACTTTTTCCTCGAAATGTACTTATCTTTTTTCTTAATATTTCCATATCCATTCTAACACCTCCATGTGTTTGGTTGTTACTTAATACAATTTAACAGTTATTTTAAATTTGAAAATGTGGGCTATATAGACGATTTACACTACTTTTTATAAGTCTCTTCATAAAATCTATAAAAACATCAGCATTAAATTTTCCATCAAAAACTTTAAAACTTAAACGTCCCTGATTTGTAATGCTGGAAATAACATTGCATGAGAATCTTTTCCCACTCAATTTTACGATTGGAGTAACACCTTTACGGCCATAGGTTTTTGCAACAGAGGCGTCTGAACGAAGACCTGTCTCATCACCCCAATGTATCTCTGCACTTGACTTACGAGCCTTCTGCCGGATCTTTGGATACTCTGATTTTAACCAATCAATAACTGCTACATCGTTTTGTTCATAAGCTCTCCTAACCGGCTTTTGAGGTGTAAAACCCCATTTTTTTAACAATCGACCAACTGTCCACTTTGAATACTCAATCCCATACTTATCTTTAATAAGCTCTTGCACAGCCTCTCGTGTCCAAAGTACAAAATCAAACTTTAGTTGATCCGGCGTCTTGTCTTGAATTATTCGAACGATTTGAGCACACTGCCAGCCCTTTAATTTCCCTTCTTCCTTAGGGCGACCTTGTGGCTTTGCTCTTAGTGATTTTTTCCCTGATTCTTTATAGGCGCAATTCCAATTATAAACAGCCTGACGGGTAACCCCGTACATTTCAGCAACTTCAACTTGTGTATAGCCAGCTTTTAGTGCTTCTATGGCTTGATAACGTATTCTTTCTTGAGATTTTGGGTCTAATGAACGAGCATCTGAAATCATCTCTAAGAAATAATATATTTTTTTAATATTGTAAACTATTTATTGCTCTAAGTAATATTATAACATTCGTCAATTTTATGGGCTCCACCCACCGAATTGCCAACTCGACCTTGATGATAAATTGCATGACCTAACTCATGGGCCACCACATCCCAATGATGACCATTAGTAATATTAACTTCATCAGTGAATACACCTCTAGAAAAGTAGTCACCATTAGATGGCCAGCTTACAGTTATTTTTGTTTGCCAAAAACTGAGACGTTGAATACCTGTAAAAAATTTTTTAGTAGAAAACAAAATATTCCATATGCTAATCAGTTCGCCTTCTGCAGAATCTGATTTAAAAATCAAGTGATTTTCCATTCCACACTGTATTTCAGCTTCGAGTTCATAGAGGCCTTTGGTGTTTTGGATGTCATAATGTGAATTGTAAGCCTTAGTGACTATGGTTTCCCAAGTTGAATCTGAACAAACAGGAAGAGTAAATGGTTGTAATTCAAGAGGTTCTAGTTTGTTATTTTTTTCTATGAAGAGTTTTATTTGTGTTGTGGAAGAAATGAAGTGTTCGCTACGGGAAGGTCTTTGTGTGTTGATTACAGATCTCAGAGGAGTAGTGCCAAATATTTTTAAATCCCTTTTGTTTAAAATCACGGTTGCACTAATGGATTCTGCCATCAAGAGGGAAGATAAAAAAAATAACATTCTATTCATACTCATCCAATCTATTAAATTTGGGTTTAAAAGAGATCTAAAGCAAATGCGTCCTAAGACTCTTTACAGTTTCTTTATGTAACCATATCTTTCGAAAAGTATTTCAGTGTTTCCTCAGTTAAACAATCCCCTCAATTGTTAACGCACATCATTAACAAGTGCACGCAATGTACTAAGCTCACAAAAATCTAATCAAGATTACAAACTTTTTACCAAAACAGAGTTTGAATTTTTTTAAAAGTCCAATTTTAAAACTTTTTAATTGAGACAGTCTCTAACCACTTATAAGTAATAATTGATGGGGATTGGGATTAGATTTATTACTTTTAGTTTTGTTTATTTTTTAGTAATTAGTGCTTTTGCAACTAAGAGTCCGAATTATTACTGTGATAGAGCCTTGTCGCAGTGGTATTCATCACAACCCCGTCTACCGATTAACGAAATAGGGTATCAAGACCTTTCCAATAAAGAAGACTTAGGAATATTAGTTTTTGGTGATACTGCCGGAAACGATCAATTCCCCCATGCAGGAAAATACCAAAGAAAGTTAGCTAGAGCCATTAAAAGATGGTTAAGGGAACAGCCCATGGATTTAGTTTTAAGAATGGGGGATAACTTTTATGAACCCGCAAGGAAGAATCGTCCAAATAAAATTCCAGAGCTAGACGAGAAGGTTTTCGAGCAGAGAGAGCACCAGGTGTACTCATTTATGGATGAGTTTAATTTGCCTAATTGGATAGCTGTGGGGAACCATGACGATGATGAACGTCGTTGGAAAAATGGTCTTGCATCACAGATTTTGCATACTCAGCAGGATAATTATTGGAAACTGCCAGCCACACACTATGGAGTCCCAGGATTGCCAGATTGGTTGGGTATCTATTTTCTGCATAGCACACCCTTGGCAAAGTCTCGTACTAGTGCAATCGAATATGTGGAAGAGCAATTAAAATCGGCAAATGAGTATTTCAAAAATAAAACTGGAATTAAAATTTTAGTTTCTCACCACCCTTTAGTAAGGCCTAATTTAAAGGAAGCAAGTATTCCTTTAAGTAAGAATTATTTTAAAGAAATAGAACTTCTTCAAACCTTTATGATGCAAGAGGGAGTCAGATTAATCTTATCCGGTCACGTTCACGGCCAATCTCACTTATCCTCCGCAAATTTTGAGCAAATCATTCAAGGGGCTGGTGGGGGAGATACCTTCAAACTAGAAAAAAATTATACCCCTTCTGCAAACCCAACAATCTCAGAAGAAGTGGCATCTACTCATGTTCATACTAATATGTACGGATTTGCAGTTTTAAGAATTTCAAAATCTCAAGGTATTCATGTTGAATTCTATAAACTAAAAGACAAAGAAAAATCAAAAAGTTTAAGCCTATTTTATGAAGTCTATTTTTCATTGCAAGAGTTGGTTGCACCCGGAACTTGAAATGTAATTCACATGACTCTGATTTTTATTTGCAATTAAATGTTCATAAATATCATCTGGAGAAAGCCCAAATTCAGAATAAGTTTCTAGTTCCTGTTGACGCCAAATGGGTGCATCCCATTTATTAGGTCGTGGGGGAATGCCTAAGATCTGACCCACCAACTTTGCACAATAAGTGGATTCAGTATCTTCCCACTCAGAATCAATAGTGGATATTTTCCCCAATTCCTTAGCAAAGAACTCATCATTGTAATTGGGTAGGTGATAAACATCAAAAATTTCTGAAACAACACCAAATGAATTTAAGTCAGGAACCCACTCTACTGGGCGGGGTGGATAGGAATGAAGCCATCCGCCTTTATATGAGATGGCAACATGGCCAAACCTTCCGCCTCTTTCAAGACTGACAAGTGTTCCCTCTTGATTATAGAATTCAAGAAAGGCAATCTGAACTTTTTCGCCTCCAGGGGTTTTAGCTTTACTGAGTCCGCTATGAGAAACGATCAAAAAAATTAAGATACTCGCCTTAAACATGTATGAAGAGGTAATAGAAGTCGACCCCTAGGTCAATTGTCAATATTTGGCTTGTTTGTATTATAGCATTTTTTTGAAATGTTTTTTAGTAAGTTGATAGCCAGCCTCATGTGCCCTTGGCATCATATGTTGTAGAGTGTACTTACTAAAAGTGGATGAGCGAAATTTGTCGACTCTTTTACTAAAAGCCCCATTGGACCCATCCAAGGCCTCATCATCATTGACAATTAATTGTGCTCCTGCAGCGTTGGCAATAAGGTAAATAGCTTGATCAGTATATTGAAAACCTAATCTTACATTAGAATAGTGAATGTCTTGACTTGTTAATTGATGGCTTCCGGGAGGATAACTGCCCCCTTGGATGACCACATCACCTATTAATGGGACAAGTTCATTGGGAGTATTATCATAACTGAATTGTGTTAAAGAAGGTAATTGAGAGTTAAATAGTTGTGCGACCTCATTTGTGTAGCCTGTGGCCAATATAACGTGGTCAAATTCTTCAAATCCACCAATTGCATTTGTGATCAAAACTTTTTTATTTGGCAGAATTTGAATGTGATCCACTTTTTCGTCTTGAAAAACTAACCTTTCCTCCAACCACGGACGTAAATCTTCGGTGTCTCTCGGCAGGGGCAGTTCCTTATCCATAAATAAACCACCAATACCTCGGAGGTGATGATAGCGGTGCTTGTTTGATTCCATAAATTTTTTTCTATTAGGAGGAGTCACTTTAAAACCATAGTTAACAATTTTCGCGGGGCGACGTTTTTTTTGATTAATACCATAAGCAAGAGAGGGAACTTTCAATGCCATTAATATTTCTATCATTCCCATTGCCGAATCGCCACCACCAATAATAGCAATTTTTTTATTTTCGTACTTAATTGGATCTAGAGCTTTAGAATTAATATAAGTTAAAGCTTGCAAATAAGTTTCTATTCCCAACAACTCAGAATCATTTTCATTAGCTGCGACTTTTTTTAATACAAGTTCCTTTTCTTTGATATCTAAAAAATCAACTCTGGGTTTTCCTTGTCCAGTGGCAAGAATTAAAAGTTGAGTAGGGATTTTTAATCCCTCACTGGTTTGAAGGATAATTTTAGAAGAGTTGTTTGCTTGTTCTATGGATTGGGCTCGGGTATTTAATAAAATTTGAGAATCTAAACGTGAAAACTGACTCCACGTCATGGCGGCTATGTCTTCACCGGTAGGATAAATCTTATTGCCTTGATTGAAATCCAAAAAATCAGGCAATTGTAAAAAGTGACCCGGAAAGTGGTGGCTGTTAATCGTCTCTGTGTTGTTTGGAATAGTTTGAGAGTTAAATATCAAAGCTTTGCCAGGGCCCTCAAAAGTGGGAGAGAGAGTGGAGCTTTCATCTATAACCAAAATTTTTAAATTAGAATTTATGGACCTAATTCCAGCTATAAAGGCAACAGTAGCGGGACCGCCACCAACAATTACAACATCAAACTCGATTTGATTTTTATCTGGATTATTAATAAGTAAATTTTTTAATTGTTGGGACTGTTTTTGATAATAATTTTTTAAATTTGAAATGACTGTTGCTCTTGAGTGTGGATGCAACATCATTTGACTTAAGATTTCATTACAATTCTGAATACTGCTCTTGGTTTCGGCATGGACTTGAATTGTAATTAGTAAAAATATAAACCCCAGTAGTATTAGACGCAAATGAATCCTCCGTCCAAGTTTCTGCCACGGATAGTTCAATAGCGCAATCTTATCAAAGTGCATACTGTAAAATTTTTTGACTGGCTTCTAGGTCAATATTTCTATGCTCTCCCAGGGCGATCATTCCATGTTCTTTAAGTTTTTCAACAACTTGGGCTAAATCTTCATTTGTAATCCCATATTCTTTGAGTCGAGTTTTGAGCCCTAGAGAAGAAAAAAATTCTTGAGTTTTTTGAATGGCTGTGTCGATAACAAGATCATTGGAGTTTTCTTTGATTCCCCAGACTCTTCGACCAAATTGTATGAGTTTTTCTGATTTTAACTTTCTATTCCAATTCATTACTGAGGGTAGAATTACAGCTAGGGATTCTGCATGATCCAAGTCAAACAGAGCTGTCAATTCATGGCCAATCATGTGAGTGCTCCAGTCTTGAGGAACACCCAATCCTATCCAACCGTTTAGGGCTGTTGTAGTTGACCACATAATATTCGCTCTTACGTCATAATCCTGCGAATTAGATAAAGCCTTTGGGCCCTCTTCGATTAAAGTCAGTAAAATCCCTTCTGCAAATCTATCCTGAATGGGTGAGTTTACGGGATAGGTTAGATATTGCTCCATAACATGTGTAAATGCATCGGCAACACCATTAGCAATGTATTTTGATGGTAAGCTCATAGTAAAAGTGGGATCTAAGATGGAAAACTGTGGATACATTTGAGCTCTGACAAATCCTAACTTATCATTTGTTGAAGATCTTGTAATAACAGAGGCAGAATTCATCTCCGAACCAGTGGCTGGCAATGTTAAAATAGTACCCAAAGGGATGGTTTTTTCCACAGGCAATTTTTTAATTATAATGTCCCAAGGATCTTCACCCTTATAGCCTGCAGCAACAGACATAAATTTCGTGGCATCAATAACGGATCCCCCACCCACTGCCAAAAGAAAATCTATATTTTTAATCCGAATTAATTCTACCGCCTTCATTGTATATTCATAAGTTGGATTGGGTTCTATACCTGAAAATTCATAAAAGTTAAAACCTTTAAGTTCTGAAACCACTTGGTCGTACAATCCGTTCTTCTTAATGCTTCCACCACCATAGACAAAAAGCACATTCGATGAAGGCGGTATTTCTTTTTTAATATTTTCAATTTGTCCGCGACCAAAAAAAATTTTTGTTGGGTTAAAATAAGTGAAGTTTTTCATAAGATCTCCCTCTCGACCATTTTTATAAATATCATAGATCTCTATAAAAAAGTTTTAACAACTATTTAAGAATTATGAAATTAAAATCTAAGAATTCATAATAATTGATAATAGTAAAACTTGAGGGACAGTTACCAAAGGTAAAAACAAGGCAATCTTCCATGAGCGAGTGGTTTCTTTGATGGACATAATTTCAGTATAGTCAGTGGCAACCCCGGCCATTAAAAAGGTAAAGGCATTTCCCGGCGCTGCCGCTCGAGTGAAAATATCTGCAGCAATTGGTGTTGAGCCTTCGGAACAAACTTCTATAACAGTCGTAGCGGTCAAAGTAAGTAATAGTCCAATCAATGAAGGGCCAAAGTATGTTTTTAAAAATTCTGTTGATACAAAAGATTGCAATAGTGCTGCGGCCACTATACCAAAGAAAAGCCATTTAAGAATGGGCTGGGAGTCCTTAATACCATCGACTATAATATTTTTTAAAGTGGTTATATTCCATGGAGTTTGATTTATTAGTTTTTTAATTTCATTTTTAAAATCAAAATCAGAGGGCAACGAATCTTCTCGATGCTGATCGGGAAGTACGCCCCTCTTTACAAGTTCTTCAAATATAGCTCCTGAAATCAAAGCGATGACCATAGAGCCTAAAATGAAAAGTAAAGTCCAAGGTAGACCAATAAGTGAAATTAAGATGAGGGTTAATGAAAATGAATTCCAAGGACTAGCTACAAGAAAAGCAATAGTTTGACCTAAGCTTGCTCCCCTCTCATAAAGTTTCATTCCCACCATAAGTATTCCGTGGCTACATAGATCTAATAGTAGACCCAAAAATGTGGCTCGTAAAAGTCCTTTAAAACCTTTGTGTCTGCCCAGAGCCGAAATGATCAATTCTCTTGGTACTAAATTGAGTGCCCCAACAAAAAAAATACCGAGGGCGATACCCCACCACATTTTATTAAGTAAATCATAAACCGCATGGGAAAAATGAAGCCAAGAATGAGGCATATCATTGAAAAAATAATTACTGAGATAAAAAACATAAGCGATAACAACTATAGAAAGACAAGCCCATAATATATAATCTGTATTTTTATGGTCATGACAATCGGATGTATTTTCTGGCTGTGGAGTTGGGCAACATGAACTCATATATTTAGGATCTATATGATGATGCAGTGCAAGTCAATTTCTAAAGCCAGATTATAGTGATAGCTTAGGCCCATGAGACTTTTTACTTATTGTTTAAAAAATGATTTTGGTGCTTCTCCTAATCCCTTTGGTGGATTTTGTACTATAGCTTTAACTAAACCCATTATTAGAAAAACGGCTAAGTTGGGAGATTGGATTGTAGGCCTGGCATCACCGGAGTCCGGCTTAAAGGAAGCGAACAGAAGAATTGTTTACGCAATGAAAGTCACTCAAATTATGGATTTTGCAGATTACGATATGTTTTGTCGCCAACAGTGTTCAGACAAAATACCAATAAGACCTTCAAAAACCTATGAACAATTTGTTGGAGATTGTATTTACGAATTTATTCCTGGAGTGGATGAACCAGTGCTTCGCGATAGTGTTCATGATGCTCGTAATATGGAATCGGATTTAAAAGGCGAAAAAGTTCTTATTAGTGACAAATATGTTTATTGGGGAAGTGAAGCCCCCGAGCTACCGCAAAACCTATGGAAAATTATTAAAAAGGGTAAGGGGCAACAAATAGAGAAAAATGCTCCATATATAAAAGATTTTTTAAAATTTATTTCTGAATTTGAAATACCTGCTAACTTTGCTCCTCCTATCAGTAAAATTGAGAATTGGTATGGGGCTGAAAGCCGTGGGCAAAGTGCTGAAGCAGACTTAGAAGACAATCTTATCGATGAAAAAATTGGCCAGTAGTAAATCCTAATAAATGTAGGTTTTTTTGTCTAACTGACAGCTCTATAAATTAGTTTGGCAATATAGTACAAATTGTTTAAATTGACATAAGCACGGGAAATTATGTGAGTTTTGTTATTGGGCGCTCGATAATTAAGCAGCCAATGAGATTCTGTTTAAAAGATATTTAAAATATTGAGAATTATTATTTTTAACATCAAATAGAGTCTCCTAAGCATCTGATTTTACTTACTGCTAATTGATTCTTATTGAGTCTCTTGGTCTAGTTTTTGCTTTAATATTATATAGATATGAATAACTTAAGAATTCACTTTATAGTTTCATTAGCTTTTCTCATTTTGCTACAGTCCTGTGGTGGAGATGATGGTAGTTCTGGTGTTCAAGAACTTAAAGTGCCTTCGCCAGGCTTTTCTGTTTTTTGGGGCTCTTGTGATAACACTAACATCAATATCGAAGTAACTGAAAAATTTTTAACAAAAGAACAATCTGTAGATCGTACTTGTCGCGAGTGGTACGGGGGATTCTTTTCAAATATTAACTTACAACAAGCCTGCGATAGTGTTTCTGAAGGAGTCCTTTCTGAAAACAATTGTTCAGAATTCGAATTATTAGGACTTTGCTCGGTTCCTATAGGAATCGAAAGTGAAACCAGATATTATTATTACAAAAACAATGGAACTCTATCAGATGCAAAGAAGAATTGTGAGTCATTAGATATTCATGCACACTGGTTGGATCTATCAATTAATGAATAATTCATTCAAAATTACATGGTGACACTAAATACCCAGTTGCAAAACGCACCTACAATTACAGAGAAGCAAAAGTCATTTTGACTCCAAAACTCATTGAAAAGGTTAATTATTGTTAAAATATTTTTGGCATGTCTCATGCTTAGGAGATGCTGTGGGTGTTTAAAAAGGGAGATGCCAATGAAAAAATCAATTGTAATGTCAGTTTTAGTTTCACTATTGAGTTTTGCACTAATAAGTGAAGCTGCGCCAGGCCGAGGACATCGTGGAGACCGTGGCGGAGGTAGGGGTCCCATTGATAATGGGAGAGATGATAGAAGATTGCCACCGCAATCCGAGAGATTAGTGATTGAGATGGGAGATTCACTCTATCAAGGAAGAGATAACATTATTTATTTAAAAAGAGAACTTATGGCAATTTATCCAAGAATGGATTTTCAGAATATGGAATTGGATGGAGTTCGAATTGTTGCAAAGTCTCGCCATGGTATGGGAACTGCTGAGCTTGTAGTTGGACAAGTCGGAAAAGATCGAAAGAGAGTGGGTGGTAGACCAGAAGACTTTCACTCAAATTGGCCCTATACCTATGATCGAGTAGAACTCGATAACTATGGAAGTTCTATGGGAGCCTGGCAAATCCATCTGGATGGTAACATCAAAGTAAAAAGAGTGGTTGTGTTTGTTTCAGTAGATCGACGTGATGGTGGTTATCGTCCGCCAAGAATGAGATACCTAAGTGCAGGTGAGGGAAGTTTTGATAAAATTGGATATAACAAAAGGACTTTCGCTGTAAACCTTAGTGGAGTAGAAGAGATTTCTATACAAGGTGAAAACAGATCTCTAGAAGTAAGACAAGTGAGAGTTTACTTTGGCAATGGATCTAGCCAAATTATAAGTGGACTTTCTGGCAATATTCGAGAGGGACAAATAAAAACAGTACTTATTAATTCACGACATGTAAATTATATCGAAGTGGAAGCTACATCTTTAGATATTTTTGGTGGCCTTGGAAAACTGAGCGTAGAAGTAGGCTATCGCTAATTTCGGAGTTCTAGGCACTATTTCTTATCACGGGATGTCATTGAGTGATGGCATCCTTTTTTCTTAGAATGTATATCTTAACTTTCAAACCTGTAAATCTGACAAGCATTGGATTCACATTTAACTGTAAAAATTAGCAAAAAAAACTTTTCATTGATTCGCATTGGGTTTTAGTTCAATATCTGGGGTTAATTTAGGGGGGGTAAATGATTCGTTTAATCCTAGTTACCTTATTTTACTTCAGTTTTTCTTTCGTATGGGCCATGGAAGATCATTGTGTCACAGATTGTTCCGATAGTTGTCAACAACAAGCAGTAAATGCAGAAAAGGCCATTGTTTCACAATTAAGAGTTTGTAGAGGAGATGCCCCCACACTTACTGTGCCGGAATGTGCGCAAGCTTGCTCTAAGGGTTGTAAAGCGGTCATGCGCGGTCAACTACAACTTGTTGTCGAATTTTATGAGTACTGTGGTGGTGGAAATGGTTCTTTAGGTCGTTTACAATGTGTAAATACCCAAGATGGCTATGTCATAATGAACACTCATTCTCTAAAATATATTGGCGATCCCTTTAGTCGCTCTGGTGATTGTGATGAGGCTGCAAATACACTCAATTATAGTGTTTTTTGTGCGAAATACTCTGGAGGCTATGCTGTCTTCAATTTGTTAGGTCAAAGATTGGGTGAAGACTCAACATTTATGAATCAATGTGTAGAGACCATTATGACAGAGAAAAACGATAAGATGTGCGCAAAAGTTTCCTTAAATAACTACGGTATTTATGATTTAAGAACTATGCAAAGAGTGGGTAAAGATTATACCTTCTTGAGTTCTTGTAAACAGGATTTATAATTAAATTCTGTATAGGAAAGTCACGATATAAAATATCACACCAACTATGGCCATATAAGCGAATAGAATGTTAAATTGTTCGTGAACTCTTTTAAGATTACTTACAGAGTGGTTTTTTAAGAAGGCTTTGATTAAAAACATAGCTCGCCAAAGTAATATTGATAACATAATAAAAACAGCACCAAAGAAGAATCCTTGGGTCATATACTCTAAACCTTTAGATACCGACCAGACAACTTCGAAGCCCGCAACAATGACGGTTAAAACATAAAGAACCTTTAACCACATTGAAATTTGTTTTAAACTTTGATTGAGTTCATTTTCGGTGAACCGAGCTATTTTACGTTGATCTTCTTCAGCCTTTTCCGATCTTCGTTGATTTAATCTTCTTTCTGACATAATTTAATTTTATTCTTAAAGGTTCTAATTAAGAAGTGTGTGAATTATATTTGGACCTAAGTTGAGTTATTTATTACCTGCAGGTACTTTTTGGAACTCTGACCACTCTTTCCAACCACCATCGAATACGCTTATTTTTTGCCAACCTATTATCATAGCATAGAAGAATGCCTCAGAAGCTCTCCAGCCAGTTCCACAGTAAAATGAAACCCTTTTTTCTTTATGTATTCCAGCATCACTCCAAAATTCTAATATTTCTTCTGCAGGTCGCATGGTGTTGTCTGGATTCCTAAAATCCTCTAAATGATTGGCATCTGTACCTCCGTGACCCCAAACGGCTCCAGGAATATCTCCTTTAGCAGAAATATAGTTATATCCACTGGTCAGACCCTTGTGTTCTTGCCAAGATCTTATACTCACCAATACAGAATTTAGAGGGTCATTTAAATGTTCTATGGCTTGTGGCATACTTATCATAGTTTCTGGTTGGCTAGGAAATGCTACTCCAAAACTATTTTTCTTTAAAAATTTTTTAGCTTGTCCTGTTGAGATTCCACCTCCGTTCATTTTCCAAAGGTCCCAACCGCCATCGAGCAGTCTTACATCCTTAACTCCTGCATATATTAATATTACTGCGACTCTAGCAGCAGCTAAACTGTCTCGATTATATAGAATCACTTTTGTTTCAGCGTCGATTCCCAAATCTAAAATATTTCTAATTAGTGTCTTATCATCCTTCTTGTTCCAGAGTGGACCTTCTTCAAAAAGATCTGTGTTTATGTAACCAGCCCCTAAAACGTGTCCATTTAAAAATTCTTGTGAAGGATTGCCCCAAGAAACTTCGAAAATATTAAATTTGTTAATATTTTCTTTTTTAGCCAACCAAGTTGCTGGAACTAATTTCTCATATTTTTCGATTTTATGTAAATGAGAACTGTTTTGAAGAGCATCAGTAATTTTAAAAATATTTTTGTAGCCTATTTTTTCTAACTGATTTTTAACTAATTCTATATCTTTTTGATTACCATAAAGACCATAAGTTAAATTTTTTGATAATTTTTTCTTCTTTAATAGATCTAAGATGGCTCTCTGTTTCATATTAGGGAACCAAGAGGCAGAAAGCAAAATTGCCCCATCTTCATGTCCGCCAATATCCGTTTCCATAGCTGTCCGGTTCGGAGCGTAGCATAAATTGAAAAAGGCCCGATTCTAGGGTATTTGAAGGTGGTTCGACTAAAAACTACTTTCCAAATACACACTGGAGATCAAGCCTTGGCCCAAAATACTGTTTTTCATCAAGTAATCAAGTTAATTCCTAGATCAGAGTTTCAATCATGCGTTTCAAAAAACAACGGCGACAAAGGAGTACGTTCCTTAGACTGCTGGACTTGGTTTGGATCTCTGCTCTTTGGTCAATTAACCGGACACGACAGCATCAGAGCCATTGAGCGTGTATTTTCTACTCAGGACGGTCAATTTAAAAAACTTGGATTTGGCCCTGTTAGAAAAAGTACTTTGGCAGATGCTAACAAAAGTAGGCCTGTAGAAGTACTTGAAGACCTTTTCCAATACCTTTTAGGCAGGGCTTATCAAGTGGCACCATCAAAACACAAAAACCTTAAGTTAAAAGGCGATGTCTTTGCCATGGACTCAACAACAATTGAGTTGTGCTTGAGCCTTTGTCCCTGGGCTCAGTTCCACCATGGAAAGGGCGCTACAAAGCTTCACACAGCGATTGATGTTGCAAATGACCTTCCTCAGTTTGCTGTTATCACACCTGGAAAAGTTCACGATATGAGGGCTATTAAAAATGAAGTTTCTTTTCCTCCCAAATCTACTGTAGTGGTTGATCGAGGCTATATTGATTATTCATGGCTTAATGAACTCAACCAGACAGGTGTATATTTTGTCACCAAGTCAAAGGCCAATATGAAGTTTAAGGTTGTTGAGAGTCGACCAACGAACCGGACACGAGGGCACATGTGTGATCAAGTAATTTACCTAAAAAGTGCTGTTGGCAGTAAATACAAAGGCAAGCTCAGGCGTATTTCCTATAACTGCCCTGACACAGGAAAGAGACTGACCTTTATTACCAACAGGTTTGATCTAGCAGTTCAGACAATTTGTGATCTTTATAAGGCACGGTGGAAAGTGGAACTTTTCTTTAAAACTTTAAAGCAAAATTTAAAGATCAAAAAATTCCTTGGAACCACTGCTAATGCTGTGAAAGCTCAGATTTTAGTAGCGTTGATTTCATTTCTACTTTTACAGATCTTAAGGTTTAGTTTTAAGACAAGTATCTCAATCCCAGATCTAATGGCGGTTGTAGGCACATTACTCCTCTTAAAACAGCCACTGAAGGACCTTATAGGGGATCTACCTCGCGTAACCCGTCATCCGCCGGGACTTCAGCTTATGCTTTTTTAATAATTAAACCGGACAGCAATGATCCGTTTCATTAATTTTCCAACCATTATATAGGGAGCTATTTCTGGTATCTATGAGCCGACCTTGTTTCTTTTTTAGTTCAGAGAGACTGATCGCAATCTGTGAGAAAGCCGATTGAGCGGAGATAAAAAATAATAAAATTATAAGGATTTTTAGTTTAGATTTATGCCACATATATAGATATCGGCTAATTGATTTTTGACTTTAATTAATTAATTTTGAGTGCCTAATGAACAAATTTAAAGCTATTTTAATGTAACCATCGATCCTGGATTTTTTTTCTGATATTTTCGCGTACAGTTCTAAAAAGTTTCAACTGATCATTTTGTGATAAGTTTGAGTTGGCGGGGTCTGGGAAAGGCCAGTGTTCTTTTTGGCAACGGTTTGGAACTATAGGGCAGACTTCTTCGTGGCACAAAGTGATAATCAAATCTATCTTGTCTAAGGGAATATCATCTAAACTTTTGGAGCTCTGTTTGCTAATATCAATACCTATCTCAGTCATGGATTTAACAGCCAATGGGTTAAGTCGACTGGGTTGAGAGCCAGCACTGTAAATTTCAAAACTATTTCCCAAATAATGACGAGCTAAACCTTCAGCCATTTGACTACGAGCGGAGTTAGCGACACACATAAAAAGTATTTTCATTAAGTAAAAATTTATAATAAGGAAAGGATTAAAGCAAGTGAGTTTAATTGTATAAGTTTATGGGTAGATATTAACCTCAGTATTCAATTCGATCTTCTGATAAAGGTATTCTATATCCTCTTTATACATGCGAATGCATCCTTCAGACCAATTTTTTGTTTCTAAATCACCGTGAATATATATTTGTCCACCAAGAATAGTGTTCCAGGGAGGGTGTAGTTTATTTTTAATAGAATTACTGATCATATCAAAGGTTTCTTGACAGATCCGCCGATCTTCCAAGGCCCTTTTGGCATCTTCCAAATTGGGATAATTTAAGCCTAAACTTAAATGAAATTTTGACTTTGGATTCTTGACACAAATTTTGTAATTGCCTTCGGGAGTTCTTAGATCCCCCTCAAACATTTTATGACCATACTCTTCTTTTCCTATACCGATGGGGAAGGTAATTTCTAATTGGTCCTGTTCCCAAACTTCAAGAACTTTATTGCTTTTATAAATTCTAATCTCCATACAGTTCAAATATTAAAACTTAATATTTTTAGTGGCAAACGGATTTTAGGTAGACCAAAGGATAGAGTGAGTTGACTTTGGTAGGGGTCTCGTTGTGATAGCAACAGGGCCTTTGTACACTCATCTTATGTACAAAGATTCACACAAATTACTAATAATTGATGATGATGAAAGTATCACCACGGCTCTGTCTCGCATATTGTCTAAATATGGATATGAAGTCGATACCGCTCACCATCCTTTAGAGGCTACACATCTTTGCCAGGTGAATTTTTATTCAGCCATTATCCTGGATTGTTTATTGCCAGGAAAAAGTGGATTACAGTTAGCAAAAGAAATTAAATCCTACCAAGAGAAGAATACGCATTATATTTTTATTAGTGGTACCTATTCAGACCCCAGCTTTATTAATAGTTGTTTAAGTGAGATTGGAGGATCGCGATTTTACATAAAACCATTCAATGCCAGTTTACTCGTCGACTACTTAGACCAAGTGCTAAGAGGGAATTACAAAAATCAACTGTTACTAGAAAAAATATTTACTTTGCCCAATCCTTCTGGTTCTGAATTAATTCAATTGATAAAAGAACAACCCAATATTATTGGTTATGAGTTGCCATTTATAATTACACAAATGTCACGTTTAAAAGTTTCAAAGACTTTAAACATATATAAAAAAGATGAGCTTTGTATTCAAGTGCGATTTAACAATGGAAACATAGTTCAACTTTTTAACTTTATGGGAAACAAGCAACAATTAAGATCCGAAGTTCGGTCACTAAATGAATTTGTAAATTCTGAAAATTTAGAGTTACAATTGTGTACTCCCGAGGGAAGATCTTGTTCTTCAAGAATTATCTTTTCCGAGATAAAAGCTTGGGCAGAGAGTTGCACTTTTTGCTTTTTGCCAATTTACTGGGTGAGCAGTCGATTGCTGCCCATAATTGCCTGCAAGCTCTATAGCAGTATTGATTTTGATATAAGATTAAAAATGCACGAGTGTTGGCCTTTAGTTGAGACTGAGGATTTGGGATTAGAGAGCATTACAGGTTGTACTTTATTAAATAAATTGTTTAGCTCATCACGAAAAAATGAAGACCTTTTTTATTGTGTATATAATTATTTACTCAACGGTTCTGCTTGGGCGGACACTCTAAAAAAGCAATATGATGAGGAATCTGTGTCCCTATTTTTTTCTTGGCATTATCATCGATTGGTAAAGAGAAATTATTTTGAAGTGCTGGAAATACAAGAGAATGAAGAAGTAGAGAGCAGTCGAATTTTACCAATCTATAAAAGAGTTTTAAAGGAGCTTAAAAGTTTAAACATTTCACAGGGAGTCAGTCAATGGATAGAGCTGGAAAGCGCTCTATTGAAGTCCTGTATAAACAATTTAAATAGTGAACGTAAAAAGAAATTGTATTTAGAAGAAATAAACTGCCGAGCTTCAAAAGAGAAACTGCATGTAGAAGAGATCTATAACAAACTTTTCTTTTGTTTGGAAAACAACCAACCAGAGCGACTTATAAACTTGTTAGCACCACTTGTGGGAAGTAAATTTTGTCCTCCTGAAATAAATTTATTAAAAATTTGGGCTCTGTTAAAAATAGAGGGAAAGACTTATAGTCGTTGGCATTTGAAAGAATTGCGCTGTGAAGCTGAACGTCTCCCTTTAGAATCAAAATTTTATTATTTGTTTAAATTGGTAGAGGCCAATTTAGTAAAGCTTGAGGGAGATAAACGTGTTGCACGTAGATTTTATTCTGAAGCTAAGCAACTTAACCCCAACTCTAGAGCTGCAGGCCGAGAAATTCTTGCAATTGATAGTCCTTCACGAGAATCCTTGCCCTGGTGGAACCAAGTTTTACAGCCTTTGTTAAAAAGGATTGATAACAAGACAAAATCCGCGTAAAAACAGAAGTTCGTAAGGAGAATGTCATGTCAGATCAATACCGAGAAGTTCGTTTGCAAAAACTAGCAAATTGGAAAGAACGCCAGGTGGCCTATCCTGGACGTTTTGCAAAAACTCATTCGTGCGTTGAGGCCAAAGCATTAGCTGATGAGACTAAGGGACTTGCCTGTTCAGGAAGATTAATGTCAATGAGAGTAATGGGCAAATTGGCCTTTG
>JACKAN010000007.1 GCA_020635055.1 Pseudobdellovibrionaceae bacterium
GAAGAGTAACTTTTTCGCCAAACCAATGGCGCACAGATAGTGAAGTAATATAGTGGTCGAAGTTAATATGATTTAAATATCCAGAAGTGGTGTTTTCATTGTATTTAGCAGTGAGTAAAATTTGATCTATACCCACTTGAATGTTTCTGCTGAGTTGATAACTACTACCTAGTCTCAAAAAATGAGATTCAAAGTTAAAGGATTTTAAGAGTCCAATCACACTGATACTTCTATCTATACTTAATTGTTTATCGTTGGGTTGAAAGCCCTCATCGTAATTCGTTTTTGAATAAATCCCACGCAATTGAAGTTTTTTAGTCGTATACATAAGTCGGAATATAGGAGAAACTTTAGAAGATAAGATTTCTCTGAATTCGTCAAGGCCTTGTTCTTCATTATAATATCTAACTAAAAATGTTGGATAATAAGTGCCAAAAGAGAAAGACCATGGTCCATAGTCCCCTCCCATTAATGCCAAATAATTTAGAGATGGAGATGTTATGATTTTATTTTTAGGCCGGACTAATTCCTTTTGTATGATCTCCCGTTGTTCGGTGTAAAAATCTGTACCTGCTGGAAGAGAGTTTAGGTTCCCAACAAAACTTGCATTAAAAATGTGGGATTTTATATCAGATCGAATTAAAAAAAGTGGTTCAGCTGTGGGTAGATACTCGTTGGACACATTCCCAATTTGATTAAAGCTCTGGAAACGGTAAGCTTCTCCTGTAGACCATTGAAAATAAAATGGAAATTGTGATTCTGGATTTTGAAAAAAATTATTAAAAGTGGTTATACCTAGTTTAGATTTCTTCTCAAAGAGAAAGGGTCGGGCATATAAATAGGTTCTCTCCTGAAAGCTGCGTAGATTTCTGAATCCCACTTCAAAATTACTTAAAAACTCACTGACCTGAACCTTATCTCCCAGGGTTCGTGTCGGTAATATTGATTTTTTACTATTATTTTTTAAATTCTGTAGATGTGGGCATTTAAAAAATATATTACCAAACTTTAAATCAACAGATTCTCCACTTATTTTTTTTACACCACTAATTAATAAATTTGTGGGACGAATCTTAGTGATTTGATTGAGTTCCAAAACGTGAGTGCCACCATCAAGATCAAAAAATATTACAAGATTTTCTATAAATTTAACTGCCCATCCTGAAAATAATTTTTTATCATTATTACTAACATATATGTCCAATAATTGAGTTTTGGCACTACGATTTAAGTTTATACCTAAAAAGGGGTTTTCCAAAGTGTTGTGAACGACAAGGAATTCAATTCCATCGCGTGCTACCCTTTTAAAAGAACCATCTAAATCAATAAAATCTAAAGAGTCTTTGTTTATATCAACAATTAAACCCCTCACTAATTGACATTCTTGAGTGAGAACAGAATAAATTTCAACTGCCTGTGCGTGTGAAAAAGCAAATAAAAATGAAATTAAGCACAAAAAACGAAACATGCAGCTAAAAAACCTTTACTTTGTTATGGGTATAAAACGTTGAGACTCGTAATACTCAGCAGAGCCCTTTTTTCTAACAATTAAAGAAAAACTATTTGTGTAATAATCTGTTGAGGGTTCGATTTCTAGAATAAAATTTGAGTTTGAATTTTTAGAGATGTCACTAAGAGCCTGATAAAAGTTTTGAGAATTATAACAGTTTTTATCAGAACTTAATTGAATTGAATTAACATCAATTGAAGTCACATTTAGTGGAATTTTTTGTGTATCTTCAGAGTAGAAATTGTCTTGATCAATGCCGTTTATTTGAATTTTTACATCCAATGAACATAATTTGCGGATCCAATGTAGAATTAGATTTCCATTAATTATAGAGATATTTATATGTTCGGGATCTGCCGAGGGTATATACTTGAAGGTATAACCATCCACATAATCATTAGTGCGTTCATGGGCAAGGAATTTTTTATTCAAATTATTTTTAAAAAAACTAATTAAACGATTATCAAGTTTAGAGCTATGACCCCTTCTTATAAATATCCGATCACCCAATTTGTATAATTGATTTTGTTTTCGCTTTACACCATTATAGTTTGTATAAGAGGAATCTGTTAAGAATTCCAACTGATTAACATCTAAATTAGGAAGTGCTAAAGTACTGCTACCAGAACTTCCAATATATGTATTTAAGTTTATAATGTATTGTTTTTCACATACACTTGAATAATATGGAGATAACAATTCCTGTAGGTCCTTGTTAAAAAAAGACAAGTTTTCATTGTGAATTTTAGCCCTTTCTACTTTAGCATCAGCAAAATCTAAACTCATTATATAATTAGCATCTGGGTAAGAGTTGATCGTTTCACGCATTTCAAAAACTAATTTGTCGCTGGGATATTCCTTGGGTATTTTTACAAACTTTCTCAAGTGGCCATTTTGTTGATAATAGCATGTAGCGCTGGAAGTTTGACGCTCTAAAATCTGAGTGCTTTTTGTTAGAAGTGGGTGACTGTTTTTAATTAATTCTATATTTGAATTAGTACCATCAGATATATAAAATTCATCACCGTTTCTTCTTTCTATTGTCATTTTAATAGATGCACTGTATTTTTGTATCACCTCTCCAGAGGATTTAAAAGTAATGGATCTTTTAGTGGGGGAAACAAATGTGTCAGAGTGCGTTTTTAAGAAATCTTTCTTGATATCAAAGGTTCACCGTATTACAGAAGGGTATAATTCATGCCAACAAGACCTAGGTCTTGAGTGAAGGTAAAAAGTTCCATCCATCTCGAATAAGATTTAATCGTAATAAAAACAAATTTTATAGGAGAACACGGATGGAACTTCATGATGATTTAATCTTAAAATCTTTAGGACTTCAAGGAATTAAAATTGAGTATTGGGCCACATGTGATGAGGAATTAAAACTAGTTTTATATGCCCGTCAAAATCGTAATGAAGCAGTTTGTAATGTCTGCGCTAACAGCATTACTCATGTCCATGAGTGGAAATTAAGAAAGATTAGAGCCGCTCCACTGGGTGCATATGAAGAGGTTTGGATTTATTTAAAGCAACTTCGAGGCAATTGTCATATTTGCGGTGATAGAGTTAGATCGTCCAAGGTAGCATTTACTCATCCTCATTTTAAAAACATGACATATAGTTTATGCGAAAAGGCAGGTCGACTTATGGAAGAGTTAACTTGTGAGGCCAGCGCTAGGATCCTACGATTAAAATCAAAAACAATGTGGGATATAGACCAGTATCGAATGAAGCAAATGAAAAAACATTTAAATTATGCTGAAAGAGATTTGGATTTAGAAAGTATGTCAGCAGATGAGGTGCACTATAGGACTATTTTTGGGAAGAAATCGTCGGATAAAAACAAAGTGCAATTTGTTACGAATTTAGTTTGCACGAACATCAGTAAGGTGCTGTCAAACGCAATGGGACGTAAGGGTTCAAGCCTATTGAACTGTTTAAAAGTACTGAGGCCGGAGCAACTTTTAAAGATTAAATATTTTGCATTAGATATGCACGATGCATTTATCAAGGTTGTTGAACACGCTTGCAAGAATGCCAAGATCTGTATTGATAGGTTCCACTTAGCACAAGGTGTAAATGATGTTTTTGACGAGGTAAGAAAAATAGAGTTTAAACTAGCGAAAGACAATGAGGATAAGTTTTTAATGGAAGTGCTTGCCCCCCATAGGAAGTATATATTAGTTGAGCGAGAGAAGAATTTATCAAAAAAAGATTACACAAAGCTAGAGCGATTACTGGATATAAATAAAAATATATTTAGAGCGTCAGTGTTAGTTGAATATTTCCATAAGGTTTTAGATAAGAAAAATGTAAAAGAGTTCAGGAAAAGTCTTATCCTGTGGTATCGCTTTGCAAGGGAAGCCAAATTAAAGCCATTTTTAAAGTTTGCAAATACTTTGAGGAAATACAGACATTATATAGAAGGTTATATAATGTCGGGACTTACAACAGCCGTGTCAGAGGGACTAAATAATAAAATTAAAGTCCTCAAAAGAATGGGGTATGGATACACAAATCCAGTATCATTTATGCTCAAAATCCTACAAAGATGTGGGCTGTTAAACTCAAAATATATAGATACGTCTTCCTGGTACTGGCCACCCGAAATGAGATTGGCATCAACCACCCCCTTCTAAATAACGGAGAGGCGATATCAAAACCAGTAATTTCTTTCTCTTCTAGGTCACCACAAGCGACAAAAATTGACACAGTTATAGATCCAAAAAATAGTATTTTTAAGGCTTTATAAAACATTAGAAAGGAATTATTGCAATATCAGGGCCCAGTCAACAGGAGTCTGTAGTGTTCTCATATCCTCTCGTAGGTTAAAAAAGTAAAGGGAATGGGTTGAGTGCGATCGGAACTCTCTATTAGTCGAAAAACATTTTCATCGACAGTGGGATACTTAGCGTCACCACTATATTCTTTATGAATCCTAGTTAAATAAATTTTATTAACGAGGTCCATGGATTGGCGGTAGATCTCGCCACCACCAATGATAAAAACCTCATCACCATAGGTAGAAGTTTCTTTTTTACAAACTTCAATGGCTTCCTCAATAGTACTAACAATCACTGCACCTTCGGCCTTATAATCAGCTTGTCGAGTTATTACAACATTTAATCGTTTTGGCAGTGGGTGGCCTACAGATTCAAAAGTTTTCCTTCCCATAATTATAGCTTTGCCTTTAGTTTTTTCGCGAAAAAACTTCATGTCCTCTGGGATGTCCCAAGGCAGAGTGCCTTCTACGCCAATAGTTCCATTTTCTGAGGCGGCAACAATGTGTGATAAAATCATTGGATTCTCCTTAAATAGCTACTGGTGCTTTAATTGCAGGATGGGGATCATAGTTAAGCAATTCAAAATCTTCAAACTTAAAGGCAAAAAGATCTTTAACACTGGGATTGATTTTCATTTGAGGCAGTGGTCGGAGTTCTCTGGACAGCTGCAATTGAGTTTGATCCAGATGATTGGAATATAAATGAGCATCCCCCAAGGTGTGAACAAATTCTCCAGCTTCGTAGCCACAAACTTGGGCCATCATCATTGTAAGCAAAGCATAACTAGCAATATTGAAGGGCACGCCTAAAAATACATCTGCGCTTCTTTGGTAGAGCTGACAGGACAATTTGTTTTTAGCAACGTAAAACTGAAAAAATGCATGGCATGGTGGCAGAGCCATTTTATCGACATCCCCAGGGTTAAAAGCAACCACCAAGTGGCGACGCGAGTCGGGATTCTTTTTTAAACTTTCGACCACATTTTTAATTTGATCAATTTGTCTGCCATCGGCAGTTTCCCAGGATCGCCATTGTTTTCCATAAACAGGGCCTAAATTGCCTTTTTCATCGGCCCATTCATCCCATATGCTCACACCATTGTCTTTTAAGTATTGAATGTTGGTGTCGCCTTTTAAAAACCAAAGCAGTTCATGAATAATTGATCGCAAATGACATTTTTTGGTAGTGACTAAGGGAAATCCTTGGCTCAGATCGAAGCGCATTTGATAGCCAAATACACTCAAGGTTCCCGTCCCGGTACGGTCCTCTTTGTCGGTGCCATGATCTAAAATATGTTGCATTAAATCTAAGTAAGCCTTCATATTTTGATTTCTCCTATTTTAATAAAATTAAAAATTATTCAATTGTTTATATACTCTTAATTTAATTTTTTGTTATAAGCTTTTGTTATATTTTTATTTCGTCAATATTTATGTTTTTTGAGGCAAAGTGATCAGAAAGTTATGATCTTTGTCTGAAATTCAATTTAGTAAAGAAAAATAGCTATTGATAGTCCTAACATATTGTGCAAAAAAGAAGTTTCATTTGGGGGAAAATGGAACTTAGAGATCCTATACACGGCTCAATAAATATTACAGATGTAGAAAAGGAAGTCATTGACAGCCTAGTTTTTCAGCGATTGAGAGCTATAAAGCAACTGGGGTTTTCTGAACTTAGCTTCCCTGGGGCTACTCACAACCGTATGATCCACTCTATAGGGGTTTCACATTTAGCTGGCAGAACTTTCAATCAGATTTTCCAAAACTTTGAGTTTCCCAATAATTCAACTTTTTTGCGTCTTCAGCAAACATTAAGATTAGCCGCTTTGTTACATGATGTCGGTCATGGCCCACTCTCACACACCACTGAAGAAGTTATGCCACGGCTTAAAGATTTAAATATTGCGGCATATAATAAAAAACGTACTGATCTTGTTTTAACTGAGCGCCATTACACTTTAGATCGTCAGGCTAACCATGAAGATTACACAATTAAATTTATTACGGATTCTTCGCTAACTCCGATTTTAAAAAGTATTTGTTCTGACATAGAACCCATCCACATAGCCTGTTTAATTGATAAAACCTTGGCTTGTCCCGATGATTTTTTTAAAGTTAAAAACTTAGATTTCCGCTCGATTTTAAGTCAAATAGTCAGCTCTGAATTGGACTGCGATCGCATGGATTATTTAGAGCGTGATGCCTACTTTTGTGGAACTAATTATGGTCGAGTAGAGCTGAGTTGGCTGATTGCCAACCTGACCTATCATATTGTTGATGACAATTTGTACTTGGCCTTGAATCGTCGTGCTCTTTATGCTTTTGATGACTTTCTACTTGCCCGCCACCACATGCATTTAATGGTTTATTTCCATCACAAGAGCATAATCTATGAAGAAATGCTCAATCTCTACTTAACAAGTGAAGACTGTGAGTTTTACCTGCCCTCTAGCATTGATGAATACATTAGGTGTACAGATTATGCTTTATACCAACATTTAGATAAAGTTAAAAATCCATGGGCACAAAGAATTGCACAACGGAACCCCTATAAGGTTTTGTTTGAACTCCATACCACCCATGAAGACCCACGCCCGGTACAAATGAAAAAATTTTTAGAGAATGAGGGGATTAAAACTATACTTGCGGGCACTATGGCTCGATTGAGCAAGTATCATACAGCCGCACCAGAGGAAAAATCCTTTCCTATATTTGTAGTGGATCAATACGATCGTTTAGCAAAACCTTATCCTATTGAGGAAAGCACAGAAATTTTTCATAAATACGAAGAAATTCGACGAATCGAAAGGCTTTATGTGGAACCCGAGTCCTATGACCTTGCCGAAAAAATTATTATAGATAAGAAACTCTAGCACTGCGACCAATTAAATTACCTTATTTATGTAACTTGTGGTTTAATTCTAAAATTAGTGACATTAAATTTTGTAGGCATTAATAAATTTATCTTAGAAGATAAATAAAAAAGGGGGGAATTATGTTTTGGGGAGCGATATTTACTGCCATTGGTATTTCTATGATAATTAATCATGTTTTCAAAATAGATCTGCCAATTTTTCAAATTTGTATCGGAGTGTTTCTAATATACCTGGGGGTGAAATGGATTTTTGGTTCCTTTGACATGGACATCAAACCTAGAATCACAAATAGTGCAGCGATATTTGGCAAGGGCGACTTTAGCTTTCCCACTGGAGAGCAAGAAAAAGATAAGAATAAAGCCAAGTATGAAGTCGTTTTTGGCTCCGGAACAATAGATTTAAGAGGCATCGATCTGTCTAAGGAAGATGTAAACATAAAAATTGAAACCGTTTTTGGAGAATCCATTTTGTTAATTGATAAAAATACTCCATTTACTATCAAGTCTGAAACCGTATTTGGACAAACCTCACTGCCTATGGAAAACAAATCATTCATGGGTACACAAAGCTATAGGTCTGAAAACTTTAATGATTCAACAAACCATTTAATAATAAAAGCCAATGTGGTGTTTGGTTCTTTAAAAATCATGGACAGTTTGCCAGATAAATCCACCGCAGAAAAACCTGCCTTTTAGTTTATTAAATCTTTTTAGTTATTCATGCCATAACTAGCATGAATAACCTGCCCATCAATAGCGGCGCTGATCGGACTAGCAAGAAAGGCAACTGTGTAGGCAATGTCTACGGGTTCGACAAGACGTGCCCTTGGCCACACTTTTTTAATGTCAGCCATAGCTTCTTGGATATTTTTATTTGCATAATGTTTTAAAACTAACTCATCAGTAAAAGGGAGTGCTAAACCGTTGGAAGTAATTTGCTTGCCCAATAGAAATTGATGTTTTTCAACTATAAAATTGTGGAGTTGTTTATTGTGTTTTTGTGAGGACTCATCTTTTAAATACTCTAGGACAGCATTTTCGTAGGACAGAAAAATATTACGACCTTTTCCACGTCCAATAAAGAATTCTGTAGCGGCATTTGTCATTAAATGAGTGGGATTTATTTCTTCATTAAAATTATTTGAGTCCAAGTGAACATCTATTAAAATATCTACACTTCCAAAAAGCTCTGCTGCACGAGAAAGAGCGTCATTGGCATCCTTTACAGTACTTACATCACAATCAATAGCGGCGGCGCGACCATAATTATGATGAATTTGTCTCATATCCATTAAGTTAGCAATAAAACGATGAGATTTAGAGGCTTCTCGGTCTAGAAAAGCTACATCCGTTCCATGCTCTTGAAGTACTGTTGCAAGAGTTTGTACTATGGAGCCAATGGGTCCAAATATTACAACAGTTCGTTCTCTAATTTTAAAAGTGGATTCAGTCATCCTATAAAAATAGCCCTTTTTGATATTTTTACCAGTCTAGTACTGCGATCACTCAATTTTTTTGATTTTTGAGTGGTCGCAGTACTAGGCGCAGAGCTCTTAAAAACATAACTATTGACCCTTATCTTAAGCTAGACTACGAAAGAACCATGAGAATACTAGTCATTGGTAAAGGTGGCAGAGAGCATGCCATAGTTAGAAGTCTTTCTTTTTCACCAAAAGTTGAACAATTACATGCCATTCCCGGCAGTGATGGAATGCGTGCTCAGGCTTTGTGTCATGATGTTGAAAGTACAGATTTTGAAGCCATTTATAAAGTAGTTAAAAAAAATGGTATTGAATTGGTGATCATTGGCCCTGAAATTGAAATTGCCCTTGGTCTAGCTGATTTTCTAATTGAAAGAAAAGTTCTAGTGTTCTCACCAGGCAAAGAGGCTGCAAAGTTAGAGGCTAGTAAAATATTTTGCAAAGAGTTTTTGCAAGCTGCAAATATTCCAACTGCGAAATCAGAAATTGTTAAAACTGTATCAGAATGTATGGAAAAATGCTCTCAGTTTACACCACCTTATGTTTTAAAAGCCGATGGTTTGGCGGCAGGTAAGGGCGTCTTTATTTGTAAAGATAAGGATGAACTCCAAAAAAATGCTGAAGATATTTTTGATAAAAAAACACTCGGCTCTGCAGGGAACTCGGCCCTATTAGAACAATGTTTGAAAGGTTGGGAGCTAAGTTATTTAATCATTACTAACGGCATGGACTATCGGCCTTTGCCATTGGCACAGGATCACAAAAGACTCTTGGATAATGATCAGGGCCCCAATACCGGTGGCATGGGAGTTGTTGCCCCCTTAAGAATTGATTTAGAGCTTGAAGATGTTATTCATAACCAAATACTAAAACCAACCGTAGAACAATTGTCTAAAAATAACCTTCATTATAGAGGCGTTCTCTATGTGGGAATTATGGTTACAGAAGAGGGTCCAAAGGTTTTAGAGTTTAATGTGCGTTTTGGGGACCCTGAAGCTCAAGTGATTATGCCTTTATTAGATGGTGATTGGGTGGATGTGTTTAAATCTGCTGCGATGGGTGAGCTATTAGATATGAATTGGAAACCCATCAATTCTTGTTGCGTAGTGTTGGCCGCCCCAGGTTATCCTGATAATTCGCAAAAGGGAGTCATTATTGAGGGTCATTTAAATTCTGAATCACCATCTAGCTATTTTTTGCATGCAGGAACTTCACTTAATAAAGACAAAGAGTGGCTTACCCATGGGGGCCGAGTGCTCAATGCTATAGGCTTGGGTTCGGACTTGAAAGAAAGCATTCAGATTGCTTATAATCAGGCCTCAAAGGTTTCTTGGGAAGGTATGCAGATGAGAAAAGATATTGGGCAAAAAATATTAAAAGTTCAGTAACTCTCCCCAGCGATAGAGAGATCCGCCAGCAGTAACAAAGTACACTGAAAAATTAGAGGAAAATAAGCTTCCATTATGGTTTGCAATAAAGGGTGCTATATATGAACTTTCACTTTTAAGGATTTTTTGTTCTGGTAAATAATTTCCGGAATGTGGGTCCCAAAAAGTGATTGTCCAGTTCTTAGGGTCATCATAACTTTCACCTAGGGTCATTAGATAAGCATCATTATTTAACCAATAAGTTTGAGCAATGTTTTTAAATTTCATTGTTTCCAAATCCATCCAAACATTCTTAGCAGTATCAAAAATAAACAAATCGTAAATGGTTTGCACTAATAAGAATCGATCGTCAAAAGACCAAGATAAATTTATAATTGGGCTTGATAATTCTCGTTCCACGACTTTTTCATAGTTGTTAGCTACGGAAAACAAATGAATCATTCGATCGTTACTTAAGCTTAAATACAAGGCAAATGGACTATATAAGAGTGAAGCCATTTGTGTTGGTTGAAGAGCTTTAAGTAAGATTTTTTTACTATTGTCTTCTTTGTTTATTTTCAAAAGTTTTTTTCCGTCGGCAACAATCATTTGTGACAAATCTGTAGGATGTGGTATGGCAGCTAAAATTTTATCATTTTTCTCATATTGTTTTTCTAGCATGGTGCCATCTAATTCATAATATCTTGCTACGTCTGAGTCGTGGACAAAGACTTTGTCCTTTACATGATGAAGCGCGCTCATGCCTTGAGAGAACAACAATTCGTACTTTTCACCATTGGAATGGAACAGAACACCCCCAGGTCCAAGAAAACCAATATAGTCTTGGTCCGAAGAAAGTAAGAGCTGTTTGGGTTCACTAAAGGATGCAAAGGCAAAGCCAAAGAGTTTTGAGTAAATACGACCATCTTCTTCGCTCTTGTCTTTAGGATTTATTTCTTGAATCTTAAAATGATGGAAGAATCCACGAGTGGTTACAACAACAATTTCGTTACTTTTAAGTTCTTTCGCTTGAGCGAATTTTATGGTTCCCAAATTAAGCTTTCGTTGTTTTCCGCCTATGATATCATAGTTGACGAGTTCCCAATAAAATGTAGATTTATCAAAAGTTTTTGCTGCTTCTTCAAAACTGAGTATTGGTCCTGAATCTAAAGTAATAATAAGTGATTTTTCACAAGCTAAATTAGCCCAAAGAGCCTGACTTGTTAGAAAAACCATAATTCCTGTATATACTCTTAAAAAACGCATAATCACCCCAAACAGTTAACTGTAGGGCTTACCACAAAGACACCCATAGTCGGAGTTGGAAATCTAAGTGTAAACATTTTTCAAATTCGGCATGTAAATAATTAATTATAAGAAAGAAGATTTCTCATTTTGAGACGCTTTTTGTTTTATGAAAATATAACTAAATTCTACAATGTAGTGGGTATTTACAGATAATCTCAAATTGGACAGCTTATATTGGATTTGGCAGGCACAAAACTTGCCTTTTATATAAGTTAAGTAATTGATTTGTATTAAAAATAGTCGAGGGAAAAATGAAACAGGGGCTCAGTAGAAAAATTAAAAACACGATCCTAGCAAGTATTATTCTTCTTGTTAGTTCGGTGAGTTTTGCTGCGGGTCCAGTGAGTCCATTTGTAAGATCCATAAACGGAGTGGCAGTTATTAACTTTGCAGCAGTGAATACTTGCCAAAAAGTATATCAAGAGTCTCAAAATTCTTACTTCCCTACGCAAATGAGAGTAGTAGATAGTTCAGATAAAGTCTTTCAAGAATTGCTTAACTACAATTTAAATAGCTTTTTTAATCAAGATCACTTGAAGACTTTTAAAAAACAAACTGAAAATCTTTCTGAAGGATTTTCTTCAAATTATAAGTCAGAGGACGGTCACAGTATGTCTTTTAAAGTAGATGCCATTCGCTCTGATACAGTACTATCTTACACAGGTCTAGTAGAAGCTAAGTTAAGTTATAAAATGAGTAATAAATTAGTAAATTTCGAGCTGTCTAAAAGTTTAGACAAGAAAATGCAATTAGTATTTACTCATACAGATCACGCCGAAGAAAGATCTGATTTATTAGCCCTTAGAGTTCACTTTTAAAATATTTAAGCTGAAGCTTCTGGCGGGCGAAGTCCTTTCTTTTTAATTTTTTCAACTAGTGTAGTTCTATTTAAACGCAGTAATGTAGCGGCTTGATTTCGATTCCAACCCGTTTTTTCTAGTGCATTCATGATTAAGGCATTTTCGTAATTGTTTACAGCCGAATTAAAGTCCATACCTGAATCTGGGATTTCCACATTAGAGGGGTCAACAAGAGTGATAGAACTGGGTGTACGATATTTTTCAGGTAGGTCAAGGACATCTATTATGCCCGTGCGCTTGATTATGGCCATTCTTTCCATTAAGTTCTCAAGTTCTCTGATATTTCCAGGCCAGTTGTAATTGCAAAGAACTTCAAGAGCGCCTTGTGAAACTCCAGTTATGGGTTCTTTTTTATTTTGATTAAATTTATTAATAAAAAAGCTAATTAATAAAGGAATATCATCCGTCCGCTCTCTTAGTGCGGGCACTCTGATAGGAATAACATTGAGTCTATAAAATAGATCTTCACGGAACTGGCCGTCAGCAACAGCCTGGTCGAGGTCAATATTAGTTGCAGCGATTACGCGCACATTGGAAGACAATGTTTTTGTGCTGCCCACAGGCTCAAATCTTCTATCCTGTAGAACTCGCAATAATTTGACTTGTAAATTAGCACTCATATCGCCAATTTCATCAAAGAAAATGGTTCCATTCTCTGCCAATTCGAATCTTCCAATTCGGTTTTGTGTAGCGCCGGTGAAAGCCCCTTTGACATGACCAAACAGTTCGCTTTCAAGGAGTTCTCCTGGAATGGCTCCACAGTTTATAGGAATAAAGGGGGCTTTATTGCGGAGGGAATTAAAGTGGATAGCCTTTGCAATCAGTTCTTTTCCTGTTCCACTTTCACCAGTAATAAGAACTGTCGAATCGGATTCAGCAACTCTTTCGACCATTTCTAAAACTTCAAATATTTTTGCACTCTGTCCGACGATATTTTCGAATTTGTATTGTTTTTGAAGAGCTGTTCGCAATTGATAGTTTTCTGTTTCTAGATTTTTGTGTGATAAAACCTTATTTACTATATTTAAGACTTCATCAAGATTAAATGGTTTAGTTATAAAGTGGTAGGCACCTCTTCGGGTAGCTTCTACAGCAACTTCTATGGTGGCGAAGCCCGTGAGAACAATAAATGTAGTGTGCGGATGAACTGACTTTAGTTCGGTCATTAATTCTAGGCCGTCACCATCAGGAAGTTTCAGATCCACCAACACTAGATCAAAGGGCCTGTCCACCTGGCACATTTTAAAAGCCTCGGCTTTGCTGCCAGCGGTAATAACTTGGTAACCTCTTTGATCTAAAGCGCGAAATAGCGCGGTTCTTAAACTGGTCTCATCATCAACAACAAGTATGCGTTGGTTTTGCATTAGACTCCCTTCCTTGGATCGTTATGGCCATCATAGCCTCTTTTGTCTAACGAGTTGAAAATCACTATTAACTTTATGTTATGAAACATAGTATTAAAGTGTCAAATTTCCCTGCCAAAAAATTGGCTTTAGACTACAAATCTGGACGAACAAAGGAAAGAATTGCCCTGGTCCCGCCTTTGGCTTGGGAATTAATTTCCAGGCTTCCACCATGGTCTTGAATTATCTGGAAAGCCACAGTGAGACCAAGACCTGGGTGTTTTTGAGATTTCTTACTAGAAAAAAGTGGATTATAGATTTTGCTTAAAATATTTTCGGGAATTCCTGTGCCATTATCAACAATTAAAATTTGGTATTTGTTTTTTTCTTCCCTTAATTTAACAGTGATTAGACCCTTATGATCCTCTGTTGCTTCAATGGAATTTTGTAAAATATTTTTTACTGCTTGAACAAGGTTATTAGAATTACCCTTTATATATGCATTCTTAATTTCTATTATTTTTTGTATTTCTGTACCTTTATATTTTATAGGAAATTGGCAAAGTTCTATAGCTTCATCAATAACAGTATCTAAATAAACTCGATCCTGTTTTCCTCCGTCTTGCTTACGGGCAAACCCCAAGAGGTTTTCGACAATATTTTTACATTTTAATGTGGCCGCTTCCATTTCTTTTATATCTTGGTAGTGTTCTTGATCTTTACTTAAATCCATAAGTATGAGTTGTAAGTAGGAAAGCATTCCCCCGAGTGGGTTGTTAATCTCATGGGCAATACTACTACCAATCATACCTAGCTCGGCCATCTTGCTGGACTCTAATATTTGGCGTTCGAGCTTTTCTTTTTCACTCACATCACGCAAAATAAATATCCACCCTTGAGTGTAAGGGTGGAAATGAATATCAAATGTTTTATCAGCTAGCGAAAATTTTTTTTCTTCCTTTGGGGGTGGCCATTGCATATCTATAATAATTTCTTTTAAAGCTTTTACATTGGGTCCAAAATATTTTTCAAAGGTTCTATTCACCTTAATCAATTGACCCGTTTTATTTATTACTCCAATGGCGGCATCAAAGGCATTAAAAGTAGTTTCCCAGTGTTGTTCTAAGGTTTCCAAATGTTCCAGTCTTAAAATTCTTTTCATTGTTAAAAAACATGATTCTGATAATTTCTCTAAAAATTGTTGTTCATACTTGCGAAAGACTTGCTGTTTGCGGCGGACAAAAATAATTTTTGCTTTTTGTCCAGGGTGGAAATCGTTATCCAAAGCAAAAAAAACTTTTCCAGCCATGGCCATTTGTTCTATGTATCGTTCCGCATGGGGACTAAAAGCTAGCCTAACAGTTTCAATGTCTAAGGCTTCCTCAAGACATTGCTTTAATCCTTGTTCTATAGAGGAAATGGAAGCTGCTCGGTGAAGGGAGGACAGAGACTGTTGATAAACTTCTTGCAGTTGGAATTTGGTTAATTGAAGTGAGTCTGGTAATAATTTTTTGAAATCAAAAGAGTAAGTTTTATCGAAAAATTTTAAACCTGGGTACTTTCGAAGCAAATCTAGGATTAAATCGTTTGGAATTTGTGTGGCATCTAGCACGATATGTTTAATGGCCAGTTTATCACGAAGCAGACTTAAGACGGTAGTGATATGCTTTTTATCTGATGGTTCGGGGTAGTATATTGCACCCGCAAATTTTCTATCATTGAATTCAATAGCCCACTGACTATTAATTTTGCGCTGTTGAATCAGAAATGCAGGAGGCAAAGATAATTGCGCCTCACCCAATAAAAGAATCTCATGATACATACTTCATATTAACAACTAACTGAGTTATTTTAGCAGTACTTTTTTAATACCTTCACCAAAGTGTTGCCAAGCTAAGTCGTAATTACGATGTTCTTCGTCTTCAGTACAAATGACGGGGAGTTGTAGGTCGTGCCAGGCATACTCGCCTAAACTTCCTGGTGTGGGATAACCAATGTCTTGGACAAGTTCATAACCAGAATTTTCTGCAAGAATTTTGGCTTCAAATAGATTATCTGGACCGGAAACAACTACACAGGGTTTCCATGAGTGGAAATGAATAATTAAGCGAGGATTTGTTTTTTGTATAAGACTTAAAAGGGCTTGAATTTCGATTTCACTTCCCGGCGAGTTACCTGGGAAATATCTTTCTTGTGTATATTCTGAGCTCCAGTTTTTTGAAGGAAAATTTCTATTGAGATCCACTCCCCGGGCATTGACTCGCTGATTTTTTGAATAAGCATCGGGATTGATACAGGGTATAAGAATGAAGTCTTTGAGTGTCTTATTGTCCACACTGTTTAGCCAGTGAAGGGTGGATTGGCCTAAATAAACTCCCTCAGGTTCGTCACCATGGAGTCCACCTATAAGAATCATGGGTCTTTGAAGACTGCCAATATCCTTAGTGCTTGTATACATTTCGATAACTTTATTTTCTGTGCTTTTTGCCCAATCCCATTTGTACATACTTTATTATTGACCTTTATTATGCCTGTAGTAAAGCTGCTGATTATGAGTATTACTGAAGATTTTTCGACGATAGTCCTTGCTGCCGGAAAAGGCACACGCATGAAATCCCCCCTGCCTAAAGTTTTGCATCCAGTGGCTGGATGGCCCATGATTTCTAGAAGTATTCATGCACTCAATGAAGCGGGAACTAATAATATTCGTGTGGTTGTGGGGCATGGTGAGCTTTTGGTTCGTCAAGTTATCGAACCCTTAGGAGCTTCGGCCTTTTTACAAGTTGAACAATTAGGTACTGGCCACGCGGTGCAGTGTGCAGAGCCCCATTCTCTTCAGGGCACTGTGTTGATTATGAATGGCGATCATCCACTGATTGAAGCCGAAGATATAAAATTTTTAATTAAAGAATTTGTAAATTCTCAAAAAAAATTAGCTGTAGTTACGGCTAAAGTTAAAAAACCTGGTAATTTTGGTAGAATTGTTCGTCACCACAATCAACTTAAAGCTATTGTTGAAGCTAAAGATGCTTCCCACGATACATTAAAAATTAACGAGATCAATACAGGAATGTATTTGATAGAAGCTGAGTTTTTAAATCAGCTATTGCCTCAACTAAAGAATAACAATAGTCAGAAAGAGTTTTATTTAACCGATATTATTAGTTTAGCTGTAGAAGCCGGCGAACAGGTTGGAACGTTGTTAACTTCAGCATATGTAGCTTTTGGCGTAAATTCACAACTGGAATTAGCTACAGCAACAAAATATGTATATCGTCGAAAAGTAAAAAAACTTATGGAATCGGGTGTAGTCATATTAGATCCTAAAAATACATATATTGAAGACGATGTGATTATTGGCTCCGGAACTATAATTTATCCTGGTAATTTCATTCGGTCGGGAACTAAAATAGGCGAAATGTGTATTATTGAGCCACATTGTTTTATGTATAAAACCCAAATTGCAAATTCTGTTCACATTAAAAGTCATTGTTATTTTGAAGAAGTAAAAATCAGCTCTAAGGCCTCCATTGGTCCTTTTGCTAGATTAAGAACGGGAACCAAAATTGGTAAAGATGCAAAAGTGGGCAATTTTGTTGAAATGAAAATGGTGGACTTTAAAAATGGCGCAAAAGCCTCTCATTTAACTTATTTAGGAGATGCTGTCATAGGGGAGCAAACAAATATTGGATGTGGCACCATTACTTGTAACTATGCGGTCGACAAAAAGAAGTATGTTACTAAAATTGGCAAGGATGTATTTGTTGGAAGTGACACACAATTCGTTGCACCAATAGAAATAGGAGATGGAGCAATTATTGCTTCCGGTTCAACAATAACTAAAAATGTTCCCGCTGGTGCCTTGGCAGTTGCAAGAAGTCGCCAGATAATAAAAGAAAATTACCAACACAGAAGTCATACAACAAAAGAAGAGATTGAGGAGACAGAGAAGTCATCTGATTCTAAAGCGGAAATTGAGGGGTAAACAATATGTGCGGTATAGTCGGCTATATTGGATCAGGCGATCCCAAAAAAGTTATTTTAGAAGGCTTAAAAACTCTTGAATATCGTGGATACGACAGTGCAGGGGTAGCTATACTTGATGGCAATAAATTTAAACGCATTCGCGCTGAAGGCAAGTTAAGTATTCTAAAGGAAAAACTGGAAAGCGAAATATTTTCTGGCCACATCGGCATTGGGCACACTCGTTGGGCCACCCATGGAAAACCCAGTGAGCGGAATGCTCATCCCCATAGTGTCAAAGGGGTGAGTATTGTCCATAATGGGATTATAGAAAACTATGCTGATTTAAAAGAAAGTTTAAAAGATTTAGGTACAGAGTTTTTGTCAGATACGGATTCGGAGCTTGTGGCTCACTTGATTTCTGCTGAAATAGACTCTGGAAAGGATTTGTTTACTTCTGTTCTGGCTATTTTACCAAGACTTAGTGGGGCTTTTTCCATTCTTGCAGTTTCCACTGACCAACCCGATGAAATGGTGGCATTTAAAAACGGTCCCCCACTAATATTGGGGCCAGCTAAAGACGAAATTATTGTTGCCAGTGATGTTCAAGCTATAATTAAATACACAAAAGATGTCATCTATTTAGATGATTTTGAAATTGCCCATATAGTGGGATCTAAATACAAAATCTTTGATAAAGAAGGCAAGATCATTGCAAAAAAAATTGTTCATATTGATTGGTCTCCTGAACAAGTGGAAAAGCAAGGCTATCGCCACTTTATGCTTAAAGAAATTTTCGAACAACCCCGTGCCGTAGCCGCTGCGATAGCTCCGCATGTGGACTTAAATCATCATACTGTGCAGTTAAGTAGATTGGGTTTGGGTGGCACCGGTGTTGAAGATCTTGAAAGTTTAAATTTAATTAAAGACTATCAAAACACTGTAGAAAAACTAAAAAATGTAAATAGAATTTTTATTGTCGCATGTGGAACCAGTTATTATGCAGCCATGGTAGGGAAGTATGTTATTGAACGTATGGCGGGTGTTCCAGTGGAAGTGGATATTGCTAGTGAATTTCGTTATCGCAATGTAGTTATCCCTAAAGATTCTTTATTTGTTACAATTTCACAAAGTGGGGAAACAGCAGATACACTAGCTGCATTGCGATTAGTAAAAGAAATGGGTGTTCCCTGTTTAAGTATTTGCAATGTAAAACGATCTACCATTGATCGTGAAGCTCACGGCCACCTTTACATGAATGCAGGGGCAGAAATCGGAGTGGCCAGCACCAAGGCTTTTGTTTGTACACTTAGCTTGTTAAATATCTTAGCTCTTAATATTGGTAAAATTAAAGAAACTATTTCTTCTTCAGAAGAGCAAAAGTGGGTGCGGGAAATGTTATCTGTACCCAGTCAAATGGAAATCGTTTTAGCTTTTGATAAGTTTTTCGCAGAAGCCTCTCACACTTTAAAAAAGTTCCGTGGCTTCCTTTACATGGGTAGAGGTGTAAATTATCCCATAGCCTTAGAAGGAGCCTTAAAATTAAAAGAGTTGGCTTATATGCACGCAGAAGGTTATGCCTCCGGAGAAATGAAACACGGCCCTTTAGCCCTTATAGATGAAAGTATGTGTATTGTTATGTTGGCTCCATCCGACGAACTCTACGAAAAAACTGTGAGTAATCTTGAAGAGGCAAAAGCTCGCGGAGGAGAAATTATTTCTATTGGCACCGGTGAAAACACTAAACTCCGTCAGATCAGTGAGCACTATTTGCCTCTGCCCTCTGCGGCATGGTTTGTGAACCCAATCTTAGAAGTTATTCCCTTGCAACTCTTAGCCTACCATATGGCGGATGCTTTAGGACATGATGTGGATCAGCCCCGAAACTTGGCAAAATCCGTAACCGTAGAATAGTTGTGTTTAGTTGAGCTTTATTAAATTTGTTTTTATTTTTTCTCTAGCTTTTTCTTTTGCCGATATCCAAGCCCAAGAAGATGTTTTTTTAGTAAAAGGTATTTACTTAAAGGGCCTATCTAAAACTCGTCCATATGTTGTTTACAATCAAATTTTGTTTAAAGAAGGACAAAGAACAAATGCTAATGCAATAGAAAAGAGTTTAAGAAATATTCGAAATTTAAACTTATTTCACAATGTAAAAGTAGAAACAGAAAACTATGAAGACGGAAAAAATGTTTACTTTTTACTTAATGAAAAGTGGACAACTATACCTATATTTAAATTGTCAGAGGGTGGGGGAGTTCGGCAAATCACCCTTGGTATTTATGATGCCAATTTGTCCGGCAGAAACTGGGAGTTGGGCACACAGTACGAAGGCTTAGGCGAAACGGATTCTGGTGTTTTGTGGTTCAAAGACCCCGACTTTTTTACCAACAGTTGGGGTATAGAAGTTCAGGCCTGGTCTGTGAGTCGAATACGAATAAAATACGATCAAAAATCAGAAGAGCCAAAAATTATTAATGGATTTTTACATCATCGCAAAAAGTATTATTTAGGAGTGTCTAAGCAACTTCAAGAATCAGTTTTTTTAAGATCTAGTTTAGAATACAATCAAGATAATTTTTCTGATCAAAATTTATCAGAGGAAGTTAGACAAGCTCTACTATTAAAAGGGCTTCCACCAAATACAGAAACTGTTTTTTACCATTTAGGCATTGATTTTGGTGAGTTAAATCTTAAAGAAGAGCAGATCAAAGGAAGGAAAATTACCTTAGATTTTCGCAAAGCCTTTGTGCAAACACAAAACGTAAGTGACTTTATAGATAGTCATTTTAAATTTTTATACTATAAGATAATAAATACTAAATGGAATTACGCCCAAAGATTATTTACCGGCACGACTTCAACTAATGTACTTCAATATTGGAATTATTTAGGCGGCCTAGAAAGTATTCGTGGATTTTCGGACAATCGCTTTGCTGGTCGCTACTTTTGGCTATTGAATTCGGAAATAAGATATTCATTCCTTAAAAGTAGTAATTATATTCTTCAATTAAATAGTTTTCTGGATCTAACATCTGTCGCAGAAAATTTTAGTGGTTTAGATTCTTTTTCGGGCTCCAGCCTTGGCTTTGGTGGAAGACTTATTTTACCCAAAGTGTATCGTTTTGTTTTAAGAATAGATTATGCCGTTCCATTAAAAAAAGAAGACGACATGAACCTCAGTTTTGGCGTCCAACAGTTTTTTTAAGAGGCTTTGTTGATAATCTTAAGCAAGGTCTCAAGACTGGGGTTACCTGTGGACACTGCATTGTAAATGGTTGAGCGTGACAGCTTTGTGTCTTTAGCCAATTGTTGTTTATTTTGGGTACTCAAAAAACCGTAAAGAATGTCTTGCACGGCTTCTTTATCACCTTCAAGAAAAGCATCTGCCAAAGCCGCCGCAACCTTCTTTTTATTTTTAAAAGAAGCCTCTGGATTGTGTCTTTTAAGTTTAACTTTGCTCATGTAATTCCTTTGCTAGTTTTTTTGTTAAGCTAATATCCTTAGCTTGGCTATTTTTGTTGCCTCCGGCTAACAAAACCACCAATTTATTGTCTTTGATCGAATAGTAAATCCTATTTCCATTATTAAATTTCAGCCTAAACATTTTTCTACCAGTAAAAGCTAGGGTCTTTTTCACCCTCTATTTTTCTTAACTAAGAATCAAATCTATAAATAAAATGGCTTTAATACTGAGCCATTAGTTACTTTATTTTTTTTCATGCTGCAAAGCAACTCCGGCGCTGTCAGATTGACTGTCTAATGTTTAACTTCCTTAAGCCATTCGGTGAAAGCATCTTTAGCTATTTTTAGAGTGGCATCTCTGCGATGTTGGCGACTCAACTTGGGTTTGGTCTTAGTAATATCTAGTTTTGGAAAAAGTCCAAAATTAATATTGGTGGGTTGAAACTGTTCTTTTTCCTCATTGAGGGCATTGAGCAATGAACCCATGGCAGAGGCCCTGGGTGGGAATTGCTGAGGGCGATTTTCCATTTTGTCTGCAAGCAATTGTGAAACAAGAAGGCCTATACAGGTGGATTCAAAATAACCTTCTACACCAGTGATTTGTCCGGCGAAAAATAACCAAGGGTCTTTTTTGCTAGAAAGGTCTGGGTTTAATTTTTTTGGAGAGTGAATATACAAATTCCTATGTATACTTCCCAGTTTAAGAAACTCTGCTTCTTCTAAGCCGGGTATCATAGAAAAAATTCTTTTTTGTTCGGGGTAGGCCATTTTAGTTTGAAACCCAACCATATTATAAGCCGTAGCTTCTTTATTCTCCTGACGAAGTTGTACAACGGCATAAGCTCTTGTGCCTGTTTTTGGGTCTGTTAAACCTTTAGGCGAAAGCGGTCCAAAGCGCAGAGTCTCATCACCTCGCTCTATTATTTCTTCAACGGGCATACATGCTTCAAAATAAGGAGTATTGAGTTCGAACTCTTTAGGCACAACTTTGCGTGCAGCCTTGATTTCATTGATGAGCAAATAATATTGTTCTTTATTCAATGGACAATTGATGTAATCTTTTGTTCCTTTGTCCCAGCGGTCGGCTTTCCAAGCCTTATCCATATTTATACTTTCAGTATCGATTATGGGTGCAATAGCATCAAAAAAATAAAGAAATTCATCATCAAAGTGAGATTTAAGTGAATCAGCCAAAGTCAAATCAGTAAGGGGTCCTGTGGCAATAACTGCTGGTCTTGGAATTTCATCTAATGACTCAACGACTCTTTTTTCAATTGTAATATTGGGGTGATTTTCTAAAGCCAGAGTAATATTTTTTGAAAAAATATCTCTATCAACTCCTAGGGCCATTCCCGCAGGGACACGGGATTCGTAAGCTGATTTTAAAATTAATGAACCCAGTTTTTCTGCTTCATATTTTAATTGTCCTGGGGCAGAATAATCTGTTGCAGAGCCCAAGGAATTGGAACAAACCAATTCGGCAAACAAAGGAGTTTTGTGGGCAGGTGTCATTTTTTGCCCTCTCATTTCAATAAGATGGACCTTGTAACCTCTATCAGCGAGTTGAAAAGCGCATTCCGAGCCAGCGAGTCCAGCTCCCACAACATAGACTTTTTTAATTTCATGAGACATGTTATAAAAACTCCTATGAATACTAAAAAGGGTTTTAGTTCTTCAGCAGATGTCCTACAAAGTCTCTTTCAAAATAGCAAGTCCTCATTAGGACAAGGTTTCACAAGATGGAAACTATGGCGAGAGTGGGAGCAGGTTATGGGGGAGTCTATTGCCAACAATTCTACTCCTGTAGGTTATAAACAGGGAGTTTTGTATATATGGGTCAATAGCTCACCCAGAATGCAAGAAATGACTTTTCTGGCAGGAGATATTAAAAATAGAATCAATCAACATTTAGGAAAGAATTGGATTCGTAGGATACATTTTACATTAGATAAAAGAGATGTACCTACTGTTGAAGAAGCTTCAAAATCACTTAAAGACTTCTTAAAGTAAATGAATATTAATCGTTGGATTTTATAGTGGCTCTAATTAAAGGTTTCAGATAACTATTTCTTGGTGGTTTTCCTAATAGTGACGTGAGTCGATCATGAACTACAGGATCATTAATTAAAGACCCTAAAGAACCCTCCCCTCTATCAATCTTGCCCAAAATATTATTTAACCTTTGGATAGCTTGTTGAAGTTCCTGTTGATCTTTTCCTCGGAGGTCACTCAGCAGTCCTTTTCCCTCTTTAAGTAATTGCTGGCTTTGTTCTGAAGTTTTTAACAAACTGACCATTAACTTAGCTGAATTTTGGTTTAAATTTAGATTCGAAAGCAAAAGCTTTAATTCACTGATTACATCCACAATATTCGTCAGCTTAGGGCCCTCTTTACTGATAACATCAAAAATATCACCCTCGTTGTTTGTGGCAATAAATTCACCATCTTTTAAAATATTGGAACTCGCCTCACCAGGAAGGATATATATATATTTATCACCTAGTGCTCCCTGTGTTTTTATGCTCGCTAATGAATTTTTAGTCAGTTTGTTTATGTATTGCTTATCAATTTTCATTTTAATAATAATACTTTCATTTTTACTGGAAAAATCTAATTCTTTTACGTTTCCTATATTTATTCCAGAAAGTGAAACTACGCTTCCTACACTGAGTCCTTGGACATCTGTGAATTCGGCATTTAAATCGATATGATTGCCAAACAGACTGGTATTATCGCTTAAAATTAAAATAGAAAAGATTATGACTATAATTCCAGAAAGGATAAATAACCCAGATTTTAAGCTTTGTTTTTGACTGTAATCATATGCTGCCATAAAAAACCTCTATATGTAAATTCCACTTATAAATTGGTTAATCCTATTGCTTTTATCTTTTTTAATTTCACTAACTGAATCAACGCAAGCAATTTTTCCTTCTTGAACTAATGCTAAACGATCACAAACTGCAAATGCAGTAGGCATATCATGTGTTACAAAAATAGATGTCATACCTTTCTGCTTAAGTTTAATAATTGTTTCCTGAATTTTTATAGTATTATAAGGATCTAAACCAGCTGTAGGTTCATCAAAAAGTACAATTTTAGGTTTTATAATAATGGACCTAGCTAGGCCCACTCTTTTTTGCATTCCCCCAGAAAGTTCTGATGGATATACTTCAGAAGTGCCCTCAAGACCAAATTCTTCTAAGAGTTTATGTATTTCTTTTGAAATTTCAGCATGATTCAAAGTGGTATGTTCCTTTAATGGATAGGCAAGATTGTCATAGACATTCATTGAGTCAAATAATGCGCCATTTTGAAAAACATAAGCGACCTTTTTTCTAATTTCTATTAATTGATCTTCTTCTTTGCTAACAATTTCTTCACCCTCAATTTGAATGCTGCCACCATCCGGTTTTTCCAATCCTATTAGGCTGCGCAGTATAACGCTTTTGCCAGCACCCGACCCACCTAAAAGTCCAAGACACTCTCCTTGAAAGACTTCAAAATTGATATTTTTGTGGATAGTTTTTCCACCAAATTTTTTAGATAAATTTTTAACTTTAATCACAACCATTGTTCAATCACCATAAAAAATTTAGTTAAAAAATAATCTCCGACAACAATCAGAATACAAGAAGTGACAACGGACTTGGTGGTCGCATACCCGACGCCTTGAGTTCCTCCAGTGACTGAGAGGCCAAAATAACAAGAAGTTGTCGCAATAAAAAAGGCAAAGAAAAAAGATTTTCCAAAACCCGAAATAAAATCATGAAGTTTTAAAGTTGAAAATATTTTTTGTAAATAAAATTGTGAGTCTAAACCTAATTCCATTGAACCAACGATCAGCCCACCAATGACACCTATTATTATGGCGGCAGCGGATAGCATGGGTATGGCTACCATACAAGCCGCTAATCGTGGAAATACAATTTTTTTCAAAGGAGATGTTCCAAGGGCTCTTATAGCATCAATTTGTTGAGATACTTTCATAGAGCCAATTTCAGAAGTGATACCGGCACTCACTCTTGCTGCTAACATTAGACAGGCAAAAACGGGTCCCATTTCTCTTACAATAGACAGGGAAACAATTTTTGGAACATAGAGTTTGCCACCAAACTTTGCTAGTCCATAGCCAAATTGCAAAGCCATGACCATACCACTACTCACAGCGACAATAAATACTAAGGGAATGGATCGAACTCCAATTTGGTAGATCTGGTCCAGGATCAACTGAGAATCAAAAGGTCTTTGAAAACCTACTTTAAGAGTTTCAAGTACCAACTTATAAGATTTTCCGAGGGCTTCAAGGAATTCGGTGATTCTTTTCATTTTACATTAAATCCTTTCATGAAATCACTGAATGTCTTAATGTCATCCTCAAAATATAAATTGAGTCCCACATATGTGATAACAAAAATACAATTGTTCTTTTTTAAAATAGTAATGTTTAGTTTAGCAGGAACTCCATCCACAGAGCCAGAAACAGTAGAAATAAAAGCCTGTCTGTTGTTAAAAGTGACCATTTCTTGTTTATCTATTTTAACATCTCTTAGTCCAGAGAGTATTCCATCGCGAATGGATTCGTAAGTAGGGTCTGAGTGACCATTGCATTCTGACAGGAACGAAATGGTATTGCCGTTTTTTGGATTCTTCCATGCTGCATCTAAGGGCTCCTGTTCAAACTTAATATAATTCTTAGGCTCTGTATAAAGGACAGATTCCGATTTTTCAATTGTTGGGGATTCAATACCAACAGACACGCAACTTGTGTTGAAAAAGAATAAAATTAAAAATAAACTGTAAATCTTAATAATGTATAACATGTTGCCTTAAATTGTTGTTTCTCTTTTGTTTATCGGAAAAAATCTGTTGCAAGTTTATATTAGATTTATTTTTATTAGACTAACTTCTAGTCCTACCTTTCGTCAGTGTCACTAGCTTGGCGCGACTGCCAATAATATTACATAAAATGCCCTCTTAATTAGTGAATAGGCAAAAATTTACCTAGCTCATAATTGGCATCAATTGTGCTTTATATTAAAGCGGAAGAACAGACAAGAGGTCTTGGTGATTAAGGTTCGGGAAATGTATTTTTTATTTAAGATAGTAGTTATGATAAGTTTCATATCTATGTCTCTAGCTGTCGAGGCCAAAGTCGTAAGTGGATTATTAGAAAAAATCGGTGATGCAACACATTTAGAATTCATTGGTCGTTCTGATTGGGATTATCAGATAGAAAAGAAAAATAGCAACCAACTCGTTTTAGTTGTTCCTGCCTTCGATACAGTTACAGAGCAAAAACTAAAATTGTGGTCTGACCATCTCATAAAAAAAATAGATGTGGCACATAATGGGCCCAATGGACAATATATTGTTACTTTTGATCTAGGTAGTGATGAAGTAGAAAATTTTGATTATCTAACAGATGATCCTTCAAGATTAATCATCGATTTTTATACGGCTACAAAAAAGGAAGAGAAACAAAATAAAAATATTTCCACAAGAAAAACAAACAAAAAAAATGGACCCTCAGAAGTCATAGCTGAAGGTTACAAGAAAAAAGGGACTGGACCAAAGAAAGCAAAATCTCAAAACACATTGGGTTATTCAAAAATGGATTCAAGTCGTAAACCAGCGGGTAGTGAGCTTATTGAGATAATAGAAAATATTAAGGAAAGTAAAAAACCTCTATCTGGCATATTTGATGGTGGTGATCCCGACTACAATCGTTTTTTAATTAAAGACTATGAAATAAAAGAAGAGTCTATTATTGCTAGCAGGCAAAACATATATATTCGCTTTCCCAGAGTAAAATTAAAAACGAGTCAATTAGATAAAATTAAAGGAAACCCACCTGAGTATCGCATTCATCCTAAAGAAAATAAAGAAAACAAAGAGGCTAGGTTTCTTCAAACTTTATATGAGAAAAAAAGATATGCAGCATTCATAAAAACATTTGAGTATTTTCAAAAAAAATATCCAGAGTCGACCTACAATGAATTATTAAGAAACATGTTGGCAGATGTTTATTTTGAAAGATGGAAAACTACAAACTCAAAAATAGATAAAGAAAAAATAGTTAGTAATTTGCAATATTTAATAGATAAATATCCAAATTCTGTAATGACAGAAAGATCAGAACTCACATTAGCCTATTTAGATCTTGAAAACAAAGATGGAATAAATACAATACAAAGGTTTTTAAAATTTCTTGATAAATACCCATCTTCTGATTCAAGAGATCAAGCACAAATGGCCTTAGCCGATGGATACTTATTAGTTAACAAATTTAAAGATGCTTTAATCGTTCTGGAAGAATTAGAAAGAAGTCCCCAAGATAAAGATTCTGGGATTGAAGCGACATATAGAATAGGTGATGTGCATTTTCAGAACGAGAATTATAAAAAGGCCATTGAAAGTTATTTAAGAGCTATCGAGAAGTTTCCACTGCAAGAGTCAGATTATGCTAATGCTAACTATAATTTAGCAGAGGCTTATTTTTGGACAGGAGATTTCAAGAACTCATTGAAACACTATGTAAGGTTTATCGAATTATTCCCCTCCCATGAACATGGGGCCTATGCACTCACGCGAATCGGTGAAGTCCTAGACATACTAGGTGTCAATAAAAGTAAGGTTATGGGTGCATTTCTAGAATGTACATATCGTTTTAAGAAAAACGAGGGTTCTGAAGTTGCTAGAATTAGAATGCTAAGTCAAAGAATGAAAAACATGAAAGATAAAGAATTAAATAAAGCACTTGAAGAAATGAGAGAGATATCGAGTTCTTCAAAGCTACCAAGGATGGAAGAATTTGTTACCCTGATGGTGGCAGATGGTTTGCATCGACGGGGAGAATATATTAAGGGATTGAACTATCTGATTTCCTATTATCAGAGAAACCCAACATCTACAGATGTCACTTTTTTTAAAAAAAGAATTTTAAAAAATATTGGGGATTTAATTAAAAGTAATATTGATAAAAAAGATTTTTTGAAGGTATTAGATATTAATAGTGAGTACTCGACAACTTGGCTTAATAATTTAGATAGAATCGACATTCCATATTTTGTAGGGCAAGCCTATGAAATGGCTGGAGTGTTTGATGAGTCGCAAAAAATATATCAAAAAACATTAAATTCTTTAATAAAAATATTGGGTACAAATGAGGAAAAGGAAAGAAGAGTAACAGAGCATCTACCAAAAATTGAAAGCGTTTTGCTACGCCTGGCGGAAACGTCTTACCAAAAAAGACAATATGAAAAAGCAGATGGTTTTTTAAATAGAATAAAAAATGATAAAAACCTGAATGATAAAGATCAAATAGAAAGAGTGGAGCTTTTAGCCTCGGTAGCTGAACAAAAAGGTCAAACTGAAGAAGCAAAAAAATATCTAAAACAACTCATCCAGGCATGGCAGGGCAAACCGGAATTACTAGCCCCAACATATATTCATATTGCTTCAATTGAATATGGTGCAAAAAAATACAGTGAAACAGAGGAGTATATTAAGGAGATCGAAAAACTCAAAACTGCTGAAGCGAAAATTTCTGATGATCTTTGGTTCAAAGCCTTAGAGCTTAAAGGAAAAACTTTAGAGAAACAAAATCAAGCGGTTGCTGCCATTGAAACCTACACTCAACTTCTTGAAGAGTTTGATGGAAAAAGACCCTTGTCTGCATTGCGTTTTCACTTAGGTAAACTCATGTTTGAAAATGGCAATATTCGTGGCGCAGAGAAAGTATGGAATGGTCTAGATCAAAAAACTAATCCTATGTATGTGAACTTAGCTAAAGAAAAACTGAGTAATGCAAAGTGGGAAGATGATTATAAAAAGTATATCCAGCGCATACCCGCAGCTGAGTCACTAAATAGGAGTGTGGAGTGAAAAATAATCTCATTCAAACTTCAGATGTCAAAATAAGAGATCTTTTAAAAACGGTTGATAATATAGCTTGTAGCAAGGCTTCAGTATTGATTCAAGGCGAAAGTGGAACGGGTAAAGAACTCTTCGCTCGATATATACATTCAAAAAGTCAAAGAGCATCAAAGCCTTTCTTTGCCATTAACTGTGCTGCACTTCCAGAAAATCTTTTAGAAAGTGAATTATTTGGTTATGAGAAAGGCGCTTTCACAGGTGCTGATAAAAAGAAAATCGGAAGCTTTGAGGCAGCAAATGGAAGTACATTTCTACTTGATGAAATAAGCGAAATGCCTGCACTTTTACAAACTAAATTATTGCGTGTTCTACAAGAATCGGAAGTCCACCCCTTGGGCTCAAATGTTCCAGTCAGTATTGATGTGCGCATTTTAGCAACAAGCAATAAGGATCTTTTTAAAATGGTTGAGAACGGTCAGTTTCGCGAAGACTTGTATTATCGTCTTAACGTTATTCCTCTTTTTATTCCACCATTAAGAATGAGACCTAAAGATTTAGAATTGCTTTCAAAGCACTTCGTTGAACTGGTTTGTACAGAGAATAATATTCCATTGAAAGTCTTAACTACGGAGGCCCTGGATAAAATTAAAAATTGGAAATGGCCAGGGAATGTCAGAGAACTGCAAAATGTTATAGAAAGAAGTGTTCTGTTGTCTGAAAAAACTGAAATTAGCGAGAGTGATTTACTAATTAAAGACTATGTGAAAGATAAAAATGATTTTTATTTTCGACCTGGACTAACAGTTGCAGAAGTGGAAAGACAACTCATTTTAAAAACATTAGATTTCACAGATCAAAATAGAACTCAAGCAGCACATTTACTAGGTATTAGTATTAGAACACTTCGTAATAAGTTAAGAGATTATCGTGAATGTCATCAAATTGGGGTTTCACAATGAGTGGTAATATGTTTGATAAAACCACACAAGCCCTTGGGGCCTCTGTTAATTTTAGGTTGCTAAGAAACAATGTGACATCTAGTAACATTGCCAATGCAGAAACCCCTGGATACAAAGCAAAAAAGTTAGACTTTGAAGGGGCCCTATCACGGGCTATTGATTTGCAGGGTTTAAATGCTTTAAATACGAGTCATGAAGATCATGTTCCCGTCGGCTCGGGCTCTATTTCAAATTTGCGAGCAGATATTTATGACAATCCAGATATTAATATGAACAACGATGGGAATACAGTTGATTTAGAAAAAGAAATGTCCAACTTAGCGGAAAATACAATTCTTTATAAAGCCGCATTAAAGCTAATAAATAAAAAACTAGCAGCTTTAAAGTATGCAGCTACAGAAGGGGGTAGATAGTGGATTTTTCTAAAGCTATGAATGTCTCAAGTAGCGGGCTTACTGCACAACGCATGAGAATGAACACCATATCTAGCAATATAGCCAACATTAATACAACTCGAACTCCCGAGGGCGGACCCTACAGAAGAAAAGATGTTGTCTTTGAAGCTATTCCCGAGGCCAAATCATTTGGTGAGATTTTAATGTCACAACCAGATCGCAATGTGCAAAGGGTACAAGTTACCGATGTTGAGGTAGATAGAAAAGCACCTTTGTTAAAATATGAGCCTGATCATCCTGATGCTAATGAACAGGGCTATGTGGCGTATCCAAATATAAATTTAATGGAAGAAATGGCGAATATGATTCAAGCAACTAGATCTTATGAAGCCAATGTCTCGGCAATGCAAGCGACAAAAGATATGGCAATATCTGCATTAGAGATTGGGCAATAAGGAGTAAGTGATGGATGGATTAACTGTATCAACATCAGATCAAATGTTACAGACCGGGAAGACGACCAGTCAGTTGCGTACTGATAAATTAAAAGCAGAAAGTGGAGTCAATGAAACGGGACCCTCTTTTGCTGATACCCTAAAAAAAGCAGTAAACGAAGTTAATACTTTACAAAAAATTGCAGATACAAAGATGCAACAGTTGGCAACTGGAGAAAACAAAAATATTCCTGATGTTTTAATAGCAGCAGAAAAAGCGGATGTTGCCTTAAAGCTTATGGTCAAAGTTAGAAATAAAATTATTGATGCTTATCAAGAAATCATGAAAATGCAGGTGTAGTTATGCAAAAAGTTATTGGAAATATTATAGCTCAGTTTAATGAGTACTTTAAAAACCTTCCGCCAGTAAAAAGAATGTCAATTCTAATGGCTGGAATGGTTGCGGGAGTGGCAGGCGTTGTTGTAGTAATAATGATGTCGGACTCTAGTTATGGTATTCTATTTAAAGATGTTCCGCCGGATCAAATGCCCTTAGTTGTAGAAAAACTAAGACAAAAAAATGTTCAGTTTAAAATAAGTGACAATGGAAATACTGTTCTTGTGCCACAAGAAATTCTCCATATGACTCAAATGTCAATTATGTCAGAATTGGGAACAACAAAAATTGGAACCATCGGATTGGAACTTTTTGAAAATCAAGATTTCGGTGTAACCTCTTATGCTCAAAAAGTAAATTATCAAAGAGCTTTGCAAGGCGAATTGATGAGAGCCATTAACACTATTTCTTCTATAAAAAATAGTAAAGTGGTACTAGCCCTCCCACCCAAAAAAACATTTCTTGAAGAGGAAGCAGAACCAACAGCATCAGTGATCATTGATCTTTATCCGGGAAAAAAGTTAACTCAAGATCAAGTCAGTGGAATTATGCATCTTGTTGCCAGTTCAGTTGAAAACCTAAATCCAGATAAAGTGACTGTTCTAGACAATGATGGAAGACAGTTGTCAAAGAAGTACTCTGGTGATTCTAGAGAGGCTTCAGAATTACTAGATTTAAAAAGCAAAATAGAAAGTAAATTAAAAGAAAGAATTGAAGGAATGTTAACTCGCGTAGTGGGCGAGGGCAAAGTGGAGGCTCAGGTTTACGCTAAGTTAAACCCACAAAAGGTCTCTACGGTTCAAGAATTGGTGGATCCAGATACGACGGCAATAAGAAGCCAAACCACGGAAGAAGAATTATTAGACGGAGCAAGAACAAATCCTTCAGGCATTCCAGGAGCCAGAGCCAATTTACCGGGCGCAGAAGATCAAGGTCAAGTCGGATTTAGACAAAATGTACGTAAAGAATTAAAAACACAAAATTTTGCTGTTCCCAAAACAGTTAAGAACATAATGGAATCGGCCGGGGGAGTAGAACAAATCTCTGTTGCGGTTATTGTAGATGGAAGAGTTACAAAAAAACTTCTAGAAAATGGGACGGAACAACAGGAATGGTCACCAAGAACTCCAGAGGAATTACAAAAATATGAAGACATAGTTAAAAATGCAATTGGGTTTAATGCAAAAAGGGGTGATTCAGTAAAAATCGAAAACATTGAATTCTCGAAATTTGATTTTACGGAGTCAGACAAAATACTAACAACACTGGAACGAAAAAAACTACTCCATTCTTTGTTTAAGTGGACATTGCTGGGATTCAGTTTAGCACTCTTCTTTTTTGTAGTCGTAAGACCTTTCATGAGATGGATCACGGACTCTTTCCAAGACACAGTTGAGGACATGTTACCGAGAACCATTGAAGAATTAGAGGAGTTACAATCTGTTGACAGCACTTTGCCTGGAATGCAAGGAGCTTTGCCTGTATTTAATGAATCTATAGATCCAGACAAAGCAGAAAGTGAGCTGTTAAGAGAGCGCATTATGGGAATTTTAGGTGAGGACTCAGAGAAAGCTGCTGGTGCCTTTAGTCTTTGGTTATCAAGGAGAGAAAGTTAATGAAATTAGTTAGAATAGACGATGTTAACTTTGAAAGTTTAAGGGGTTTTGAAAAAGCCGGTATACTATTGAACTATCTAGGTCCTGAGGCCGCTAAAATTCTGTTTAAATATACGGATGATGGCGATATTCGTAAGTTATTGAGTGCCATGCAGAAATTTCGTATTGTTCCAGTAGAAGTAACTAAAAAGGTGCTTGAAGAATATTATGAAATGATTAGCGAAACACAAGATTACATTTTCTCAGATAAAACCACTTCAAAAGAAACAGTTATGGATGCTGTTGGTGAAGAAAGAGCTCGCGGTATTTTAGGGCATTTGAATGTTAACTCTCCCGCCGCTAGAAATCTTGAAAGTTTAGAAATGGTAGATGCCAAATCTCTATCCAATTTTTTGATTAATGAACATCCACAAACCATAGCTCTGATTCTTGCCCACTTAGAGCCAGAAAAAAAGGGGGAGGTTTTGAAACGGCTTCCAGAAGCATTGCAGGCTGAGGTTGTTCTTCGTTTATCTAGTTTAGATCATGTAGCTCCGGAACTGATTGCTGAAGTTGACCAAGTTTTAAAGCGAGAATTGTCTAGTATTGGAACTGTGGAACAAGCTTCTCTGGGTGGAGTTCAACCTGTCGCAGAAATGCTTAACGTTATGGATAAAAATACTGAAACATCCATTATGTCCAGAATCGAGGAAAAGGACCCCATTCTTGCTGAAGAAATTAGAAAACTCATGTTTGTATTTGAAGATATTGTTAAAATTGACGACAAGGGCATCCAAACTCTTCTTAAAGAAGTTCCCAATGATAGATTATTATTGGCACTTAAGACTGCAAATGAAGAAATTCGTGAGAAAATATTTAAAAATATTTCTCAACGTGCGGCTAATTTACTCAAAGAAGATTTGTCTAGCTTAGGTCCTTCGCGATTGTCAGATGTTGAATCTGCTCAGGTGGAAATTGTCAATATTGCTCGTCGCTTAGAACAAGAGGGTAAAATACTTATTGCTCGTGGTGGATCTGAAGATGCATTGGTATAGGAGCATAAATGGAATATAATAAAAAATATTTATCTAAAGAAGAAGCAGAAAAATCGGTTTTCGATTTTGTTCCCAAGAAATTTCCTTTAGTAGTTCCTGAAACTGCTTCTAATTTTGTAAATATGCAGAAACAAAAAATTACTGATTTTAAGATCAGTGATCTTGTTGCACAGCAGTCGGGAGTGGCTGATATAAAAAGAAAGCAAATTGAATTGCAAGTTGAGTCCGAAGCCTTGGAACGACTGAAAGAAGTAGAGGAAAGGGCTTATCATGAGGCCTATGAGCTGGGATTGATCGAAGGAACTGAAAAAGCATACCAAGACTACAAAGAAGAAATAAAAAAATATCTTGAAAATATGGATGAGCTTTTGAGTCTTATTGAAAAGATAAAGATTCATCTTGTGGAACAGAGTGAAGCACAGATTGTTAAATTGCTACAACTTATTGCAGAGAAAATTGCAATGGCACATATTGAAATTCATCCAGAAGTTATTTTAGATGTTATTCGTAAAGTGATAGAAGACACTCAAACCAATGAAGATGTCATTCTTAAGTTGTCAGCAGATGACTACATGTTTATTGAGGGATCAAGAGAAAAGCTTGGGAAAAAATTGGACTTTTTAAAAAGAGTCAAGCTCGAAGTCGTAGATGAAATTGAAAGAGGGGGCTGCATTTTAGAGACACGATATGGAGCCATAGATGCAACCATTGAGCAGCGCTTAGAAAAAGTGTGGCAGGCCATTTCTAATAAAATGCCAAGAATAAAAAAGGAAGCTGAATAATGGGAATGCAGCTGAATTTGGATAAATATGTGAGTGCTCTTAAGAGTTTAAGTGTTAGTAAAGATGTTGGTAAAGTAACAGAAGTAAGAGGTTTTTTAATTAAGGGTTATGTGCCGGGTGTCTGCATTGGCAGTATATGTGAAATTCATCCCTTTGCTGGTACAGAACCTTTTTTAGTAGAAGTCGTAGGTTTTGTACAAAGAGAAGTATTGCTTATGCCATTGGGTGAAATGAAAGGTGTAGGATTAGGGGCAAAAATAGTATTATTAAAAACAAGAGCCCTAGTAAGTGTGGGTGAGGCTTTGCTTGGAAGAGTTATAAATTCTATGGGCGAGCCAATTGATGAGCTTGGTGAAATTAACACTTACAATGATGTTGAACTTTATAACGAGGGTAAAAATCCCCTTTGGCGGCCACCCATCAGTGAAGCTTTAGAGTTGGGTGTTAGATCCATAGACGCCATGCTCACTATTGGTAAAGGGCAACGTGTAGGTTTCATGGCTGGCTCTGGCGTTGGTAAATCGGTTTTATTGGGAATGATGGCAAGAAATACTCATGCCGATATCAATGTAATTGCTCTTATCGGTGAAAGAGGAAGAGAGGTAAGGGAATTCATCGAGCAAAATTTAGGTGAAGAGGGTTTAAAACGATCTATTGTGATTGTAGCGACCTCGGATCAGAGCCCTTTGTTACGTATGAGAGGAGCCTTTCTTGCGGCATCGATTGCTGAATATTTTTGCGAAAAGGGCAATGATGTTTTATTAATGATGGATTCTGTTACGCGATTTGCGATGGCTCAAAGAGAAATCGGATTAAATATAGGAGAGCCTCCGGCTACTAAGGGGTACACTCCTAGTGTGTTTACAATGTTGCCTAAATTATTAGAAAGGGCTGGAAACTTTGAAGGAAAAGGCAGTATCACGGGATTATATACTGTACTTGTCGAAGGGGATGATATGGATGATCCCATTGGTGATGCTGTAAGATCCATTGTTGATGGTCATATAGTACTCAACAGAAAATTAGCACAAAAAGGTCATTTTCCCGCAATAGATGTTTTGCACAGTGTGAGTCGGGTGATGAGAAATATAATAAGTGAAGATCATTTAAAGTTTTCAAATCGATTAAGAAAATTGATGGCCACATACTCTGAAGCAGAAGATTTAATTAATATTGGTGCATACAAAACAGGACAAAACCCCGAAATAGATGCCGCTATTCGAACTCACGATGTCATCAATCACTTTTTAACTCAAGACATAAAAGAACCTTCAGATATTCAAAATAGAGTGAGTGAATTGGCCGGACAGGTGATGGTATAAAATATGAAGTTTAAGTTTCCTCTACAGGCATTACTAAGACATAGAGAGAGACTAGAGGAAATGGCTAAGAAGGAATATATGTTAGCGCAAAATAAAGTCAACGAAACCTTAGGTAAAATAAATGAAATGTGGGAAGAAATTGATAATACCAGAAAAAATAAAATTGAAGAACAACACAAAGGTGGAACCAAGGGACAGCTTTTAGCCTCAATGGATGAGTTTATAGTTGGACATAAGATCAGAGTAGAAAGAGAAAAAGTAAAACTCCGTGAATTAATGCTTATAGCTGAAGAAAAGAAAGAGCTTTTAATAGAGGCAGCGAAAGAACACAAAATCTTACAACGCCTTAAAGAAAAAATGATGGAAAAACACAAGATTATGATCAAGAAAAAAGAAGTTAAAGACATCGACGATATTGTGACCACAAGATTTAAGAGGAGTCTCTGATGAACCATAGTTACAAGGATTTTTTTAATGCAGCTAAATCTGCAAAGAAGGGTCATCTCCCCGCACAGACAAAAAGAAAAGCAATGCCCTCGACTAAAACAATTCAGAAGACTCAGAAATCTAAGCCTAGGAAAAAAACTCCTCTTTTTCCGATTGTACCCACACTGTCAGTTATTATAGGTTTTCTTTTAGCTGGTTGGGGATACTTAAATCTAGATGAAGTTCATGATTTCATTGGCCGAGTTCAAATATCCCCCTTACAAAGTCTTGAAGCCTCTGAAAAAAAGTCGGAAGAAAAATCCCCGGAGAAGGTCGGGAATCAGGCAAACAATACCGAATCGACTAAAGTGGAGACCCCTCCAGAAACAAAAAATTCAGAAGCAATTTCTTCAGAAGACATTAGACATTTCAGTAGGTTGACGGAACGTAAAAAAGAACTCGACCAGAGAGAAAATGAATTGAATGAGTTGGAAAGGGAATTGCATGAACAAAGAAAAGAGATAGAAGTACGTATTCGGAAATTAGAAGAGATTAGAGAGCAAATTGGAAAGGTACTTAAAGAAAAGGTCCAAGTAGACGAAGAGCGGGTAGCAAAGCTTGTCGAATTTTACTCTAATATGAAGCCACAAAATGCAGCTAAAATTGTGGCAACTCTGAATGAAGATTTAGCTGTGGAGATTTTGGGAAGAATGAAAAAGAAAAATGCTGCGGAAATTTTAAATTTATTGAAATCTGATAAAGCCCAGGTTTTAACAGAAAAATTTGCTGGATATAAAAGAAGGTAAAAGAAAAATGCTAATTACTGGAATTCCGACACAAAACATTTTAGACAGCAGTCAGTTGCGCTCTGGGAAGGAAAGAGCAAGCAAGTCTTCGTCGGAATCTTTTGAAAATATAATGAGTCCAAAAAATGAAGAAAAAGAGATGAATTCTTCTGAAGAACAATCAAGCACTCAAATAAATATTTCATCGAATCCATTGCCAATAGATAAAGATAATTATAAAAATCCAAATATAAACAAAGAAGTAGAAGCAGTCTCTCCTGTAGAGTCAAAGCCTGTTGCTCAAGAAAAAATAATTAGCCAGTATAATAATGAAAAATTAAATGAATTAAAAGTTGAAAACAACCCAGAACAGGCTCTTACTCAAAGATTAGCAATGAAAAACTTTCTTTTGAAAATGAAGCAAGAATTAAATATTGCGCCGGAAGAACTTATAAATGCATTTGCAAAGCTCAGTACGGAAGAACTTTTAAGTCCTCCAGAAGAGTCACTAGAGGCATTGTTACAAAATTTAGATCTCAATGTAGAAGAACAACAAAAAGCCAGAATTTTGTTTCATCAAATGTTAAAACAAACAGCTTCAACGTCAATGGCTGATTATCTTAAGGACACTAACTCGGACATCTCGATTAATATTCTTAGCAAAAAAGAAATGCAAGATAGGCGTGTTCAGGATTCCATACAGAAAATGAATGAACAATTTTTTGTAAACCCAAATACACCACAACAAGCCAACACTGAAGAAGAAGGAGAAAAAAAGGCGGCAGTTGCCACAGGTGCCACAGGTGCAGGAGTTAAAAGTCATTCAAAAGAGATCCCAACTCAGAAACCTACAGTAGATATTTCAGAAATGACTGAAGTTAGCCCCAAAGAAGCTAAGGAATTTGAGGCTCTTGTAAATTCACAAAATAAAACATTAAAATTAAACTTTGAAAATAAAACTGAAAAATCAATTTCAGAGCCCACAACAGAATCACTTCAGGAAATGATAGATTCTGCAACTCAAGCAGATGCCAAAGTAGTTCAGGCAAATACACTTGCTCATCCCGTCGAAGAATCTCAACTACAAAAAATAATTAACCAACCAATAGCTGAAGTCACATCTAAACCAACGGAGTTAAATCTTAAGGAAAATGCCAGTATCAGTTTAGCGGGAATATCACAAGATGAAAACGAGAGCTCCAATGAACAAACCTCTTCAGAAGGAGAAGGTTTGGAAATGGGGTATACGGAAGTTAATGTAAAAGAATCTCAACAGCCACAAAGTAAGGAATTTATAATTAATCCTAGACCCAAGGCTGATGAAGCTCAAGAAGCCGCCAATGTAAAAGAAGTTGTTAATCAAGCACGACTTATGATTAAAAAGGGTGGTGGTGAAATGAAAGTCCACCTTTCACCTCATGGTTTAGGAGAAGTAACCATGAAAGTGAATGTGGAAAATGGCAAAGTGAATGTGGAAATGCTAACTGACAGTAGTGATGCAAAAAGAATTTTAGAAAAAGGTATTTCAGAGCTTAAAGCAACATTGGCATCACATAAACTCAATGTAGAGAATATCAAAGTAGATACATCTACAGATTTATTAAGTGATTTAAGTCAAAAGCATAGAGAGGCAGAAAGACAATTCGCTCAAAATTTTATGGGTGAATTTAGAAATAGCAACAACTCATGGCGTGAGAATTTTATGGGATTCACTGGAGCTAGGGCATACAAATCACAGACTCAGGATGAAGCTGAAAACCCTTTATTAACAGCACAAAATTTTAAACGTCCTTCTCGTGCTGAGAGACGATTAGATTTAGTAGCATAGGAATAGATTATGATTAGTATAAAAGGTGGAACACAAACTTGGTCAAAAGCAGATCAAACTTCTTCATTGAAACCAGATACAAAGCAAACACTAAGTGCAAAAGATAAAGAAGAATTTTTAGGAAATAATGAAAACATTGGTGAAGTTTTAAATAAAATTGCAGACCCCAATTGGGTGGATCCGGTAAAAACAAGAAAAGTAGGTAACTCAGAATTAGGCAAAGATGCTTTTTTAAAACTCTTATTAGCTCAAATGAAAAATCAAGACCCAACATCGCCGATGGAAAGTCATGAAATGTCGGCACAGTTAGCTCAGTTTTCTTCCTTAGAGAAATTGCAAAATATTGATCAAAGTCTCAATACTATGGCCAATGTGAATAATGATTCACAGGGTAGTAAATATGATGCTCTTAATTTAATTGGGAAGGCAGTTGGTGGAGATTCTTCGAATATTATTAGACAAGACCCTACTGAAGAACACGATATTAATTTTAATCTGGTTAAAGATGCAAATAAAGTGACAGTAATTATTAAAGATGCTCAAGGCCAAGTTGTAAGAGAAATAGACTTAAAAGAACTTAAAGCGGGACCTAACAAAGTCACTTGGAATGGAGTTAATAGTGAAGGTGCTGCCATGGGTAAGGGAGAGTACCAAGTGGAATTACAAGCCCTAGACAGTGCTGGAAGAAAAATGGCCGCAGAAACTAAATTTGCTGGTGTTATAACAGGTGTGAATTTTACTGCGGAAGGCCCCGTGTTAATGATGGGAAAACAAAAAATTAGAATGAAAGAAGTTAGGAGCATTACAACCCCAGATCAATTGACTCAGGCCAGAAGCAATCAAGTGAATAATGAGATTCAAAAAGCTTCCGATCAAGTGGTACAAAACAATGCTGGTCCAGCCGTGTTAGACAATGTAGCGATGTCTAGGGGAATGATTAATAAAATGTCAAAGGAAACGGGTAACTAAAATGGCAATTGAGGGTTTGAATAGTATTTCGATAAATCCCATAAATTCCTCTATACCCGGAAAAGAAAAAGCCGCGGGTGTAAAAGGAGAATTTGCAAATCAATTAGATGGTTTGTTAAAGGATAATTTTAGCAAGACCCAAGAATTAGCTAAACCATTAGAAATTAAATTTTCAAATCATGCCATAGAGAGAATGCGCTCCAGAGGTATACATTTTCAACCAGAGACTTTGCAGAGAATAGACAGTGCTGTGAACAGAGCCTCAGAAAAGGGAGCTAAGGAAACATTAGTCATTGCTGAAGATTCAGCTTTGATTGTTAATATTGAGAATAAAACTGTAGTGACAGTAATGGACAAAAATATGTTAAAGGAAAATATTTTTACCAATATTGATGCGGCAGTTATAGTTTAAAAAATAATAAGGGCTGGACCTCATTTTGAGGGGGCCCTTCATGATAGTTTGGTGACCGACTGATCCAAACTAAAGAAACATGGAGGTTTCTATGGGAGTATTATCCTCTCTTTACACCGGTGTATCCGGTTTAGCAGCACAGGGCGAAGCTCTGGGAGTTATTGGTGATAACATCGCCAATTCAAATACGACAGGTTTTAAAGCCAGTCGTGCAGAATTCCAAGACATCATTTCCAAAAGTTTAAAGGGTATCCTTGGAGGTAACCAAATTGGTCGTGGTGTTAAAATAGGAGCCGTGAACCCTATTCTTGTTCAAGGTAATGTGGATTCTACAGAGAAATCTACAGATTTAGCTATTTCTGGAGATGGATATTTTGTGCTTAAGGGTACTGACGGTGAATCCTATACTAGAGATGGGTCTTTCCACTTTGATCGTGAAGGTTATCTAGTAACTAATGATAATCAGCGCGTTCAAGGTTTTCAGGGAGATGAAAAGGGAAATATTGTAAATAAATCAGGAGATATTAAGTTTCCAAGAGCTCTTATTCCGGCTAAAGGAACCACACAGGTGCGCTTGGATTTGAATTTGGATTCACGAATTCAAGAATATAAAACTTTTGATGTGAAAGATCCTTATTCCACCTCCGATTTTTCTTCAGGAATTGAGATTTACGACACACAAGGTAACAAACATTTAGTATCCTTATTTTTTAACAAGGTTGCAGATGGAACTTGGTCCTATCGGGGATTGTCTGATGGAAAAGAAGTGACTGGTGGTAAAGAGGGTGAATTATCTGAAGTCATAACTGGTAAGTTGGTTTTTACTACTGATGGCAAACTCAATACTGAAGAGGTAACAAAAAGTGCATTTAATTTTAAAGGTGGAGCTTTACAAAACCAAACTATTAAGTTTGATTTTGGTGATTCCATAACAACGGACAAGGGAGATGGCTTAGATGGAACTAAGCAATATGGTAAAGAATCAGATTTAGTCAGTTGGTATCAGGACGGTTCTTCTGCGGGCACTATTACCAATTTATCATTTAATGATGAGGGTGTTTTAACTGCGCTTTATAGCAATGGTGAAACCCAAGATTTAGCGCAAATTTCACTTACGAAATTTGAAAATCCGGAGGCTTTATTTAAAGTGGGTAACAACCGTTTTAAAGAAGCCAGAGATTCTGGTCCTCCATCTATTGGTCGCCCAGGTAAAGGGGGGCGTGGTAAATTATTTGCTAAATCACTGGAAAGATCTACTGTGGATTTAGCTTTGGAGTTTGTGAACCTCATTCAAAATCAAAGAGGATTCCAGGCCAATGCAAAGACAATTACGACCACAGATGAGTTGCTTGCAGAAGTCATTAATCTTAAGCGATAATAATTTATTGAGAAAGAATATTCACTAAATCTAAAAGCTCTTCATAACTGAAGGGCTTTTTTTGTACAGCCTCATCAAAACTTATCATTTTGTAGCTGGTGCCTTGTAAACCAATCATAGCGTTACAATGACCTTGAAGCAATTTCTCAACGGCTAAAGCAGAAAAACGACTTGCGACCATGCGATCCAAAGCCGTTGGCGATCCACCTCTTTGAATATGGCCCAATATGCAAACCTTTGCCGAAAAGCCAGCTTCGTCTTTTAATTTTTGGGCAATTTCATATGCATATCCAGGCGTAGGTCCCTCGGCAGTAACTAGAATACTGCTTTTTTTGCCACGCTCCATACCCTTTTTAACTTTGTTAACAACTCTTTGTAAGTCGAAAGGATGTTCCGGAAAAAAAACTTCCTCTGCACCACCAGCAAGGCCCACTTCTATTGCAATATAGCCAGTGTTTCGACCCATCACTTCGACTATAAATAAGCGATCATGACTAGCTGCTGTGTCGCGGATTTTATCTATGGCCTCCAGTGCGGTATTTACAGCCGTATCAAAACCAATTGTATATTCACTGCCATTAATATCATTATCAATGGTCCCAGGAACACCCATTGTGGGTATTTGATGCTCTTCCCAAAGAATTTTTGCCCCGCGAAAAGAGCCATCTCCACCAATACAAATCAAAGCTTGAATACCCGCATCTTTAAGATTTTGTGCGGCAAGAGCTCGCGCTTCAGCCATGTGAAAGTCTTTACAGCGACCGGATTTTAAAACCGTTCCTCCACGTTGAATGACGTTGGCCATGGAACCTAACTCAAGAGGTTTAATTTGTTTGTCGATCATTCCCTGATAGCCTTGGAATATACCGTAGACCTCTATATTTTTGAAAATAGCCATGCGAACGGCAGCTCTAATGGCAGCATTCATTCCTGGTGCATCGCCACCACTTGTATAGACACCAATTCTTTTTAAATTTTTAGCATTAAATGTATTCATGACTTTTATTAACTGAAAAAAGGGCAATAAAAAAGGTCAATTTTAACAAATTGACCTTTTTTTAGAAATTTTCTTCACAAGGTGAAATTATTTGCGAAGCATGTGCTTGAATTCAGATCCAGGACGGAACTTAGGGTACCAAGCTGCAGGGATTTTAATAGCTTTTCCAGTTTGTGGATTACGACCAGTGCGAGCTTTTCTTTTGGCTTTTGTGAAAGTTCCAAAACCAACTAATTTAACTTCATCACCTTTTTTAACTGAGTTACGGATGATGGTCATAGTTGCATCTAACATTCTTTCAGTTTGTGCTTTAGTTACACCAGTTTCTGTAGCTATTTTTTCAATAAGTTCAGCTTTATTCATTGTTCACTCCTGTTGATAGTGTCTTTGTTGTTGTTATTAATGACTTACTGCAAATTGAATCTTTTTTTACATGAAGGGTCAATGACAAATTAAAAAATTTTTTAATTTTTAACGCAAGACCTTGCTGAAACGACTAGCCCTAGGGAATTTGCCCGCTTCCACCTCTAAATAAGTGACTATCAACATCAGTTCAGAAGGAACTGAACTTAAAAAGTTTAAATTTAACTGGATTTAAGTTTTATTCGAGAGTCTAGTTCTGTTGCCTTGATTCCTTGCTTATGCTCACAGAAAGTGGTTTATCCAACTTTTTTAAGGTTTGTTGTTATAAACTTTGATCCAATAAAGCCAATTGGATTTGCAAGCAACAAGACTTAAGTTGTGGTAAGAAAACAATATTATTCCGGACTAATTGTGGCGATTGCAAATTTGACCTGTCGATACCAAAGCTCCATGCTTAGTGACTTATCTTTCTTTAAATCACCATAAACACTATAACGAAAAATAGCATTATATGAAGCCGTCCCATCATAACCACGTCGATAAATTTGAATTCCTGTATTTTGGTCGATTGGGGCAAATTCTCCAGTGAGTACGCTAGGTGGAAGAACTGCATAAGCATTATTATAGTAGTTCCAAATTTGAGCTAAACCTTGAGTGGGGACAGTTAAGCTTTGCAAATGTAGACTTACATATAGAGCGTTATAGTTACTACAATCCCAAGTTCCAAACCCATATATCATACCTGGAAAATTGCATATGTTGTGGTCAGTTAGAAACCTTTCATAGGTTTTATGTTCAATAATTGTTAGTCGACCACCCCAAGAGTTCTGAGCCGTGTAATAGCCATTATTACTGTTAGGACCAGTAACTGGGGGAGGGGGAATAGGAGTTGTACCACGTCCGACGACACCATTATTTTTATCTTTGCCGCAACCTACAGTTAATAACAAACTGAAGATAACAGTTCCTAATGTATAGAAGTAGGTCCTTCTTAAGCTATTTCTTTTCACTTTCTTTGCCTCCATCTTCTAAGCATTCAGTAAATGTGCCAGATGAGTTAAAAAATAAGCCATTTCCACCCTATAAATATTTGAAAACAGTGCCATTTTTTGGCACTATCAAAAAAGATGTTTCCTTTTATACACTTGGCTCAAGGGGTGCTTATCCCCACTTATTTTTTAGTTATTTCCTTAGCCTACATGATATGTACCCTATGGCTTTATATGCGTGCTGACCAGTTTCAGCTCTCACACAGCCATGTATTAGATCTTTGTTTAATCATTATGGTCAGCGGCTTCTTGGGAGCTCGACTCCTTCATGTGATTTACGAACACCCGGATTACTACTTCAAAGTACCCTCACAGATATTTAAATTCTGGCAGGGGGGATTTGTTTTTTATGGTGGTTTACTGGCTTCAATATTGGCAAGCTTATATTTTTTAAAGTTTAAAAAGCAAAATATACCGCAGTGGATGGATCTTTTAGCACCTGTTATTGTATTCGGCTATATCATTGGACGTTTTGCAACATTATTATCGGGCAGTGGATATGGTCACCCCACAAATTTACCTTGGGCCATTGTGTATCCACCTGGTCCGGAGGCACCATCGGGAATTCCACTTCATCCAACACCTATCTATTCTATTTTATGGAACTCATTAGCTTTAATCTTTATATTAATAGCCCAGAAAAAATCTCTGAGATTTTTTAGTTTTAAAGGGAGTTATCTTTTGGCCTATGGTGTATATCATGGTATCGGGCGTTTAATAATTGAACAGTTCCGTGATGATTTTAGGGGAAGTCGCTTGCTGGGTTTGAGTGTTTCTTCTTGGATAAGCGTGATTCTGATTATATGTTGTATATTTATCTATGCAAAAATGTACAAATCAAGATCCATTTCCTAATAGTTTTTATAGATATTTTAAATTTTTGTTTGAAACCATAACTCCAATGAATAATTCTGCGTTGTCCCACTTATTAATGACTTTTAATTTTAAATAGTTTTATTTAGTGTTAAAAATAAAAATCTACTTATTTAATTGAGATAAAAATGAAAAAGAAGTTACAAGTTATATTGTTCATTATTCTAAGTTTCACTTATGAAGTAGGTTTTGCTCAAGAGAACAGCCAATCCGTCACATTACCTGATGGAACTGTTGCTACTTATGAAAAGCCAGATTGGAAAACCATTTTTATGGAACTTCCACATTCCACCTTAGAAACTTTAAAATTAGCTTTTGCACCAGATACATTTTGGCCATGGATGGGAATTTTAAGTTCTACTGCCGTACTTTATGAATATGATGAAGATATTTTGTTAGATGTTCAAAAACAGGGTCGAAACTTAGGCTTTGGCAATGCTGACAATACTAAAACTATTCTTAGAGCTGGTGATATAAATTTAATTCGTGTTCCCACAGATACGGGCTCATTTCTTTACTTTATTGGAGATGGCTGGACTCAGGTATTTGTGACAGCTTCATTTTTTTATTATGGCGTTTCAAGAAATGACTATCGAGCATGGAATACCTCATATCAAATAGTTCATGGTTTATTTCTTTCGACCTTTTACAATCAATTTTTAAAGCGAGCTACAGGACGAGAAGCTCCTACCAATCGTACAGAACCACGGGGACGTTGGCGACCTTTCCCTAGTATAAAGACTTATAGTGAACACACTGCGGACTACGATGCCATGCCCAGTGGACATGTAATGACGGGCACTATGGTTATGACTATTATTAATGAAAACTATCCAGAATACTCTCATATCACCTTACCCATTGGGATAAGTTTATTATCCTTGTTATCCTGGCAAATGATGAACAATGGCGTACACTGGGCTAGTGATTATCCCCTGGGGATAGCGATGGGTATTTTTTATGGAAAATACGTAGCCAATCAATGGAAGCATAAAAGTGAAAAACTTTTAGAGGCCTCTAATAAATCAAATTTTCACATATTACCCATAGTGCAAAGTAACATGCTAGGTGCAACTTTGAGTTATGATTTCTAAAGATTGTAACCCATGCCAAAATAAATTGAATCAAAAGAAGAATCCGAAATAATATCAACGGCATTCTGAGTATTTTTTGAATCCCCCAGAGTCAATTTTCGTACAAAGTGTTGCCATCGAGTGATGATTTCCCAACGCCTATCCAACTTGTATTTCAAATCCACTTCCAACTTTGAGAACTTGTTATGACTATCATCAAACCAGTTCAATTTTAATAGACTGCTAAGTGAATTTGAATAATTCCAGCCCAATTGCCCAATTAAATTTCCAATAAAACCTATACGTTCACTCAAGTAATGATGGCTTGACTGCAGTGATGTGATTTCTATTTTGCCATAATTTGTAAAGAGCCCCATTCCGGCAAATAAATTTACTGGACCTAAATTATAAACTTTTCTGGTGTAATCCAACTCTAAATTGTATTGAGTCCAATTAAATTCGGTAAGTTCACTATTTTGAAAGATAGTATTTTCATATTGGAGATCATTTGAGGGATTTCCTCTTACCAAATGTTGATAGGGGTCTATAGAAATAAGAATTTTACCTTTTTTATTTAAATTAAACTGAAATTCGAGAAGCGAAGTATAAGAGTCTTTTTTTTCGTTTTGTAAATTAGCAATATCGTAGTCCAATTTATTTTCATCATTTATTTTTAAAGATTTTATAAAAGTGGGACCCAAGAAAGCTTTTAGTTGAAATTCATTTTTCTTGAGAAGTTGAATTGAATCCTCAAGTGGAACTTCTAAATTCACTTGGAACTCATCTTGAGTTTTAGAAAAGTGAATTTCAATATTGTCTGGCTCAGTAAAATACTCATTAAATAAGTAGGCGATTATGCCCCCAGCAAGAACGTCGTCCGCATAGTGGTTTTTTGAATCAATGCGACTATAGCCAACAAATCCAGCAAGCAAGTAAGCAGGAATTCCAAATTTGTAACCAAAGCGTGAATAAATATAAGCCGCTCCACTTACGGCAGCAAATGTATGACCCGATGGGAAGGATTTTTCATTGTCGCCGTTAGGTCTTCTTTTTTTAAGTGTATTTTTAATAATATGCGTGGTGAGTAAGCCATAAGAAAATGATTTTACAAAACGTTTATAACTTAAATTGTATGGAGTATTTTCATCTTCCAACCCATAAGCGCTTAAAAATGCGCTTATGGGAATTGCAATTTGTAAATAATCACCAGCTTTTTCGATATCATCATAGGCCTGCCCACTATAAGGTACTAAATGAATAAAAAATATTAAAATTAATAATCTTCTATTAAACATTAAAATGCCAATACAATGGAGCCAACTACGATCAGGAGCCCGCCAATAATTGTTTTTAATTTTATCGTTTCACCTAAAAAAATAAATGAGAGTAAAATTACAAACGCAACACTTAACTTATCTATAGGCGCAACTTTTGAAGCGGGTCCTAATTGTAAGGCGCGATAATAGCAAAGCCAAGATGCACCAGTAGCCATTGCTGATAAAAATAAAAAAAATAATGATTTTTTGTTGATAGTGTCAAAAGCCACCCATTCTTTACGGATAGATACAATTATTAAAGTCATTACTACTATAATAATTGTGCGGAGAAATGTAGCGTAATTAGAGTTTATATTGGTGACACCAATTTTACCAAAGATGGCAGTAAGAGCGGCAAACACAGCAGAAGCTAGGGCAAAAACTCTCCAATCATTCATTGGTAAACCTACCTTCATTTGTTCTAATCCAAATTAACTCAAATTTTCTACAGACCATTTGACTCTATCTTTACAAGATAAATTAGGGGGGGCTTCTTTTAAAACCTTATTAATAATACCCCTTAATCCTTTTTGATTGGCTAACTGAATAGAAAGTCCTGGGCGAGCATTCATCTCGAGTAATAAAGCACCTTTATTTTTATCAATTACAATATCAACACCCAAATAGCCAATACGAGCTATCTCAGAACTTCTTGCTGCTAAATTAAGTACTTCATTCCACAATGGCATTTGTAAGCCAATAAGTTTTGTATGTGTATCCGGATGACTATGCACTGTTCTATTATTTTGAACAGAATGAAATATTTGTCCTGTGCGTAGGTTTATGCCGCCCCCCACAGCTCCTAAGTGGAGATTACCCCTTCCACCAGATAGTAAGGTCGGGAAGCGAATCATTGCCATAATTGGAAAACCCAGTAGTACGATCACTCGAATATCGGGAATTCCTGAATTGGTCACTGCTATAAACTCATTGATATTGGATATTTTTTCTTGGACAAGAATAAAATCTTTATGACCCTTCAGAGAGTAAAGACCACTGAGAATTCCAGATAAATAATGTTTAAATTCATTGAGTTTTAAAGAACCCAAGCGGGAAGTGTGGAATATAGCCTTACTAAAATCTTCATCGCTAGTGATGCTATCTACAATGAGAATACCTCCACCTTGGGAGCCCTCAGCAGGTTTGACAACAAAACTAGATTCTAAAAGCGAAAGATTTTGCAGCTTTTTTTTAAGCTGTCCATGGGATTCAATGAAAAGAATATTTTCAGGAACGGGAACACCCTGTTCTAAAGATTTTTTTGCAGTTAAGATTTTGTTGTCAACAATAGGATAGTCCTCACGTCGATTGTATTTTTGAATCAACTGAGAAATGCGATAATTATTGGTTAAAATATCCTTGTTAAACTTGATCATTGGTCTAGGTTTTCTTTAGTATTTCTTTAAAGCGAAAAAATTCGTTTAAGCGAAAGCCAGTATAGCTACCAATAAATACATTCAAGCCAATAGTTATCAATAGCAATTCAGGATTATTAAAAATAATTAAACTTAATATATCTATGGAAAATACCGCATAACAAAGAGTAGAGATCAGCATGGTTCCCAAAAAAGTTTTAATTGTATTCTTAACTCCCTCTTCACGCAGAAGTATCATAAATCTTTCTGTAAAAACGCTCACAATCACAATGGGGAAATAATTAAGTGAGTAGTTCGTATTGGAGTCTTGATCCAGTTGGGCCGTAATCAACGCAAAACCGACATACATTATAATAACCACAGTTAACATAATGGACAGCCTCGGAACAGCAAGTAAGTAAAGCTTATTTAGTAAGAAGTGTAAAATTATTCCTACAATAAATACAGAAATCAAAAATATAAAGCTTGCAATGAAAGCCGTTTCTAAAAAGAAAAGCGTGAGGAGTATGGGAGTGAACACCCCAAAAGTGATAATACCTATAAGGTTTCTAGCTATAGACAAAATAAGTGTTCCCAATGGGATTAACAATAGTGTGAAAAATATATTTTGCGTACCCAATGGCAATCTATAAAGAGAAAGAGAGGAGTAATGATCATAATGACTGATTGTTTTTTCATAATATTCTTTTGAATCAAAAAAAGTTTTTCTGATAGGTTTGACTTGTATACTGTAATAATCCCTAGAATTAAAAAGTTCCAAAGCGGGAGTTATATCCCGATGAATTAATAAAAAATTCTTAGGCATAGTTCCGATATTAGGAAAATCTGGATGAAAAAACATCCACTTATCACCCATGTAGTATTCATTAATGAACAACCTCATGTGTTTTACTTTTTTGTCACTTTCAGCATCAATAACTGTTGTGCCAAATGAAATTCTTGTTGGAATATTATTTAAACGGCAAAGAGCCATAAATAATTTAGCCTGATTTAAAGAATCACCATTTTTCATTTCAATGACTTCTTTAAAATCTTGTATTTCAGGTTTAATTACAAATTCATCCAAAATAAAATAAGCAATTTTATCAAAAATTTCTTGTTGATTATCATCCTTATATATAATTGAAGAGTTTAATGTTTTTAGGTGAGCTAACTCATCCTCTGAGAGTGAGGACAATGAAAGATAGTGGGATTTGGCTTCTTCATCCAAAAAGGTGTTTTTTAAAGGCACTCTTTGATTGGTGATAAGAATAGAAGCTTCAATTTTAAAATTTTGATATTTTAAAAGATCATCTTTACTTACTTCGAAGAGTTTCCCAGTAGAGGTTTCTAAAATACTTCCGTGTTTTTGGTTTTCAATTTTCAAATCGGTCAAGTACTGACTGTCTAAATTGGGTGGAATGGGTAAGTATATCTTATCTGGCAATTGGTTTTCTAATAAACTATAGGCAGTTTTATTGATTTTAATATCATAGCGCCAATTGTTTTGTGATTTATATGGCAAAAAAGGAATTTTTAAAAAATAAATTTTGTAAAACAAAATACCAATTGAAGCAAAAATCAAGATAACAGCTGTAAGTATGGCTTTCTTATTCACTTTTTTCCACCCAATAACCGCGACTGGGAAACATCTACAAGATAATCTCCAATTAGTAAGTTGCGTCCGATAAGAAATTTATGTTTTAAATCTGTACGATCATTTAGATTTACATTGGATTTAATAACTCTATCACCAAAGCGCAAACTCATTTCAACCACATAGCGAACGTCACTGTTTCCAGAAGTGCTTTTAACTACTGATTTTTTTATTACTTTGTCGACAAAAGAATGAGTTTTATCCTCTGAGTCCGTAGTCTCGAATTCTACATAAAGTTCACCATCAATGGTTTTTTCTTTGATGTTGAATGCATGAAGAGAATTCGTTTGCGCACCCGTATCCACTCGAGCCTTAAAGCGAGCTTTGCCATCTTCAGTTTCAATCCACTCCACTCTTCCGATAAGAGTTCTCTTTAACAACTCACCTTTATCGAGTTTTTGTTTTTTAATTTCTTTTTTTGAATAGAGTCGGATTTCTCTTAACTCTGGAATGATTTCAGACCTAATAATTTTTCTAAGGTTTTTTTCACGCTCGTCCTCAAGATTTTTTTTGCATTCATTAAGATTATTAATAGCCGCTTTTATTTCGTTTACATTAGAATCAGAATTAGAATTTATATTGGGTACGTGTTGACAAGCTGTAGAGATCAACAAGGTGGGTAAAATCAGAAAACAATAAATTTTAAATAAACTCAAATTTCGAAACATCCTTAATCTATATTTTGTAACATATTATAAGTTATTTTTTCCAAGAAATAAATAATTATTAAAAAGTCTTAAGAATAAGCTGGGTGGCTAACAATGCGAGTAAAATTCCAAAAATATACTTTTTATTTTTATCTGAAGTTAGCTTATTTAATTTGACTCCCCATGAAGAGGTAATCAAAGATCCAGAGAAAATGATTCCGATCAGAGCCCAGTTACTTTGACCTAATTGGAAAGCTTGGAAAATACTTGGATTCGTCGGAGGTGGAATGAGTACAAAGTGCATAAGTGCCGTAGCTGAAGCTACAATCATTAATAAATTATTATAAGCCGGAACTAACTTAGATGGCATTTTGTATATCATTAGGAAGGTTGGAACAAGTATAGTTCCACCACCTAATCCTGTTAGGCCAGTAATAATTCCTACAAAAAAGCCAATAAGTAAACCAACTATGGTTTTGGGTGAATGGAGGTCACTTTTAGTTTCAGGGGTTTTAATAAACAAAATTTTAATAGTTACAAAAACAAGTATTAAGGCAAAAATACGTTTTAACCATAGGTCTGAAATTAACTGGGTTAATTGTGTTCCCGTTAATGCTCCCAAAATGAGTCCAGGTATTAAGGGAGCGTATATTTTAATTTGAAAGCGGACTCCGGACCTGAGAAAAAGTACCGAGTTAAATGTAGAATTTAATATTATAACTCCCAAAGAACTACCGATCACTGTTGCAGCAGTTAACTGAGGAAAATAACTGTACAGTACGGGCACTATAATGGCCGCACCACCTATGCCAAAATAACTGGAAACAAGTCCAGTGCATAATCCTAGAAGTAATAAATAAATGTATTCCAATTTTATGTTTTAATTTGAGTTTTTTGCTTTTTTTCTTCTTGCCACTGTATAAACATTAAATACATAAGTATTCCAATGCCAACAACAATAGCGGAATCAGCAATGTTAAACGCAGGATAAGTCCATTTTCTTTCAAAGTGAAAGTCTAGAAAATCTATAACATATCGAAAGCGTAGACGATCAATGTAATTTCCAATGGCACCACCACAAACAAGGGATAGGGCCACATTTTGTACGCGGTCATCATCATTAATGCCGTGTAAAATATAAATAATAAAAACAACGGCAACAGGAGGCATCGTTAAAAAAAATATGTTTCTAAAAGTGTCAGCGGATTCTCTAAAAATTCCAAAAGCAGCCCCTTCATTTCTCACATAGGTAATGTCAAAGAAATCAGGGAAAATGGTTAAAGATTCACCGAGTAAAAAATGAGTGTGAACATACATTTTTGTTAACTGGTCTAAGGCAATTATGAATCCACAGATAGATATAAGGATTAAATATTTTTTTTTCATCATGATAAGGCCTCAATACATTTTGGACAGATTTCTGGGTGTGTACTATTTTTACCAATACTCTCACTATAATGCCAACAGCGAATGCATTTCTCACCCTTTGCTTTGCTTACGCGGATCTGAAGCTCAGAGCCCTCTATAAGATGAAACTGAGAGACAATAAAAAATTCTTTAAGTGAGCCGGCGGAATTTAACAAATCTACCATTTTTTTGGGAGCAGTCAAACTCACAGCAGCATCAAGATTAGAGCCAATGGTTTTATTTTTTCTTAGATCTTCTAATTTCTGCATTACAGTTTCGCGCAATGCAAAAAGCTGTGCAAATTGAGCCATCCGCTCTGGGCTTTCCCATTCTTTTTTAGCCCTAGGAAAATCGCACATAAATACACTTTCTTTGGCTTTTCCAGGAATAAAACTGTTCACTTCTTCAGCTAGAAAACTCAATATGGGAGCCATTACTACCACTAAGTCGTTGAGTAAATAGTAAATGACAGTTTGTGAGCCTCTTCTTTCTTTGCCCTCACGTTTCCAAGTGTATAGCCGGTCCTTGAGAATATCTAAATAGGTGGCTGACAGGTCGACAGTAAAAAACTGATTGAGTGAATGATAGACTTTATAAAAATTGTATTCTTCGTAAGCTTGTTTAACCTTTTGGAGGACTTCATTAAATCGACCCAAAGCCCATTGATCCAAAGGAGTCATTTGCTCATAGGACACTAAGTTTTTTTGGGGATCAAAGTCATTTAAATTACCCAATAGAAAACGCATGGTATTGCGAATGCGCCTGTATGTTTCGGTAATCCGTTTAAACATCTCATCACTTATATTTACATCTTGACCGTAATCCTCATAAGCCACCCATAGTCTTAAAATTTCAGCACCGTGTTTTTTAGTGACTTCAGCTGGATCAATAACATTGCCTTTGCTCTTACTCATTTTTTTGCCTTCGGCATCGTTAACAAATCCATGAGTGATTAATGCTTTAAAAGGAGGTTTGCCATTGGCAGCAAGAGAAGATATCAAACTTGTTTGAAACCAACCGCGGTGTTGATCGCTTCCCTCTAAATAAATGTCTGCGGGAAATGCCAATCCTTTTCTATTTTTTTGAACAGCGGTATGGCAAACTCCACTGTCAAACCAGACATCTAATATATCTTTGCTTTTTGAAAATTCACTGTGACCACAGGCCTGGCATTTATAATCTTGTGTCCATTCTTCGGCGGATTTTTCATAAAAGGCTTCAATCCCTTTGCCACTGGATTCCATTTCGTCAGCGATTTTTCTCATAAGATGAGAGTCGGCAAGCGCTAGGTCACAGGACTTGCAATAAAATACAGGAATTGGTACGCCCCACAAACGTTGTCGACTCACACACCAATCGGGGCTGTTAGCTAGCATTCCAATCAGTCTTTGTGCTCCCCATTCGGGAACATAGGCAATGTCTTTTTCTGCAGCCGTCAAAGCTTTTTGACGTAATGGATAGTTTTCGTCGTCCATTTTTATAAACCACTGGGGGGTTGCGCGGAAAATCAGAGGTGTTTTTGATCGCGGATTGTGAGGATAGCTATGTGAAACTTCCGAATGGGCTAACATGTGTTTAGATTGAACTAATTTTTCTACAATTTTAGGGTTGGCATCCCAAATTTTGATACCCTTCATTTCTGGATAATCTGCTGTGTACTTTCCCGCTTCATCAACGGGACAAGCAATTGGCAAATTGTATTTTAGTCCAATTATATAATCATCCATACCATGACCAGGGGCTGTGTGCACACAGCCTGTTCCAGCGTCTAAGGTTACATGGTTTCCTAAGATAATCTGTGAATTTCTATCCAGAAAGGGATGTCGTGCATTTATTCCTTCTAATTGAGATCCCCGAAATGTCTTTTTTTCTGTAAATGTTTTACCAGAGGCCTTCTCTATATTTTCTTTAAGATCTTTAGCAAATATTAAATTTTCTCCATCGCATTCATAGAGTCCGTATTCAAAATCAGGGTGAATCGCTATGGCATAGTTGGCAGGAAGTGTCCAAGGAGTTGTAGTCCAAATAACAAAAGCTACAGGTTTTTGTTTGGGATCAATGTATTCCGATTTTTCTTCTACGTAAAATTTAACATAAATGGATGGGCTTTTATGGTCATGATATTCTACCTCTGCTGCTGCCAAAGCTGTTTGTAAAGCAGGACACCAATAGACGGGTTTTTCACCTCTAACTAAAATATTATTATCTAAAATATCAGCAAGGACACGAATTTCGGTAGCTTCATAGTCGGGATTTAGGGTGAGGTAGGGATGGTCCCAATCTGCCAATATGCCAAGTCGACGAAATTGATCCATCTGTATTTTTACCCATTTTTGAGCTTCTTCACGGCAGAGTTGACGAATTTTTTCATCGGACATTTCATGTCGTTTTGAACCTAGCTTTTTAGTAATGTTCAATTCAATCGGCAGTCCGTGGCAATCCCAACCAGGAATAAAAACCGCTTGTTTACCGCTTAGGTTTTTATACTTTATAACAATATCTTTAAGCACCTTATTGAGTACATGACCTAAATGAATATTCCCATTGGCATAGGGTGGGCCATCGGGCATAACAAAAGTTTCTGTTTGGGAAGCTTTTTCTGTCATTTTGAAATAAGTTTTTTGTGCTTCCCAATTTTGAATCACTTCGGGTTCTGTTTCGGGTAAATTTCCACGCATAGGGAAATCCGTTTTGGGTAAATGAATGCTATCTTTGTATTTATTAACGTCTTCTTTGCTCACAAGCTATCCTCAAAACTATTATTATAATATAGATGGAAACGCCCTAGCCTAAGGCATAAAGAAGCATCTAGTCAATTAAGTAGGTAAAATCTCATTGAGTTTTTCCCTTCCAAGCACCAAAAGCATACGCAGCGCTTCCTCATCTCTGGAAAGATTTAAACGCGCTTTGACATCATTAATAATGACTTTGGATTTTTCATCTAAGTTTTGCAAATCCCAACTTGTGGGTGTGGGGCTTGGCTTTACTTTTTCGGGCTCACTTTTTTTATAAGCTGGGTAGTTCTCTTCAGCTATGGGTTTGGCTTGTGGCCTACTATTGGGCCTAGTTGAATACACATTAGGACGAGAAGTTTTAGGAGTTGAAACAATAGGCTCCTGAGGCTCTTCGAACTCTTCTTCAAATTCTTCTTTGGAAAAGTAAGGCTCTTCAATTATCTGATTATTAAAGTGTGAGTTGGGAGGAGGCGGAGGAGGGTTTGTAAATGTAAATGAGTGTTTAGTCGTTTCTCTGACCTTTTCAGTTACCGCTGAGGCAGAGGGTGCTTGTGACTCTTCAAACTGCCTTAAACCTTCTGCCAAATTTTTTAAATCATTTTTAAAAGACTTATTGCTGTGTGGATTCTGAGTGTTATTCAAATGACCATGTCGTCGAGCTTGTAAGTAGAGCGCCACTAAGTCGTCGGGGGTTTGTGCCAATTCCCTTGTTGAATTGGATTGTGATTGTAGCCATTCATAGGCATTAGCAAACACTTCTCTAGTATAGGCCTGTGGCGGCAGATTTGTTTTCATCATGAATCTTTCTTATTTAGTCGATTTTGGCATGCAATAAAAGTAAAAATTAAATTTCAGTTAGGGTGCATCCATAAAATCTCGAGTGTTTATGCCATACTTCTCTATTTTTCTTAATAAAGTTTTTTTCGGAATATTGGCATGTAACGCAGTCTGGTTGATCCGACCTCTAAACATAGTTAAAGCCTTAATAATAAATTCTTTTTCAAAGGCTTCTTTGTGCTTATTGAAGTCTAATTTGTCATCATTAATTTGAACAAGGTCAGAATTATTATTTTCTTTATTAAGATCATTATTTTTATTGACATTGCTAACTAAGGGTTTCGCTTTCAACTCTGTGCCTGTTACAATAAGCAAATTTTCAGGCAAAGAATGTATAGTAAGGTGATTGGACTCTTCCAAAATAAAAGCATGTTCAATAACATTTTCCAATTCTCTAATATTTCCAGGCCACTCATATTTTTTAAAACAGCTAAGGGCTTCTGGAGTACAACTAATAATGCGTTTCCCCTGTTTTTCATTATATTTTCTAATAAAGTTATTAATTAGGCTTTCTAAATCTTCTTGGCGATCTTTTAAAGCAGGCAGAGTTATTGGCATAACATTTAAACGATAATAAAGATCTTCTCTAAAATCATTGTTCTTTATCATTTCTTCCAAAGGCCTATTGGTAGCGGCAATGATACGAACATTAGTTTGAATTTCTCTATTGGAACCTACTGGAGTGAAAACTTTTTCTTGCAATACACGCAAGAGTTTTACCTGCATCAAAGAGGGCATGTCTCCGACTTCGTCTAAAAATAAAGTGCCACCTTCTGCATACTGGAATTTACCAATTTTGCGTTGATCAGCCCCTGTAAAAGAGCCTTTTTCATGTCCAAACAATTCACTTTCAAATAAATTTTCTGGAATGGCAGAGCAATTGATAGCAACAAAGGGTCCGTCTTTAGATCGAGAATTTACATGAATAGCACGAGCTACAAGCTCTTTTCCTGTACCTGATGAACCACGAATTAACACGGGTGTATCTACTTTTGAAAGTCTATCTATAATATGAAATACTTTTTGCATTTGAGCGGTGCTGCCAACAATTTTGCGACCCGATTCCATGGTCAGTGTTGGAGCAGAAGCTGCAACTTGTGAAATTAAACTATGGGCGGCCAAAGCTTTTTCCACCATCTGAATTAAATCTTCGCCCTTTATGGGTTTAGAAACATAATTATAAGCTCCATCTTTTACGGCAGTAACGGCATCATCGATTGTGGCATAAGCGGTCATGATGATTACAATGATGGAAGGGTCGTACTCTTTTATATGTTTTAGAGCTTCTAAACCTTTCATGCGGGGCATATCTACATCTAAGAGAACCATGTTGTAATTGCATTTTTTAATTTTTTCAATAGCATTGACGCCATCAAATGCTTCGTCGACGGCAAATTTTTCTGTGGCAACTAAGGCAGATTTAACTGAAAGCCTTAGGCCAGCATCGTCATCTACAACTAAAACATTTAACATATCTTCTCCCTTTAAACATTTAACTCAGTGGGCAGTTCAACTGTGAAAGTGGAACCCATCTGAAGTTCGCTTTCAAGTAAGATTTTACCTGAATGCAAATTTACAAAATAATTTGCTAAATATAAACCTAGTCCAGAACCCTTAATAGGGCCATTAGTAACTCTTGGGCTTCTATGAAATTTAGTAAAGACCTCACTCTGGTCTTTCTTGTCAATGCCAATGCCCTGATCGGCAATCTGAATAAGAACTTTCCCATTTTTTTCTTCGGTAGATATCAAAATCTTTGTGTTTTCTGGACTATATTTAATGGCATTTTCAATTAAATTGGCAAAAACTTGTTTAATTAAGTCTTCATCAACCTGCACACTAAAAAGAGGTTCCAGCTCTTTAATAATTTGAATATTTTTAGACTGAGCTTGGTATTCGTATTTGTTAACTACTTTTTCTAGAATGGCATTTATATCTTTGCTTTGAATATTGAGTTTAACTTCTTTGCCTTCTATTCTACCTAAACTAAGAATAGAACCAATAAACTCAGTAAGTTCTTCACTGGATTCGGCAATGGTGTCTAATGCTTTGATTTGTTCGGGCTTTAAAGTATTGTCATGGCGTATGATTTCCGTCATGCCTTGTATTCTGGCCAGGGGAGTTTTTAAGTCGTGAGACATCATTCTCATAAAGTTACTTTTTAATTCTTCAACTTGAGTTAACAACTTGTTTTTATGGTAGTACTCCCAGCTTTTGCGATTTTCTAAAATTAAGCGATAGGGAATGAAAAAGTAATAACAAATAAAAACGGCTAAAACAGGATGTGTAATTTCTAAAAAAACATTAAATGTAGAAAACATAAGAAAGCTAAAGCTCATGAGCCCAATTAAAGTTAATATAATTACAGTCAGACCATTGGCAGGTTTAACTGTTAAAACAACAAAAACAATAAGAATAGAAACTAAACATGTAAGTACCCAACTCAACCAAGGGGGGGATTTAAGGGGGGCATCATTCATTAAGAGTGTATCTAAAATATTAGCGTGAACTTCTAAGTTGGACATAGCCAATAGATCTCGAGAATAGGGAGTTGTTACATAATCGGAGAGGTTAGAGCCAGAATCATCGCCCACGAGAATAACTTTATTTTTAAAAATTTCTAAATCTATATTTCCATTTACGACATCTACAAAAGAAATAGGCTTATAAGCCCCTTGGGGCCTATAATTTATGTGAACTTGTTGTGAGCCATAAAAATCAAATTGCCCCCTATAAGATTTAGGTGCCTGAGGGTTGAGTTCTTGTGCCATTTTGCTGTGCATAGTGGGAAATCCATCAAAAGATATCAATGCTCGTCGTGTGACAGTGTCTCTGCCAAAGGTTTCACGGTCGCGTGTGATGGGTGCTTGCAAGGTTTTGAATTTATGAAAAGGCTCTTCAAATTGACTTTGTGTACTGTCACTAGGATTAAAAACATGATCTCTGCCAATGAAAATAGGCTTGTCCAATGTGTAATCAGCCAATTCCAATACACTATTTCTTTCCGCTTGAATGGGTATATCGTTTTCACGATTAATTGTGTAAATCACTGCATGAGGATTTTGTGTCATGAGTTTTTTTAAGAAGTTAAGATGTATATCCGCAGAAATATCCGTGCCCAACTCAGTAAATGTTCCTAATTCCTTTATCGATTTTTTATCTATAGCTATTGTAATTATTTGATCAGAGACAGGGGGCGCAGATCTAAAGCGCATACGCCAATCGTAGGTGAGATACTCGAAGTGATCTAGGTCTATAAATTGAATAGCTATTCCTGAAGCAATAGCTAAACCTAATCTTAGAATCCTATAAAACCAGATTCTCTTTTCACTTTTGTTAATATTACCCATTCAATTCACACCCATTCGCCATTAACAATAGACAGTTTAGATTAAAGCAATAAAACTGCCATCTGCGTCATAGAAAAAATGCCATCTAAGTAATTAATATCTTTTAGGTAATCTAAGTTGCCAATTTTTCATATACTCCCTGCCCCAAGAAGGAATTACAAAAATTAACATACAAAGTGTCAGATTGACACCACAAAATATCTACCCTGAAAAATTTCATGAGCTGTTCAATTATTCTACAATGAGCTCCATGGGAAGCCTCTCATCTTCGTTGGGTGAATCCAGCCACTCCATACTATCTTCGAAAGTTAAAGTTTTTTTTGAAACGCCGTCGGGCCATGGGAAGTCTTGATCCTCTGTTTGATCTGTAACGGTCTTCATATATTGAACCCAGATGGGGAGAGCACCACTAGCCCCCGTTAAACCACTAGAAGTATTATTGTCGTATCCGACCCAAGTAACAACTAAATCGCTAGGGGTGAAGCCAGCAAACCAGGCGTCTTTGGTGTCTGAAGTGGTTCCGGTTTTGCCTGCTGCGATGGAGTGAAAACCAAATTTTTTTGCAGATCTGGCCGTGCCAGAAATTATAGTTTGTTTGAGCATTCCTACTAATTGTGCAACTTTTTGTGGGGCTACTTGTAAAGAGCTTTTCATTTCTGCTTGGTATATGATTTCTCCATTCAAGCTCTCTAAACTTTGAATAAGATGAAGCTCTGGTACAGACCCCATTCTTGCCAAACCCGAAAAAACTTTTGCTACTTCTAAGGGCCTCATTTCAAAGGCCCCCAAGGTCAAAGAGGGAACGGGTTTTAGGTCGGACTGGACTCCCATTCGACGGGCGACATCAATAATGTGTTCTAATCCAATATCAATACCCAGTCGTGCTGTAGCCACATTTATACTATTTTTTAAGGCGTAATAGAGGGGTATTTTTCCATGGAATTGACCACTGTAATTTTGTGGCTTCCAGATTTGTCCCTCATATTTGTAAATATAGGGTTCATCAGAAATTTCAGTGAGGGGAGTGTAGCTTTCTCCATTAATGTTTTGGCTCTCTAAAGCGGCCAAATAAACTAAGGGTTTAAAGATGGATCCCACTTGCCGAAGGCTATCTGAGGCGCGATTGAATTGACTTATTTTATATGATTTTCCTCCCATTAAAGAAACTAAGCCTCCTGTTTGCAAATCCACATGGATAAGCATAGCTTGTAGTTCCTGTCCTTGGGTTTTTAGTTTGGCAATTTTTGCATTATTTTTTTCTAAATTTTGAACTCCATCTAATAGGGTTTGACTCGCCCACTTTTGTTGATCCAAATTTAAGTAGGTAAAGACTTTTAAGCCCTCTTCGCTAAATCGGGGAAGAAAATTCATTTCTGTGAGTTGTTTAAAAACTGCATCCACATAATAAGGAGCAGGTGTTACAGCTAAGCGTTCTGAACTTTTTGGTAAAGGATACTGAGTTGATTTTGCAAATTGATCCTGGTCAATCATGTTTTGTTCAAACATTTGGTTAAGAACTTTGTTTCTTCTTTCCATTGCTTTTTCAGGATTTTTATAAGGATTGTACCTTCCAGGATTATTAAGGAGAGCGGCTAACAAAGCGCATTCAGGGAGATTCAATTCGGTAATATATTTATTTAAATAGTGGATAGCTGCGGCACCAAAGCCACGGACTTCAAAGCTTCCGTTTTGCCCCATGTAGATAATGTTTAAATAGTTTTCAAGAATTTGTTCTTTATTGACCTGTGATTCCAGAGCCAGTGCCATAACAATTTCTTTTATCTTTCTTTTTACAGTTTTATCTGAGGTCAAAAAATAGTTTTTAACCAATTGTTGGGTAATGGTACTTCCGCCTTGAGCATAGTAACCAGAGGTCAAATTTTTTACAATTGCCCTAATAAAACCCAAAGGGCTAAAGCCTTTGTGTTTTAAAAACTTTTTGTCTTCGATTGCTGTGACGGCTTGGGAACAATAAAGTGGAACATCAGGAAGAGTTAAAATCTGCCGCAAAATAGGGCGGTCACCATAGTATTGTGCAAAAAGATAGGGGGCCAACTCAATACGACTCACCTCTTTTAAAGGTTCCCCTGAATAGGTTTGTAAAATTTTATATTTTTTTGAAAGTGCTAATGCTTGGAATTCATGTGGCAATTGTTTTCTAAAAACCAAACAGCTTTGCGTTTCATCTGGCAATGGTTCTGCTAAGTTCATCTGGCAGTCTTCTGCCGACAACCACTTGTATTCATTACTTTTAAGGTGGGTGTTAGATTTGGACATGAAACCACGCAATTTTAAAGAATTTTCCATACTTTCTTTGGAGATTATTTTTCCATTAAAATACTTATCGGGAGCAGAGTAAAACTCTATGGGAGCCTTGAACCAACCCTTTTCTAAACGTTGTTGGATTTCGCTACTGATCATTTTTAACCAAATCCCTAAACTGATGATTGTTAGCGTCAGAAGTCCTAAAAAAATGAAGAGGATATTTTTAATAATTTTTTTTGATTTCATAAGGCGTACTTGACTTTTTATTGTCCCTTCCGTTTAGTCATACATATGAAAGTTAGTGATAAAATAATCCAAAGATTAGTTAATACTATATTACGGGAATTGAAAGAGCAAAATGTCATTCAATTTAAAACTAAAGAAGAAATTGCTTTTCAAAAAGCTGTAGAGTTGGTGAAAGCTGACTTTCACAGGGAGAGTCGTCTCGATATGGAAGTCAATAACATGATGGACGACTTAGAAAGACAAAATCCGGGAAGTTTTCAAAGATACAAAATGTTTCCGCTTCTTAAAAAGAAACTTGCCAAGGATAGAGGGATCGTATTGTGATTACTGACGAAAGATTAAGCCATTTGGCTTCGGTTATTGTAGATGGCATTTGGAAGGAAGATTTAGTAGATTTTACTGATGACGATTTGGCAATGAGACTTGCAAAAAGAGCCGCGGCAAAATTTGCTGAAGAAATGAAGGATGTCGATCGTAAAGCAAAAGCGACCGTCGCATCATTAAAAAGAAATGTTGTCGAAGGAAGTCCCGAATGGGATGTGCTTTACAAAAAATATTATGAAGAGGAGATGCAACGTCGTGGCAACTAAAAACAAAAATAAGAAGAAAGCAACAGCAAAGAAAGTAACTGCAAAGAAAGCAACTGCAAAGAAAGCAACTGCAAAGAAAGCAACTGCAAAGAAAGCAACTGCAAAGAAAGCAACAGCAAAGAAAGTAACTGCAAAGAAAGTAACTGCAAAGAAAGTAACTGCAAAGAAAGTAACTGCAAAGAAAGTAACTGCAAAGAAAGTAACTGCAAAGAAAGTAACTGCAAAGAAAGTAACTGCAAAGAAAGTAACTGCAAAGAAAGTAACTGCAAAGAAAGTAACTGCAAAGAAAGTAACTGCAAAGAAAGCCGCAGTGAAAACTACATTAACTAAGCTGAAAACAAAGCCTGGGAAAAAAAAATCAGTCAACCAAGGCAAAAAAACAACAGAATCAACTAAAAAGAAAGTTAGTGCGATCTCTAAAAGCTCTGGAAAAATTAATTGGCAAGAACTATTTACACCTTTGGACGACAGACTGGTGGTGGAAAGCCAAGTGAAGTCAAACACAACTGAAGGCGGAATTTATATTCCAGACTCTGTTGTACAGTCGGCGCCCAATAGTGGTTTAGTATTGGTTGTTGGCCGTGGCCATAAAAATAGCAAAGGACATTTGAAACCGATGGATGTAAAAGCGGGAGATAAAATTTTGTTTAGTGAATTTTCAACTTCACAAATGAAAATTTTAGATAAAGAAGTGCTTATTTTGCGTGAAAAAGATGTCTTGGGTGTAATTGATTAACACAAGGTTTCAATAAAAAATAAATTGTATTGTAATGTATGGCAATAGTCTGTTTTAATTGACTTGTTAGCAGCCAGTAAGAGACTGTGTAGCGAACAACCAAGGTGCAAAAAAATGGTAAAAATTGCGTTTAATATTGCGATAATATTTTCCTCCCTAGTTATAAGTTGGGGCTCCTATGCAGGTGATTTTCAGTGGTCGGGTCTTTATAGAATAGAAGGCTTGAGTATTAGTAATTCAAATTTAAGTGGTAAAAAAGAAAAATCATATGGCCTACAACATTTGATTTTACGACCTAGAATTGATGCTGCGGATGGAATTACTATTCGTACTCGTTTTGATATTTTTAATTACGGACTGTCTAATTTACCTAGCAATCAATTAGGATCTATTTGGGGAAATGGTGTAGGTACAGCCTCTCCAACAAACTCTTCAAATAGCAACGTGGCATCTCAATCTCAAGCACCCGAGTCCCTTCAAGTATCAGAACTTTATTTAACCTTAACCCAAGAATTTGGTGCATTAGTAGTTGGTCGTGTTCCATTGCAATTTGGTTTGGGTATGGTTCATAGCTCAGGGAATGGATTATTTGATCATTGGATGGATAATCGTGATTTGGTTGGCTACAAAATTGTTATGGGAAATCTTTATTTATTACCCATGTATGGCAAAGTAGCAGAGGGAACTTCTGGAACGACTAGTTTAGAGGGAAGTGATGATGTCAATGATATGATGATTCAGTTTCAATATGAAAGTCCTGAATCTGGAATGGAGATGGGACTCTTTTACCAGGGTCGAAGCGCTAATGGTGGGAATGATGTACCTGAAAACGGAAGTGATTTTTTTATTGGTGGAGCTGGTGCCAGGAAAGGTCGACTCAGCACAAGAAATATTAGCTTGTATGGCTTGAAGGAAACTAAAGATTTTCGTTTTGGTGTTGAAGCCAGTTGGCAAGAAGGAAATCTAGGAATTGTTACAGCTCTCGACGAAGAGGTCGAACTTGCAGGTTATGGCTTAGCAATAGAATTTAGCTACAAACCTGAAAATTCCAGTTTGCAATATGCCATTAAAACAGGCTTTGCAACCGGTGATGATCCCAATACAGACAACCGCTATGAAGGTTTTGTTTTTGATAAAAACTATGACATAGCATTTCTTATGTTTAATCATACTCTTGGCCAAAAAAACTTTTTTAGAACAGAGCTTGTCGGCACACAAAATACAAATACAACAACCACTGACCACAACCAGCCAGATATAGAGGCTCTTTCGAATGTTTATTACTTCTCACCATCTTTGACATATAAATGGAATGATAAATGGGACTTACAAACTACTTTAACTACAGCCTGGTTACAGGTAGATCCTCTTGTTGGAGGTGATACTGATAAATCCTTGGGTTATGAGTTGGATATGGCTTTTAATTATCGACCTTTTGATCGGGTGACTTGGGTCAATCAAATTGGATTATTGTTTCCTGGTAAAGCCTTTGAGGGTGGAAACACAAATAATTTTGATACAGGTTTTGCATTTGGTTTAGTTACAAAAGCCGCTATTAGCTTCTAGATTACATCTTGATTTGCATCTTGGATGGACATTCTTGAGATAGCGGGCAGGGCCCAGGGGGAAACCCCTGGGTTTTTTATTTTTAGCACAGGTTTTCGTTTCACTATTTCGTCGTTGCGGTATTATTTTTTGAAATTTTAAATTTTCTTAATCTGTGATCAAATAAAATTATGAAATTTATATTTAGTTTCCTTTTTCTCTTTTTAATTTGCTTATCTGTAAAAGCTCATGACGATCCACCAGTGTTAAAAACTCAATCCTGGTCTAAATTTTACCCCTATGTTCCTGAAAAAATTGAATACAATTTTGAATTAGGTTCCATGTGGGAGGCCAACAATATGTATTGGCTAGGTGGCAATATGGGTTTTCACATTGGTAGATGTATGTTTTCAGATTCACAGAGTTGCCAACAATATGCAGATTTTATTGGTGGAGCTGGTGGGCGCTCTGGATTTACCAATGGTGTTCTGTTTAGTAGTTTGCGATGGCAATTTACCGATCTTAGTGACAAAGTTGTAACCCATGCTCGCTTGTTATTGGGTGCTATCAATTATCGTGATGAAGAGCGCGATCGCAGTGTTTTTGCCTATGGTGTAGGTTTTGGTTTTACAACAGCTGTTCATGAAAGACTGGATTTAAAATTTGAAATTAGAGCCGGAAATGGTGATGAGTGGTGGTCGCAAAGTTTTATTAGTTTTTCTTTAAAGTTGGATAGATTTGTCGACTACTTTGCAAAAAAATTAGAAAAGTTGGGTATGGCTGGACGATTTGTTAAAGGAACAGCTGAACTCACAGGAAAAGTCATTAAAACTACAGTAGAAACTTCAGGAAAAGTCATCCAGGGTACAGTACAAACAACCACAGATGTATTGAGTGAAGGAAAAGAAAAAGCAAAAAAACTAATCTACGAAAAAAAACAAGAGCCAAAGTCCGAATAACTTTGGCTCTTGCAAGTACAAATGAAAACTTAATCAATTAAAATTTCAAATTTTCCCATTACGAATTTGCCTTAAGCTCCTAGTAGTTCTATCAATATCTGAAAGTCTTGTGCGAATGCGATCACTACTGTCATCCAATGAGCTACGACGTCTAGAATAGGAATCGGTACGTTGGTCGCGACTGTATTCAGGGTAAAGTGCTTCCAGCGAGGCTCTGGCTAAATCTTCAGAGAAGTTAAGACCGTAATCATTATCGCCATTATACCGACGACTTGAGCTTACATCACCCCAAATATTAGTTGAGGGGCGACCCAATTCAAGAGTTCTTTCAATAAGATTATACTGTTCGGCAAATATTGGAGAGCTGTTACGTTCTCTGTTCATTCTAGGGTTTACATAACTATCCACATAATTAGCATTAAATTTTTCCATATTATTTTTAATAAAATTACTTCGTTGATTTGCAGGTAAGTACTGAGCATCACTTTGCAACTTTTTGTGTGCTTGATCAAACAACTGATTTCTTTTTGACCAATCGGATTGGAAATCTTTAAAATTCATAAGTGTACCAGCAAGGAAATTAGAGTTGGTACCACTACATCCTTTAAAACTTTCAGGATCTGAACAATTCATGTTTGATTCAATCATACTGCGATACTCGTTGGCTTTTTCGGGGTTTGTTAATGCAAGATTAGTCATATAAGGGAACAAACGACTGTTAACAAACTTTCTTAAGTCTTCACCGCTAAGCTCTGAAAGCTGTGTTTCCACGCAGGCGTCAAATTCTTCACTACCTATATCTAATTTAAAGCCTTCAGCATCGTGGGTACACATTTGATATTTGCGATCACGCTTCTTTTGTTCTCGTGCATCTCGTTTTTGGTCGGCAAGATCATCATCTATGACAGCAAGGATTTCATGAATATTACTTAGGGTATCATTAGCTAAGCCACCATCTTTTCCCATTACTATGGAAAAATCTTTGCGCTTTTTCCCATCTTTATCGCTATAGTAGGTTTTGCTGACTTTAGCTTTTTCGCAATCTCCGTTACAATTTTCATTAGTGGCGGCTGTGAGGTGGAGGGCGAAAGTATCTATTTTTTTAATATCCTTATCTTTTTCCTTCTCAGTGGCTCTTTTGCCTTCGGTTAAATCAATGAGTGTGGCTTTACCAGAAGTTGAAGAACCCAAAGTGTCTTCACGTTGAGTGAGTTCAAGTTTTCCTGTGACTACAACCTCATTGCCACCTCTATCTATTTTACATTCAAACAATTGTTCATTTAACCGTGGGGCATTCATAGCGTTGCGCACACATCTTTCTAATCGGTCGTTGTTGCTGCTTCTTTTGCTTGTAGATCTTGATGAGCGAGTTCTTGATGATGCAAAATTATCACTTCCGCTTTCATTGGCTTCCCACCATATAGACATATTAACAGCCAGTGCACCTAACATGCCCAAAACTGCTAACCTTGTTAGTTTATTCGGTTTCATTTGTACTTCTCCTTGTTTGCGATTTCGCGCAAAATATTATTATTCCAACAATAGTTATTACAAAGCTCACTCCAGAAGTGCCAAACTAGTAAGTATATGTAATTACAAAGAAATATAGGGAAGGCCCCGGTGTCGCCTTTTTTTACACAAGATTACAAAACTAAACACTTTCTAAGAAAATCCAATTTTCAGTCATAAAATCAATAACTTGCCAAAGAATATCAACTAACACCCCCAAAGCCCTTAATTGTCAAAGGTACCAAGTCCCTTTTTACGTTCCACCGCAACGTAAAAAGGGACTTGGTACCTTTTGCGAATTGTTTTAAGGATAGGGGTATGAATTATAATTTTCTATTTATTGAGCCGCCTCCTGGAGTTAAATTAGAGGATTGGCACAATTGGCAATGGCAAACGCGCAATGCTTTAAAAAAGCGTGAGGATTTTTCCAATTATTTCCAGTTAAGCGAAGAAGAGCTCCAAGCCTTTGATAATCCGCAGTTTAAAATTCAGGTCACTCCCTACTACGCTCGCCTAGCTAGTTTAAATAATCCGCAAAATCCCATTAGAAAAATTCTGATGCCAAATATAAGGGAATATCAATCTCACTCTCAGCAAATGTTGGACCCCTTGGGAGAAAATCAACACCGTCCTCATTCACGCATTATCCATCGCTATACTGATCGTTTGTTATTTTTAATTACAGATTATTGTTCGGTGTATTGTCGCTATTGTACGCGCAAACACTTTACCGGAAAAGATCAGGCATTTATTAACCAATATGATTATGAATCTGCACTTAAGTACATCTCACAAAGAAAAGAGGTCCGTGAAGTTATATTGTCTGGTGGAGATCCACTTACACTAAGTAATGAACGCTTAGTGCAAGTGGTGAAGGATATTTCACAAATTGATCATGTTGATTTGATTCGTATTGGAACAAGAATGCCCATAGTGTCTCCGATGCGTATACAAGAGGACTTGCTTTTAAGTCTTAAAAAATATCATCCTATATATTTTATGCTTCATTTCAATCACCCAAAAGAAATCACAGCTCAGTCCGCAAAAGCACTTTCTTTGTTGGTAGACCATGGTTTTCCTACTTTTAATCAAATGGTTTTGCTCAATGGAGTGAATAATCACCCTGCAATTGTTAAAGCCCTTTCTCGACGTCTTTTGAAATTAAGAGTGAAGCCCTATTATATGTTTCAGTGCGATCCCTCGGAGGGCAGCGATCACTTAAGAACCTCTGTGGAAAATTCAATGGAAATTCAAAGAAAATTGTGGGGAAATTTAAGTGGTTTAGCTATGCCCAATCTTTCATTGGATATCCCTGGTGGAGGGGGAAAGGTGGGCATTGTGCCAAACTTTGAAGTCCATCACCAAAACGAGAAACGTTTTTATAAGGGTTGGGATGGTAAAGAGGGTGTGTATATCAGTCCACCTCCCCAAGAAATAATTATTCCCAATGATGTCTTTGATTATCAAGAGGAATAAAATATAAAAAACTTTAAATAATTTCGAGACGAGCGTACTTTATTACAAACTTTTTTAATGTGGAATTAGTAAAGAGGACTTTCACTTTTTGATGTCGCCACTACCTTCAAGTTGACAAATGGTTCCAGCACAAATGTAGGATGGCGCACTTTCATACCTTTTCTGTAAGCCTGCATTTTGGCAGATCACTAAACTCTTCATAATTAGGTACTTTATCAAATGAAGAAATTTTATTTTTTGTGAATAATAATTTGAATTTACAGAACTATTGCATGGCGATTAATGAAATTCGATTGAACAAAGGTTAGATTCAAACTTTACAAATTCTTTGGGGACCTCACTGATAAAGCGACTAGGGGGTTGGTTTGTTCTTGCCCCATACAGCGTGAGCAGGCATAAGTTAAAAAGAAAACAAATTCTCTCTGGCTCAGGTCAGCCACCATAGGCAAGCGGCGCTCTTCTTCCATAGCATTGGGGTCAGTATCGTGAAAGCCACTCCTGTAGGAAAAAAGACCCTCCATGCCAACAATATACACATTAGAATTATTCTAAGCCTTTGGAAATATGTAATGTCATCATTGTTACTGAATTGTCCGAGTCTTCCACTTTATCTACATCAGAAACTAAAGCCATTTCTTCGAGATATGAGTATGAACCTTCTTCACCTTCTTTTTCTTTTTCGAACTGAGCGATGGCATTGTTAAATTCTTCTAAGTTGTCTATGCGGGCCTACAGGCCTCTGGAGTGTTTTCCCCTTTGAGTTTTTAATACGTATTCTGAAGCTTGCAGAATTTCTAAATAATAAATTTCTGTAGGTTTTAATTCTACTGTATGTCTTATTTAGCTTATCCATTAATTGTTTAAAGTGGCGAGATTTTTTGCAGGCCCCAGCATGAACTAAACGATGATCACTCACATATTCACATGCAGCAAGAAGTGAGATTTGTTGTTCATTGGCTATATTTTCAAGCTTTCCAACAGTGGACTTGCCAATTCCTCTGGCGGGAGTGTTGATGATCCTCTTAAAAGACATATCATCATTGGGATTGAGTAGTAACTTCATGTAAGCCAGGACGTCTTTAATTTCCATGCGTTCATAGAATTTTAAACCACCAATAATTTTATAGGGGATGCTATGAGAGCGAAGTTGATCTTCCAGGACACGTGACTGTGCATTGGTACGATAGAAAATAGCAAAATCAGAATAATTGTAATCCAAATTTATTCGCATCATATCTTCGATGCTTCGGACTACATACTTGGCTTCGTCATAGTCTGTTTTTTCTTCGCGTATAACAATTTTTGATCCCTGATCGTTATTGGTAAATAAAACTTTACTTTTTCTTTGGGTATTGTTTTTTATGACTTCATTGGCAGCATTGACAATGGTTTTTGTTGAACGGTAATTCTCTTCGAGTTTAATGACATGGCATTCTTCGAAATCTTTTTCAAACTCCAAAATATTGGTTATATCTGCGCCTCGCCAACTATAAATAGATTGGTCTTCGTCTCCTACCACACAAAGATTTCGGTGCTTTTTAGCCAACATTTGTACCAATAAATACTGAATGTGATTGGTATCTTGATACTCATCGACCATGATGTATTTAAAGTGATCTTGGTATTCTTCTAAGATATCGGGATACATTTTAAACAGTTCATGAGTTTTTACTAACAAATCCCCAAAGTCTAAAGCATTGGACCGCTTCATTTCCTGCTCATAAAGACTGTAAACTTTCTGACTATTTTCATCCATCAGGAAGTGGTTGCTTTTGATTAGATCTTCGGGGGCTAGGCCCAACATTTTAGCTTCATTAATTCGACTTTTAAAAGCTTTTGCCGGGTGGATTTTATCGTTTATGTTCAACAAACCCATAACTTTTTTGATCATACCTAATTGGTCGGAATCATCGTAAATTACAAAAAAGGGCTGATAATCTAAAAGGTGTATTTTATCTCTTAAAATCCGCGCACATGTGGAGTGAAAAGTGCTTATCCACAGCTCTTGATAAACAGGAATAGCCATTTCCTCCAGGGTTTTATATGTGCGGCTAGCCATTTCTTTTGCGGCTTTATTGGTAAAAGTCACGGCAAGGATTTCACCAGGGGAGGCCTCGCCTTGAGCAATTAAATTAACGATGCGATAAGTAAGAACTCTTGTTTTGCCAGATCCCGCCCCAGCTAAAATTAGAAGGGGGCCTTGTAACATCTTAACAGCCTGAAATTGCGAGGGATTTAGCTTTTTTTCCAGATAGTTATGCAAATCCATAAATTCTTTTGTACCATAGCCAATGTCTAAGTCATTGAATTTATTTATTTTAAATTCCTTGATAAAGCTTTTGCCATGCGGTATTTAAATGTTTCTCAAATTTTAAGGAGATGGATAAGAGTTATGGCAAAAAAGAGTTCAATTATAAAGAATAATAAAAGAAAAATCAAATCTGAAAAATATGCCGCTTTTCGTACTGAGTTGAGAAATAAAGTTTCTGACATGAAGCTTTCCGAAGAAGAGCGTTTTGAAGCTCACCTTAAATTACAAAAACTTCCTAGAGACACTTCTCGCTGTCGTGTAATTACACGTTGTTTTGTTACAGGCCGTGCACGTGGCAACCTAAGAAAATTCGGATTATCAAGAATCTCTTTTCGTGAAATGGCACTCAGAGGTTTATTGCCCGGTGTAACTAAGGCCAGTTGGTAAGCAATAATTTTTGAAAAATGGGAATATCTGCAGGCGCAAAATTTAAGATTTGCGCCTTTTCTTTTTTAAGCCATAAAATCTTCTGATGTTCAAATGCTACAGCCTGAGCTTTTTCTGAAAAGCACAAATAAGAATGAAGATGGACCCTCGCAAAAGGGTATTCGTGGAGTACAGACTTAAAGTGTTTTACTACCTGAATATCTAAATCCAATTCTTCTTTGACTTCTCTTATAAGCGCATCTTTGGGTGTTTCTTCGTTTTTAATTTTGCCACCGGGGAACTCCCAGAAATTGGGTAAATAATTATCTTGAGGGGGCTTTTGAGCAAAAAGAATTTCTTTCGAATCATTGGAAATAATAGCAGCAACTACGTCTATTTTGTTTTTCACATTAAGCTTGAGATTTTTTTGCAGCTAAAAAACTATTGGCATCTAATTTTTGACTTTCAAGGGCTTTAATAAATCTCGAAAAATTTTCCAACTGACGGAGCAATAAATTAAAAATGTTTTCATCTATAATCTTTCCGTCGCTGAGGAGGTTCCACACATTAGAAATAAAAACTCTTTCTGGAAATTGATAGGCATTTCGATAACCCATTACCCCTTGTAGATGTTCTACAGGTCGCATACCACCAAAGCGGCCACCTAAACCTATAAAGCAAGAGGGGCGATACTCAAAGGTATCGGGGTAGGTCCAATGATCAATAAAATATTTTAAAATGCCCGGCATAGAGCCATTGTATTCGGGAACGACAAAAACAAAACCTCTTGCCGAACGGAGCTGAGCTTTAACAACTTTTAGAAATTCAGGTTGATTTTCTCCGTACTGTGAGCCATTCAGAGCAGAAAAATCTAATTGACCAAGATCAAGGATTTCGGCCTTTTCATGAAGAATTTCGAATTGTTGTTTAACAATTTTAGAAATTTCTAAACTTTTAGCTCCAGGTCGATTGGTTCCAGAAATAATTTGAATCATTCGTTTTATTAACCTTATTTGGAAATAATCTCAAACTATGACTTATAGATGAAATTAAAAATAATGAGATTAGAAGGGTAATTCTTGTATTGGATTCATAATAATGCGCTGTGATACGTAAAATAAATACATAGAAAGCTTCTATAAAAAATCTTGCTTCTTTCCTGAGTAACACAATGAGTAAATTATTGTGTCTGTATGGGGGGAGTAATGAGGGAGATAGTATTTATAACAGTGTTTTTATCATCTTTTTTTGCTTGGGGAGATTGTGACTTAGTGTTGAACCAATCAGATGAAGTTACAGAAAAACTTTGGAAAGAAGCGATGGAGGCGGAAAGAGATTTATTTTCTTTAAGGCTAGCTTCTAAAGTTTTGATTTCTCAAAGCTTGAGTAATGAAAATTTAAAATTAAATTTCAAAGATAAATCTGGGAAGGATGTGGGTTCTTACATTAATCGTGAAAAATTAGTGGAGCTTATAACGGCTTGTACCGATGACAGCAGTGATATGTACCATTTTGGCAGAAATATGGAGTTGCCAACTTTAAAAAAAGAACCTGTGAATTTGGAAAAATTAGCTCTGGAAGTGAGTCAAGAAATTCCTGTTGAGCAAATAATAAAGTTTTCAACTCAGATTGCTGATAAAATTCTTGCTCTGAATGCAGAAGGTATACCTGGGATGTATTTACAGATTTCTCAAATGTTGAATGTCGAATATAAAGGAGATTTTTCAGCTTCAGCTTTAAGAAAATCGGGTACAGAATATAAAGATATTTATGCATTCAAACACGATTTCATAGAAATTTCCAACTATACCTCAAGACTGAAGCAAAAAGCACATGGAGAGAAAACAAGATTTGGATTTTTACCCAAAGACAACTCACCCGATCCAGAAAAGAAAAACCCTATCGGTTTTATTCATTAGTCTTTAGGTCTTAACAAAAAGGCGACCAAAAAGGCGACCCAAAAAGGTGACTGTCGACTTTTTCGTAGTTAATGCGTTACAAGCCCAATTCTTCTTACTAATAATTTATAGCCTTAAATAATGTAAGTATTTAAATATTGAATAATCTTGTCTTAAAAAAAGGTTAGCTATTTATTTGAATTATTATTTATTTTTTAATATGACATTTTTTATAAATAAGTTTCCATTCGTTTTATGCCCAATGTATTAATAGCCTGTCGCTGATTGCAATTAAAGCAGAGAAGTCTTAAATTTGCTAACTTGGATTTTCCACCCATAGCTAAGGGTTGAATGTGATCAATATTTAAAAAACTTTGACCACTGCATATTTGACATTTCCCTTCGTCTCTCTGCCAAACCTGATACTTCATTAATTGGGAGATGTATCTACTACTAGTTGATTTAACTGTTGATCTATTAATTGGTTTTTCAGTTGATTTTAGTTTAGCCGTTAATTTACTAAATCTATTTTTTTGAGTTCCATCTGGAGTTTTCTGATCTTGAATAATTTTACTTATATTATTGCAGTTAAACTCCGGCGCTATTGGCTTCTTGCCTAACTCATCTTCATCGATATTCGTAAGACATTTATTATTTTTAGTTGTGGAGTTCATACTACATTGCAACTCCGGCGCTATTTGCTTTTGTTGTAATTTAGATTTGGCTTGTTTGCTGTATGGTAAATGTGTCTTTAGCTGTAAGTTATTTTTAATGTTTTTAGTATTAGTACTTGCGACACAGGGCCGTTTAGACTTTGTTTTTGAAGCCTTGTTTTGGAATTCAAATAAGGACACGTTGTGTTCTTCCTCTATATGTCTTTGTGCTTCTAGAAGTTTTTGCGTTTCTATAGCTCTCCCCACGTTTTCCAGTGATGGTTCGTTTAAGACCCGCTTCTTTCCGAACTTTTTAATTTTTATCGCTTCGATACTGGTTTTAGTCATATATTCGATAAGTTCCGCCATGTTCATCGTGGCACCCTTTGCGCCTAATAAGGATCTTAATTCAGCAAGCCTATTTTTTAACTCTTGATTTATAACAAATCTGATTTCTGTATGGTGATCAGAAAGTATGCGTTCTTTCTCTTTTGGTAATGCGATTTCGGGTAACATTTGTAAAAGTATTTTTTGCCCCTCGCGAGTAGATTTATTTTCTAAATTTTCTAGTATTTTTACTTTGTCGCTAGCTTTTAATATTTTATTTGATTCCGTTTTAGTTGCTGCGGATTTTGTGTATTCTATTAATTTTACGGATTTTTTGACTTCCCTAAAGTAGGCTTGAGCTTGAGAGATATTGGTTAGACTTAAGGCCCCTGATTCAATTTTCTTTTCAATTTCTGGAAGTTCTTTTAAAAGCCTCATCGCTTGTATTCTCCTGCCAGCTTGACCTTCGCTATATTTGAGTTCCTTAACTGCATATTCAAATAAACTTTGATAGCCAAGGTCTGAAAACAATCTGCGCCGTTCTACTTCCTTAAGATGATGGAGAACTTGGGTAAGCATGTGTCGCTCTTTTTGCACAAGATTTAAAGTTTGAGTTAAAAGCTCATGGTCTTTAAGATGCTTTAAATTTAAAGTAGTGCTTTCTTTCATATTACAACTCATGGGAACTCCTCTAGTTCATTAGTTCATTAGTTCATTAGTTCATTAGTTCATTAGTTCATTAGTTCATTAGTTCATTAGTTCAATGACTTTATAACATTGGTTTTTAAAGTGTTATTTTTCTTTTTTAAATGGGTCTGGAGAGTCTTTTAAAAATTCATGATAAATGTTGATGTTTATTCAGGAAACTAGCCTTAGAGGGGCTTTATTGTGTTTAAAAGACTATCGCAGAAGGCTTTTAAAGTATTACACTTCTGTTTTTGTTTTTTAAGAATTCTATAGTCAAGAATAAAAAAATAATTCGTATTTCGGATGAAAGTGATTTCAATTTTGCTATTGCTATTGCTATTGCTGCAAGGCAACTCCGGCGCTGTGAAAAATCGATGGTTAAAGGTTGTAAATCTTTTTAAATTTTAAAGAGATTTGTCACTTAGATCTAAGAGAACTTACTTTTCTTTAAGTTTTAAATTGGATTTAGATTGAGTTTTAGCCTTAGCTTCCTTATTTTCTATCAATCTTTATTCTCTCACAATTCAACCTTTCTTTATTATTATAATACCAATTAAAGAAATAATTCTCTTTTTGTTGAATCGGAAATCTTGTTCTTATGATGCTTGTAGAGAATTAAGGATAGAAATTAATTAAGAATTTTAAATTTAGATGTTTAGATGTAATAATGTCGTACTGGTAATGTGAACTCAGCTGGGAACCTTTTTGCAATATTACAATTGTTGCAAGGCAACTCCGGCTCTATTATTTTTAGTGCTTGCACTATATGGATATTTAAGTCCTGTTTTACAATTTATTATTATAAGTCTTAAATTTATATGTTCAGCTATGACTAGGTGCTTATCGGAAATTTAACCGGGAACCTTTTTGAAATTTAACCGGGAACCTTTTTGGGCGGAATATTGTCACTTGTTGTTGATTTGAACATTATTTTTGCCCCCTTCTTGCCATAAATTCTTAGCCATCTGGATCATGTTTTGCTAAAAGCATCACTATGTTTAAGTTTTCGTATTTGTTGTTTATTCCAGCTTTAATTTTACTTAATTCTTGTAGTGAATTCAAACCACAAGCTAATAAAATTAATACCTATCACATTCCCTGGGGGCAAGCTTCTGGAAAGGTGGTCTTCCAAGATGTTGTCATTGATGATCTAAAGGACCCTTATCTTATGGAGGGGGCTTCGGCTCGTGTTATTGTGAGTGGTGACTATAGCCATTATGGTGGACCACAGGGTGAGATTGCAAAACCCAATATGGTCAGATCGGATGGCGTATTAGTACCCACAGATGTAAAAAGTATTGCGGCAGTGACTTCCTATGCTCATATGTACCATCTGCGAAAACTAGATGAGAGCTTGGGGATTAAATCTTTTTTAAAATGGCCAAGGACAGTGGGGGTGAATACCCTGGAACGTGTTGGTGCTAATTTTTATAATGCTAATAATGCATTTTATACTAAAATGAATGATACCATCAACATATTACCCTATGTTGGAGATAAACATCCTTTATATATTAATGGAGCCGTCATAGCTCATGAACATTTTCACGCTCTTTACAACAGTCAAGTGGACTGGTTTAGTGTTTTTGAAAATTCAGAAATGGCGATTCTTACAAGTAAAGGGAAAGATTTTAAAATATGTGAAAATGAAGAATTTTATAACTCCATTGCTATTCATGCAAAAATGAATGCCTTAAATATTATTGACTCTAAACTTGAGAATATTAACCCTATAAATAGGGAATCTCTACGCAAGATCATTCAGCAAACAAATTTTGTTATTTCTCGAGCCTGGGACGAAGGGAGTGCTGATGTCTACGCACATTTTTATAGTAAAAATGATGATTTTTTGAGTGATTCCATTAAGAGTGGAGGTTATCGAAAGTTGACAGGCTCTTACAGCAAATATTTTAGAAGCCCGATGGATATAGTTTTTAATTTAAAACACATTAATAACTTTAGGTGTGAGAATTCAAAAATAAACTATTTAAAGTGGAAACAGCTAGGAATTGAGAGTGAAGAGCGATATTTTTATTTATTGGCTGCGGATTATGGAAAATTTTTTAGAAAGCTCCAGAGTGCTAAAATTCTTAAATCTAAATACGGAGCCAATGTCGAAAAGAAGATTTTACTCGCACTTATCGCAAGTCTAAAGGATATTGATAAATATATTCAATCCAATTTTTTAGATCAGTTTTTATCACCCATTCAACCCATTGATTTTGTCTTAAAAAAATTGAAAGTAGAGAGAGAACCTGAGATTTGTAGATTAGTCGAAGAATTGTACAGAAGCCCCTATTGTACAGAATCACCCTCGGCAGTTGCCCATGAAATTTAAGTTATTATATTTGATTCTCCTATTGCCTTGCCAAATGGTTTTTGCTCAACCAAAACGAGTGATAGGTTTGGGAGTATCTTCTCGCCTCGAAAAAGAAGCGGATTCGAAATATTATAATGCTTATGATGACTACTCCTTGTTTGCTCAAGTTCAAAGTGAAAATCCTAAATGGTTTTATCTGCTTGAACTTCATTACTTGGTAAAGGAAACATCGGAAGGGGATTTGAGTGTAAAGTACTCTCGGCTGGACTTGAATCCTGGAGTCATTTACGATTTTAACCCAGAAAGAAATTGGCGTTGGTTTGTGGGTTCTGGCTTGGGTTTAAGCCAAGAGCGGGTTCAGATGAAAATTACAAATACAGACTCGGATAGTAGAATTGGAGATTTTGTTTATACACTCAATGCTCAGGGTGGAGTTTTTAAAACATTTTTTGAGGTTTTATATTCTTCATTATCGCTGGATTTATTTCTTCCCATTTTTCGTGAAGAGAGGGATACAGAAGTAGCAATTACTTTGCGATGGGGTTATTCCTTTTAACCCAACTCCGAAGAGCTGGGCTTTCATATGAACTATTTAAATTAATTTATTTAACAATTTTCTGAATGATAGAAGATTGCACATTCGCTTCAGTTTGTAATTCTTTGCGAAAGGCCATTGCGCTATTGTAATTTGTAAACAAACCTACACTCACTCTATACCAAGTTTGTCCTCGGATATCCGCTGGAATGTAAAAGGCGCTGAAGCCTTTGGCCTTTAAATCTAAAGCATGTTTTTTAGCTTCGGGTTCAGTTGCATAGGAAGCAATTTGAACAGTGTATTTTCCAATGGAAGAGGCAGGTGTAGTTGGCAATAGGCTAGTAGGAGATCTTTTGTGAGCGGGATCTTTTTCCGGAGCCATATTCATCGAAACCCGATTTGCAGCAGTAGATGTTTCGGGAGCTTTCTTACTGTGTTTTTTGGCTTCCTCACTATGTTCAGCTGTGTTTGTTTCAGTTTTGGAGTGCTTTTGGTTAAGCTTCTTATAGCTATTATCTTGAACCTCTAAGTGTTCCTTCTTGCCATGACTATCTTTAGTGGGTTCGGAATCTAAAGCCTCTTCGCTGGGATGTATTTCACCATGTTCTTCTTCAAGAGATTTTTTTTCTACATTTACAAACTCTTCAGTTAGACTGGCAATGTCCTCTTCACTCAGAGCTTTTTCTGGATTGTGATTTGTTGAGTGTGGGTCCACAGAAGCGGTAGTGCGCCCTATGCCATGTTCACTCTCAAGCATCGCTTGTCGGTACTCTGTGTCGCTGACTTGTTTGCCAACAAATGCGCCTATTGAAAAAGATAAAACCGACATTACAAATATTAGGACGATTTTTAAAAGGGTATCCATCCTTGAACTTCCCGTTTTGTTTAACATTTTATATTCCTCCCCTAAATGGAAAACATAACAATAATATTTAGTTTATCCTTCAAGACGGTTATGGTCAAACTTTGAAAATCTTGACAAAGCTAAAGAAGGGGGATTTTAGTACTTTAATGACTTTAGACCAGTTAGATTTAAAACAAACTCTTGAGGATGCTAAAAAGGCGACCCATCTTGGTCGTGAAATTCTTTTGGATTACTATGGACGTTTATCCCAAGTTAATGAGAAAGAACTTGCAGGATTAGTAACAGAAGCGGATGTGGAAAGCGAAAGAGTGATTACTAATTATCTTATAAAACAGAATCCGCAAATCAGTGTGTTAGCAGAAGAAAGTTTTGCTCAAGCAACAAAGGGTCCCAGTCGCCCGCAGAAAATTCCTAAACAACCTTGCTGGATATTAGATCCTCTGGATGGTACAACGAACTATGTGCATCAATTCCCAATTTTCTGTATTAGTCTGGGTCTAATGCTTAATGATGAAATTGTACTGGCTCTTGTTGATGCTCCAGTTTTGAACCAAGTATTTCACGCCATAAAAGGTGGTGGTGCATTTTTAAATGGTAAAGCCATTTCTGTATCTAAAAGAGCTTCAATTAGTGAAGCCTTATTAGCGACAGGATTTTTTGCGCAAAACAAAGAGTTGTTAGATCAACAGTTAAAATTATTTAGTCGTCTTGTTGATGGCTCGCGGGGAATTCGCCGTGCTGGTGCCGCGGCTTATGATTTATGCATGGTTGCCGCAGGAGTGTTTGAAGGTTTTTGGGAACAGAACTTAATGCCTTGGGACACTGCCGCTGGAAGTTTATTAGTTAAGGAAGCAGGAGGAGTCGTTTCTGATTTTCATGGTAATGATTATCACCCTTTGCACTCAACAATTTTGGCCGCAAATCCACAAATTCACAAACAAATATTGAACAATATAAACTAGTTTAATCTAGATAATAAAACCACTGGTCCTGTCAAAAATTCCAACCCGACATGGGTTGGAGTTAAGCTTATGACGGGACTTTCCTTTAGTTTCATAGCCGTAAGTTTATGAAGTCTGATAAGACTCAATCCTAAAGACCATATGGCATCACACTTGCTTATATTTTAATTTGAAGAACTGGTATTTGTAAGTATCCAGCCTTAAGGAGGAGGAGTGGCAGAAGAAAAAGCAGCCCAACAAGCCGCGGGTGGAGAGTCGTCGAGTGGTAAAGGACAGAAGCCCACTTTTTATATTCTGTTAGCTATTGTGAATATGTTGGTGATCATAGGTATTGGCACCATGCTATGGATGGATAAAAAGAAACAAGCTCATGAGCCTGGCATTGATGATGTTATTAAGGGCGAGAAAATGGCTCAAGAAGAAGAAGTTAAGAATAAAGACTTCATTGGACAATTAATTCCATTAGAAACATTTTTAGTTAATTTGTCAGGCAGTCGTGGTCGAAAACTTCTAAAATTGAATATGGAACTAGAAGTTGATAATGAAAATGTTCTGGCTGAAATCGAGCAATTGAAACCAAAAATTCGCGATATCATTATCGTAATTCTTTCTAGTAAAACCTACACTCAGGTTTCAACTAAAGATGGAAAAGATATTTTGCGCAATGAAATTAGAGATCAGGTAAATTTGTTTATTACTAAAGGTCAGATTAAACGGGTTTATTTTACTGAGCTGATTTATAATTAAAGGATAAGACATGAGTCAGGTATTATCGCAAAGTGAAGTGGATGCACTCTTAGCAGCGGTCTCCGAAGGAGAATTGGGCGACTCTGAATCCAAGGGCGATGGCAATTTAGATAGTAATGGCGATGAGCAAGTTGTTGTTGTCTATGATTTAACTTCACAAGATCGAATTATTAGAGGTCGACTTCCACAATTAGATGTTATCTATGAAAAATTCATGCGCTCCTTTCGAGTTTCGCTTTCCTCAACCCTCCGAAAAATAGCCAGTATTAATCATGCGAGTACTGATTTTTTAAAGTTTGGTGAATTTATTAACACTTTGCCAATGCCGACTTGCATGAGTGTATTAAGATTTAATGCCCTTCGAGGGTCGGCACTTTTTGTAATAGAAAGTAAACTGGCCTACGCTCTGGTAGATAGTTTTTTTGGCGGTGCAGATAGGCCCTATACAAAAATAGAGGGAAAAGACTTTACTCCTATTGAACTTCAAATTGTGCGTAAAGTTGTGGATTTAGCTATTAATGATCTGGAAGATGCATGGTCCGCAGTAGAAGTTATTGATTGCAGTTTCGTTAGAACAGAAATCAACCCACAATTTGTAGGGATAGTTCCACCAACAGATATAGTTATTGCTTCTACTTTCGATGTGGAATTAGAAAATGCCAATGGCACCATTACAATGGTAATTCCTTACTCAACCATTGAGCCAATTAAACAAAAATTATCCAGTGGCTTTCAAGTGGAGTCGGACCAGACTGACAAAAAATTATGGACTTCCATTATTCAGGAGCAATTGTTAGATGCCACTTTAGATTTAAAAGTGAATTTGGGTAGCACAGAAATATCCTTAAATAATTTAATGAAGTTAAAAGTGGGAGATGTCATTCCATTGGATCAAGATTCTACTGGTGAATTTGATGTATTTGTTCAAGATGTTAAAAAATTTAAAGCCTTTTATGGAATTTATCATGGAACCGTGGCTATCCAAGTGAATAGTAAAATAGAAAAAAGGTAAGGGGGACAAAATGTCTGAAGATGGTAATGCAGCAGAAAATCTAGATTTAGATGCAGCAGAGAGTTTGGCGGCATCATTGGCTGATGATGGTAGTTCCGATGAGGAAATGGCCTTAGATGGAAACGATAATGGAGACTCAGATTCTGGTGACTCTGATGCCCCTGCCGTTTCCAAAAAAGATGACAAAAGTGAACGCAATTTAGACCTCATATTAGATGTACCCTTAAAAGTTACGGTAGAGTTAGGTCGTTCAAAAATGGTTGTTAGTGAATTGCTAAATTTAGGTCAGGGAAGTGTTGTTGAACTTAACAAACTTGCTGGTGAACCAATGGAAGTTTTGGTTAACGAAAAGTTAGTTGCTCGTGGTGAAGCCGTTGTTGTGAATGAAAAATTTGGAATTAGATTAACTGACATTTTGTCTCAGTCAGAGAGAGTGGAAAAATTAGTTTAAGTAGGGAGTACTTAATGAAGCTAAGGATGGTTTTTGTTTGGGTGTTGTTTTTGTGTGGAAAAAATCTTTTTGCACAAACTGTATTGCAAGAAGTGGACACGCGATTTGAAGGTTCTACTTTTGTTACGGAACTCATATTCAATCAAGCACCGACAACAAAAAACATACTCATCGAGTATATAAATCAAACCATTCAAGTGAATTTACCTGATGCCACGGTCAAGTCAGGAAAGATTCTTAAAAGAGTAAACCAAGAGAAGGTAAAAAGTGTTTACAGTTATCAATATGAAAAAGACTTATTAAGAACTCGTATAATATATAGTCCGCCAATTGCTGCTCTTTCCTATGAAGGCTTTGTAAAAGTCGAGCGCAAAGACAATTCTCTGTTAATTAATATATACGATCCAATAATGGCTAAAACAGCTGAGACAAAGCCTGCGGAGTTCGAAATTGTACCACCAGTGGATCTTGAAAAAGAACTCAATAAACAGTTGGGCAAAAAAAATATGAAAGGCCTTTCCGCAGAAGAAATTGTGGCGGCAGAATTAGAAATCCCAAAAGTGTTACCTGAAAAAGTGAGCCTAAATATAGCCAGTACTGCCCCTAAAGAGGCCCTATCCTCCAAGGCTACTGATGCAAAGGAAAATACAAATGAAAAATTGTCTGATCAAGACCTTCCACTATTTAAAAGTAAAGAAAAAATCGAAAAAGTTGAAGAGTCTAATTACGCAAGACTTTTATATAGCTTACTTATAGTAATCACTTTAGGTGTGGGTTTACTGGTATTCTCTAAGCGTTGGGCAAAAAATCACAAAATAAATGATAAAAATACAAAGATAAAAGTACTTTCTCAGCACCATTTAGGTCCTAAAAAGAGTTTAGTAATTATTCGAATAGCTGGAGAATCACATCTACTTGGTGTAACGGACAATAATATTAATATGTTAAAAACACTTTCATTTATTGATGACGAAGTAGAAGAAGATATTCCTGTAAACTTTGAAAGTGCCATGAATACAGAGGACAATAAGACTGAAGAAAAAAAGAATTTACCTAAAATTACCTTCGCCTCGGATATGGATCTAGTCAGTGATTTGCATAAGCAAATTTCAGGAAAGTTAAAGCAATTAAAGGATATATAGTGAAACAGAAATTTATTTTTAAATTTTTATTATTTTCTTTATTTAGCTTAGGCGGATTGAGCTTGATTCATGCCCAGGGCTTGACATTGCCCAATGTCAACTTGGGTTTTAAAAATGTAGATGATCCAAAAGAGGTTGTGAGTGCTATAAAAATATTGGTCATGCTAACAGTATTAACACTAGCACCGGCTATATTGATTATGATGACAAGCTTTACAAGAATAATAATAGTTTTATCTTTTGTGAGGCAAGCAATGGGCACTCAGCAGATGCCACCCAACCAGCTTCTTGTTGGTTTGGCATTGTTCATTACTTTATTTATTATGTCTCCGGCTCTTCAAGTTATAAATACCGAATCCGTACAGCCCTATTTGGATGGTAAAATAAAACAAGAAGTTGCTTTAGATAAAGCTTTAATTCCCTTAAGAAAATTTATGTTTAATCAAACGCGAGATGCGGATTTAGCATTGTTCATAAAAATGTCAAATTTATCGCAGCCAAAAACTCGGGGTGATGTACCAACAACTGTACTCATTCCTGCCTTTATTATTTCTGAACTTAAAACGGCCTTTCAAATTGGATTTATAATTTATTTGCCATTTTTAGTAATAGATATGGTCGCAGCGAGTGTGCTTATGGCAATGGGTATGATGATGTTACCACCAGTGGTTATATCTTTACCTTTTAAAATTATGCTTTTTGTTTTCGTGGATGGTTGGAATTTGCTTATTGGATCAATAGTAAAAAGTTTTGGATAGAGGTGATAAATGGGTGAAGAGTTAATTTTGAAATTGGGACAAGAAACTTTAAAAACCACAGCCTTAATAGCTTCACCTATGTTAATTGGAGCCTTGGTAATTGGTTTAATAGTGAGTGTGTTTCAAGCAATTACACAGATTAATGAAGCCACTCTGACTTTCATTCCAAAAATGGCCATTGTAGCCATAGTTTTTGTAATTGCGGCACCTTGGATGATGGATGTAATTAGCCATTTTACAATAGGCCTTTTTGAAAATATCGCACTGTATGTAAGGGAGTAAAGTGCCTCAAATTTATCAATTTTCAGAAATAGAATTCTTAGCGTTTTTTTTAGTTCTTGTTAGAATGACAAGTTTTCTAGTTTCATGGCCAGTTTTTGGAGTGGCACAAGTTCCTAGTTCGACAAAAGTACTTTTTGGATTGGTATTATCTCTTCTTGTTTTTCCCACATTAAATTGGAAAATTTCTGGATTTTCTGGAAATTTGCAGTCAATGACCATTGTTTTTCTTTTTGTAAAGGAAGCTTTTCTTGGGCTAATAATTGGTTATTTAGGAAGACTCTTTTTTTATGCTTTGAGTATTGCTGGGGAGATCATCAGTATCACAATGGGCTTGTCCAGCGCACAATTGTTTAATCCCACTTTAGAAGGACAGGCGAGTGTTACAAATCAATTTCTAGTTGGTATTGCCACATTATTCTTTCTGGCCATTCAAGGACATCACTTGTTTTTATCTGCTTTAAATCAAAGTTTTCAACTGGTTCCTCTTTATATGGAATCCCTGTCTTTTGCTCACTTTGAAGGTTTTAGTCAGGTGGTACAGGCAATTATGATAATGGGTTTAAAGATGTCTGCCCCGGTCCTTATGGCAGTGCTTTTTATGAATTTAGTTATGGCGGTGATTGGTAGGGCTGTACCGCAAATTAATGTTCTAATAACTAGTTTACCAGTGAATATCCTGGTGGGTTTTATAGTTATGATCATTTCTTTACCGCTTATTGTGGTTCAGATGAATGGATTACTAGAATTAACAGCCACAGAATTGTTTAAATTATTAAAGGCATTTTAGGTAGGATATGGCAGATTCAGATCAAGGTGAAAAAACAGAAGACCCAACACAGCAACGAAGAGATGATTTTCGCAAGCGGGGTCAGGTGGCACATACTAAGGAGTTGGCCTCTGTTTTAATTATTTTTACGGCTATTTTAAGCATTTGGATGCTCAGTCGTTTTTTTCTAGTTCAAATTACTGAAGTATTTGAAATGAGTTTTGGAAATTTTGTTGCAAATAAAAGTGAATCCATAGCTGCACCTTTTATTTTTGCTGTTAAGAAAACAATTTTTTTAGTAGCGCCCGTTTGTGGTATTGTTTGGCTGGTTTCATTTGCTTCTTCGGTCTTGCAAATTGGCTTTTTATCAAATGAAGAAGCTTTTAAGTTTTCACTTGAAAGAATAAATCCTCTTTCCGGGCTCAAAAGAGTTTTTAGTCTTAGATCTTTAGTTGAGGGAATTAAAGCTGTATTTAAATTGATAATTGTGGGCTCTATATCCTATGCAGTGTTTAAATCTGAAGTATTTATTATTCCAAAATTGGTAAATTATTCTGTTGACCAACTTTTAGTTTATTTAGGCGAGATGACCTTGAAGTTGTTTGGTGGGGTTGGATTTTTCATGGCCGTATTGGCAGGCATTGATTACTTTTTTCAACGCTGGGACTTAGAGCAAAAAATGAAAATGACCAAGCAGGAATTGAAAGAAGAAATAAAATCTCGCGAGGGGGACCCATTAATCAAGGCTAGAATTCGTCGAACACAAAGAGAGATGTCACAGAGGCGTATGATGGATAAGGTGCCTAAGGCCGATGTCATTATTACTAACCCCACACATATAGCCGTGGCGCTGAGTTATACGGATTTAATGGTGGCTCCCACAATCATTGCCAAGGGCGCTGACAGGGTGGCTGAGAAGATTAAAGAAATAGCCAGAGAAAATAATATTCCGATAGTTGAAAATAAGCCTTTAGCTCGAACCATTTTTAAAACATTAGATATTGGACAGGTGATACCAAAAGAATTATATACTGCCGTCGCGGAAGTCCTGTCTTATATTTATAAACTAAAGAAGAAGAGGAAGAAATAGCTTATGGAAGATCTATTTCAATTTTTAAAGAAGTTTGACAGGCTGACTAAGAATACAGACTTACTAATGGCTGTTGGCCTTATCATGATTTTAGCAGTTATGATGATACCACTCCCATCTTTTATTTTGGATATATCACTTACGCTTTCACTTTCATTTTCATTACTGATTTTATTAGTGGCTCTCTATACGCAAAAATCATTAGATTTTAGTGTATTTCCAAGTTTGCTGCTGATGACAACTCTTTTTCGTTTGTCTTTAAATGTCGCCTCAACAAGACTGATTCTCACAGAAGGTCATAGAGGTCAGGGAGCAGTGGGTGAAGTTATCACAGCTTTTGGTAACTTTGTTGTTGGTAACAATTATGTAATTGGTTTGATTGTGTTTGTTATTTTAGTTGTTATTAACTTTGTGGTGATCACAAAAGGTTCTGGTCGAGTGGCTGAGGTTGCTGCTCGTTTCACTTTAGATGCAATGCCCGGTAAGCAAATGTCAATTGATGCAGATTTAAATGCCGGCTTGTTAACCGAACAGGAAGCGCGCGCGAGAAGAAAGGAAATTGAAAAAGAAGCAGACTTTTATGGATCTATGGATGGTGCTAGTAAATTTGTGCGTGGTGACGCCATTGCGGGTATTATTATCACTTTAGTTAATATTATTGGTGGATTAATTGTGGGAGTTTTCCAAATGAAATTGGACATCGCCACAGCTGCACAAAATTACACTATGTTGACCATAGGTGATGGCTTGGTTTCGCAAATTCCCTCACTGATTATTTCTACTGCAGCCGGTATTGTTGTTACTAAAAACTCTTCTGAGAAAAACATAAGTGAAGACATCAAAAATCAATTGTTAATTCAGCCTCGCGCGGTGGGAGTTGTTGCCGGAATTATATTTTTATTGGGTCTAATTCCTGGGCTGCCGACAACTCCGTTTTTTCTAATTGCAATTATCATGGGCGGAATTTCTTGGTTTGTACTTAAAATGAATCATGAAAATGAATTAGAAGATGAAAAAGTGGCTCAAGAAGAAGCCAGAAAACCGAAAGCTGATAATGTAGAAGGACTCTTACCTTTAGATTTAGTGGAATTAGAAGTTGGATATGGTTTAATAAATATTGTTGAATCCGATCAGTCGGGAGATTTACTTGAAAGAATTGTGAGTATAAGAAAGCAATTTGCCGTAGAGTTAGGAATCATAGTACCAAGTATACATATTCGCGATAATTTACAATTGGAACCAGGTGAGTATAGGTTTTTAATCAAAGGAAATAAAGTAGCGGGTGGAGCACTTAAACCAGATTGCCTATTAGCTATGGACCCAGGAAATGTTTTACATGAAGTGGATGGACAAGCAACTAAAGAACCTGCTTTTGGTCTAGATGCTGTTTGGATTGGCAAGGCACAAAAAGAAGAAGCCGAAATTGCCGGTTACACGGTAGTGGATTTACCCACAGTGATGGCAACTCATCTTACAGAAATAATCCGTAACCATGCCCATGAATTATTAGGTAGACAAGAAGCTGATAATTTAATCAGTAACTTTAAAAAACAATATCCTAAGGTGGTAGAAGAGTTAATCCCAGATCAGTTAAATCTTGGACAAGTCGTGAGTGTTTTACAGAACTTATTAAAAGAACAAGTTTCGATAAGAGATTTGCTAACTATATTTGAAACACTTGCCAATGAGGCGCCTAGAACAAAGGACACGGAAGTGTTAACGGAGAGTGTCCGCAAGGCCATGCGTAGAAGTATTACTGTAAAATACTTAGATGACGAAAATAATCTGCAAGCTATGACTCTAAGTCCACAATTTGAAGAATTAGTTTCCAATTCACTTTTACAAACGGAACAAGGGGTTCAACTAGTAATGGATCCGCGTCAAGCGCAAGAGTTAATTGGTCAGATTGCTGGTGCAATAGAAAAGCATCCAGAAATAGCAGGCCAACCTATTTTGTTAACTAGCCCAACTATTCGTCGACATGTTTTTAAATTAGTTTCTAGATTTATTCCTCAGTTAATAGTTCTTTCACACAATGAATTGACCCCAACAGCCAATGTAGCTTCTGTAGGAATTGTGGAGTTTGCCCATGCAAGTTAAAAAATTCGAGGCTCCTACAATGAAAGAAGCCATTAAAATGATAAAAAATCAGCTGGGACCCGAAGCTATTATTTTATCAGCAAAAGACATTAACAAAGGTTTTGGTTTAGCTGGAAGAAGGAGTGTCGAAGTGACAGCCGCTGTATCGGAAACTATGTTAAGAAAAAAGCAAATGGCTGAAAGAAAATTAAACGAGCAAAACAAAAATAGATATCAGCAAATTCCAGCTGCACAACAAAAAGAATTTATAGATAAAGTGTTCCAGAAAATTCAGGTGGAAAGAAAGCCCCCAGCAGTTTTTACCTCAACACCTTATATTGATATTATTGACTCAGAAGATAGCTCCAATTCTTTTGATAATATGGCCCACGAAAGAATAAAATCAGCGGCCAAAGCCGCCTCACAAGCCGCTGTTTTTATTGAAGACCCACCTAAAATGAAAGTCTCTAAGGTAGTAAAAGAAGAAAGAAACAGTAGGGACCTAGAGAAAATCTTATCTATGCAGGCAGAAATTAACAAACTTAGGGCTTTAATTTCACAGTTTCAAAAAGTACCACAAACCTTTGTAAACATGCACCCAGGTGCCAGTGAAGGGATTTCTTATGAGTTAAGTGCTTCCTATGAAAAGTTAAAGAAAGCAGGAATAGATGAGGAGCAAATTGTAAAAATACTAAAACTTGCACAGCGCTCCTTGAACTCGGATCAAATTAAAAAAACAGCTTATGTCGATGCCTGGGTTGCAAAATACATTTTAGAGAACGTACAAATAGTCACTGACAGTGAAACTACTAAATATCATGCTTTTGTAGGACCATCGGGACATGGGAAGACTTCCTGTCTTGTTAAACTGGCTAGTCACTTGGTGATTTGCAAAAACAAAAGTGTAGCTATAGTAACATGTGACACACATAAAGTAGGTGCCCATGAACAACTCAGGATATATGCAAAGATTTTGAATGTACCCTTTGTAGTCATTAAAAAACCTGAGGAATGGGCAAGAGTAGAATTGGCTCTTAAAAACGTTGATCATGTACTCATTGATTATCCTGGTATGGGATTGCGTTCAGATATTGAACAGAACTATTTACTTTCAATGTTGCCACCGGAATCAAATTCGGGACGAGCCATACACTACGTGCTATCCGCTATGACAAAAACCAAAGATGCTTATGAGGTCTTGAACAGATATGGTGCTGTAGGACCGACAGATATTATTTTTACCAGTTTGGATGAATCCTCACAGCATGGAATTATATTTACTCTCCAACAAAAATTTCAATTGCCCCTGCACTCATTTGGTATTGGTCCAAAAATCCCAGAGGATTTTGAAGCAGCGACTAAAGAGAGAGTCGTTGATTTAATTTTTAAACTAACAAAACTTAAAGAAAGAGGTCTTAGATGAATTATAATCACAAATTTACAAAAACTATCAGTGTGACTTCGGGTAAGGGTGGAGTGGGAAAGACAAGTTTTGTTTGTAATGTAGCGGCTTATCTTGCGGGACAGGGACAGAATGTTTTAATTTTAGATGGTGACTTAGGCATGGCCAATGTGGATGTGTTTTTTGGTATACGACCCAAAGCTTATATAGATGAAGTGTTAAGAGGAGAAAAGTTATTAGAGGAAGCTGTATTTAGTATTGAGCCAAATATTGATCTTATTCCTGGTGGTAGTGGGATTTATGAACTGCAAAATATTAATATATTTCAAAAGAAAATTTTGTTAGATCAAGTCAGTCAACTTGAGAACAAATATGATTACTTGTTAATTGATACAGCGCCAGGAATTGCCGACAACGTTTTGTATTTAAACACAGCCGTGCAAGAAATAATGGTTATTTTAACTCCCGATCCTGCAAGCTTAACAGATGCCTATGCTTTAATTAAAGTTCTAAATTTGCGCTATAAAGAAAATAAATTTTCAATAGTTTGCAACATGGTACAAGATGAGCATGAAGCCCTAAAGATTTACAAACGCTTAAGCGATGTGTGTGAGCGCTTTTTATGTGTGAGTTTAGATTATCAAGGCTATATACCTTTGGACCAGAAACTGAGGGAGGCAACAAAGTCACAACAGTTAATTGTAGATATTAATCCTCGCTCTCCGTCCAGTATTGCAATACAAAATATAGTAAGAAAAATTAATAATTTTGGACACTTAGCTGCTCCTAAAGGAAGTATGCAGTTCTTCTTTGAGCAGTTGGTAAGTACAGCATGTTAAAGAATAGGACTTTAAGGGTATATATCAATTTGATAGGATATAACTAATGGGTGGTACAATTATGGCAGATAAAAGTAGTAATCTGTTAAGAAAATATAAGGAAGAACCAAATAAGCTGACGCCTGCACAGAAGGATAAGCTAATTATGGAATATGCTCCTTTAATTAAGTTTATTGCACAAAAAATTGCAATTCGCTTACCTTCCAATATCGAGTTGGATGATTTGATATCCAGTGGGGTCATCGGCTTAATGGATGCCATAGAAAAATATGATCCCACTAGAGATAACAAATTTAAAACTTATGCTGAGTTTAGAATTCGTGGTTCTATTCTTGACGAGTTAAGAGCGCAAGATTGGGTACCACGTTCTGTTCGTGATAAAGCAAAAATGTTAGATCGCACGCTTATCCAATTAGAAGCGGAATTAGGTAGAAACGCTACTGATGAAGAGATTGCCGAAAAGCTTGAAATGTCTATTGAAGAATTTTATAATCTTGTCAATCAAGTAAAACCAGTGAGCGTATTGTCTATTGATGAGCAGGCCACTTTTAGTAGCGTTGATAAGCAATCCATTCTTAATTTGTTAGAGGGCTGCAAATTTAATAACCCTTTCAATGAACTGAATTTAAAAACAGTTAAAGACATTGTGACTCAATCTATTGAAGACCTTCCGGAGAGACAGCGCTTGGTTTTATCTTTGTATTATTATGAAGATTTAAACCTAAAAGAAATTGGCAGAATTTTGCGTGTAACAGAAAGTCGTGTTTCACAATTGCATGCACAAGCGATTTCTAGATTGCGGGCTAAGTTGTCCACTCACTTTAATTAAGGCTCTTTTTGAAATAATGATACTTAAGTTAACTTCTTTGTTTACTTTTCTTAAGCATTGAATGAAGATTTTACTTGTCAAAGACACTTAGTTTACAAAGTGAAAACTACAAATTTACATTTATGTTTCAATAATAGTATATAATGTCACACTATTCCTTAGCCTGCGGCCCAGTTGAAGGAAGTCCAGTTGAAGGAAGTCCAGATGAAGGAAGTGTTAAGTAGCAAAAGAGTTTCAAGCTTAGAAGCTTAGGTATAATGAGATTAATTTATTTTAAGTAAATATTTTTCTAGGAGGACGCCAGTGAAAGTTAAAATTATTTTTTCTTCACAAATCATATTTAAACGAATTTTAACTTCTCTTGATTCATTACTTTTTACGATTCTTTTGCTATTCTTTTTTTCGGCTAATACCAACGCGAAGGAGCTGAGCTGTCCAATTCAAAGTCAGGGTGAAGCTGTGCTCACAAAAATTCAATCTCTTCCCCCTCAAATAGATATATTAGATCAAAAAATTATAAGCCTTCTAGATGGAAACAGTCCTTTTATGTTTTTTAGGAGCTTCGTTGCCTACTATTATTTAACAGCCAAGGAAATGCTTTCTACAAAAGAATTAGATATGCCCCAGTATTTTTATGATGAATCAAGTTCTCAGGACTACTGGGGATGGTGTGCAGGAGATGCTCATCCCGATAACTTTGGAGCTATGTTTATCACTGGAACTAATAAACCTGTTTTTACAATTAATGACCCCGATGATGCAGGCTACTGCCCACTCTCTTTAGATATCCTTAGGTTTTTAACAGGTGTACTTTTGTACGAAGAAGATTACAACTTAGTTCCTGTGCTGGAGTCTTACCAGAGTGGGGTTTTAGGAAAATACAGAGAGTTTTCAAAACCTGTAAATAAATTGTTAAAAAAAGCCTATGAAAAAGGGACAGAACTTAAAGATGGAGATTTTAAAAATGGCGATCCTAAGAGTCGTCGGCTCGAGCGAAATCTAGACGACTTTGTAGTATCTGAAATATCACATTTGGAAAAACAAGACCTCATAGCATTTGTGGAATCAAAACTTTCGGCAAAAGCTACGCTTTTGGATGCTATTAAATTCTACAAAACTGATGGAGGTTCGGGAGGCTTATATCGCTATAAGCTTTTGTTAGATCTAGAGCAGAAACCATTCATCATTGAACTCAAAGCCATTGACTCACCTGGCGTGGTCGGCTTTAGTGAAAATCAACTGGAAGCCGTGGACCGTTTTACTACAACTTTTACTATGGAATATGGAGCTCTTCCTCAATTTCCATATTCAGTTCACGAAATTGAGCCAAATACAAACTTAGAGTTTCATAAAATATATGTTCGCCCACGCTGGAGTGGAAATCAAAAAATTTCTTTGGAAGACTTTTCTGGTAAGCCTGATTCAATTTCTGATATCATAAAGGATGAAGCTTATGTGTTGGGTCTTCTTCATGGACGATCTCCAAATGATAAATATAAAACGGCTGTGGAAAATCTTGATGTTAAAGCTTGGATCCACTGGAGTAAAAGTCTGTCTAAGAAATTAAAAAATGATTATCTTTCATTAAGAAGTTGTCGGTAAGTTTACTGCTTGAAATTATTATGCTGGGACGAAAATTTAATTAACTGAGTTGCATTTCTTTTTTAATTTTTTCGATCAATCGAGTTTCCATTTGTCTAACGGCTTCTCTGGTGATGCCGTATTTGTCTCCAATTTCTTGTAAGGTAAGTGGGGATTCAGAAAGCAGTCGATTTTCTAAAAGGTAAGTTTCTTTATCGTTAAGTTGAGGGCGGATGTTATCTATATTTTCTGTGAGTATTTGAATTTCTTCTTGTAGACCTAATTCATCATCTAGAGCCACTTCGTATTGATCTCTTTGTAGGTCTATCATGGTAGAGGTATCGCTATCGCCAATGGGTTGATCCAAGCTAACATCTCTACCAGACATTCTTTGGGTCATAATTTTTACTTCTTCTTCTGGAATGTCCAAGCGTCCACTCAATTGTTTGATGCTAGTATCAAATCCTAAATTTTCAAGTTCTCGCTTTTGTTTTTGTAATTGATAAAAAAGTTTTCTTTGATTCTGAGTTGTGCCTATGCGGACCAATGAATATTGCTTCATTAAAAAATCTTGAATGTATCCACGAATCCACCAAACCGCATAGGAAATAAGTTTGACTCCCTTGTATGGGTTGAACTCACGAACAGCATGCATAAGACCAATATTGCCTTCTTGGATGAGATCGATCATCTTTGCGCCAAATTTAGAATATTCTGCAGCAATCTTTACAACAAAGCGAAGATTTGATGTGACAAGAATTTCGGCAGCACTCGGGTCTTTTTTTTCAAAATAGAGCTTAGCCCATTTTTGTTCTTCTTCTTTAGATAAAAGCGGGTATTTCCTGATTTCAGCTAAATATTTGGATACCGGATCGGAAGAAGTAAGTGCCTTGGTCTCGGTGGACTCCTTATTTAAATAGTCTAACTTTAAATTGGGTGAAGCTAACTTATGTGCTTTTTTAGTTTTTTTGATAGTAGATTTTTCGGTTATCTTTTTAGAAGGTTTTTTAGTTTGTTTTTTAACAACTTTTTTAGAAGATTTTTTTTTGCTTAATGTTTTCTTTTTCGTAGCCATTGTTTGGAGCCTTAGACTCAGCTCAGTGCTTCGTCTATTTTTTTTATGAGGGTTTTTTCGACTAGACCTTTTACTAAAGCTAGATGAAAGGGTAGGTCCACAATAATTTCGACCTCTGAGCCTTGAGAGGTGCTTTTCACCGACATATCGGCTTTAAATTGGCTGCCCTTTGCCTGACCAGTTAAATTGGAATCGTTAAAGTCACAGCTGTACTTGGGATCGAGTTTGCGTAGGTCACTGTCATTATTAAGTAATTTTGTAACTAAATGGAAAGTTTCTTGTGCGCTAAGGGAGCTTGTTTTTTTTATACTTACTTTAGGCATTCCAAAAACATAGACCTTTACAGTTCTCTTGTCTATGAGATACATTATTCAAAAATTTCTTAATCAAAAAACGGAAAAATTTATGCAGTTTGTAAAAAATTTAAAAAGAACACACTATTGCGGTGAATTAACAAAGTCCCATGAAAATCAAGAAGTGATCCTTATGGGTTGGGTCAACGGGCGCCGTGACCATGGGGGTTTAATATTTTTAGATTTGCGTGACCGGGAGGGTCTAGTGCAGGTTGTAATCGACCCTAATAATGAACATTGCAAAACTGCAAAAAATGTCCGTGGTGAATTTGTTTTAGCTATTTTGGGGAAGGTGAGAGCTCGGCCCAAGGGAATGCAAAATTCAAATTTACGAACAGGTGAGATTGAAGTTGAAGCCCAGAGATTTGAGATCCTTTCAGAAGCGGAAACTCCACCTTTTCAGATTGATGACGATAAGGTCCAAGAAAATTTGCGCTTGAAGTATCGCTACCTAGACCTAAGGTCCTTAAAACAACAGAAATATTTGAAGATGCGCCATGAAGTTATGCAAGTTGTTAGAAAAAATTTAACTGATTTTGGTTTTTGGGAAGTCGAAACTCCTATTTTATACAAAAGTACTCCCGAGGGGGCACGAGATTATTTGGTGCCATCGCGCGTTCACCCCGGAAATTTTTATGCCCTCCCACAGAGTCCACAAACTTTAAAACAACTTCTTATGATTAGTGGGTTTGATAAGTATTTTCAGATTGCAAGATGTTTTAGGGATGAGGACCTAAGAGCGGATCGCCAACCGGAATTCTCGCAAATCGATTTGGAAATGAGCTTTATTGATCAAGATGATATTATGAATTTGACGAATAAGATTCTTGCCAACATTTGGAAACAATTTAAAAAAGTCGATATTGGGACTATACCGGTGATGTCGTTTTTAGAAGCTATGAGTCGTTATGGTTCTGATAAACCCGACTTACGAATTGCTTGGGAACTTAAAGATTTAAACTCTGAATTAGAAAATTCTGGATTTAAAGTTTTTGATGATGTGATCGCTCGTGGAGATTGTATTAAGGCACTAGCCGTGCCGGGTATTGGTGATTATTCACGTTCTCATTTTGACAAGTTGACAGCAATGGCAAAGCAAATGGGAGCGAAGGGTTTAGTTTGGATTAAACAAGGCAAGGATGGAAGTTTTCAGTCTCCTGTAAGTAAGTTTTTTACAGAGGATAAGTTAAAACAGATTTTCACTTTTTCTGGTGGAGAAGCAGGTGGCGGAGTTCTTATTGTTGCGGATAGTTTTAATGTGACATGTTCTTCCTTAGGTCACTTACGAGTTCATTTGGCAGCGGAACTCAAAGCCATTAATAGATCTGAAGATAAATTCCTATGGGTTACAGATTTCCCACTTTTGGAATATGTTCCAGAGGAAAAGCGCTGGGTAGCTGTGCACCATCCTTTTACTGCGCCCAATGATGACCATTTGCATATTTTAGAGAAACAAGAAGAAAGTAATTACTCAACTATAAAAGCCAAAGCCTATGATTTGGTATGCAATGGTTATGAAATTGCTGGTGGTAGTATCCGTATACATCAACAAAATGTTCAGAAAATTATCTTTCAAGCTTTAGGATTTAGCGAAGAAGAAGTGCAAAGAAAGTTTGGTTTCTTCAACGAAGCCCTTTCTTATGGAACTCCTCCCCATGGTGGAATTGCCTGGGGCTTTGATCGCCTGATAATGATTTTGTGTGAAACAGATGCCATTAGGGATGTGATTGCTTTTCCTAAAACTACCAAGGCCTATGATTTAATGGCGGAGGCTCCCGGTCTTGTAGATAGAGATCAATTGCTGGAATTGGGTTTAAGATTAAATACTAAATAAACTCAACTTTTGTCCTGTATAATTTTGAAACGCACTTCCGATAAGTAAGTAAGATTACACATGGAGGTGTAAATTGCAAAAAATCAGTGGAATACTGCCCGGTTCGAGTCGTGTGACATCTATGGATGTTTCGAAAGAAGCGGGGACTGTGCGCCCTGGAGCTCCCTCTTTTGGACGTGCCATGGGAGAATCGAATTTACAGAAAAACTCAATTATACGTTCAGCTCATCAAGCGATTCAAAAACATAATGAATTGTGGGATAAGCGAACAAAAGATCAGGACCAAGTAGAGTCGATTCAAAAAATTGCGGACTCATTTTTTAAAAATAAGGATCAAATATCAAAGGAAAAGGACTTGGTGAATAATATTATGTTTGATCAGGCACAAGAAGTGGATATTCCACCCTCGGTAGAAATTCCAGAAATCAGCTTGTCAGAGTTTAAAAATGCAAGTGAAAAACCTCGGACAGAAATGACCGAGCAAGAATTAGAATTACCCGATGTTGGAAGATATATTGATGTTATGGCTTAAAAAATCTTACTTAATGTAAGACCATTGGCTTCCATCCCGGCAATTTTGTATAGATTTTTTAGTTTTCTGTTTCCCTCTTTAGAAATTTCTAGGGTGATTATATAATTTAAGGATAGAAAAATAAGATTTCGAATGATCGAGTTATCCCATTCTGGGGCTCCCATTTTAACTAACATTTCAATTCTCAAAAGTGCCTGGCGGGCATCTTCTGCATGTAAACTACAGAGACTTCCTTTGTGTCCGGTGGAAAGGGTAAGTAGATAATCTTTGGCCTCTCGACCTCGGACTTCTCCTAAAATTATGCGGTTCGGTCGCATACGGAGTGCTTGTTTTAGTAGATCTTCTTGAGTGAAGCTGCGTAAGTTCCCATGCAAATCGTGTCGCGTGAGCAATTGTGTGCTAATCGAATTTGGAAGGCGCAGCTCGTGGGTGTCTTCAATTATTACTACGCGTTCTGATTCTGGAAGAGATTGGATCAATGCATTTAAGCAAGATGTTTTTCCCGTTCCTGTAGGACCAATAATTAAAATGTTTTCCTTTTGTTTTACTAATTGCTTAATAAAAGTAATTTGTGAAGATTCTGCCCAATTGTTGAATTCTAAATCTGAGAGGGTCCAGGGAACTTCTTTGTGTCGACGCAAAGTTAATTGAACATTTTTAGTCAAGGGGGGAGCAATAAGGTGAATTCTAAAAGGATGCAAGTAGCCGTCGGCAAAGGGACAATTAAAATCGTATTGAATTTTAGCCTTCTGACACAATCTTTGAATAAAGTATTTGTATTTTTGCAAGTCGGTGAAGGTGGAGTTCCACTTAAGAAAAGGACCTTTTTTTTCATAGTATATTTCGCTGTGACTATTCATCATTATTTCAGTAACTTCCTCGTCATTTATAAGGACCAAAATGGGATCAATTTCCTCTACGCTTTTCATCTAGCAACTCTGGTTGTGGAAATGGAGTCTGTGTTCTTTGGCTGTAAATAAGCGGTTGAATAAAAACAATGAGCTCAGTTTTTTCATTTTGGAAATTACGGCTTTTGAAAAGTTCTCCTAAGATTGGTAGATTTTGAATAAAACTGATTCCATTTTGTTGGTTTCCCATTCGATGTTGAATCAGTCCAGAAATTGCAATTGTTTCCCCATGATCGAGATTGAACTGAGAGTTCAGACGACTTACTTTAAGGCCCGGAATGCCCTCTACGGAATTTTGTGAATCTAACATAGAGACTTCACTTTCAATTCTTAAAAAAATTCTTTCGCTACTATCCACCTCTGGATAGATTTTAAAAAGTAATCCATGTTTTTTCCATTGTAACTGACTGTTTTGATATCCTGATACTCGAATGGGAAATTCTCCACCAGCTAAGAATTCTGCAGAGCCACCGCTTTCGGTAACCAAGGTGGGAGAAGATAATATTTTCCCCTGACCTTGAGATTCTAACGCCTGTATATGTACCAACCAGCTTCCCATGATATCCTGACCGGGAAGTAACTTGGCTTGATAATCTTGCTGCCAATTAAAACCAAAAACATTGGAGTTGGATTTACTCACTTCAGCTAATAGAAGTTTCACTTGAACTAGACTAGGTCGCGCCTTTTGATTTTCAAAAATTTTTAATTCCAACCCCCAAGGTTTGAGTTTTTCTTTTAAAATATTTAAATCTTTTTGTTTTAACTTGGGTGAGCTAAGTTCTATTGAGTTATTTATTTTTATTTCTAAGGATTTCCACTTTTCCTTTTCTTTTATGTTTAGCCAAAATTTGTAAACACTATCCTTAATTAATGGGTGAATATCCGCTTGAAAGTGACAGGATTTTGGGTAAGATTTTTGGATATTACTGATTTCTATCCAATCCTTTAAACTCAGTAACTCACCTTTAATCTCACAACTTTCTGGTTCAATGTTTAAGTTTAAACCCATGGCTTTATTGATAATATCTTGTAGGTTTTTGACGAGATCGAATATGTCTTTATGAACTATGATTATAGTGTGTTTTTGATTTTGGGTATTTAAATAGGTTTCCCCCAGTTTTTTAGCTACAATTTTTATAAAAGAACCTTGATCTTTAATAGTAATTAACTCGCTGTGACCTACTTCTACGGATTCTCCCGGTGAAACAACAATTCTTGCGGAATCTCCTATTTTAAGAATTATCGGATGGGCATGGGCTGGTTTTAGAGAAGCTAGTGTGATTAGTATAAATAATGATTTTCTCATGCTGATGTTATTTGCAAAATTAAAAACAGAAACTAACGAAATATATTGAGTGTAAAATTACAGAATGTCCGAATAGGGTTCAACTTGTCCGAAATTTTAAGTAAGAAAGAATTGAACAGTGACCCAGCCATCGCTGTAGTGGATTTCTAGTTCTGAACCGTGGGCTTTAATTAAAGCCTGACAAGTGCTCAAGCCTAGGCCCAAGCCCTGAGTATGATTCATTATGTCTTCATCAAGGGAAAATGGCTTAAGAATTTTTTGGATTGTGTTTTTATCCATTTTTGGCCCCTTATTTGAGATCTTAAATAAAATATCATTGTTGTTTGTTAATAGTTGTATTTTAATTTCTGATTTTTCTGGTGAGAATTTAATTGCATTTTCTAATAGTTTTTTAGTGATTTGCTTTATAATTTGATCATCGATCTTTAGTTTAATATCTTCGGCATCTATCGCCAAAGGTCTTTGATCACTCATAGGAAGATTTAAGTATTCTTTTTTAATATCTTCTATAAACTTCACTGAACTTATGGATTTTTTATTTACTTTTGTTTGTCCTGTTTCGGCAGCGATGAGCTCGAGGGAGGAATCAATGAGTTGCTGCAACCTTTTGCGACTTTTTTCGATGCGATCCACATACATCTTTTGTTCATCATCGAGGGAGGACTCCTTGAGTAAGTCTAAAAAACTAGTGATTACTGTGAGGGGGGTCTTAAGCTCATGATTAATAAGTATCATAAAATTAGTTTTGGCTTTATCTAAGCTTTGTAACTCGGTCAATGCCTGTTCTAACCGTTCGTTTTTATCAACTAACTCCTGACGAAGTTTGTACTTTTCTATAGCCTTATCAATAGTATTTTTTAAATCTACAGGGTCCCAGGGCTTATTGAGATATCTGTAAACCTCTCCAGAGTTAATGGAGTCGACGATAGAGTCCACATCGGTATAACCAGTTAGCAATATGCGAATGGCAAAAGGATGAGAGTTTATAGATTTTTTTAAAAGTTGAACTCCCGTCATTTCGGGCATTCTTTGATCAGTCAAAATTAAGGCAATATGAGGTTGTTCTTTTAAAATTTTTAATGCTTCTTTGCCAGATATGGCTTTATGGACTTTGTAGCTTTTCCTGAAAAGTCTTTCTAAGGCATCAATATTGTCGGGTTCATCGTCAACTAATAATATTTCGTATTCCACCTGATTAGAATACACGAAAATTCTGGATTCACAAATTAGGACTATCACCGAGAATCCCCTGGACTATGGACAAGAATGTATCAAATAGGTCAAGTCTTGAGCAAAAAATGTCGAAAAAAAACAAGAATAGAAAGATTATATATATTAGGAGTAATTTTTCATGCGTTCAATATTGTTAGTAGTATTTACTACATTGTATTTTTCAGGAGAAATGGCCTTTGCCTACGCCAGTGATCTCTACGGGCATGGAATATTACCAGGGGCACAAGATTGCGGATATGGAACATCAGCTTCCAAAGTGCACTACGATAAAGACTTTGAATATCGTGAATCCAATAGAGAACTAAAAGAAGCGACAAAAGAACTTCAGAGAAAATCTAGAGATTTAATTGATCTAAAGAGAGATTTAAAAGATCATAAATCGGATGCCGAGCGCTTTTTAAAACCATTTGCTGCACAACAAGTAATAGCACATGTTGAAGATCAAAAGTCTGCAGATCATTATCGTGGCGGAGTGGATGGCAACTATGCTCCGGCCTGTTCAGGAAACAATAGAGAAAATGTTTCTGGGGAATTTTGTAGAGAGGATCAAAGCTGTGATGGTGCATCGCCTGAGAATGCTCAAATGCAGAGATGTCATAAAGAGGGTGATAAATATGTGGGCAAGCGAGATGACTGGATTAAGTATGTAGATAATTACTCTTCAGGCTATATGAGCTTAGCAATTTGTAGTGATTACCCAACAAAAACGGGAAAGAGCCAGGAGCGTTGTAAAAAGTGGCTCAACGACTACATGAAAGATCGAGATCAACTGGCTCGAACACAAGCAGAGGTAGATCTATTAAAAGACAGAATTAAAGATCTTAAACGAGATATTAAGCGACGTAAGCAAGGTATCAAACGAGAGATAGAAGATGGTACTTTTGTTGAATCGGAAGACGAATCTACCGAGGCGGATAATTGTGCTACTTGCAATTGGTTTACAAAAAATGCTGAAACCATAAAGTTAGTTGCCGGTGTTGGTGTTCCTATACTTAATTCTTATTTAGGTTATACAGCAGCGAAAAGTATATCAGAACAAAATGCTAGGTTGGGTTGGCCAACATCTCCGTATCTTGCCGCGGGTTTTTCTTACCCTTTCATTATGCAAGGAATTTACGGTGGAGTGATGGGTGGAATGGCAGCCGGCGGAATAGGTTGTTCTGGGGGATATTATGGTGGAGCCATGGGTCCTAATGGAATGATGGGTCCCGGTGGTCTATTTGGAAATGGAACCTATGGTGGAATGGGTGGAGCCTTCGGTTACCCCCCATATTTATATGGTGGAGGTCCTTGGGGCGGAGGTCCATATATGCCTGGAATGGGACCATGGGGAATTCCTGGCCCATATATTGGTGGTGGCTTTCCCATCGGCGGTATGTTGGGCGGCATGATGGGTGGTTATCCCATGGGCGGCGGCATGATGGGTGGTTATCCCATGGGCGGCGGCATGATGGGTGGTTATCCTATGGGCGGCATGATGGGCGGCATGATAGGCGGAGCTATGGGTTATCCTATGGGTGGCATGATAGGCGGAGCTATGGGCGGCATGATGGGTGGTTATCCCATGGGCGGCATGATAGGCGGAGCTATGGGCGGCATGATGGGTGGTTATCCTATGGGTGGCATGATGGGTGGTTATCCTATGGGCGGCATGATGGGTGGTTATCCTATGGGCGGCATGATGGGTGGTCCTATGGGTGGCATGATGGGTGGTCCTATGGGCGGCATGATGGGTGGTTATCCTATGGGTGGCATGATGGGAATGCCTCCATTTAATAATATGATGGGTGGTTATCCCATGGGTGCTATGATGGGCGGAGCTATGGGCGGTCCTATGGGCGGTGCAATGGGTGGTGCACTTGGTGGAATCAATATGCAACAGCAATACATGAATCAATACATGCAAATGTTGCAACAGCAAATGCAAGTACAACAAGAGCAAGCGCAGAAGCAGCAGGTTATTGGCCGACTCACTCAAGAGCTTTTTAAAATTCAAATGCAAATTCAACAAATATCAACGGGATCCTACTATGGCGGTAGCACGCCCTATAGCGTAAGTCCAACATATGGACCACCTAGGTCCAGTGGGCCGACAGCCACGACACCGAATTCATCTAGTGGTGGATCTCCAATTAGAAGTCGTTAAAAATTCTTATTGTGTGAAGGTTTAATCTTTACTTTGAAACTGGATGGGGCAGAGGAATCTGCCCTTCTTTTATCCTCGTAAATATAAAAAGAAGTTATACTGACGAGTCCCAACCATAGCCATTTATTTTTGTACCAAGATTTTGTGTTGTTAGAAATGGGAAAAGCGGTTTTTTGTGCTAACTGCTCATCTAAACTTTTAGGCACTGGGACATTTTTATTTGCATCCTTGTTTAAGATAGCCAAAAATATTTTCGGCTCAACAACACACTGATTTGGAAATAAAACATAAACACTCTCGCCTTGTTTGCCAAATGAAATTTGATGCTCTTGACAAGTTCCCTGAGCCGGTCGAGGAAAAAGCCATTGTATTTTCTGTATTTCCTCAGCACTACCGGTTCTAGTTTCTATAAAACCACAATTTGAAATAACTGTAACTTGATTGTGTTTGGGATGAAGATAGTAAGCTTTGTAAGGAATAGAAGAAGTGAAGGATTGTCCATTTATAATAATTTGATCTATAAGTCCATGTGACCACAAAGGGTACCATTTTTGAGGAGGGTTATGTATTTTACTTTGCATCCAAGCCTTTTGAAAAGGAGGGGGAAAGAGTTCGGTATTAGGTGGTAACTCGCTGTCAAAAAGTTCAGCTTTCTGAACCCAAGCTTCTTCATTTGCAGAATCTAATTGTGCTAAGCGGAAATAACTAGTGGTAATCATTTTTCGTGCATCGCCTGTCCATGTATTTGAATTTATTTGATCTGTTATTTGTTTGTATAAGTTTTCAGCTTCACTTGGTTTGCCATTTAGAAATTCATATTGTGCTTTTAAGTAAATTCTCTCAAGATTTTTTTGGTCTTTTAAATTTTCAATTTTCCAACGATCAGTCATTGATTCAAATTGAGGATTTTGGTCTAAAAATAATTGCAATTCTTCACTGTCCACCTGCGGCGTTCTTATAATGAGTTCCTTAGCCTGAAGATGTAGTGAGAAAATAAAAAGTAAAAAAAACATTTAAACTCCTAATTCGCAAATGATACACGACTTTTACTAATTCTAATTTTGGACTCTTCAAATACCGTGCCGGAAGAATTGCTATTATTTATAGTTAGATAAAATTTTCCATCTTTTTTTAAGAGAGTTTTAACTTGTTCTAAAGGCACCAATAAACCAATACTTTCACTCCCGTTTTTGGCACGAAGGGCACGAATACCTGATCCCAAGAGTTCGGTGTGAACTTTTGAGTTAATTAAAGTTTTTACATAGAGGTCAACAACTCCGTAATTTCCGAGAATTTGGTCTAAGTTTTTGTAATTTTCTATGGGGAGAGGAACCAGGCGATAACCTTTAGGAATAAACGTACTTACATCTTCTGGTGGATTTTCTGTTTTATCAGGATCAGAATTATTATAAAACTGACTTGAAATGGAAGAGATCACTAAAAGAGCTCCTAAGATCACCCAGCCTTTATGTTCTTTTATATGTTCCAAGTAATTCATTTAAATTTCCCATTGTCATAAAATCGATAATTATTAATTTTTTGAGTCCACTTGGCGGTCATCTTTTGAGCAATCAGACAATAGCTAAGTGCCATTAAAATAAAAAACAAGATTTCAACTAAAGCTTGTCCATGGGGCTGAGAACGCTTCGCCATGGTTCCTCCTCTTTGTATATAGTTGCATTACAACTTAATGTAACTGGTGGAAAGGGATCATAAAAAGTGAGAGTCCATTGTAAACCCTTACTTTGTTTTTTAGAAAACTGAGAGCGAAAAACATAATCTGGAGTAGGAGAATTACGGGGAACTTTTTTAATAGCCATGGGAATTTCACCTAAGTTTATAACTTCGCTTTTAATAAAATGAAGTCTTTTGATTTCTTGTTGAGTATTTATTAGTTCTAAATAGGATTGGGCCTCGTAAGAGTTTATAAGACTGATTTGAATTACGCCAAAAACCTTTTGTTCTGCTTGTACTTTTTTTAAATATAGCCAAGCGGCAGTAATGAGTTTTGGATTTTTAGATTTTATTGCAATTTTGTAGTTAATTTCAGCAAGGGCCCTTTGTGCTCTTAAGTTTTTTGCTTGAGGATTTAATTTAAAAAGATTTCTAATTCCATCCAGTTGAATATTTTGTGTAGATAACATGCCCTTGCGACAAATACTTTGTGACTCTTCTTTAAATATTAAAAATTTAAACACGAGTAGGCTTAGCGTTAAAAATAGTAAAAAAGTAGGAAGTGTTACTACCATTAAAACTAGACTTTGCCCTTTCTGATTAAGACCTTTGGCTTTATCAGAAAAACCAACATCTTGAGGATGTTTTATGGAGAAACTAAAATATTTTGATTGAATACTATTTTCCATTTTAAAAAACTGTAATAGCCACTAACTTTAACAGAGTTTTTTTTTCAGATTGTAAATGCAATTCACCCAAGGGCCACAATGCTTTAACTTGTGACTGGAATTTCTCCTTGCAAGAGGTTTCATTTGAGGGATAACTCGATAGGCAAATGGCAGTTTCGTAACTAAAGTGATCAACCCAAACCTTTAAAGTGCTTCCCATGATAAGGCTTCCCATGAGTGCAACTACAGCAAAAGATAAGATTAAACTGTAAAGCGATTCAATGGTGGCCTGCCCTTTGTTATTCACGGGTTTTACCTACACCATTCATAAAATTACTGAGATCGCGTTTTTGACTTAAATTTTTATCAATGTCATCTCTTTCAACGGATCTTTTTGTCCCTCTTAAAGCATAGTCAATTTCCTGAAATTTACTGTTTACGGTATGATTAATTGCTCTCACCACGCCAATACAAGCCACAGCCATGAATGCGACCAATATTAAATATTCAATTAAACCTTGTCCGCGTTGATTCCTTAGCATTTTCACCTCCAGATAAACTCACACATGCTCATTTTTTTATTTCATGTGAAAGATGGTAAATGGAAGGTGCAAACTCTGCCATTTGTAGAAATGCAATCAATTGGGATCTGAGCCCTAAGTTGGTTCGAATTTCGGATATTTTACGGATTATTTTTTAGGCTTTTTGCCTTTTTCTGATTTGCGACGAGCACATATGAGAGCCAAAGTTTGAAAGGCCTCTTTTTGTAAATCGTTTTCATAGACAAAACGATAAAAACCTTCAATTTCAGGGCTCTTACGGAATTTTTTAATGGAGGCCGGTATGGTGTCAGATGTTGAAAAATCAATATTACTTCCATCTTTTGAGAGCTTTACTTTTGTGGCCATAAAAATTCCTCTTTGAAAGACAAACTAATCTAAGTCATGCAAGTAGTCAAATGGCAAAGATCGTGACCCATTTCCCTAGGCTTATTATATTGCAAGTCATGAGAATTTTAAGTGGTAAAGAAGTCGTACAAGCCAGAAGAAAAAAAATAGCTGAGAAAGTTCAACAACTTAAGAACAACAAAGGCATTACACCCGGATTGGCAGTGGTTCTTGTGGGAGAAGACCCTGCAAGTCAGGTGTATGTTAGAAATAAAGCCAAAGCCTGTGATGAAGTGGGTATAAATTCATTTGAACACAAATTGCCAGCAGAGACTTCAGCAGATGATTTAAAAAAATTAATTATAGAACTAAATAATAATAAAGAAGTTCATGGCATTTTAGTTCAATTGCCCCTACCCAAACATTTAAATACTGATGAGATTTTACAATGTATCGACCCCAAAAAAGACCCCGATGCACTGACTACAGAAAATATGGGGCTTTGCTGGAAGGGGACGCCACGGGTTTCTGCCTGTACCCCAAGCGGTGTAATGGCTATATTGGATTATTATAAGATCGAAGTCGCAGGCAAAGAGGCTGTGGTTGTGGGTCGCAGTAATATTGTTGGAAAACCTATGGCTCAACTTTTACTTATGGCAGACGCTACGGTGACCCTATGTCACTCGAAAACTAAAAATCTAAGAAAATACACATCCCAAGCCGAAATTGTGGTCGTTGCGGCTGGTCGCCCACTTATGTTGGGAAAAGAGGATTTTAAAAAAGGCGCAGTAGTAATTGATGTGGGAATGCACCGCGAGCTAATAGATGGAAAAACTAAATTGTGTGGAGATGTTCGCTTTGACGAATTACATGATTGGGTTTCTGCGGCCACTCCAGTTCCTGGAGGTGTGGGGCCAATGACTATAACTATGCTTCTTGAAAACACTTTCAAACTGGCAAGTTTTTAAGTCGATTTCCATTTATGAGTATTTAGACAATAATCAAACTTAAAGTTTTCCGTTTTTGTTATCCAAAGGATCTGTGAAATTAGATAAGGATAAGCCTGAGGGCATTAAGCTCTGAACAGTTAATGGGGCAATATTGGGAGTGCCAACTTCAATATCATAAGCCAAGGGGTTGGAACCAATAAACTGAAGAGCCAACCAAGCCCAAATATAATCAATATAATCACAATTCGTCATTTTTAAGTCTGCGATTTCATCAAAAGTGACATGAAAACCTTCGTGGCGTTTGCTTACAGCTTTTCTAATGGTTGTAGAAGAAAGGCATTTTTCACGTTCTTCTTTAGTAGGCAATTGTGAACAGATACTGGACTTAGCCATGTTTCCCTCGCCCGATCGATAAGAGAAAATAGCGAGAGCAGGGTCATCACGCAATTCCCATTCATACTTTTGTTTTTTAGAAGAGGACTCAACTTCCTTACTTTTGATTGGCTTTTTTTCATATAACATTCTTCGGATCTCTAAGCCGGCCAATAGTGTGGCGGAGGCAAAGTATTTTCTTGCATCACCGGAGGCTAAACTGGCCTTTATTCTTTCATTTTTGTAATCGTTTTCTTTTCCTGTATTAAAAATAGTTCGACGAATTTCGCCACGGCCCAAACACTTAATGTTTTTAGTTCCTCGAGAACTAACACACTCAGTTTTATTATTAAGAGCATTTTTGTACATTTCTCTTTCCATAGGGGTGACATAAAAAACTTGCAGATTTAATCCTGCACGGGATAAGAGTTCGTGGTTATTTTTTATAGTTTGTCGACAAGTGTCTGTTAAACAGCCATAGGGGCCAGAGGCATCGGACCAATACTCGCTTCGGTGGCTAATATTTTTATATCCGGCTTTTGGATTATAGTCGACAACAATATTGGCATCGAAATCTTTCCAGTAGTTGCCTTCTAAGGCTGCAAGATAAGCAGTTTGCGGGAGACTATCCACTTTGTTAAGTATATTGGAAGTCAATTCACCCAATGTTTTTCCAGTGCCCTTAACTGGAATATTCATATGAGTTAGAAAGTTTTTAGCTCGCTGTGAGGAGAAATATGTTTTTGAATTACATGCTCCAATTTTTGAACTTTTTGAGTTTGTCCACATATCTATGTATTTTTGAGTTTCACTGTGATTTCTGTATTTTTCTAAACGTGCTGTTGCAGCAAAAGTGGTTGGCAAATGTTTATCAGTAAGGTCATTTGTTACTAAAGGGAAAACAGAATTTTTGTATAGAGCAACTAACTCATGTTCTTTGATTTGCGTTGCAGGTGTTTTTTTAATTTTACCTATGTAGAGTCGAGCAGTAGTGCTTTCTTCTTTACCCTCTTTAGGTAGGCTTACATCTATAGCAAGACTACCCGTTTCCGGGTTAGCCCCTTGAAGAACTACCTTTATGTCTTTCTTAGTTTCAGGCTTAGGACCTTCTTTCTTAGTTTCAGGCTTAGGGTCTTCTTTCTTAGTTTCAGGCTTAGGACCTTCTTTCTTAGTTTCAGGCTTAGGGTCTTCTTTCTTAGTTTCAGGCTTAGGGTCTTCTTTCTTAGTTTCAGGCTTAGGGTCTTTTTTCTTAGTTTCAGGCTTAGGGTCTTCTTTCTTAGTTTCAGGCTTAGGGTCTTCTTTCTTAGTTTCAGGCTTAGGGTCTTCTTTCTTAACTTCAGACTTAATTCCACCTTCAATGGGCTCATTAAAAGTTTCAGCATTAGGAACTTCAATGTTTAATAAGGGAGTTTCTGGATTTTTGGGATCAAAGACTCTAATTGTAGATCTAGAAGCACCATCAATAATTACTGTGCTTTGTTTTATAGCTTCATTTTGACTTTGCAATTGAGCTACTAATGAATTTTTATTATTATTGCTTCCGTCCTCAACTAGTTCCTCCTGTTCACTTTTTGCTGCCACCTCAGTTCTTAAATTAAAAGTCGTGACGGTGTCCATTAGGCTAGCCTGAGTTTGTACTTCCTTATCCTTTAAAGCTTGTAGAGTGAGCAATATAATTTTACAACTGGAGTCTTCGCATCGTGAAATGATTTGGTACTGTAAGCCCTCTTTAGAATTATTTGTAGCTTGCGTAGTTATATTAGTTTGGGCCTTGCTGTCTTCTATTTTATAATTAAATACTAAAGGATCATTTAATCCCAACAAAGATATTTTAATATCAAAGATTCTCAGCCCATCTTTTAGGGTTTGTGTAATATTAGCATCTTTGATTTTTTGGGCAAAATCAGTGGAGTGGTATGGCGAAGACCTTTCTTGTTTTGCCAACTCTTCATAGGTATCTAAGTTTCCCGAGGGGGTGTAGCGCACATGTTGATACTTAGTGGGGTCCGACTTTTTAGGTAGCCACACTTCATATCCTGTGGTTTCTCTTACTGTACGGCGTTGGATATCCATTTGAGTAGTGACTTCTTCATGAGAATATTTCGCAGCCTCAAAGCCTTGTGGTGGTGCACAAGCAATGAAAAGCATAGAAAGGCTGGGAATTAGAATTTTGTAATTCGATATACTCACGCTTTAAGCTCCAGACGTTCAAAATTGGGTTCATCCAATCATCCTCAATATTCTAGAGCAAGTGTTGCGCCATAATTGCAATCAATGAAGTTAAATTATATGGGGGTTTAGTTACTTAAGCCGTCAAATCCAGTCACCCAAGGCCGAATTTTGTCACTATTTTGGATCTTTTTAAAAGGTTCACCGTATTATAGAAGGGTATAATTCATGCCAACAAGACCTAGGTCTTGAGTGAAGGTAAAAAGTTCCATCCATCTCGAATAAGATTTAATCGTAATAAAAACAAATTTTATAGGAGAACACGGATGGAACTTCATGATGATTTAATCTTAAAATCTTTAGGACTTCAAGGAATTAAAATTGAGTATTGGGCCACATGTGATGAGGAATTAAAACTAGTTTTATATGCCCGTCAAAATCGCAATGAAGCAGTTTGTAATGTCTGCGCTAACAGCATTACTCATGTCCATGAGTGGAAATTAAGAAAGATTAGAGCCGCTCCACTGGGTGCATATGAAGAGGTTTGGATTTATTTAAAGCAACTTCGAGGCAATTGTCATATTTGCGGTGATAGAGTTAGATCATCCAAGGTAGCATTTACTCATCCTCATTTTAAAAACATGACATATAGTTTATGCGAAAAGGCAGGTCGACTTATGGAAGAGTTAACTTGTGAGGCCAGCGCTAGGATCCTACGATTAAAATCAAAAACAATGTGGGATATAGACCAGTATCGAATGAAGCAAATGAAAAAACATTTAAATTATGCTGAAAGAGATTTGGATTTAGAAAGTATGTCAGCAGATGAGGTGCACTATAGGACTATTTTTGGGAAGAAATCGTCGGATAAAAACAAAGTGCAATTTGTTACGAATTTAGTTTGCACGAACATCAGTAAGGTGCTGTCAAACGCAATGGGACGTAAGGGTTCAAGCCTATTGAACTGTTTAAAAGTACTGAGGCCGGAGCAACTTTTAAAGATTAAATATTTTGCATTAGATATGCACGATGCATTTATCAAGGTTGTTGAACACGCTTGCAAGAATGCCAAGATCTGTATTGATAGGTTCCACTTAGCACAAGGTGTAAATGATGTTTTTGACGAGGTAAGAAAAATAGAGTTTAAACTAGCGAAAGACAATGAGGATAAGTTTTTAATGGAAGTGCTTGCCCCCCATAGGAAGTATATATTAGTTGAGCGAGAGAAGAATTTATCAAAAAAAGATTACACAAAGCTAGAGCGATTACTGGATATAAATAAAAATATATTTAGAGCGTCAGTGTTAGTTGAATATTTCCATAAGGTTTTAGATAAGAAAAATGTAAAAGAGTTCAGGAAAAGTCTTATCCTGTGGTATCGCTTTGCAAGGGAAGCCAAATTAAAGCCATTTTTAAAGTTTGCAAATACTTTGAGGAAATACAGGCATTATATAGAAGGTTATATAATGTCGGGACTTACAACAGCCGTGTCAGAGGGACTAAATAATAAAATTAAAGTCCTCAAAAGAATGGGGTATGGATACACAAATCCAGTATCATTTATGCTCAAAATCCTACAAAGATGTGGGCTGTTAAACTCAAAATATATAGATACGTCTTCCTGGTACTGGCCACCCGAAATGAGATTGGGATCAGCCACCCCCTTCTAAATAACGGAGTGGCTTTTTAAAAAGGCCAATATGGGGGTCCTCTAAGAAATGCCTGATAGCGCCGGAGTTGCCTTGCAGCAATAGCCATATTGAAAACACTTTCATATGTAATTCAAAACTTTTGTCTCTTTTTTTAGTATTTAAATATCCACAACAATGTTGAAGTGTTATGACTCTTAGCGATTCCTTATCTTGTTAACCATAGCCTGCCTTTTTTTGAGATCTTTAATTTTGTTATTTAAAAAAAACGATCTATTCCAGATTAAAGTCCCCCAAAAAAGAGGGAGGTTTTTAATAAGAAAGTGAGTACTCACAGTCGACTACAATCTGAGATTCACGCTTTTTAAAACTTTTCGGTGGGGATAAAAAAACAAAATCATTTTGTTTATCTTTATAATCTTCATATAAACGCATAATTGTATCTTTACTAGAGGGTTCTAAACCTAGATCGTACCAATTTTTGGAGTGGGACCACCAATCTTCGTAGAGGCTTCGCCAAGGTGATGAGAAGAAGGTAGCTGCTCTTTCAAAATGTAAGATTCCATTGTGATGAAGTGCTGATGTTAAATTTTGAATGATTCTACGTCTTTCGGAATGGTCGTAATGCATAAGAACATTGTTAATGACGATCTGATTATAAGGAGCTTCATTTTGAAATAGGTCTTGCTTTAGAATATCTACTTTAATTAATTTAGTTTGTTTTCTTACAATTGTGGATAGAGTTGCACGTGCGTGTGGGTAAGTACTTGGCTCTTCATCTTGATATTCATATTTTGGTGAAGAGGTGAGGACAAAAAATCCAGATTCAAGGGCTTTTTGACGTATCGGATCAAGTGGTAAATGATAGTTTCGGGTATTAAATCTTCGAATTTCTCTTGCATCAATATTGATAACATCTAGCTGAATCTGACTTGGGTCAATTTTATACTCGCTTAAAGCTGACCAGAGGGACCAGGTTTCCTCTAAAGATCCCCCCACTAATAATATTCTATAGGGTCTCACTTTTGATTCTGCAGCATTTTTTGCCACTTCAAAAATATTTGGCTCACGAAACCATGATGTCATTGTTACTTTTTTTTCACTACTTGCTGAATATTCAGGAGTGAATAATGTGATAATCAAGGATAAAGAAAATGACAAATAAATAAAAAATAACTTCACAGAAAGCTTCTCCAAAAAGACTAATAGTACATTAATCACATCACAAATGACATGTTTGGGCTTTACAGTTAAAAAAACTTGCAATAGCTATGCCGAGGCACTTGCTTGCTTATGGGGCGTTGTTACTCCAAGTTTAAGAGGTCCATTAATCCAGTCCCTCGATCATTGAAGCGAGAAAAAAAGCGAGGTCCTCTAAGTCTTGAATATAACCCGGACCTCGATCAAAAAGAAAATTCCACATACCTGAACCCCCCCCCTTTTTTTTGAAGAAGGAAATCAAAAAAAAATATTCTATCCTTACCAATTTTTTCTGATATCATTTTTGAGGCTAATGCTATCTGAAATAAATGGGCATCTAAAACAAACTGGCTTTCATGGGGTAATTCATTTGATTAAATATATTTCCAGAATTCAAGCCATGATTTTAGACTTGTATCCATTATAAAATTCCTCAAAGCACAATAAGTTAGAGCAAGTGTTGCGCCATTTGTCCAAGACATAAGGACAAAGCAATAGATGTATTTATTTAGTTAAGATGTCAAATCGGCTCACCGTCAAAAGAAGGCATTTAACTTATATAATTAAAAAACAAACAAAACTCAAATTAATCGACATTATTATTAATTACTTTTAAATCAAAATATGAATCAATGGACTTGATTAATATGTAGTATGCAACTTGGATACATCGTGTACAGATTTAGTGGAAGTAATTGAAATGACTAAAAAAGGTTATTTAATATTCTTTTATACTCTGGCACACCTTTTGAACTAGTTATCGCCAATATCTATAAGAACTAAATAGATAGTTTTTAAGTTATTATTCAGTGACACTAATTGTCTTGGTGATATTTTGAAAGGAGTTATTTGTGAATTACTCAATAGCAATAATATTGACTTTTTTGTTTGTACCTTACGCTCAGGCAAATACTATCGATTTTAAGGGCTTTTCAATTACATTTGATTCAGCAATATATTCGGGTGAGATTTCAAATAAATTTAGAAAGTATAAACCTTATATTCTAACTGCTTCTAATTCAGATGTGATTGGGGTTTTGGAGTGTAATAACTCAATAACTGCATTGGGCAGCAATTATGTATTTTTGACATTAACTGACCGACTATGGGAACAGATCCCTATAGCGACAAAAGTACAAATGGAAACTTCAGAGTGTATGTCAATTGTGGAGGCATTAGCCAACGGCACATCAAATTTAAAAATAAAAACAAGTAATGAATATAGTTACCACATAGGTTTTGGACGCTCATTTTTGGCATTGCAACTAAAGCTCATTGACTCCAAGTAAACATATTGTTTGCAAGGTTTCCGGGCTGAGTTCACATTGACAGTGGGACATTTTGTATAAAACACTTCGAAAGGTGTCTTAAAGTTAAGGCACCAAGCCAAAGAAATTTAATATTTCACAGCGCCGGAGTTGCCTTGCAGCAATAGCCATATTGAAAACACAAGTGTAATACTTTAAAAGCTTCTTTTGTCTATTTTTTAGTATTTAAATATCCACAACAATGTTGAAGTGTTATGACTCTTAACGATTCCATATCTTGTTAACCATAGCCTGCCTTTTTTGAGAGCTTTAATTTTGTTATTTAAAAAAAAACTATCTATATCCCGAAGGAAGTTCCTTGAAAAAAATGGAGGGACTTACAAATTACACTTCAAAAAAATCCAGTGCGTAACAGTAAAGGACTTCTTCTGCAGAAGGGCCCACTATTTTTAAATTGTTCTCAACGACTTTTAACATTTCATCATATATTTTTTTTGCGTCTTTTTTTGAAAGCGAATAGACGACAGAATAGTGAAGGTCACCTTTTTTGTTTCGATCCAAAGATTTAAGTGATTGTAAACGCCAGTTACTATGATGCTTGAGAATATTTTCTGAATCGTTACCAAGATGTATATGTGTTGGTGTCATCTGAAAATGTCCGTTTTGGTTTTTAACAACTCCAATTTCTTCTAAAAACTCAAGTATGTCAGTAACCCTTGAGAGGGAAAGACTAAAGTGTGTAGCTAGAGACTCTTTGGTTTGTAGCCCGGGAATAGAAAGTGCCATATGAATAGCAATATACTGCCAGTTACTATAGTATTGAGAGCTGTCTTCCTTAGAGATTTCTTGATTTGTAATGACTCGGTTTTTTACTAACAGTCGATTAGCAATAGTTTCATCAATTTGTTCTTGAAAAAAATTTTTAGCTTCCAGAGTGCCTGCACGTTCTTTTTGCAACAACAATAGGAAAAATCGACTCTCAGATTGAGAGTGGGCTAAATGTTTATTAACATCTACGGCTTGTTCGATACTTAAGTCAGCGTTCCCGTTGAGAATCTGTGATAAATAAGCTGTTTGGCAGTTGATAGCCCTTGCTAATAAAGACCGTTGTCCGGTTCTTCTGCGTAGACCTCCTAGTTGATCAATAAGGTAGTCTCGGTAATTTTTGTACTCAAAAACAGATTTCATAACTAAAAATGCTCCAAAAATATTGTTTATTATTAGCAGGTTAGGGTTTTAATTAAGTAAAAATAAAATAATAACATGTATATTAATTAATTTAATCTAGAAAAATAGACGCACATGGTCAATAATTCATTAAACCCAAGGCCCTTGGCCTTATTATTGAAAGGAAAGACGTTATGAAACTTAAAAGACTAGTATTTTTGATTACAGTTGTTCTAGCGACACAAATTGGCCTTTTGGCCTGCGATAAGGCAAAGCCTTTGTCAGGCTCAAGCTCAGGTGGCGGTGGTTATGGTGATGAATCTGCGAATTTGATTTTAGATGAGGCCATAGAGAGGCTGTCACAGAAAATCCATCAGGCTAGCGAGCAGGTCTATTCAGATCTGCCAAAGGGAGTATCTCGCGATAAATTGTTAAAAATTATCAAAAATGTAAGGCGAGAACCAAATACTCAGGTAAGTCGTAATCAAAGAGACCTTATGTTTAATTATGTAGATAGCTCCACAGAAAAGTACATTTATGCCACTAGAGCTTTCTATAAAGCATATGCCGGGGAGGCCATTTATTACGGTAATAAGAAAGAACTTTTAGCTAAGATTGAAGAGATTGAAATTCGTTTACTTCATGAAGCTGCACACTTGTTTAAAATTGGAAATTCAGAGACCACCGATTTACAGGCGCGTCGTTTTGCAGTGGCTATGCATTTAATGTTTAATGAAGACACTTATTTTTGCTTTAGTGAGACAGCTCACCCTCAATGGACAAGGTATGTAGACTATGAAAGAGAGAAAAAAGCTAGAGAGAGTAATGGTAGCGCGGATTGGGATCAAAAGTACCGATATGTTTGGTTGATTAATCGACCCACATCAGAAGGTATTTTAAATACTTCTTTATCTTTAATGTTTGCCTCTAATATGGTTGAAGATAATGCCAATTTAGAGATGATTAGAGATTTTAAAAGGGATTTCTCTGGACAAGATTATAATGTTTTATCTAAAGAATTAGCTTCGTTTCAGTTAATCCAAGAAGGCGGTAAACCTATAGTAATTGATTTTAATGAAACCAATGTGCAAGAGAAACCATTTGGCTCAATTATTACCTTTTCGAATTCAACTTCCTTTCTAAATTTTTCTGATTCAGAAAAAAAAGATAAACTTCCTGTTGAAAAGGAATGGCTGTCAGAAAGTGTCATAATTAAGAGCAATAGCAAAGGGGATGTGATCGAAGCCAGAGTTGAATTTGAAACTCTTATTTCCACAAAAGAAATGATGAGTGCTGAAGAACTCCAATTGAAAAACAGAGTGACTCATGCTGAGTACAACAAGAAACCAATAAATGTTGCCTCTAGAAAAAAGGGAAAATTTGAAATTCAATGCAAACTAAGAGAGACAAATTACCTTAATATATCCGGATTTTTGACTGATGATGTACTAAGAAGGGGCTACTAGCTATCAATAATATTTGCAAATATTCAGGCTGTTGCAGACACCATCTGTACAGACATTTTCTAAAGAGCAACGGCCTTCTGTTTTGCAGTCAGAACTAAAAGAGCATTTGTTACCGTTTTTCTCACATTTACCAAAGGTGCAGTTCCCTTCGAGGGTGCAATCAGAATTGAACATACATTGCTTTGTATTTAGTTTGGTTAAAATAGTTTGTTGAGACTTTAACTTTAAATCTTGCTCGCGCAGTTCTAACTCTTGTTCCTTTTTTTTAAGCTCAGCTTCTTTTTTACCAATATAATAACCTTTTAGGAATTCAGGTTCTAATTTTTGTGGACAAATACCAAGATATGCTTCGCCGCCGCGGCCAAAAAGTTGACCATTTTCATAAGTGCAAAAAAACGTTAGTCCTTGGACCCTTCCGCTTGCATACTTTTCATGGTCTACTGTGACATTATACTGACTACAAGTTTTGTTATATTCAGAAAAAGCCTTAATGGTTTTGCCATTCATGGCATCAGATCTACCTTTTTCAAACCAATTCATGCTTTGACAATCTTCTTTAGTCAAAGTTGTGCAGGAAGCAATAAAAAGAAAAAATATTAAAATTAACTTCTTCATAATAATCCTTATTTAAGATGACTATAGTCTTACAAAAAAACTAACACTGCTCAACAAAATAAATCCTAACTTAGTTTTAACCACGATTCCAACCCAAACACTTTGCTGTTGGCAGCTAAGCAAAAAGGGTGGTAGTAATTGTCACACTATAAAAAAGGCCAACGCGGGAGGGACCTTGATACAAAAAACACCTCTACATCAAAATCATATAGAGCTGGGTGCCAGGATGGTGGAATTTGCCGGCTGGTCCATGCCAATACAATATAAAGGGCTCCGTGAGGAACACATGTGCACAAGAACTCAAGTGGGTATTTTTGATGTATCTCATATGGGTGAAATTCGCATTTCTGGCGAGCGAGCGGAAGAAACTGCAGAGTGGTTAACTTCCAATTACGTCGGTCGCTTAGAAAATGGCCAAGCACAATATTCTCTTTTAACCAATGAAAATGGAGGAATCGTCGATGATGTCATCGTTTATTGTGTAGAAAAGGGCAAAGATTATTTTATCTGCGTGAATGCTTCTAATACAAACAAAGATTTTGCTTGGATGCAGGAACACAATAAGGGCGCTAAAATTTCTAATGAAAGCCCATTTTGGGGGCAAATTGCCGTGCAAGGCCCTAAGGCAATGGATCTTATAGAAGATATATTTGGTGAAGAAGTTAAAAAAATCCCTAGTTTTTATTTTTCAAATACCCAGTGGCAAGGGGCACATTGCATGATTGCGCGCACTGGTTATACCGGCGAAGATGGCTGTGAAATATTTATAAGTGCTGAGAAAGCTTTGCTTTTATGGAAAACCCTTTTAGAACAAGGTGCAAAGTATCACATTCAGCCCATTGGTTTAGGCGCTAGAGACACTTTAAGAACAGAAATGAAATATAGCCTTTATGGCCACGAAATTGATGATCATCGCAATCCCTACGAAGCGGGATTGGGATGGGTAGTCAAGCCTCAGCAAAAAGACTTTATTGGCAAAAATAAGATTGTAGCCAAAAAGGAAGAGGGGCTTAAAAATAAACTGGTTGGATTTAAAATGCTGGACAAAGCGATACCACGTCAGGAATATAAGGTCTTTTCCCTAGAAGAAAATGAAATTGGATTTGTAACAAGTGGAACTATGTCGCCCTGTTTAAACGAAGGCATTGGCATTGCTTATGTGCTACAAGAGTTCGCTGACGAAGGAACTGAGTTTTTAATTCAAATTCGCCAGAAAAAATGGAAAGCACAGGTCGTAAAGACACCATTTGTAAAACCCGGAGGAGCTTAATATGCACGTTCCAGAAGAGAACTATTATACAAAAGATCATGAGTGGGCCCAAGTTGATGAAAACGTAGTCACTGTGGGAATCACAGAATACGCTCAAGATAGCCTAGGTGAAGTCGTTTATGTTGAGCTGCCTGAAGAAGGTCAGAAAGTAACACAAAATGAGTCCTTTGGTGTTATTGAAAGCGTAAAAGCTGTGAGCGATTTAGTGGCGCCTGTTTCTGGGACAGTGATCGAAGTAAACACGGGTATTATAGATGAACCCGGCTTACTCAATGATGATCCTATGAATAATGGTTGGATGATTCGTATCGAAATGGATACAGAAAAAGAACTAGCCAACTTAATGAGAGCACCCGAATATCGTAAATTCATAGAAAAATCGCAATAAAAACAGTAATATTAAATATTGTTTTTGCGTTCACATATTGGATTTGGTAGAAGAATAATTCTCAAATTGCCCCGCTGGTGGAATTGGCAGACACGCTAGACTTAGGATCTAGTGCTTCACGGCGTGGGGGTTCAAGTCCCTCGCGGGGCACCAAATGTCAAGCTATTCGAACACTCACGGATAGAAAAATTTAAAAACTCAGCAGACTCAGCGGAGGCCCCGCCTCTGAAGGGCCGAGTTGCGTCTTTTTGCGGAAACTCTATCACTTTGCCTTGTTTTGGACACAAAAAAATGCGGGAACCCAAATACATGGGCTCCCGCAACAAACTGCTCTCATCAACATTGAAATAAACCTTAACTTCCCTCTCTCCAACCTCAATCCTATGAATCAGCCGCTTTATGATTTTGGCTTTAATTTCTGGATCACCGCTTTTAACTAGTTGACGAAGTGAGGATAAAAAAGCTGAATACGATTTAATCCCAATCGGAGGATCACTCGCATTACTTCCCACTCTTTTTAAGTCCTCTAGCTGCTTTTCTGACTTTGCCTTTGCAAGCTCTACCTTTTCCATTTGCTTAAAAATGGGTGTCGCTGATACTGATTTTGGCAGTTGAGAAAGCCTTTCCGCTAGAGCTTCAAGTTGACTAGAAAAGCCATAAATTTCTGCTTTTAATCTCTCAGTCTCTTTAACTCCCTGGCAGGATTCATGGACTTTTTTAGCCTCAATTAATAACTCCTTAGCAAAACTTCCTTGGCTTATAAGCTTTTCAACTTCTCCCACAACTAACTCTTCAAGCTTCCTTGCTAAAAACCTTCTGGGACCGCCACAATCAAAAGTTTTCTTTGTAAGAATGGAATTTCTTTTTGTGGACCAGGAGTGCTCGTAATAGCCAATCTTTCCAGCCTTTCCCCATGCTGATTTCCCAGATAAATGATCGCCACATTTTTCACAAAAGCTAATCCCTGTTAAAAGATAGGGATATCTTTTATTTGAATGTGGCTTTTTTCTGGATTTATTTTGTCCAAGTATTTTTTGCACTTTATTAAAAATCCTCCTCTCAACTATTGGCTCCCAAACGGCTTTTGCCCCGCATTCTTTGCCATTTTCTTTATAAGTTTTTACGCCAATATAGATTTTATTTCTCAGCATATGATGAAGATTATCAACAGTGAAAAAATCAAGACGCATATTTCTGCCACCACCACTCATAATGCGCTCTAATCTATAACCATTATCGTTAAGCCATTTGGCTGTTTTTTGTAAAGTTTCTTCTTTCAAAAACATCTCAAAGGCTTTTTTAACTACCTTGGCTTTTTTCTTATTTATTTTTAAGTACCCAGGTTTTCCTTCAATCAATTCATAGCCAAAAGAAACACAACCGCCATTATAAAGCCCTCGTTTTGCTCTGGCATTAATATTGGCCGAGACTCTCTCACTCACTTGCCTGCGCTCAAATTGTGCAATATTAGCGACAGAAAAGAGTACCATCTCGCCTGCCGCTGTCGTGGTATCAAAGTTCTCTCGTAAGCTCTGAAAGCCACAGTTTGACTTTTGCATCAGCTCCCAAATCTCAGCAAAATCTTTCATGCTCCTTGATATTCTAGAAAGCTCTGTCACCAGCACTAAATCAATTTCTTTTGCTCGAATAGCTTTTAAAAGTTTTTGCAGCTCTGGTCTGTTGGTGTCTTTTCCTGATTTGGCTCGATCAATAAAGATTTCTTTTATCTCACCAAAATGGCTTTCCATGTTTTTAAGTTTGACGTGGGCTTTGAGTCTTTCTTCTTGGTTTTTAATAGAGCCTTCTAAATTTTGCGCCTGCTCCTCTGTGCTCACACGGATATAGCAGCCGATTCTAAAACCTTGATTTTTTCTATGCATCAGTTCCCGTCCTTTTTAGGGACTCATCACTGTGAGTCAAAATTGTTTGTGACTCGATTCTTAAAAACTGATCTGATTTGGATTTTTGGAGCTGGCAAAAATAATCATAAACAATACTTGCCAATTCATCAAGGTTTAAACTGTGCTCATCAGTACTTACTTTATTAGGAATCAACCTAACTCTAGGCTCCCATTTGTTTTTCATTGATCACCTCGAATTTTTACGAAAACACATAGAGTCTCCTTTTTTCTTCTGAGTCTGATTAATTTTAAAAACCAACCCATAGGGCATAAGTCAGTCACTGTTTTTCTGGTATTTCACTTTGTTTATAAGTCTTTGATCTATGGGGACTTTTAAGCGTATTCAATAAATCACTCATCACAACAGGTTCTGAGCGTGTTGTGAGGTTATTGTGAAGCAGTTGATAAATTGTTTTTCCCTTATTTTTACCCAATGTAATTTTGCTATTCCATCCATTTATTTTAATATCCTGCAAACCAACAAATGAGTGCGGGCCAAAATCACCGCTGCCATTTTTCATTATCTGGTTTTGGATTCGCCTTCCAATATTCTCCTTAGGGTAAACCCATAAAACATCTTCGACATTTTCTGCTCTATAAAAGCCATCAATAAGTTCATAATCAGCATTTCTTTTAGCGTTTAATTCTACTTCTAAGGCTATGCGTTTAATTTTATCTCCCTCCTGAATACACCAATAACCATCAGGTCTATGCCCTGAAGAAATCCAATCTGGCATTGCGTCCATGTGAGTGCGTCTTAAAACCTGCTCTGAAAATAAAATTACATTTTCAGGCTTTGACAAAAGGTATTCGCCTAAATGAATAGCTGTAACCCAATAATCGTGAATCAGATTTTCTGATCTGTAGCCCTCTTCCTTTAAAACGGGTAAGTCATCTCTAATTACTTCAAATCCTAGTTTATCTAATGTCCACAAATAGATTTTCCCAGTGGGGTCTACGGGGCATTTGATAAAGCCAGCAGCTTCGAGCTTAAGTAATCTTCTGTAAGCCGTTTCAATATTGGCACCAGAGTAAAACTTACGACAAAGGCTCATGGTGGTGGCCACTTTCCAGCGCCACAAAAAGCCAAGGAGCGGGATATCCCGCTCCTTGCTTAAAACAACTCTTGGTTTTCTTTTTTTCAAAACTATACCTCCAGATCAAAGTTTTTAAGCCCTTGTGCTTTTTTCTTTGGGCTTGGGGCAGTTTTTACTTTGTAAGAGGAGAGTAGACCCTTGGCTTTTTCGATGGATAGATAAGGCGTTTGCAGTTCCGTCATCTTGCCACCATTTTTCCAGATAGCTCTACCAGGAATATCCGATAGGTGTGTAGCTCTACCACTATCTAACACTGTCATGCTTGAGATGTTGTTAGGCATCTGAAAACAAATAATCCCTGTTAAGTTGGTTTTTACTTGTGGATCAATGGCTTTGGCATCGGGCCTTTGAGTGGCCATCACAAGATGCACTCCCACGGCTCGGCCTTGCCTTGCAATTTGGCTAATGGCTTTTCTGGCAAGGCCCAATTCACCACTCGTTGCATGATGACCACTTAAAAAGATTTCAGCAGCCTCATCAATGACAATGAGCTTTCGGTGAAGGCCATCCTCTCCAGTTATTTGTCTTAATTCTTCAAGGTCTTTGGCGTCCTTTTCCCGGAGGAGTTTCATCCTGCGTTCAAGCTCCATTTGTAGATCCTTAAACTCCTTAATCGCTCTTTCAATACTAGGAATGACTTTGACTCGTTTGAGATTTTCAAAGAGTTGAAATTCGAGTCCCCCTTTTAAATCCACTAGAACAAATTCCATAGAGTCGCTATTTTTGTAAAGGCTTGTAATTAGCCCTCGAACAAAAGTGGATTTTCCACTGCCTGTCTGACCTGCAACGAGTAGATGCGGAGTTTCAGTTAAATCACCAAATATGGCATTAGACCTTGTTTGCCCCACATGAAAGTCGGTCTCCTTGTCGCCATTGCCACTATAGCTTACAAGTTTAGGCATAGGAGTTTTAGAGTAAATAATATCAATCGTCCCGCTTTCACGGTTTTCCTTAAACTGATCCACATAGACTCCCATACCACTTTCGATATAGGGCTTAGCTTTTTGAAATTGCTCCAGTGGAAATGAGCTTCTGGATACCCGCATCGAGCGAATCCCTTCAGCAATTTCTCGATCAAACTTTGGTTTGGGCGTTCCTTCCACATGGCTTTTTAATCCAGCGGTGGTAAAAATGGAGTTCATCTTGTTTTCAAGTTTTCGTCTAGCAAAAACTTGGCTCATTCCCCAAGTCCAAACTGGGGAACAAACAAAAAACCAGAAGTAAAAACCATAGGTCTTTTGTGGATACCAGTGGGCTTTTCCAAATAGACTCCATAAATACTTATCCCAACCAAACTTAAAGGCTATGAAAAGCCCTAATGTAGTAATAAGTATTTTTACAACTGGCATCGTTCCATAGCTGATGCCAAGACCGATTTCTTTAGCGATGAGAAGTAGAGTTTTTCCTAGCGCTTCTCCAAAATTCCACAGAACCATTTCAAAACCTGATTCTGATTTTGCTTTTTTATTGTTATTAGACATAAATCTCCTTTAAAAAATGAGAATTTAGCCGCAGAAAATAAAATTCGACATTTTCTACGACAAATAGGTGTATTTCTTTTTAATTTGAGGCTTAGATTTTTTTTAGATATAAGCTCGGCCATAAAACCGAGGCATAGTTTGAGACTTCAACCCGTCTAGACAAAGAGAGTCCAGAGACCTTCCCATATTGGTTTAATTAAAATTTATAGGTTTTCCCTTGGTTAAAGATTATGAGGCTTGATTCTTTAAAGCTTCACTAGATTGTAAGCTTTGACTTCCCGTGGGATAGGTAATCACTATCCTTTCACTATATACAAATTAAGGGGGGATTTTCTTTGTAACTAATTGAAAATACTAAAAATAACAAAATATGACAATGAGGTTCATTTATGCTATCTAAAAAACTATGGAGCGGAAAGTCAAAAAGACAATCAGCCCCTGTGTAGCAAAAGGAAAATACGGCGGCAAAAGAGGCGGGGCATATAGGTTTTATCAAGGAGAGGGGGAAATTATTGTTCCCTCAGGTTGCGAGTGCGCCTGCCCCTGGGTGCGTTTTGGCGCAAAACTAAATGAACCTAAAAAACAAAGTTATTTCCTTAATCTTGAAAATCAAAGGCTCTCTTTAACCAAACCTAATGCCAACGATAAATCAGCTATTGCCATTATTCCTTGTAGTGAAGCCTTTTTGCTACCCACATCACCTGCAACCAAAAAATATAAAGAAGTCACTGGAGCCAAATTTAGAGGCTGTTATCCACTGGAGGAAAAGTTACTAGCAGAAAATGAAATTCGCCATGAGCCTTTTGATAATTTATCCGTCGAAGAAGAAAAGCAAACTTTGGATGATCCCGATATTTTGCCAGGGACTGACAAGCTTCTTACAACAGCCAGTGAAATGAGTGCCTTTCATATCAAAGCCCATAAAGCCTATCATAAACAACAAGAACTCTGGTGGACTGAAGCGAGAACTCCTAGCTCTTATACACCCTCTAATCCCTTTGAATTTGGCGCATATTTGCAAGACATTTTAAATGAGCTAGAAGATTTATCCAATATACTCACTCCAAAACAAAAGGAAGCCGTAAGGCTTGTCTACCTTGAAAATGAAAAAGGTTTATCCAATCCAGAAATTGCAAAGAAGTTAAAGATTGCAGCGGATTCTTTAAAAGATCGACTTAGCGGTGCGCTTGCAAGGATCACCAAGATTAGACCTGGGTATAAGTTCCCTGAAAGAAGAATGACTTCGGAGCAAGCCAAAAAATGGGAATCACCCGATGCTGAGATGGATGGCCTTTATAGGAAATCACACAGTGGCCCCTTGGCGCTTAGACTTCTTGATCCAAAAACAAAGAAAGTCAAAAAAACAATAAAGCCAGCTGATTTTAAAAAATATGGCTTTGGGAGCAAAAAACTAAAATCTGGTGTTGATGAAAAGGCCATTAAAAAGTGGGCGTTTGAACAAACACCCATTCCAAGATTTATTTGATTTAAAAGAATATGATTTTAGGAAAGGGTACTCACTTGAGTTCAATAGACCTGTCCAGCCTTTGACTAGGAAACAAGGGGTTAACGAACACTCGGCTTTGGTTGAGCGGTCTTAGGTTGCAAAGTAGTAAACGTACATTCCATTGGATCTATCTCGCCACGGACTTTTAAGAAAGTATTTGCAGGATAGTGCTTGATACATTTTTCGATTAAAAGAGCTCTTTCTCTGGCTTTTGACAAGGTCAAAATGCGACTTGATTGACTTGCTTTTAAATCTTTGGGAAACAAGGAGTCAATTATACATAAGTTGGGATCATTTCTCAAACTGGCAGTTTCTAACTTTTTGCAGAACCTAATATCATCGTCACTGAACCCAGATATCTTTGCAATGGAGCCATCTAAATTTAGTCTATAGATTCTCGAAGAAGGGCCAAGAACATCGATCTTCCCGTCCTTTGTAATAAAACATTTTTCAGAAGGCTCTTTGGGTTCGCTCGAATAACCAAATTTCCCCACGATGCCAAATAGTGAACAGTCATCAAGATTCTTTTTTACACTTTTGCATTTATCATAACCAATACTAAAAATTTGCTTCATTTGATTAGCAATTTTTCGACTATTTTCATTAGAAATTACTCCAAGCTCTTTTTTACAGTAACCGTTGTGGCACCAGAATACGACAAAGCAAATCAAGAGGTATTTTTTCATATAACCGCCCTTAGTTGTTTTATGAAAAATCGGTATTTTTTATCAGGATCAACATGGACTAAAGGTTAGTTTTACACGAGTTCACTTAAGAGATTAAAACCCAATGAATAATAGCCGAAAGGCAGCTATTTAAGCTGAGCCTTTCTTTACAGTTGTTCCCAAAACATTAGCCATTATAGGCAGTTACCCCTAAAAGTGGGCTATTCCAACCGAATGACCAATTTTTTCCCAAGTCCCTCTGCAATTTTTTGAAGCGTAGCAAAGCGAAATTCTGTTCGTTTGCCACTCAAAAGCCTACTCATTGTACTTTTAGGGATTCCAGTCTCATTGAGGCAAAAATCGTCAATGGACTCATATTTTTGGGGAACTAGCTCTCTAACCTGTTCTCGAAACTCTTTTAATGGGTCTTTGTCTTTTTTAGTTGCCATAGTGGCAATTTAGCAATTAGCCTAGAGATTGACGTTGCCGTTATGGCAACAAATGAGCATTTAAGGGGTAAGCATGGATAAAACTAAGAAAGTAAGCTCTAAAGAAATCTACGACGTCGCCTGTGACATCTTACGAGAGCATCCCTCAAGGGAAGAGATTGTCGAAATGATCGTCGCTGCTGGTTTTGATGCATGGGGTATTACTGGGCCTAAAGAGAAATTTAGAACCCAAGTTTCTAAAATAGTAGGCGATGCTGTTAAGTCCCAAAAAGCGGCAATTTAAAGATTTTTTGTATTGTGAATACTGGGACATATTCAATAGAAATTAAAAGTCCAGGTCTGTTTGATTATTTCAAATAGAGTCCGGTTTCAATTCCGTATGGGTCCTTTCTAATTCAACTAAAAATGTCGAAATACGTCGCTAGTTTTGCAAATAGTTCATTAGTTCCCGTGAATGTTCAATCTCATCAAAAATAATTTGATTTTCCTTATTGGTTTCAACTATATAAACCCGGTCTGGAAAATGGCCACTAATTGATTGTGGCCAAATCTTTGCAGACCTTTGAGGTCTAAGATACTTTTCTTTGGAGAAAATAAGCATGGGCGTAAGAACGTTAAAAATAGTTGGGTTAGTCCTTTTTCTGGGCATATTTCAAGCTTGTACTAAGACAGAGACTAAAACTGTCGAGGTTCCGAAAGTAAAGACTGTTGAGGTCCCATCTACCCCTACAGTGATAGAAGTTCCAAAGGTGATTTTGACCAATAACATATTTGGTTTGCCCTCAATGCCAACTGAAATAAAAATTGCTGATGAAAAAACCAGGGAAATGTCAAAAGCTGTAGCAAAAGTTTTTCGATTCAATGGAGCTTCTGGTTCAGGGTTTTTCATCTCTCCGGATGGATTGTTCATTACCAATCAGCATGTGGTTCCTCGTAAGTTTTGTACAACAGCAGGTTGCCCAGGTTTTAAGATTGTTCGTGATTTTGGTCCAGACGGAGAAAATCAGGAACTTTCAGATTTCACGGTTATTGCCCATGACAATAGTCAGGATCTTTACGATTTTACTATTTTGAAATTCAATTTACCAGAGGGGCAGAGTGTACCTTTTTTAAGGTTGGATGCCGATGTTTCTGCTCATCAATTTGATGTGAATACATCAATAACCCGCTATAAGGCGCTTGGGTATCCAGGCGGGGCATCCTTGCGTTTCACTGCGATGAAACCAATTGCTGCCAGAGAGGAAAATATCATCCTCCAAGGACTTGTGATGGGAGGCAATAGTGGTGGTCCTCTTATAGATGTTGATACAGGTAAGGTTGTTGGCCTTATGAAGAATACACGGATAGCTCCAGTTAAAGAATCGAACTTTTCGGCGACTCTTGAGACGTTAAGCCAGGCGACTGCCATTTCTATTTTGGTTGAGAAAATTGGAGAAAGATTTGGTAATGATGTTGTTGGTGAAGGCCAGCTTCGTGCAGATAAACTTATTTCTGCTCACAATAGCGCTGATAATGACTTTTTTCCTAATATTGTGATTCCAGAACCAAGTCTTGATACCTTTTCTGGTGCTTTGAGAAGAGAAATGGCAACGGCGCAATTTATGGAAGCGTTTGAGGCGTTTGGAATGTATGTTGGAACTGAGAAGGAAACAGAGGTACTTGACCTTATGTTGGTAAAAAATCAGTATACTCCCGAGCCTATAAATATTGAATCTCTAAATAAGTTATTGAGTTATAGCCTAAGCATTGGACGCTCTCTAAATTTTAGCTCATTAGCTCGTGATCAGCTAGAAAGCGCTATTTCTCTAGCCGCGGATGGGTCTGACAATGCCTCGCCCAAGATGACAGCAAACATTGCTTTTAATTATTTTGATGAATCAAAGAAACAGGAATTACAAGGTAAATGTGCAGCTACAACTCCTAACTTCGTCCAAGCTTATAGTATGTTGCCCTATATTTGTTTAAGTCTTAAAAATAATGATGGTGAATCAATACTGCCGCCATATGTTGAATTTGCTTTAGCTCAAGAATATCAAACGGTCGATGATTTTGGGGTTTTAAGTGGGCTGCTCATGTTTGCCAGCCAACTTGGAATAAGCAATTCTCAGGACAAAGCTGCTATTCAAAAATTAAATGACTTTATCCATGATCAACAAAAAGATTTAGAGAATCTTTTTGTTAATGATTCTTTTGCTCAGGGACTCCTGTCAGGAGTAGTAGGCATAGGAAGCTACGGACAGACATTCCCCGGCCAACATTAAGGCAAAAGTTTTTATTGAATAATGCTCATGGGGCCAGCCAAGTAGTCTGTATTAACTAATGGCCACTCTTTCAACCTCATTGCTTGCGAGTCAGGCGATCAACAAAAAACTACTACCGCTGTGATCGTCCTCTAAAAACACTATTTCTTTGTCTTTCTGCTCTTGGGTTTGTCGCATCTTTTATCAGGCCAAGAAATGTTAGCGCAGAAGGTTTTGTGTCCCATCAATTGATAATTTAATGAGGTTAGCGACACTAAGCCTCGCTTGTGTTGTTGGGCCACTTTTTCTGCAAAATAGAGCGTTGCAGATTTCAAACCACCAATCATAGCGAGGAAAATAGCAATATTAATTATGTTTTCAATAGTTTTGGCAATGAGTCCCATCTCTTATCCTCCATGGCCCCTAAAGACCTTGTTAATGTTGGACTCGATAGTGGCTAGCTGAAAAGAATTGAGCTTGAACTTTCTCCACTCACCAGATTTTCTCATATTGCAGAGATGCATCTGAATCGTGTCAGGTTTTCGCCCAAAATACTCAGCCAGCCTTGGAACCGACCATTTTTGAACCCAGCGGTGTTTTGCCAGCTCCGTCAAATCCAAATCAGGCAGTTTCCATCTAATCGAGTACACCCTCTTTATAGTCAGGGGGTGTTCGAGTATCTTGGGACCACGGGCACCAAACGTAAGGCTGGACGAACCGCCACGCTTTACGAGATCGATGACTTTCCCTGGTTCACTTTCAAAATTTTGAAAATCTGATTCCGAACTTCGGATTCTGTCTTTGATTTATTTACCTCTCGAAGGCCGATGTAAGCTTTTTGTAGCGAAACGAAAGTTTGCTCACTTGGAGCCTTCTATTGATTTTACTTTCTTGTTCATATTGGCACCTCCCTTTGTTGGTTATCCCACCCCTTAAAAAGGCATGACCGAGACCACACAAAGAAAGTCTGGAACTGAAATTTGAAATCGCCAAAGGAGATCAATGGGATAGGCTCATGAATTATGAGGTTCGTATTGTATTATCTCGGTCTTTGTTGAGCCAAAACTGGGCTAAACCCGTCACCATGGCGGAAGTTCGCCACCGCGGTAAATGCCGCGCTGGACGGCGAACCAAAGAAATGGTAATGTAAATGACGACCAACCAACACAGCAGAATGCTTTGGTTTTGGCTCAATCTTTGAAATAGGGGTCAGAGATTCAATTCATTTTAAGGAGTTTTCGCTTAGCTATTTGTGTCTTATTGCTGTCAATTGTTTTGATGGTTGCTCCCGCTATTGCGGAGGACAATAGTTGCGCCGAGCTTTTTTCGGGATCGCAGGTCTTAGAACAGGTGATTCTTAAAACAACCGGAGTCTTTAAAAAAGAGCCACTTTATTCCCCAGTAAGTAATTTCGTGGTTCGCACAGACCAATCCATTAGCGGCGCTAGCCGCTTTTAACATCCAAGTATTGCATTGGAAATCGCTACTGGATTTGGACTCCAGTATTGTCGATCTTCAGTTTTTTTACTGACACGATCTTTTCGTGACTCTCGTGACGAATGTTAACACCAAGCGCTTTGAGTTGATTGATTAAAGTTCTGATTTTGTCCTCATGGTCTTTGGCTCGCCCATAGCCAATTTCTTTATAATTATCCCCAGCTAAAATTTTATAAACAGCTCTGGCAATACGATTGGCGATGGCTACTTTTGCCTTTTGTTTACTCCCTAGTTTAAATACCAGCCTGTTATATTTCGACCTATAAAAGGTCCCTCGTTTTTGTTTAGCCCCGTGGGCTGCATGCTTTAGAAGCCTTTTGAGGTGAGGATTCCCTTTGCGGCATTTTGATCTTTTTTTTTACCGGCCGACTCATTGTTGCCAGAGGCAACTCCGGCCCAGGCCGCATACTTTCGCTCATCAGCAAATTTGCTCATATCGTCTGTGCTCTCCGCGAGGATGCCAATGGCCAAAATCTGATCAATACCCGGAATTTCATCTAGCTTAGCAACCAGGTGAGCATAGGGCTGAGCTTTTTCAATTAACTCAGCCTCAACTTTCTGGATCTTTGATGTTAAATGGTCGTGCTGATCCATCAACTCTTTAATCAAAAAACAATGGTTTGTTGTTAAACAATTCGTTAGTGATTTTCTTGCCTCCTCTTTTTTCTTTATCCTCGTCGTAATTTGCGAAGTCAGGTAATCCGCATCGGTAAACCCATCTGCAATCGCCCTTAAAATATTAAGACCCGATTTGCCGAAGACATCTGATACGATTGAGCCATATTTAACGTTACCATCCTCAAGAACTTTTTGAACTCGGTTCTTTATACGACCCATATCGGCGACCAAGTTCGTGCGATGGCGGCTCAATAACCGCATTTGTTGAAATTCCTCTTCAGGGATCATAGAAGGGCGAATCAATCCAAACCGATGAAGCTCCGCCAACCAATGAGAATCGTTCATGTCAGTTTTTCGACCAGGAACGTTTTTCACGTGGGCAGCTTGAGCTACGGCAAGACGAATGCCCATAGGAGTCCAAACATTATGCACAGGCTTCCAGTACACACCTGTTGACTCCATGGCAACATCTCGAACACCAAGCTCTAAAAGCTTTTGTCCACAAGCCATCAAATCTTCAGTGAATGTGTCGCATTCAAATTGAAGTGCCTCAGGCTCTTGATCAGCTTTCCCTCGTAGTACAGTAATAGCTAATATTTTTTTGTGAACGTCTACTCCCGCAACATGGGTTCGTAGGGCTTGCATTGTCTCCTCCTTTTTTGTCCTTGAAAACACCAGAGAGAGATGGGCGGCACCGTTCAAATCTTCCCCAACGAAGAAAAAGATCTCCATACGACAGTTCTTTAAGCGCCCATCCAGCCAACTTCACTCTCGAACTCGACTCCCTCGGTTTGATGCGAAACCTAAGAAGCCCGTCCAATCGAATACCGACCTTTTTACCTGGCAAAAACTGTGATAAAAGATTTTGCGGCTCGCGCAAAGAATAAGATTGCCGTATTGAAAAAACTACTTACAAACAGAAACAGGGCGCGCGAAGCGCGCTGGGGAATTCACTAGATCGAAATATTCATGACATAAACTTGAGAGAAAAACTTTTAGCTTCTGAATATGATGGGCAGTTTGACGTTACATTAATCAAACTCCAATACTTGGAGGGATTGGCCTACTTATACTACCGAGAAATACCGGAAACAAATGCCATAATTATAGATATGGTTTCAGTTCCTCTTTCTCTACGAAGACAAGGAATCAGTAACCTTCTCATCTCAATGGCTATGGAACAATTACCTCAAGTTAGTAAAGTTATTTTTCAATTGGATATGACAAACAAAGAGATTTTTGATCGAAATAAGTCAATTTCTTTAGAGCATGGACTGGCTGCAACTCCAATTTATAAAAGCTTATTAAGGTTCGGATTTATACGAATAGATCATATTTCTGAAATAAAAATATCGGGAAAAACATTCCCTCATGTTATCTTGAGTCGTCAGGCTGGCAATTAACCCCTGGATCTCAAAAAGTTCCGCGAAATAAAAGCATGGTTTTTTCGTATCGCATCGAGGAATTCGCCAACCTAAGGCCGTATTGCGTAAATCAATTCACATTCTCCAATGTGAAGGCTTTGATAATTGTTCCATATTCCATGAGAAGAATCTCAGATTCCTCATCCTTATCAATACCGACCACCTTAAAGCCTATTCGTTCATACAGTCTTTGACTGCCGCGAAAAGCTCTGGGCTCGTCCCATGGGCAAGTCGGATACGCCTCGATAGTTTTAGCCCCATTTTTCTGAGCTTCTTCAATTACTGCTAATACTATTTTATCAGAAAGCCCCTTGCCACGAACTTTTTCTCGTATTGCAAGACAACCAATACTCCATGTCGTTTCAGGCGATTCCGATAGCCGGCTTCCAAGCTTTGTTTTCAGAAAAGGAAAGGATGATTTTGGTCCAGAGCCGGTCCAACCAATTAGCGTGTCACCTTGGTAAACCAAGTAGCCAACGTGTTGCCCTTCGAGGACATTCCTCTTGGTTATCTCAAAGTTTGGCTGAGAAGCATCTTTGCATCGACTTTCCCAAGCATTGTCATAGCTAGACCAAACGGCACAAAAGCACCCACCGAACTCTGAACTACCCAAGAGAGATTTGAATTCACCAAGATCAGTTTGAGTTAGAGCCTTAAGATGGACGGACATGTGCCACCCATCGCTTGAACACCAAATATGCAACCACATAGAGCACAGCTACTAAAAAGCCGCAGTCGGCTCCAACCACTTCCCAAAGATCAATTCGAGAACCGGATTTTGTGAATAATAAATTTGGAACTGCTAACTGGAATAGAAAATTATGCGCAGAGTGAAATGCAATAGCGACCCAAATAGACCCTGACAAAACTCTCAAATCACACACAATAAAATTCATTGCAATAATGCTGGAGGCATAGGCAATCGCAATAAGAAGTGGACTTCCGTGCATATAGTATCCACCGAAGACAACAATTGGCAGATGCCATAATGCCCAAATTATTCCGCTCATAAGGTATGGCTTAGTTATTTTTGCTTCGATCATTTTCGGTAGCAAAAATCCTCGCCATCCAAGCTCTTCGCCAGTGGCTCCAAATATTCCCAAAACCAGACTTATGCCAACCAAAGGAATTGCACGGCCAAGTTTTTCACCGGAAATGAGTTCAAAACCTCGAATGTCAAACAACTCGCTCAATAAATTCACACCTAACGACAGCACTAGGGGAATTATAACAGCATAGAAATAGAACTTACGCCCTCCCACATGAAGCCCAATGTCTGCGAATCCAAGTTTGAGAAAGATTCTTTGGATGAGAGAAACTAAACCAGGAATCCACATCAGAGCAACTAGACCCAAAATTCCGAAATTTTTTACTCCTCCGCTAGTAATGATAAATGCTTCGTATGCCCAGCTTAGAAAGAATGTACAGACAAGAAAGAAAATGATCTGTTTTCGAGCATTCATTGATATTCCTCGACCCATTGCTTACGCCATTCAGGAGCTTCATATGGCTCTGCCCAATACTCCTCCGCACTAAAGATTTTCCCGTCTTTAAATTCAAAATAGGAATTTGCGAAAGTTTGTTGACCAGTATCGGCTTCGATCCAAATTGTCGTAAAAACTTTGTCTTCGGCTACATGAATATGAATGAGTTGGATCTTGTGATTTCCAGGATAATATTTGTTCACGCTTACAAAATTCTCTGAGCCAAACATTTTTTCTTTAGACTGAGGCCAGACAGCCACAAAATCTGAATGAAGAAGGGCCTTAACAGCTTCCCACTGTTGGTCGCTCATCAATTGCCAGAATGTCTTTATCAAGGATTGTTTTTCTGTCACCTTGCTATCCTTTTTTTTAATTCGTTAGTCATGAAATCTCGTCACCTCAAACTCATTGCCAAAGGAATCAAGCAGGACATAACTTTTTTTTCCGGATGGTTTTTGATGTCGATGAAAATAGTTGCCCCTAGCTTCAATGCTCGCTCTTTCATGCCTTCAAGCTCTTCATCACAATACTCAAACACTGGCACAAAATTGGACTGATCTTTTTGAACTCAGACCAATATTCAGATCGTTTCGGCGGGGCTTTATCAAAAAATCCTTGCCAAAAAGCGACTGCCTTTTCCATACTTGCAACTTTAAAATAAATTGTACGAATCTTCATCTTCTTGCCTTTCGCAGATTCTTTAAATGCTTTTTCTGTTGAGTTGTCAGCTTTTCCGTAGCAGCAGAAAAAGCATGAGAACTTAGCTTTAGAATGTGTTTCTCCATGAATGAAAAGGCTTGTTTGGGATAAACATTATAGGTCTCTCGTAAAGTCCAGCCGACCCCTTTTTGAACGTAATAATGGCTGAACTCAAGCTGTGGCTCGACCAAAGATAAAATCTTTTTATAAGGCAGAAGTTTTTCTCGTTGGGAACTATAATAAAGAAGGCTCACAATAGATAGCCTGCGGAGCCATGGATTTCTTGATGAGTTCCATTTTACAAGTGTTGAATATACTCTTTCAGGATCGTCCTCCAAAATTCGTGCATAAATTCCCGAAAGAGTATCCGAGTGTGCCCAATTGTCGATCTTAGTTGACCACTTTTTAAGCTGGGGCCAATACTGTTTAAGAATTCTTCGTTGCTTGGGATCATAAAACCAAGAGAGCGCTAAAGACATCACTTCATAACAGTCAGAACTCCACCAAACATCATCCCAAACTTTGGCCAATTCGATTGGTTGACCACTTGAAAATGAAAAACCTTTGCGCATCGCCTGTTGGAGATGAGGGACACGTAAACCAATATAGCGTAAATTGGATTGACCACCGCCTATATAGCTTTCAGGATTTTGAGAAGACGTCCTCTTGGGGAACGAAGAAAGGGTATTTTCTATTTCTATGTGATGCGAATTCATAACTTCAACTCCACCGTAAAAATTGACCTTTCGGCATCTGGGTTGCTTAACCAGTGCGGACCTGTTCGTTTATACCCCGCTCGCTCAAAGCCTTTAGTTAAACCAGGCCAAATCACATCTTGCTTGTGCTTTTCTAAGGCACTTGGATCAAATGGATATCCCTCAATGGCCTTCCAGCCTTGTTCCTTCCCATAGTCTTTTAAACTTTCTAGAATTTTTGATTGAAGTCCTTTGCCGCGAAAATCAGATGCAATAGTAAAACAAGTAATCCCAGCAATTGACTTGGCGTCTTCACCAATCTGAGCGACACGTTTCCAAGTCCAATAAAAGTCAATGAGTGGCCCTACAGAAATCCAGGCAAGGAGATCACTATTCTGGTAAGCTAAAACGCCGACATGAAAACCAGAACGCATTTTTTCAAACATAAGTTGTCGGTTGCGCTCAGGGGTTTCTTTTTGACATTTTTCCCAATCGGCCATGGATTGCCACTTTTGATGCCAAAAAGAGCAGTAGCAGCCACCATGAGCTTGCCGACAAGTTAACTTCTCATAGTCAGGAAAATTTTTTTCACTTAGTCGCTCGATCCGAATGCTCATAGAAATTTCTCCGGTGCTTTCTCAAAACGCTCTTTGCACTTTTTGGTACAAAAATAGTGTTTATTTCGTTTATGTGTAAGTGTGTTCGAACATCTTTCAGGACGTTTAATTTCCCACTTTGGACATACGGTGCAGAATATTTTTTTGATGGTTGCCATTTAGTTTTCCTTTACGCCAAGTAATTATTTTCTTCACAAGCTAAAAGCCACGTTCGCACCTCAAATTTGCGAACACCTTCTTTTACAAATGGGTCTGCTTGAGCTATTTCTGTGGCCTCTACTTTATTTTGGTAGCGTAATATTTTTTATGTCCGCTCTGTTTAATGTATAATATTTTCTAATGTATCCTCTACATTGTTAAGTACTTGCTTTTGTTCCCTCCTCCCTTTTAAGTTATTTAACTTTGGTGAGTCAACCGGTGTTGCTCTCCAATTATATTCTAGTCTCATTGCAGTACGAGTTGGTGCGCTTACAATTCAAGTTATATTTTCACGGTCCACTATGAAGTGAAATTATTTATGCGCAAAGCTTATGGATAATTTTTGATATATTATCGAGAGTTGGGTTTCCATTTTCAGACAACATACGAAATAGAGTTCTGCTCGAAATCCCTGCAAACTCTGCAGACTCATCTTTGTTAACTAACTCTCAGTGGGCTCGAAGGATTTCTTTGAAAGCTTCAGTTTCATTATCAAATAAACATTCCCACAGGGCTTGAGAAACATACTTTTTATTCTTGATTCCCTTTGAAGCCCCAAATGACGTGAGCTCTTTTTTATTCTTGGCATTCAAATTCGGCATATCGTCGAAGGAGAGGTCTCGCTTTTTTGAAATCTTTTTTGGAGCATTCTTTAATTCTACGTTTAGTGCGAATAACATGTCCAGGTGTCAAATCTTCAGGAAAGAAATCTTCAAACATTTCAAGAAATTCATTCTTTTGTTTTGGCATTTTAAACCTCACTTTTTATAATTAAGATTTGGAGTAACTCGCTCAACCTCACAAACCTCAATAGTTTCGTCATTAAGACTTCGGTAAATATTCCTCCCAGTTTGATTGAAGCAAGAAGCTCTATAACCCGAACACTTTTGAACTAAAGGGTGGTCTCCCCATTGCAAACTGCCATCTCATTAATTTTTGAAGCATTTCCTTAAGGTTTTTAGAAAAGTTCGAGACTGGCCACTGAGGTGTAGATGTTGGAAATGGGAGAAATAATTTAATGCGTTTTTAGCGGCGAGTTCTAGAATTGACTGGGCGAAATCAATTTGGAATTCTTTCGAGTAGAGGAGCCGTTAAAAAATATTGCTTTTTTTTCAATTTCATTTACTATTAAAAAAATCACATCAAGGGGGTCTTATGGAAAATCAAATTCAAAACAAAAGACCTAGTTTGTTCTCAATTTAACTAAAACAAAAATCTAAGGAAATTTATGAAATCGAAAATTGACTCATTTGAGTCAGAGCGATTGGTATTGGAGGTTCGTGTAGAACACCATGCCAACGAATTGTATGATTTATTTTGCGATAAAGACCTATACCATTACATGAAGAGAGATATTCCATCTTCTCCCGAATGGTTAGCCGCTGGCTTTAAAGAGCTAGAGAGACAGACGTCTCCGGACGGGAGTGAGCTGTGGTTTGGCTGGGTGGCTAAGGAAAAGATAACTCAAGCCCCCGTGGGAGTTTTTGAGATAACAATTGTCGATGGAGATGCCTTTATCGCATATACAGTTTTTAAAAAAAATTGGGGGAAAGGTTTTGCGGTTGAAGCTTCCCAAGCAATAATAAATTATATCAACAAAAACTTCAGACCAAAACGATTTGTTATTGAAATGGACACCAGAAACCGGGCTTCGTTTAAAGTGGCTGAAAAATTAGGTTTTGATTTTGTGAAAGTTATTAATAATGCAGCTTTTATTAAAAACTTTGTGAGTCATGAGTTTCAATTTCAAAAACTTGTTTAATTTTCTCAGGCAGAGCGTAAAACCCCTGTTATTTTAATAAAAATAGAACTAAAATATCGGTGAGTTTCATGTCTAAAATTGAAATTTTTAGACATGAAACTTACAGGCTACAAAGCATTTATCCCTTACCCTTTACCGCCAAATGGATTAGTGTACTTTTACAAGAGACATTAAAAAAGGCTAGATAACTGCATACAACAGCGAGACAAATTTCGCAGAATTTATGAAAAAATTCAAAAGAGATCAAAATGATGAAAATAGTTTTCCAACTCTTTAGGCCACTCACCAATATTTTCCTATCACTTATAGTTTTTTTTAGTTGTTTATACCAATTACAAAAAATAATTCCCTAAATTTGAGCCCAAGAACGAGTGCATAAATTTCTAATATTTCCATCCTGATCATAGAAGGTGTTCCAGTCTTCACAGCAAGACTCAACAATATGATTGTAACTATCGAAGTTAGTGTTTGATAGTTTGATTTTTCTAAGCTGTTGCCAAACCTGCTCCATTGGATTTAGCTCAGGACTATACGGCGGAAGCGGCATCAAACTTATATTTTCAGGAATATTCAAAGCCTCTGTTGAATGCCAACTTGCACGATCCATCAGGACAATCGCATGATAGCCATCATGAACTTTCTTTGAGATCTCATCTAAATGAATTTGCATCATACCAGAATTACACTCAGGTAAGATTAGGGCACAGCCTTCGTCTCTGTCAGGGCACACAGCTCCAAAAATGTACGTAGACAAAAATTGACGTTGTCTAACTACTCTCGGGCGAGTCCCTTTTTCAGCCCAAACCCTTGATAGAGATCCCTGTTGGCCAATTCGGCTCTCGTCTTGCCACCAAACTTCAATTTTATCTGTATCCAAAAAAGACTTTATATTTTCAACTTCTGACGGGAAAGTTTCCTTTTGTGGTACACTTTGAATAAGGAGTACTCAATGGAAAATGTAAATCCCAAAAAATGGTAGCGTAAAAAAATTGTGTCTCCATAAGAATAGCTTATAGGACTCAATGGAGAACATATAATATGACACTATCAATGAGTTTAATAAAAGTAGAAATAAGTGTACCAGAAATTGTAAAAGCAATAGATAAATTTAAAAGAAATAAAATAAAAGCTTTTGAAGAATTAACCAATGAAGTTTCAAAATCAGTATCAGATTCTTTGAATAAACTTTTAAATGCTGAGATGGAATTTTTCTTGGGTCAGCCAGAACAAAAAAGTAATAAAAGAAATGGTTATTACGAAAGAGAATTTGTTTTAAAGGGTATTGGTCAACTACGTTTACGCGTACCTAAAGATCGTCACAGTAAGTTTAAAAGTGTGATTGTTCCTGAAAATGAACGATTGGATAGTCGTTAAATTATCATTGGCTTTTGACGAACAATTAATTCAAGTGATGTATGCAAATAGCGAATTATCGGCACAAGTAGCCTTTAACAACTTAAAACAACATTTGAATAAGGATGCAGATCGAGCAGTAAGGTGTATAGAAAAAGATTTAGAATCACTTTTAGTGCACTATAGATTTGAAGAAAAGTTTTGGCGAACCTTAAAGACTACAAATCCAATTGAGAGAATAAATAAGGAACTTAAAAGAAGAACAAAATCAATGGAGGGCTTGGGCCAGTCAACATTAAATGTAGTACTAGCATTTACTGCAATGAGACTAGAATATAATTGGAGAACAACACCAGTTGACTCACCAAAGTTAAATAACTTAAAAGGGAGGAGGGAACAAAAACAGGTACTTAACAAAGTAGAGGATACATTAGAAAATCTTTTACATTAAACATAGCGGACACAAAAAATTTTACGCTACCTACGACCGAGGACTAATTGGGGCAACCAAAACCAAAGAAAAAGAAGACGAAAAGAAAAGGGCACCCATGGAGGAAATGTCCTCCAGAAAAACATTGGAGAAATTCATCAGAGGTTGATGCATACAAAACTGCTTCAGGAAGGTCTGTTCGCGTCCATTCAAGAAGAGCTACCTGTGTAACGAATCCTTCAAGAAAAGATCAGATTTATCAAGAGGAGATGAAGATTATATCGGACAAGTACTTCTCTAGGTTTCGTCCTTTGTCAAACAAAGGACTTAGTAAATACTCTCAGTCAAAAAAATTTGACCAGTTAATTCAAGGTTGGACAAAGTATTGGAATGAAGTATTAAAACCTAAACAACCTTTAGACCCTTTATTAGTGAAGGCCTTGATTGCTACAGAATCTAGTTTCTTGAGTCGTTTAAAAAACAGAGCAGGGAAACGTGCTGGATATGCCCGTGGTTTAATGCAAGTCACAGACTGGACCATTGAAATTCTAGAAGATGAGAAAGGTGAACTTAGAAACCATTTGGTTAATGTTAATCAACAAGATATGATTGATCCCTCTCTCAATATTGCTGCTGGGGTGAGATGGCTTTTTAGAAAACAAGAAACTGCTTCAGCTAAACTTAAAAAACAGGCGGATTGGATTTGGACTGTTGCCGATTACAAAAGCTATTTAAATGAATTTCGCAAAGATCCAAAACATACGCAGATGAATAAGTTCATTAAAATTTATAAAACCTTGAAAAAAGATAGTGAGAAAAAATGAAAAAAATAAATCTGCTGGTTCTGGCGTCTCTGAGTTTACTAAATTTGTCCGCCGTTGAGAAAACGGGAGAACTGTTCTTGTCAGACTATGATTTCTCTCTGTCCGAAAAGTCAAACTTCCCGACTCCGCCAATTCAAATCTGGCAAAATGATGCACTTGTGCCTTCCTACAGCATGTGGAAGTGTTTCTCTGTCGAGGGAATGACATTTACTTGCACAGAGCATGAGATGGAGGAAGTTATAAAAACTCCCATGATCGCAGTCTATGATGGAGATGAGACACTTGAAATTGAAACTTCACCCGCAGATGGTGTTCATTGTGAAAATACCCTTCAAATTTGGCGGGAGCTTCTTGATGAGGAAGACGAGTTTTGTGTTCTTGCTGCATACCTTCAAGACCTTCCACATGAAAACTATGGAGGAACTCATTATAGGTCTCTCTGGATACTTGAGGTGTTTAAAACAAAAAATGGTTATTGGAGAACGCCGATGACCATCAATTCCCATGAAAACGCTGATTAATCTCGCATTTCACTATTTCCAGCTCGGAGGGGCTCAGATTGATGTTTTTGAGGCCGCCAGGCTTTCTCATTTGGCAGATAAACATTTGAACAATTTCAAGGGAAGTCCAGTTTTAAAAGCTGTTCAACGGGCAGACAATTTCGGAAATACTAAAGCGGCAGCCCAAAAAATGGGTGTTTCCAGGCAGAAAATCTATAGAGCCAAAAACATATATAAACATCTATGAATTGAAATCTTATAGTTTCAAGTAATTCAGGCCAAAACTCAGTAGTTATTGGAACGCCATACCCTCCCCTCTCAATGCTACCAGGGCTAACGCACAAGTATTTATAGGGTTTTCATGGTCCCCTTTAACTTGTTAAATAATAACGACACTCATAACTCACTTTATTATCTCTATTGGTAATGGCTTCAACTAAACCAACAGACTTCAAACCTGACCAGTCTTTTGAACTTTTAAAAAAACTTACGTCCTTTAGTAGGTAGTAGTTTCGTTCTTCATGGCGACTAATAAACACTGGTGCGTTAGCCCTGAGCCTCTCTTATAATTTCGTTTTCCAAATCAGTATTTGTTCATGATTTATTTTTCGACCATGTCCCTGCAAAAATACAAAGAGTATTTGATAATGAACTCTAAGCCTGATCATTTACCAATGACCCCTGATCTGCAGGTAGAAGATATTATTGCTGAGATTGATGGTAGTAAAGTAAAAATTTGGAGCCTCAATCGAGTTAGAGAAACGACTGATGATGGTAAAACTATTGATGGGTATTTAATGCAAGTAGCAAATTCAACACCCATGGCCCATCAGAAACTTTGCATTACTCTTCGGTCAAAACATTCAAATGAAAACGGCATGGGTTGCACATTTTTTAATGGCAAACATGGTGGAGTTAAGTAAAAATCGTTTATATTGCGCTATCAGCATAATTAAGTTTAAACAGATTAGCTAGTTAGTAAACAAGTCGTCTTCGGAAACCATGTTTAGGTGTGTTTGCTGAGGGTTCCAGCTCTTCATTTTGATGTAGACCCAATGATCCAAAAGTATACCAGTAAAACAGGTTTCAGTCTTGCATTCTGAGATCTAAGGTGAATGGGAATTCTGGGTTCTGATTTGTAGAATGGATTTTTACTTTGCCAGGGGTATGACCTTGGGCTTCGAATCTAGAAAGGCATCTTCCTGCGGCTTCATTCTCATTCACCGGAAGTTTTTCGTAACTTAAGCCACCAGGATGAGCCACATGATATTTACATCCGCCTAGAGAGCGATCATAACGAGCATCAATCAAATCAAAAGTTAATGGTGTGTGAATGCCAATAGTTGGATGCAAGCTAGAAGACGGTGCCCACGCTTTAAAGCGAATGCCTGCTACCAAAGTTCCACTTTCCTCTGTTTGCTGAAGTGGGATGCGATATCCATTACAAGTTACAAATTGTTGTGAATCCTTTAAACCTTTAACTTTGATCTGAAGTCTTTCCACCGAAGAATCTACTCCTCGGCTTACTCCACCACCGGAGTTTTCTTCCCCCATGACCGGCCATGGTTCTAGTGCGGTTCGAAGTTCTAAATTAACGTTATCAATTTGCATTGTTCCAATTTTAGGAAAGCGAAATTCAAAAAGTGGTTCAAACCACTCACTTTTAAATGAGTAACCTTCCCGCTGCAAATGTTGCAGAACAGATTTAAAATCACTCAATACTAAATCGGGCAACATAAAGCCATCGTGCAGTCGCGTTCCCCAGCGAATGAGCGAACCAGAATAAGGTCGCTCCCAAAAGGCGGCAATGCAGGCTCTTACTAACAAAGATTGCACCAGGCTCATTTTTGGGTGGGGAGGCATTTCAAAATTTCTTAATTCTAAAAGTCCCAAACGACCCGTTTCACCGACCGGATTGTACAGTTTGTCTATGCAAAATTCAGCGCGATGAGTGTTGCCTGTAATATCAACTAGCAAATTTCGCAAGAGTCGATCGATCAACCATAGAGGGACAGTTTCTTTTTCTTTAATTTTATTAAAAGCAATTTCAAGTTCATGGAGAGAGTCGTGTCTGGCTTCATCAATGCGCGGAGATTGGCTTGTAGGACCAATAAACATTGAAGAGAAAAGATAAGACAAGCTGGGGTGGTGCTGCCAAAAGGTAATCAAGCTTTTTAATAAATCAGGTCGACGAAGAAAGGGGCTATCGGCCGGGGTTGCCCCTCCCAAAACTATATGATTTCCACCACCGGTACCCACTCTGCGGCCATCGATTAAAAATTTATCTGTTGCTAAACGCGATAGTCTGGCTTTTTCATATACCACAGAGGTGATTTCCACTTGCTCTTGCCAATCTTTTGCAGGTTGAACATTAACTTCAATCACTCCAGGATCGGGTGTAATTTTAAAATTTTGTAGCCTTAAGTCAAATGGTGGTGGATAGCCTTCGATTCGAATTGGTATATTTAACTTAGCCGCGGTTTGCTCAATAGAAGCAATGAGTTCAACAAAATTTTCTAAAAAAGGAACGGGCGGTAGAAAAATATTTAAAAACTCATTTCTTGGTTCCACACAAAGGGCTGTGCGCACATAACCACAGGGATCCGTTTCCAAGTAATTGTTGTCTAATTTTAAATATTTCTCGTAGCGTTCGGCAGCTTGCTTAGAATTGTCTTCCCAGCTAGTTAACGGAGTCGCTTTTTCAAAGGGGCTTTTTTCAGGAAAGACATCCATTTCAGAATCTTTAATATAGGGGAGGCTATTCATGGGAAGTCGTAAACCTAGGGGGGAGTCTCCTGTAAGTAAAAGCAAATGACCACTTTTAAATCTCCAAGGATTGGTAATCCATCGCTTTCTTTTGTGAGAGTAGCCCAATGGGAGAACATAACCTACAGGATCAGTAATGCCTTTGTTAAATAAATCTTGTAGGCGCTTGCGTTCGGCCTGTTCAAACAGATTCACCTTAAACAGGTCACCTTCTATGGGCAATCGCCCCTCTTGTAGAAGATAGTGGGCGACATCTTCATGGGCGGGCAAAATCATTTCATGTGCCACACCAAGAAATTTGGCAAGTTCTTTAGTAAAGTTATTAGCCTGCTCCATCTTTGTTTTATCAGTTGGCATTTCAGATTTTTTATCAAGAGCTAATAATTCTTTGTTTTTCCACAGGGCCTTGCCATCTGATCGCCAATAACAACCGAGTGCCCAACGGGGTAAACTTTCACCCGGGTACCACTTACCCTGGCCATGTTGAATCAGTCCACCAGGCGCAAAATGCGACCAAAGTTTTTCTAATAAGACGTTGGCTCTTTCCCATTTATGAGAGCCTAAAGCTGCGGTTTTCCACTCTTCGCTTTCCAAGTCGTCAAGAGAAACAAAGGTGGGTTCACCCCCCATTGTTAATCGCACATCTCTCTTTTTTAAATCAGCGTCGACCTTTGTCCCTAAATCATCGATGGCTTTCCATTCAGATTCAGAATAGGGTTTCGTAATTCGTCGATCTTCTTCAATTCTTATAACGGACATTGAGTGTTTAAGTTTAGCTTCGCAGGGCTCTACCAATCCAGTAATAGGTGCCGCGCTAGAAGGGTTGGGCGTACAACATAAAGGAATATGTCCCTCACCCGAAAAAAGCCCAGAAGTTGGGTCTAAACCAATCCAACCTGCTCCGGGTAAATACACTTCTGTCCAAGCGTGTAGATCAGTAAAATCTTCAGCAGCACCCGAAGGGCCGTCCAAAGATTTCACATCGGCTTTGAGTTGTATTAAATATCCAGATGCAAAACGGGAAGCTAAACCTAGCTGTCTTAGTATTTGGCAAAACAACCAAGCCATATCTCGGCAAGAGCCTTGTCCTAAGCTCAAGGTCTCCTCACAAGTCTGAACTCCAGGCTCCAAGCGAACAAGATATTTTAATTGCGAATTAAGCCTTTGATTGATTCCAACTAAGAAGTCGATCATAGCCTTAGGTTCTTTACTTGTTGACGAAACAAATTCCTTCAACAAAGTTCCATCTTCTTTTATTGCTAGATAGGGTGCAAGTTCTTCGGCGAGTCCATCTTCATATTTAACAGGGTACTCTTTAGCATCCTCTTCAAGAAAAAAATCAAAGGGGTTAAACACACGGATATCAGCCACCAAGTCGACTTCAACAGAAAAGGATTTAGTTTTTTCTGGGAAAACAGCACGAGCTAAATAGTTGCCAAAAGGGTCTTGTTGCCAACTTATAAAGTGTTCCTTGGGGTGAATTTTTAAACTATAAGATTGAATAGGTGTGCGTGCATGAGGGGCCGGCCGCAGGCGAATGACCTGTGGGCTTAAAGAAACAAGTTGACTATAGGTGTAGTGCGTTAAATGATTTAGAGCTATTTTTATTCCCATGCTACCTACTAAACATTAAAATGATTTAAAACCAAGTAGTTTTCATGTCATCTTTTACTAACCCACTATCTTAAAGTATTTTTAATTGCAAGAATATGCTATATGAATGATATTTCAAATCTAATTTTATTAAGGAAGAATATCGCTATATGAAAAATAATATCAGTGATTTTTTGGTAGTGAGTTTCGATTGTATAAGTTCTCCGAATTTAAAGTTGAATCTTAAAAAAGACACCCCTGAATCATCAGGTTGGGGTATTGGCTGGTATCCTGGTGATGACTACGCGGCATCGGTAGTAAAAGATACAGGTGTTAAAAAAATTGAAAGCATGACGGGTGCTTTAAGTGACTGGCGTCGCTTTCGTTCCACAACTTTTGTTTGTAAAGTTAAAGGTGCGGCAAAAAGACCCTCGCAACAAGACACCCAGCCTTTTCAAAGAAGTTATTGGGGTCGCGATTGGTTGTTTTTACACAATGGCGATCTTGATAAAGAAAAACTAAAAAAATTATTAGGAAATACCGAGGGATTTTTACAACCCATTGGCACTACCGACTCCGAGTTAGCTTTTTGTTACTTATTACAACAGTTTGAAAAAATTAAGACAAAACGAATTGCAGATTTAGATCCCAAAGAATGTTTAGTGTGGTTTTCACAACTGGATCAATTGGGTGTTGCGGATATGGTTTTATCTGATGGACAAAGCCTATTAAGCTTTCATGG
>JACKAN010000008.1 GCA_020635055.1 Pseudobdellovibrionaceae bacterium
ACTCTAAATCAAAATTAAACATCTCAAATTGTTTTTGATCTCCTTGTTCGATAGTTTTTATTTGATAATTGGCAGCAGATTCTATTTTACTGTAGGTAAGATCTAGTCCCTCTTGCCAATCGTAATCAATTAAGTCTTTAACTGGTCCGTTTATAAAAAATGGGAGTCTTTTAGAATATCTTTGATTTAAATAATATATATTTTCATCTGGTTGATGATTAAAATTAAGCACTTCTTGCATAAGAACACTACCCAGTAGATAGGGTCTTCGTCCTCCTGGCCACTCGGGAATGTTGGATTGATTGATTCTGTCAATACTTTCTGCCCTTAATAAGCTCTCTTTTACTAGGGTTCTTAATTGTGCGTCAGAAGAATAAGATTTCAACCTTCCCTTTTTTGTAAGGCGACTTTCTAATTCCACAGCTAAACCTTCTAAATACCAGCGAGGCAAGAGTGCATTGGGTTTAACAATATTTCCAAAAATATATTTGAGTGGCGTATAGAAGCCATGTACGGGGTGCATATTTAAGATGTGAGAATACTCATGAATTAAAAGCATTTCTACCCAGTCCTCATAGGAAGAAATATCAGAATGAGGGTTGGGAAGGTTTAAATATAGGACAATTAATGGATAGGGAAAAAAACTGGCAAAACCATTTACTAAATCTGTACTGTCATCAAGAAACAAAAGGGTTTTATTTGGAGCTTCCTTGAAAATCGGTAAGAGTTTATTATAGGCTTTTTCTGCACTGTTCGCATAGAGTTGCCCATTCATTTCTAGATGGGCTGGGTATATAACTTCAAAATGAGATGTTTCTATAGTCTTCCATTGAATAGCTGGATCTACAGAGGCATTAACAATTGAAGAAGGAAACAATAATAAAAGTATCCAAATATTCAACAAACGAGGTCTAGACTTTGGTGGTAATAATTTAGGAATGGCGGAACTCCTTCCGATAAGTATTTAATGAAAGTCTATCAGGTAGAAAATATTGAAATCAAATGCAGAATTATTGGCGACGGCCCTTTATTATTATTGCTACATGGATTTGGAGGGGGAGTTCCCGATTGGCTTCATGTGGCCGAAGCATTAAAACATAAATATTGTGTGATAATTCCCAGTTTATCTGTTTTTTTCTCTCATAGAGAGCCATTGAGCTTTCATGATCAAGTGCGATTGTTAACTAACCTCGTGCAACAGTTAGCTCCCTCTGGAGAGAAGTTACACATTGTTGGAGCCAGTTATGGTGGATTATTGAGTTTCGGGCTGCGTTATAAAATGTCGTCAGAACCCTTGAGTCACACACTTGTAAATCCCATGCCATTTGAACCACTTAAAAACTTAAGAAGTTGGTCTTTGCGATGGATATTGTACATTTCTCGTTGGCCAGGTGTATTAAGTTTTTATGGTCTGACACCATGGGGAAAAATGACCTTTAAACACTTTGGTCAAATTTTTCATATGGGGCTTCGTGGAAAAAAGAAAATTCATATTTTTAACAAAAGAAAATTTTGGATTATTTATAAAGCCATCAAGCGCTTTCTTTGGATCAATGCTACACAGGATTGGCATCAGTGGAATCAAATCTGCTTAACTGATCATGTGCCAACATTAGTGATGTATTCGCAGAGTGATCCGCTGTTTAGTCCAATGAGCTATTTAAAGATTTGCGGTCAATTTAAAGTTGTAAAGGTGGAAAGTTTAAAAAGTAAAAGTCATATAGTTATGGTAACTCATCCACAATGGGTGAGTCAGTTATTGGAAAGTCATTGTAATCAAGTAAATACTGACCATGAATTTACTAAAAAATCAGTAAGTTAGAATCTGATCACAACTAGGGTTCGCTTTAAAAATCATTCGATCAAGAATACTGCTGCGGAATTTTATTTTTGAAGTCATCCGATCTTTGATTTGAGAGGTTTGATTTAATGAGTTCACTTCAGAATTGCCAAACAATAAGGTTTCCAAATATCTAAAAGTTTTTCTATTGTCAGAGTTCAGTTGAAAATATTTAACTTGAAAATCATAGAGGGGAGTACCCATTTCGGCAGGATAATCTAAGATTTCATACAACTCAAAAAAAATCTGAGCATAGTCTTTTTGATGTTCAGTAAGCCATTCCATCCAATGCTTGTGGGCTCTTTCCGGGTTTTCATTTAATATATTTTTTTCCTCTGAAACTAAAACATTCAATTTTGAAAAAAGCTGATTTACATGTTCCAAAAGGGCTTGATTTTGTACAAAAGTAAAATTCTTGGCAAAGTGATTTCTCTCCTCTAATTCGCCCAATTCTTTTAATAGTTGACTAAAGGAGCGACCAAATGAAGACAGTTGAGGTGTTGCAGCTTTTATATTTTGAATAAGAATATTTAAATCTTTTTTAAACTCACTAGTGTTACTATATTGTACAAAGCTAACTGAGTGAATCATTCCCGAAAGGTTTTGCAGAGGCCCTAACAAGTAATGAGTTCTTAATTTCTTTATCTGATTTAATAAAGATTCCGTGCGCTCAGATAGTGATAGTAATTTGTTCGCACTTTTAGGGTTTAAATGTCTAATATAATATCCATTGTCTTTTCCTATATCCAATGCCTTAATTTGATCCGTTACGATTTCTAGTTTTAGTCGAACCAGAGTAATTTCATCAACAATATGTTCAATTTGGCGATGAAGTTCTAATAAATTTTTAATTAAAATGGGTCGCAATGGTTGAGTGTTTCTCAAACTGACTGAATTTTCATTTTGATTACTTTCATCTTCTGTCAGTGCAAGCTCTATACCTGTAGCAAAATTTAAATAATAGGGCTGTTCATAGATATCATTGAGACGTTCATAGTCCGGAAGAGTATGAAAAGCCAAAAAACCAGTGAAATCCTTGCCACTAATATCATCATTTAATGTTATAACAGGACTGTTATCAACAAATTGTTGAAAGTCTACGTTTTCAGGCCACAGGGAAATGACTTCTTGCCAATTCTCGTCTATTTGTAAATGAAGATTGTACCATTCTTTTGCGGCCTTCTCATAACTGTCTTGATAGTTTGTTAAAAAATCACTGAGTCTTTTAACTACATGCCTTGGACTGTCATTAAAGCCTTCAAAAAGTTTTTTTCGTGAATCTGTAAGTTCTGAAGCTGTGCACGACAAGCCAAAGATGAGAGTTACAAATAAAATTAATAATGGATAGTTTCTCACCCTAAGCCTCTCCTTTAAAACTTTAGAACATAATAAAGTCTTTAACTTTACTGGAGTAAAATTATAAAAGTAGAAATCTTTACAATAAAATTTGAAATTTAAGTAACAAATATATGAGCCAATAGAATAGGTAAGTGAACTTTAGATTTATTAGGGGGTTTTATTGTATTTTCGCGATTGCCAAGCCTTAAAATATTTTAAAAAAACCGTAAAGCTGGCCATTATGCTAATAGCAAAGCCATAGGCACCATCTAAAATGCCAAGTTTTAAAAAGTAAGATTTAAAGAATCTTAAAAAGGGATTGACCGTAGCTTTAATCAACAAAAAATTTTCATTTTTAGCTAAGACTTTTTCGGCACCAAGAGAAGTATAACTTTTCATTCGGTCAATATGCTCGTTTATTGTGTAGTAGGAGTAATGATTAAGTAAACCTGATAATTTCTTTATAGTCATTTCGTTGGTGAACTCTATATGCTCATGCACTTGGGCTTTGTTCCAATGACTGTCTTTTTTAGGAAATAACCTGAGTTGATAATCCGGCAACCATCCAGAGTGATAAATCCATTTGCCACAATAATTTGTGATTCTATTTATATAATAAGCTTCATTTTCTTTTAACTGGTTTTTAATATTTAAGATCTCATCTTGGAGCATAGTGGAAAGTTCTTCGTCTGCATCCAGTGAAAGAATGAATTCAAAACTAGCCAGTTGATTGCCATAATTTTTAGTTTCTGAAAAACCTTTCCAGTCAGTTTGAAAAAAACGGACTTGAGGATATTTTTGACAAATCTTAGGAGTGTTATCTGTGCTATAGGAGTCGACAATAATGATTTCATCAACAACCCTAATTAAAGACTGAATACAACGTTCGATATTTAGCTCTTCATTTTTAGTGATAATTACCGCTGAAATTTTTGACATTTTACTTCCGAAGCACTCTTTTATAAACGGATAAACATCCATTTATCATGGAGTCTAAGCTATAATTTTTTTCAACTATAGACAAACCCTTTTTTCCTAAGCGTTTACGCAATTCTTCGCTGTGGAGTGCTTTGCGTAGTTGCTGTGTCAAGGCTTGGATGTTGCCGGTTGAAAATAATAATCCAGTCTCATTTTCAATAATAAAATCTTTTAGCCCTCCGGCATCCGAACTGATCACGCAACATTGAGCAGCTAAGGCCTCGAGGGCAACGCTCCCTAAGCCTTCATGCAGTGATGGCATTACAAAAATATCTATTCCGGAAAGAAAAGAAGGGATATCTTGGTGAAAGCCGGTCATTACCCAAGGAATTTTGAGTTTTTTATCTTCTAAGTTAATTTTGATTTTCTGCTGTAGATTTCCATCTCCAGCCATCAATACAGCAAAGGGAGGTAAGTCGGGATCACCATCTAAATTATTTAATGATTCTATAAAAATTTCTAGCCCTTTTTCCTTAGTAAAAGCAGAGGCCGTAGCAACAATAAGAGTATCACTTTCAAGTTGGAATCCTCGATTAGAAAATTCTTTAATATTTAAATCACGACAGGCTTCTTTAGATTTACAATTCATTTGGGAGGTTAGAACGGCGTCAGGAATTACAAAAATTTTATCTTCTGAAACACCCCTTTGAATAAGAGTTTTCTTTACAGAATCAGATACAGATATATATGCATCAACAAGGGGAGATAAATATTTATTTTGTGACCAATCCAATGATTTTAGTTTAAATGCAACTCTTCTATGCACAATTAATTTTATATCTGGATTTATTTTTTTTAACTTTAATGCCAGACTATGAGCTCCTGAAGAGTGAGCATGGACGATTTGAATTTCATTTTTTATAACAAAGTCTTTTAATTTATGGAGGGAGCTATTCAGCGGAAGCCATTTTTTACTCAGGGCCAGTGAAGCTCCGAAATTCAACTTGCTTAATGCCATAGAATTTTCTGGGTACGAAAAATAATTATTTTCACCTAAATTTTTTAAGCCCTGAGCTAGAAGGAAAACTTGGTTTTCTCCTCCTCGCCACGTCATTTCTGTTCCAATGTGTAGGATGTTCATTAATAAAAACTATACAGCAAAAGAGGAGCCACACCCACAGGTTTTTGTAGCATTGGGGTTTGAAAAAACAAAACCCGCACCATTTAAACCACCTTCAAAATCTAGGTTAAGACCTACTAAATACAGGAGGCTTTCCGAGTCGATAATTAACTTAACTTCTTTGTCTTCAAAAATTTTGTCTTTATCCGAAGGTGTTTCTTTGTCAAAATCTAGATTATAAGAAAAACCAGAGCACCCACCACGCTTTACTTTTACTCGGAGTGCAACATGGGAATCTAATCCTTCGTCTTTAATCAATTCTTTTATTCTTTTTGCCGCTTTATCTGTAATTTTAATCAAGTTCATTTCCTCAAACTATTTTTGTCCAAATCTGACAAAATATTGTGATTTTAGTATGTAAAATATAGAATACTATAAAATCAGCTAAAAATTAACTGATTTCTTAATGTCCAATTTCCTGGCTTTTTTTAGATAGTTGCAAGATCTTCGTAATACAGATGTCCACCTCTTCATCAGTGGTTGTACGTCCAAGACCTACTCGCAGAGTGGCTCTGGCTAGCGCGTCAGAATGACCAATTGCGGTTAAAACGTAGCTGGGTCTTGCTTCTGCCGATGAACATGCGGAACCAGAGCTCACAGCCAGGCCATTTAAACCTAGGCTAAACATATCCGCACTTAAATTGGGAAAGGAAAAACTCACATTGTTATATATTCGCTCTTCGGGATGACCATTTAGTAGAGATCCATTCACCTTTTGCAGGACAGTTTCAATCATTTTTTTTTGCAATTTAAGCAAGTGAGTAGAATCGGTTTCGTGATTTGAGAACATCAAATCAATGGCTTTTGCAATACCCACAATTCCCGGCACATTTAAAGTTCCAGGTCTTAATCCCCATTCCTGCCCCCCACCAAATTGCTGCGGATGAAGATGAACCTGAGGTTTTTGTGAGCGAACATAAAGAACCCCCACGCCCTTGGGTCCATAAATCTTATGACCGGAGATAGAAAGCATATCTATGGCCATATTTTTAACATCCAATGGCACTTTGCCAAAAGCTTGAGCTGCATCAGTGTGAAAAAATACACCATGATGTTTTGCCAGTTCAGCAATTTCTTTAATAGGATTAATGGTTCCGATTTCATTATTTGCTGTCATTATTGAAATCAGTCGTGTATGGGGTTTAATCGCTCGGCCAACATCAGCAGGGGAAACTCTACCGTATTTGTCGACTTTCAAATAAGTGACTTCTACGCCCCAAGCTTCGAGACTTTTAACAACATCTAACACGGCTTTGTGTTCGACTTCAGAAGTTATTATATGAGAGCGATGGTTTCTAAAATTATGCATGACGCCCAAAATAGCTAGGTTGTTGCTCTCGGTAGCACCGCTTGTAAAAATGATTTCTTTACTAAGGGCTCCTAATTTTTCAGCAATACTTTTTCTTGAATTTGAAACCGCTCGTGAAGCTTCCCATCCATATTCATGACTGTTGCTTGAGGCGTTTCCAAATTCATCCTTTAAATAAGGTAGCATGGCATCTAAAACAAGAGGATCCATAGGCGTTGTTGCATTAAAATCTAAATATATAGGCCTTTTCATTAAAATATTAGTATCAAAGAATAGTGGCATGTCTAGCAAAAATCTCATCAAAAATTTTTCTGCCATTAATATTAGCTCCCAAGGTGGCTAAGAAGCTAAAGGTTCCTCCCATTTTTCTATCTAAAAAAACCAATTCTTTAGGCGGAATGCGAAAATTAAAGTTTAACACAATGGCTTTACCAGCATTAGCAATGCGTTGGGGCAAATCACTATTTCTATAGTCATAATTACCCAATTCATCAAAATGAGTTGGAGGGATTGAGTCTGCATTTTCAGACGGAGACCAAAAGGGCTCAGTAAACATAAAACAAAGGGCGATATATCTATTCACTAATTCTTTTGGATCACGATCTTTAATAAGACCTAAAGTCATAGCTCCATCTATAAGAAGAGGTCTGTTTTTTGTTATAGAACCAATAATAATCTTACGATAAGATTTAAAAAAATCTGGTGGAATTTCCCTGACAGCTCCATAGTCATATAAAACTAATGAGGGAGACTGGTTTTTACTTAAACGTACTCCATAATTGCCCAAATGAGGATCTGTTTGAACAAAATTAAATTCAAAAAGTTCCCGAAAGTAAAGTTTAAGAAAATGACTGGCTATTTCATTTCTTTTATTTTGAGTTAAATTTTGTATTTCAGCTGAATCAATACGAAAGCTAGGTTCATAATTCATAATAAGTATTTTTTGAGTACTTGTCTCAGTATAAGGATAGGGGACAACATAACTCGGATCTTGTTTTAATAAATTATAAATAGTCATTAATGAATTACCTTCGTGTATATAATTGAGCTCTTGCTTCATCATATCTTTGACTTCTAGAAAGAGCTCATCATATTTGCCACTTTTAGGTATAAACTGAAGCAGCTTTAAAAGCTTTTTCAGAGCTTTAAGATCTGCGTCTATAACTTTATCTAAATTTGGATATTGAATTTTTAATGCAACATTTATGTTTTCATTCTTTAATCTAGCTCGATAAACTTGCCCCAAAGATGCGCTTGCAATGGGTTGATGTTCAATGTCAAGATTTTGGAGTGTATGCTCATTGAGTTCCGACAATAAGGTTTTTTCCATTATTGACCAACTTACGGGTGTTGAATTTGACTGCAAAGTTTTTAAAACTTCTAAAGCCTCTGGTGGTAAAAAGTGTTGACCGTAAACTGAAAGTTGTTGCCCAGCCTTCATAATCGAACCTTTGAGCTCACCCAGTTCTTGTGTAACCAATTCGATCTGCTTTATTAATGTATTTTCTTTTAAATTATCGGGTTGAGCATTCCATAGGAGAGCTATATTTTTTTTAGCTGAAAGGGCACTCGCTTTTAAAGTCATTTTAGATAAGGCGAAGCCCCTAGAAAGAAGTGTATTTTTCAAGTTTTTTAGGGGTTTGTTCTTTTTATTCAATAACTAAGCTCCTTAAGATTTGGGCTAGTTTACCATTGATATTTGCTTAATGTCAGGTAATTTAATGTCATATGAATGCAGCGATATTGACAATAGGTACAGAGATCACTAGTGGAGAAATAGTTAACGGTAATGCGGCAAATTTAGCGCAAAAATTATTGGATGTTTATATTGAAACCCAAATCCAGTTATCTGTGCCCGATGACAAGGACCTTATAGTTCAGGCCTGTAATTATGTAAAAGATCAAGTCGATTTTATTTTTTTTACTGGAGGTCTTGGGCCGACTTCTGATGATTTTACTCGAGATGTTATTGCCGAATGGACAGGTAATCCACTGGTGTTTGAACAAAAAATATATGATGAGTTAGATAGAAATTTTAAAAAAATGGGAAGATCTTTAAAAACAGGTCATAAGCAGCAGTGTTATTTTCCTGAGGGCTCAATAATTTTTCCAAATTCAGCAGGAAATGCCTTGCCCTTTATGTTGAACACAATGAATCTGAAAATATTTGCCCTACCAGGTCCACCCTTGGAAATTGAAGCTATTTGGAAAGACACACTTTTTGATGAGTTATGCAATTTAAAACTGGAAGCGCAAAAATGTCTTTTTAAGTGGAAGTGTTTTGGTAATGGTGAATCAGAATTTGCAGATCTGACAGAAGATATTTTTAAAGATTCTGGTTTCACTTTGGGTTACAGAGCGACGATTCCCTATGTATATATTAAAGTTTGGGTGCCCAAAGACAAAATAAAAAGCAAAGACAAGTATTTTAGTGAATTTGAAACACAAATGGCCGAATGGATAATTAAAAAAGACTTTTTTGAATTGTTAATAGAGCAATTTCAATATTTTTCAAAAATAATCATTCAAGATTCAGTTACAGAAGGAAAACTTCTTAGCCAATTGATGAAAGCAAAAAACAAGGAGGACTTATCAAAGTTAGAGTACATCTATACTATCGGAAACTATGAACAAAATACAGAGCATTTAAAACTTAGTGTAAATGTTCATGACGAGTCTCATTGGAAAGCCATTGCGAAATGGAAAAACCTAGATAGAGTTAGCTTAATAAAAATGCCTTTTAATATGAATGTGTATTCACAAAAAAGTCAGCTCTATATTACAGAATTAGTTGCCAAGACCTGGGTAGATCAGATTATTGAGTTAAATCATCTGGCTCAGCAACCCACTTTAGTCTAGTTCTTTTTAGTTTCCAATAGTTCCCTTTAGTTAGAAAACTAACTTTCATATCCTATTTATTATGGAACAACTTCATTCATCATTTTCTTATACTCTTGCTGGAATAGCCTTTTTTATGTTGGGTATGGGTTTAGCAAGTGAAAGCTTACAAAAACTAGCATCCAATCGCATACGTGACTTATTAGCAAAAACTTCGGATCGACCTTATATTGGTGTTTTGGTAGGAATTGGATTGACAGTCATCGTGCAAAGTTCGGGTGCCGTAACCAGTATGTTAGTGGGCTTATCTACAGCGGGAATGATTAAATTAAAACATGTAATGAGTCTTATTATAGGTACAGCCATTGGTACAACCATTACAGTACAGATCTTAAGTTTGAATATCTCACAATATGGTTTGCCTACATTTACTATTGCATTTTTTATTTATTTTTTAAGCAAGCAAAGAGTCGTAAAACACAGCATGCAAGTCTTGATGGGCTTTGGTTTAATTTTTTGGGGTCTTGAGCTTATAGGTATTGGGACATCTGATTTGAAACAAATGGATTTCTTCTTAAAAATGTTGCAATCATTTAAAGACAACCCATTTTTAACCATTGCAGTGACCTCTTTATTTACAGCCATAGTTCATAGTTCCGCAGTGACAATTGGTTTTGCTATGACCCTCACCATGAGTGGTGATATAAGTTTGATAGATGCAATGTACTGGGTTTACGGTGCCAACATAGGAACAACGGCTACGGCACTATTGGCTTCGGCTGGGGGCAATTATGTTGGAAAACAAGTGGCACTGGCTCATTTTTTGTTTAAGGTTGCTAGTGTTTTAGTTTTTTACTTCCTTACAGATCTCATGGCGAAGTATATGATTGGTGAAAATCCGATGAGAGAAGTTGCGAATGCTCACACAGTTTTTAATATTTTAGCCGGGGCCATGTTTTACCCATTCTTAAATATAGGTGCAAGAATGATGGAAAAATTGATTCCCCCAGATGCTAAGGAGTTTGGGGTTAAATTTTTGGAGCGGAGTCATTTTGAAAGTGGTGCTGTGGCTCTTGCCCATGCAGAAAGAGAAGCCATGCGAATGGCGGATATGGTAATAACTATGGTGAAAGATTCTTTATTGCTATTTGAGGGCGACAATGAATCTTTACAAGAAAGTATTAAAGAGAGAGACAATCGTGTAGATCTTTTGCACAGAGAAATTAACTTATTCCTTTCAAAATTTGCCGAAAGGGATGGAGTAACATCTCAAGAAATATTTAGATTAATGAATTTTGTTACTGATTTAGAAAGCGTTGGTGATGTGATTGACAATACCATGCTTGAGATGGCTAAGAAAAAACACGCATTGAAAATAGATTTTAGTGAAGAGGGCTGGCTAGATTTACATAAAATCAGCATAAGAGTATTAGAATTAGCTGAATTATCAATTAGCACTTTTCAATTAAAAGATTTAGATTTAGCCTCAAAAGTAATTTATAAAAAAAGAGAAATTAGAAAGTTAGAGAAATCTTTAAGAGAGAGTCATATCATTCGTTTAGTTGCACAAAAAGAGGCAACAATTAAAACCAGCTCTATTCATTTGGATGTACTCAGTGAGTATCGTAGAATTACGGGTTTAATGAGTAATCATGTGTATAGCTTATTAAAAGAGACGGACCAATATAATATTATGCCTCGTCGAGAATCTTAAGATAAGAGAGAATTTCATCATAATGTACGTAATTTTGATGTTTTTCATAACCCTTAAGAAGAATTTTGCATTTTTTATTTATTTCAGTTTTTGTGGCCTTAACTTCTTCAGAAGTTAAATATTCTTTGTTATTTTTTAAAATAAAAACTAATGATTTCACTCGCCAATAATCCATAGCAATGTATTTAATTGAAAGTTGATCTTTATTGCCGCCATATTTAGTAAGTAGCAATTCATTAACAAATCCAGCTTCGTATTTGCAAAAAAATCTTAACCATAAATCATAATCTTCACAGACGGGATAATTCTCATTAAACACTCCTTCCTGATCAAATAATTCGTGGAAAATTAATGAAGCCGAAGGGCTTACGCAGCATAGAGGTAAACAATGGAAATAAATCCTGCCACCATACTTTTGGTGTTTTTTATGGGGGTTTATGCGTTTTTCATTGCGAATCCATATTTCATTACAATGGACAAATTTAAGTTCAGGCTGATTTTTAATTAATAATAATTGCTTTTCCAATTTTTGGGGCAACCATACGTCATCAGAGTCCAGGAGGGCAATCCATTTGAATTGAGACAGTTTAATGCCTTGATTTCTTGCATGGCTCACGCCTTTATTTTGCTTGAGTTTTATGTATTTTATTCTCAAGTCATTATAGGCTTTAACAACATCATGGGTGTTATCTGTAGATGCATCGTCAATGATAATTAGCTCCCAGTTAATAAAGCTTTGAGCTAAAACGGAGTCGATGGCTCTTTTTAAGCAATATGCACGATTGTAGGTGGGTATAATAACACTTACATAAAAATCAGACATTATTTGTGATTTTTATCAGTTTTTTTAACTAAATACAATTTTAACAATAATTCAGAGCTTTTCTTGATTTTTAATCTAAATAAACTTAAAAATTTCAGTTCTATGTTTTTTGAAGGATCTGAAAAAAAATTGGAAGTTGTTGTTTCCCGCAAGGCTGGTGATTTGCGGGAGAAGTCTGATATTTTTTGGCATCAGGTGGTAGAAAAAGCCAACGCAAAAATTATTTCAAAAATTGAAACAAAAGAATGTAAAGCTTATTTATTGTCTGAATCTAGCTTATTTGTTTGGGACAATCGAATGACATTAATTACCTGTGGTAGAACGACACTGGTTGAGGTAGCTAAATATTTTATTTTTGAATTTGGTCACGAGGCGATTGATTCTTTAATTTATGAACGTAAAAATGAATATTTCCCTCAATGGCAACCCACAGATTTCTACGACGATACAAAAAAATTGAATCAATTGACGGATGGCAAGGCCTTTCGTTTTGGTAAAGTGGATGAGCACCACTTGCATTTGTATTATATGAATAAAAACTATATACCTGAGGACAGTGATAAGACATTGGAAATCCTTATGTACGATTTGGATCAAGATGTGATAAAGCTTTTTCAGGAAAGTTCTCAAGATTCAGAATCTCTGCGGAAAAAATCAGGCATTGATAAAATATTCAGTGATTTTAGTTTTGATGATCATGTGTTTACTCCTTTTGGCTATTCACTTAATGCCTTAAAGGGCGAAGAGTATTTCACGATTCACGTTACTCCCCAAGAATTAGGTTGTTATGTGAGTTTTGAAACTAATGCTGGAATGGAAAACCAATACATTGAACTTTTAGATAGAGTGTTAACTGTTTTCAAGCCCAGTTCTTTTGATACAATTTATTTTCATCCTGAGAACGGAATTGCAATTGATGTCCCTGGCTTTTCTCAAAGGTCCTTTGTCCAAGACAAATTGGATTGTGGATACCATATAACTTATGCTCATTATTTTCAGAATTATATTATTTCCACTAAACCTTTTGAGTTAAAGGAGTTTTAAGTGTCACACATTCATGAACTGAATGGAAAAAAGTATGTTATTGAGTTTTTAGATGATCTTTATATCCAAGGGTGGGGTCTTGAAGAAGAATTGTATCAAGGGCAAAGCGATTTCCAAAAAGTAGATATCGTTAAGACTAAGTATTTAGGAAATATGCTTTTAAATGACAATCTTGTTATGACAAGTGAAAAGGACGAGTTTTGTTACCACGAAATGATAGCCCATGTCCCTTTATTTACTCATCCCAATCCTAGGAAAGTGTTGATCATTGGAGGGGGAGATGGTGGAACGGCGCGAGAGGTATTAAGACACAAATCTGTGGAGAAATGTGTAATGGTGGAAATTGACCCCTTGGTTATTGAAGCTTGTCGAGAGCATCTAAAAATAACATCTTGTGAGTTAGACAATGAACGCCTTGAGTTGCGAGTTGAGGACGGAATTAAATACATTGCTGAAACCAATGAAGTATTTGATGTGGTCCTTATTGATTCTACAGATCCCATAGGTCCTGGAGCCCCATTGTTTGGTGCTGAATTTTATAAGAATATAAAAAAACATTTATCAGTTCAATCTATTGTAGTTTCACAAGCGGAGAATGCCTGGTCTCACTCTGAGAATCAAAAGAGTCTATTAAGTATTCTTTCAAATGATTTTAAATGGGTGGGTTTGTATAATTATTCTAACATTACTTATCCTGGTGGCTTATGGTCCTTCAGTTGGGCTTCCGATAACTTACACCCAATTAAAGATTTTAACTCAGACAAAGTGAAGGCCTCAGAACTTTCCTTTAAATATTATAATGAAGGGATACATACAGCCTCCTTTCAATTACCACAATTTTTTTACAATCAGTTGCAGGATTTTTTAAAGCTTTAGTTTTATGCTCGACAATGAATTAAATGAATACATAAGTAAAATAAAAAAACTTGAACCTTTTCTAACTGAAAGCCGTTGGGATCGAATTCAAAATACAATTAAGAATAGAACACTCAATATAGTGCCAGTTTTGGAACATATTTATGACCGCGGAAACATTAGCGCTGTTATGAGGAGTGCCGAGGCCTTTGGTTTCATTAATTTTCACATTGTTGAACGACCGGATGGTCAATTTAAAACTTCAAATCGTGTCACTCAAGGCACAGACAAATGGTTAAAAATAAAGAAACACAAAGAAACAAAAAAATGTTTAGGCGAACTCAAAGAACGAGGTTTTAAAATATATGCCACTCATTTAAATGCCACCGTAGCCATAGATGAAATCGATTTCACTCAAGCTTCTGCCGTTATTTTAGGTAACGAAAAAGAGGGTGTTTCAGAAGAAGCTCTTGAGATGTGTGATGATACTTTTATAATTCCTATGTTTGGCTTTGCACAGAGTTTTAATATATCTGTGGCCGGTGCCCTGTGTTTTTACCATATTCATAAATATCGTTTAGAGAAAATGGGAAGTAGCGGGGATTTGTGTGAAAAAGATGCTGCTAAATTTACATTGGAATATATGTGTAAAAGCATTAAAGGTGCAGAAAAAATATTAAACTATAACAAATGATATTAAAGCTTGAGCTTGTCTTGGATATTATCGACTTGACGATTGTTTTGTGATTTTAAATTTTTTAGTTTTAAAATTTGTGATTCCATCTCACTTTTTCCAGATGGGGATGTGGCTTTAAGTTGCTGATCCAAAATAGACAATTTGTTGTCGATATCTTGATTTACTATTTGAAGTTCACGAACTTGAAGTCCTTGTCGAAAAAAATCTAAAAAGCTAGAGTGTGATTCTTCTGGGCAAACATTTTCATATTCTTTGCCATCTTTTCCCAATTCAAAAGCATTTTCTGGTCGGCAATATTGTAAAAGACCTACTTTCCGACCGATATTAAATAATTTTTTCTCTTCTTCTTTATTAGAGGAGGGACATAGTAATGGAAGTTCAGAATTTACAAATCTTTGTGATTTTCCCATGGCACCATCTCTACGACCGAGTTCAAACCAGTCTGCTTCTTGGCAATCATGAGTTTTTTGGGAGCTGCAGCCAATACATAGAAAAATAAGGATAAAAAATGACATTGTGCGCATATATTTTATATATAATACATGGAGCATTTATTGACAATCATTAATGTTGGAAGTAGCCCAAGCCCAGTTTTAGCTTTTGCATTTTGTGAGGTAATAAGTGACTGAAAATAAGCCTTATGGACAGTTGGCCATAGAAGAAGCCACGTTAGAAAAATTTACAAATAGGACTCGTCATCGCAATTATACAGTGGATTTTAGTTGTCCTGAATTCACATGTATTTGTCCCAAAAGCGGATTTCCTGACTTCGCGACAATCAATATAACATATATTCCCGATGAATGGTGTGTGGAATTGAAATCCTTAAAGCTTTACATTAACAAATTTAGAGATGAGAAGGTCTTTCATGAAGATGTTACCAATCGAATTTTAGACGATTTGGTGGAGCTTTTAGACCCCTTAGAGATGGAAGTAAAGGCCGACTTTAATGTGAGAGGAAACATTCACACTGTTGTCACAGCAAAGCATAAAAAAAGAGCCAGAAGTAAAATTACTTCTGGCTCGTAAAATCATAGTGGGCAGGACCCAGGATACTAAAAGGTAATTCATATTCCATGCCATACGAATTGCAAGCTATGCTTTATAAAATGGAAAATATGTATATTGACCCTGTGCGTGAAACATCTATCAGCAGAAAGCGATAACTTAAATTGCTAAAAAGGTCATATTTTCTTAGGATAATGTAGAGAAAGGGCTGATTATGACTCAAAATATTACTAATCCTGGTGCTAGTAAGCACTTGGTGTTCCAAAAAGTGGGTATTTTTGTCGATGCTGAAAACATAGAAATGTCAGGATTGAAACACCACGAAGGTCGCACAGATTATAAAAAAATTCTGGAGCAGGTTGGTGACCGCGAAATTTTGCGAATTCTATATTACAAACCAGAGTATAAAGAAATTTCTCCAGATTTTGAAACCTTTTGGTTCTCACTCGGAGGGGAAATTAAGCGACCCCAAAAAAATGCGGATACTTTTTTGGTTATTGATGCCGTTACATTAGCTGACAAATTAGATGTAGTAATAATTTTGGGGGGAGATAAGGATTTTCTGCCCTTAGTTTGGTATTTGCGATCGCGAGGCTGTCGAGTAGAAATATGGTCTTGGCCTGAGGCCACTTCACCAGAAGTGAAAAATGCTTGCGATTTTTATTTTCCCTTGAATTCAAAATTTGTAATGAATGAGAAAAACACACGATCTCGAAATCGTAGTACTCAGAAAAAAGCACCTACCAAGTAGCTATTGCCACACTAGCAGAGCAGTGATAAGTAAAACCATCTTCGCAGCCGTAGCTCAATTGGATAGAGTATCTGACTTCGGATCAGAGGGTTGGGGGTTCGAGCCCTCCCGGCTGCGCCAACTTGAATCTGGGACGAACACCAGACAGGTTGCTTCGAGCTATTTTAGGAGGATTTGGTGAGGTTCTTATTTCTAAGTTTAATTTTTATTTCCTCTAACGTTTTTGCCGAGTCTAATATAGCGAGTTTAATTAATTCAAAAGGTGATTTGGTAATTACAATTATAGATAGAGTGAACGAGGAGCCCTATGAAGCTTCTCAGATCTGGTCTGCCATGGTAGGAAGTGTTTCGACAAAGAAAATTAAAACTCCAGATTTTTCTATGACTTGTGCGGCGAGCTCGCCCACCACATCAGGCAATAGATTTGCCTCTTGTAGAATGGTTTTTAATAAAGAACATGTGTTTCATGCTGATGGTTATTATGGTGGACAAGTAACAGACAAAATAATTCAATCTAATATAAATGATAGCTATTTATCTTTGATGGGCGGGAACCTGTTTATTTTTGCTGATCGTTCTCAAAATATTTTACGAGTAAAAATCAACGAGAGTCTAGTTGGTACAAATTAAATCTTTGTTTGAATTTCCATAATGCCGAATACACTCACATTTTAGACAGGACCAATTCGGGTAATTATACATACTTAACTCTGCTCTGAGTGATACGCACGTTACTAGGAAAAGATCACCCCAACAGATCATGCGTGCCATTAGAAAAGCGCTTAGAAAATTGAAAAGGAACCTAAGATCGATCGTAAGTGCTTACTCTAGGGTGTTCTTACCGTATTCAAGTGGGTGCAGTATTTTGTGCCAAGTTTCCATTTTGTTAAATGTTTCTGGCACTAATTTTCACACTCATTCACCAATCATTTTTATGTAATTTATTATATTTTCTAAGTCTTCAGTTTTGAGATGCCTATTAAGGGGCATTTTTTCAAATGTATTATTTGTTGTTAATCTATATAATATTTTTGTCTTATTTATCTTAACCCATTCGTAAAAATCTTCAGAATTATTAAAAGGTATTCTTGGTCCAACATTACTTGTTACGTGACACTCTGTGCAGTTTGTTTTCAAAATTTCTAGAGCACTTTTTGAAATAGATTTCTTTTTAATTTCAATATTATTAATATTGAAACTTGAAAGGCTGTTTATGCTCAAGTTGGCGAGTTCTCTACATAATTTCTCCTCTCTATCTAAACGATCTTGATATGCTTTAGTAGGATCATGATATTCTATTGGATCATTATCACGAAATATTGATTTTAATACCGCATCTGATTGATAGCCAATTGTTGTTGTTAAATCCACATCTTGCCTGATCATGGCAAAAGCTAGGCCACGCATCCATTCATTGCCATCACTAAACCGATAACTTCCAGCTTTAAGTTCAGTTGGCCAATTAGACATATCTAGATTGAAACCCTCAAAAATAAATCTTAAGTAGGCAACAGCATCATCTGCCCTATGGGGTCCTTGCTTTTCTATTGTATCTAAGTATAACTTTTTCATAAATTGCCAATCACCAAAGAAGCTATCAATTTTGGAAACAAACTTTTCTAAAGTCACTTTATTTCCTGTAGAGTATATTCTGTTAAAATAATTATCTGTGTATAAAACTCCATCTTCCATAAGATCAATTATGTCAGAGCTATTGAATTGATTTAATCCCGTATAATAAAATGTTTTAATTATTTCGAGTTCCTTTGATTTAGTAATCTTTTTGGAGATTTCAAATTCACTTTCGATTCGATCCTCTAGCCTTTTTCTTATTTCTAAAGGGTAAAAACTCTTCATGTTTTTACAACTCAGACTACTTCCAAAAATTGCATATTTCATTTGTTGATAAAATTCTTCACTTTTTACAACTTCATAAATCCTCAAGAAGTTTGCATTTGATAATGCCTGATTCAATATATTGCTTCTTGTTCCATTCAGCAGTTGAAACTCATCAAAAATTAAATGTCTGTATCTAGACTGAGGTGTATTATTTGCGACTCTAACTAACTTTGATAACTCTTTTTCTTCTTTCTTATTTACAGTCAAGTGTTTAGATCCATAAAATCCTTTCCAAAATGGATAGGTTTGAAAAATAGGTTTTGCAGGAAGTCCATGACAGGCTTGACAAGCTCTTGGATTGGCATCTGAAAATGTAATATTTTGTTGAGCTGTTACCCAGCTCATATTCTTAGACTCAATATCTCCTGGAAATTCTATATCAAAATAGGAAAATAAGTTTCCATTATTATTTAGTTGATTAAAATCTATCTCTAATATTTCTAAGTTATTATGTCTTTTCTGATCAGGATTTCCATTGAATGAAATATATATTTCTTTATTTTTCGATTGTATACTTTGAAGAATTGCCCTTGGATTTTGAAAATCTTCCTTGTGTGGCCCCTGGAGGCTTTGACTTCTGTATGCTAACGCAAAATTTGACTTCATCGAAGTAGGTAAAACATTTAAAAGATCGTCAATATCGAAGTAGGTAAAACATTTAAAAGATCGTCAATCGATTTTACGTTACATGACTGAGTTTGAATAATTCTAACTAGCTTTTGATAGCTTAAAGACCCATCGTCATCTATTGTACACTTCTTTTCAGCACAAAGTCCCTTTAAATTTGAAAGTAAGATTAATAGTATTAAAATAAAATAATTTTTAGAGAACATATGCATTTTTTCTTTAGTTTTAGATCAAACTTATATATGCAAGACATGCCAAGATGATTTTTACGAAAAAAGTGTATATTTTCTATTCAAAATATCTCCATGTTTTGTAACACCTTGTAACCATTTATTAATTTTGAAAATAAAAATGTAAGCCTGAAAGACAATAAATGACTGGTTTCTTCGAACATTAATAAAATTTAAGAATTGTGTTAGCTCTTCAGTTTTTGCTCATAAAATTCAGAGTTACTGAAATAGGTGATTTAGGCTTGTGTGTGCTCTTGCTTTGATTTCAAATTAAATTAAATGGACAAGGAGGTGCGTATAATCTGTTTGAGTAATCTCTAAATTTATAGAGCCTTCATCACTATTAAAAATAGATCTGATTTTTTAATTTTATAAGATTCTAAGTTTTGAAATGTTACATCACAGGGATGTGCAGTAACAATATTTTTATTTCAACTCAAAGATATAATTTGGAGTATTGCAAGGCAATTTCAGACAAAGACCTTGCGATACTTTCGGCGTCGTCATGATAAAAACGATAGCGAGCCTCTTCGTTTCCGACGATTATTTGGACTTCGTCTTGGCTAAACATATTGTGCTTAATTAAGTTAACTTTTAGTTCCAGTCGATTAGCAGAAGCAAAATCTATTGCGGATTGTAGGGTTTTTGAAGCCCTATCACCATCTTGAAAGTATGTTAATACTTCATTACCATTTAAAAAAACATGTACCCTATCAATTGAAGTAACTAAATTAGACTCAACTTGTACCTCTAGGGGACCTGAATTTTTGGGTTTCTGTGCAAGTTTAATAACTCTCGAAAGTACATTATGAATTCTTTTTGCATCATCATGAAAAAAACTAAAGTAGGCATACTCATCTCCAGCTACCAAATCCACTGCATCTTGCATAAAAGGATTATTCTTTTTGAATTTAACATTTAATACTAAATCATTAGATGATGCGAAATTTATTGCTTCTTGAATAGGAGGAAAAGGTTTTCCATCACGGAAAGTCAATGCTTTTCGACCATCTAAAAGTACATGGATCGCCGAATTCTTAGAGACTTTGACAGAGAGTCGGTCACTCAAAATGTTTGATGCTAAAGATGTAGTTGAAATTAGAAGGAGGCTAACTGTTAAATAAAAAATATTTTTCATATATAATCCTTTTCGTATTTCGGTATCGTCGTACATTTTATCGTAAATTTTTTAAAACATGCCATTTTATGTCACTTAATATAAAACACTTAATATAAAATATAAGCGATTAAATCTCACTGGGGTGGCCAATGCCAGCTATATGTATCTATTTATGCAATGTATATCAATAGACAAATGAGATGTTAAAATGTTTATATTTGTTATTTTATTGATAAATCTATGGCATATCAATTGCATTAGCCTATTAGTTGGTTTCAGAAATAATATTAATAAACTAAGTTAGTTAATTAATACTATTTTTAAATAGTTACTCAAATAAAAGCTATAAAAGTGTAAAGAACAAAATATATAGAACGAACTTATAAAGTATGATGAAAATTATTTTAATTTTATTTTTGATATTCCCTAGCCTGACATTAGCCAGTACGGACAGTGATTGCTCGGCACAGTTGAACAATACAAATCCAATATCTACTAAATCTGAAGTTCTGTTAGATCCCAATATAATGAAACAAAGGATTTTGTCATCCGGCCGAAAAGGTCAGTTTCTTGTAGGTTTTCAGCAGGATTCCCTTGGACGCATACAACCGATTTGGTCAGAAGCTGCTCATTTTTTAAGTTTAAGGTATGTACCCCATTCCGGAGGAATTTTTGGAGCAAAGGGGTGGAATGACCTGCGTGAATCGGTACTTGTTGGCTTGGATTTTCACCATCAAAAAGAATCAAGAATATATAAAAGTACTGAGCAAGTATTTCCTGAAAACCTAAAAGTATTACTAAAGCAAGGTTTAGTACCTGAAACAAATTATCAAAAAATATATCCAAGCTATGAGGTCATTAGTGACCTTATTAAAACAGATGAAGATTTGGCTAATAAATCTTGGAATGTATTAATGGTAGCGGCGTCCCCTAATCCAGATGAAGCTATGACAAAAATGGAAGGCCGTACGGGTGTTACCCTCTATGGAGGAATTCCGATGATTCGTAAATTTGCGAGTGGGCACGAGCAAATTCTTGAAGCCAAGGGTATTGGCCTGCCTGAAGGTGGTTTTAAAAAACCAATTAGGGCTACACATTTGAATATTTCAGGAGGTATTTCATATGAAAGTAGCAAGAGGGAATTTTATGTTTCTGGAAAACTGAGTGATATAACTGAAGTTTCTGTACCATTAATTGTTAATTTTGTGAGAGAGTATGGGGCTCAAGGTCTCGTGTTCCGCTGGACGTCGGGGACTCGCCGCTCATCATTTATTTATAATCCCAGATCTTCTGCTCCATTTTTTATGGAGAAATATGCTAAGGAGCTTTCTCAGTATATAGGGAAGACCGTCGCTCAGGTGATGATTCGTGGGTTTGTACCACGAATTCATATGGAAAATCTTGTAGTATCAGAAAATCCTTGGCGTGCTAATTTGACAGATTTTAACGACATTCTTCCATTAGCAAAATTTTTTAGTTTTGATTGGGACACGGATAAACTTTTTGACATGATTGATATTCTAATAAATAAAAACGAATATAATTTATCGACTAGATTTGATAAGAAAGAATTTCTGCGAGGATTGGTAGAAGAATGTGATCGAGCCGGTTTGCCTAAGATTTCTTTTGAACCAGAACTTGCAGATGGATTAAGACAGGACAAAGTTATTTACTCTAAACAAAGTGAGCTTTATATTAAATTTGCTTCTGATGTAAACATACAATACGTATTACAACGTTTGTTACCAGTAGGGATTGTAAAATCAATGGCTGGTCGAGAGGCGGTGATTCTCCACAACTTGGATGTTGAACAGATCACGAATAAATTGGAGGATTCACTGAGTGAAGGGAAAAATGAATTCACTCAGCTAAGGGAACAATCAATAATTATAAGGTCTCAGTTGTTCGGAGGTCGTCCTGATGAATATGAAACAAATATACTAACAGATTATGAAAATGCCCGAGTTAGAAATGATTTAGGGTGGTCAATGGAAGGGGCAAGAAAAAAGTTTAGTCAACCTCAGTTTCGCGACTCCTATCGCAATTACTTGGCTAGCTTTGCACTGAATTATAGTTCTGAAAATTATGAACCTAAATTTTTTATTGAGGGTTCCATTGAGAAAATACCAGAATTGAAGACAATTATTGATATACAAAAAGAACTTATTATGCGTTTAGATATTTTATGGAATGCCTATAAGCATATGAGTGATAAAATTATGGCTGAAAGATATTATAAAAAGCTCACTGAACTTTTAAATTGTGATCCCATTGAGTTTCTTGAAAAATATCAAGCCAAAGTTAGAAATTAAAAATAGATAATCCATATGAGGTGATATATAGAAAAGTCTGGGACGAAGTGCTTAGCCCCTTAAGAAAAGATCTAAGTTTTTAAAAGTAAAACATTTAGAGACATTCTTGAAGGTAAACATTTATACCCCCCGATCCCTACCAGTTAAAAGAGCTGGGGATACCAACTATTCCTGGAGATATTAACTGAATGTCAGTGCTTCCATTGCCGTCAGTTTGAAGGTAAAAGAAGCCAGAGGTGGGGGTGTCGAACATTCCCCAGGTATTTGAAATACCATTATTAGGTGAGCAGGTCGAAGCTGTTGAGCTTAAAAATGGAGTAGAGGAAAAATTTGATAAGACCACATTGACTGCGTTAAATTGTGAACTCTTGTTTGTAAAATGAGGAGTTGATAATGGTGAGCTGGTAGAGTCTTGCAAAATCACATCTATTTGTAAACAAGTTGAAGGGGCTAGGCTTGGTCCAGTTGTAATCATCATTTGAGTTTGATCGGCGAAAATGTTGAAACTCTCTGATGGTAAAGAAATATCATTATTAACTGTAATGTTCACATTTTGATTTAACGGCATTATATAAACAGAACCAAAATCATAGGTGGTACTTGACGAGAATCCAAAGTTTTTAGTATGTGCAATGGTACCATTACAACTGCTGGAATCATGTAGGTCGGCCTCAGCAGGATTCACCGATACACTCACATTAAATGCACTACCGCTGACAGTAGAATGGCCCATGCTGTCTTTTAAAATAACTTCTAAAGGATAGCAAAAACCTGTTCGCAGTTGCATGTCAGTATTGTTTATAGGTTTAACTAAAGTAAATGTATTAGTCGGTGGACCAGGGTCTTTAAGTGTTTTAGCTTCGGTTTTGTAAATAGTAGATACTGCGCCATCATTGGCTCTTAATGTAAGTGGAGTGTCACCAGTGCCACTGATATTATTATAATAAGCGGTGGCCATGGTTTGAGCACCACCACTAATATTAAGATTTAAAAGTGCGTATGGGCTCATATTGCTATGGCAATCATCATAGCTATAATAAAAATTTCCACCAGCACCATTATCATCTAAATAAATATTCGTACTACTTGGGGCGACGGGGTTGCCATTAATATCTAATGGGAAAACATAAATAGGTTCACAGTTGTGTCGATAGAAATTATTGGAAGAGATTACAGCGGCTCCGGTTCCTGCACCCAAATTTGCTGTTGTATTCAACGTCACATTACTTACAGAATAAGTTCCGGAAGTTAAAACGCTGGCATTGTCACTGACAGTTAAGAGTCCAGTATCGCCACTGTTATTGGGTTTAAAGAATATAACTTTATAGTTCTTAAAAGGTTCTAGGTAAATTGAACTAACAGTCGCACCATTGCAGCTAGAGTCCCCTTCATCATAAAACGTACCGGCAATAGTTCCAGAATTTAAATTCACTTGTACCATAGAATTTACTTCAGCAGGATTATTTGTGTCGTCTTGAGCTTGAACAAATAGTGGAACACAACTGTCGCGATTGATCACATTCCAAGCGCCACCCAAAATACTGACATTAAGCTTTGTCGCTGTCGGTCCACAATTAGTACAATTACTATTTCCATTCCCATGACTTTCGATCACAGAAGAAAAGTATTTTCCATCAGTCTTTCTAGGGCAAACGATCACTTTACCCGTGCTCATTACAGTTGATGGAACTCCAGGAAGGCTTGCGGATTCCGCGCTTCCTGTAACATCATATTTTGTAAATCCACTAGCCACTAACTTTGAACAGTCAAGACCATCACCACCATCATGACCCTCTTCAAATCCAGCAGGAGTGATGGTATTGTAAAAAACTGTTGAACCGGCGACACCTTTTGAAGTAACTCCTGGTAAGTATTTCCAACTTAAATTTAAGTTAGTTCCATCATGACTCACACTTAAGGTTTCATAATGACCATTTATATTTTGTTTCATGTAGGGTCCATGAAACAAGCGAGCACTTCCACCATGTTCAAGGATATGCCCATCCAAATACAATTTAGTAGTTGTGACAATAGGGCTTGCTACGGCACAAGTTGATCCACCAGAAAGGGTGTAATCATTTGGCCAATCTAAAGGGTTGCTAAAAACGGCATCTAAAAACATATCGCCAGAAGTGTAGCTTGTACTATCGTGGCAAACTTGGCCCGTACTATCTATGGCTGTACCTTTCCAAAAACCAAACACCATCATCTCAGCTTGTTCAGAGCGATTGTCGTATTGGTTGTATGTTTTAGGAGCAGTTATTCGCTTAACTACAGAGTTAGTATTAAATACAGCAGAAGTTTGACCAATGGGCCCACCAAAAAGAATATGACCATTGTCACGCATGCGGTAGGTCAGTTTTATGTTATCTAACAAGTGAACATAAAACCAACCATTGAACATTTCAATATCCATAATTTCCATATTTGGACGTCCCGTAGGCGGGCTATATTCAAGGGCCACTTTTCCAGTATAAGCCACACCTGTAGGCAATAAATAGCGTCCAGCAGCCATTCCTTCCATGTTTGTGGACTGTGGTGCAGTAACCGTCGTTATACTTACAAAATTGTCACCTGGGTTTATGTTTTGGAAAACTTCACCATATGAAAAATCTTCAGATTCACTGCCATCTGTGCCCGCTGTTCTAATAATAGCTAAAACTTGAATTAAACGTCCAGTTCCTGTGGGGACGTTGTTCACAGTCACGTCCAGTGGATTGGCAGGGTTGCCAAAACAATTTCCCTTCCAAACGCCAAGGGCATTGTTATTATTGTTGTCTGTATCATATTTACAAAGGAGGCGAGTCATATTGGGGCCAGAAATGTTTATGGCAACAAATTTTAATTTTTTTTCACTTTGTGCGGATTGATTTTTAGATAAGTTTGCGAGATTAAATTTTAATGTAGTCGAGGGATTACTTTTTCTAGAACAGGAAGTTGAAAAAACTGAACTGACCAATAAAGAAATTAATAAGAAAAATTTTATAAACATCTTAACTCCATGATACGTGAATTAACCAATACCTATTCTTATCGGTAAAAAACGGATTATAAATAGAGGTTAAGATCTGATTCTCTAAATAAGTCAGTCTTTCGTTTCAAAAAGAACCAGAGAGTTGCGATAATGTTTTTGATTCAGATTAAATCCAATTAAATTAAATCAAAAGCGGCTAAGACAAATGTATATTCTTCTGCAAAATCTTTTAAATGTTCAAAGCGACCCGTGTGACCACGATGGCCGGCCTCCATATTTGTTTTTAGTAGAATCACATTGTTATCAGTTTTAAATTCGCGCAATTTAGCTACCCACTTAGCTGGCTCCCAATAAGTTACACGTGGATCATTGAGTCCTGCGGTGACATACATGTGGGGATATTCTTGCTTTTTTACATTTTCATAACTTGCGTAGGAGCGAATGTAGTCAAAATATTCTTTTTCATTTGGATTGCCCCATTCATCATATTCAATAGTAGTTAAAGGGAGTGAATCGTCGAGCATGGTATTGAGATTATCTACAAAAGGAACATTTGCTGTAACCGCTTTAAATAAATCAGGTCGTAAATTTACTGTCGTGCCGACTAAAAGCCCACCAGCACTAGCGCCAGAAATAACAATGCCTTTTTTATAAGTGTAATTATCTGCAATTAAATGTTCAGCACAGGAAATGAAATCACTAAAAGTATTTTTTTTATTAAGAAGTTTTCCGTCCTCATACCAGTGTCTACCCATCATGGCACCACCCCGAACATGGGCAATGGCAAATATAAATCCACGATCAATTAAACTAAAAATATATTGTCTAAAGTAAGGACTAATGTTTATGCCATAACTACCATATGCATACAAATAACAGGGATGACTACCGTTTTTTTGTAGCTCTTTGTTGTAAACTAGAGAAATCGGAATCTCTTTCCCATCATGACTTTTGGCCAATATGCGTTTGGTGACATATTTAGATTTAATGTAAGTCGGTACCTCTTTGACTTTACAGGTCGTAACTTCAGAAGAAGAAAAATTATAAGTTAAAACTGAAGGTGGAGATATTAGTGAAGAGTAACTAAAATAAAAGTAGGGGCCATTAAAGTCATAGTTAACATAACTAGAAATATAGCAATTCTCTTCTGGTAAGGAGATGTTTACAAATTGCTTAGTAGAATATATAAAATCTCTCAATCTTGGTAGACCTTGATGCCTTTCACTGAGCAAGATGTGATCGTTAAAAACATCAATATCACTGATATAAATATTTTCATTATGTGAAATCAGTTCCTGCCATTGATTGTGATCGGTTTCACCAACAGCAGCTTCCATGATTTTAAAATTGGTAGCCTGATCGTTGGTGTAAATTATAAAACTATTGTGACCACTGTCTTCTACGTTATATATTACTCCTTTTCTACGAGCAGATACCAAGCTAAACTCTTTTTCAAGAGATTGGGCTGATATATACTGTGTTTCCGAATTAGCATGAGTAAAAGATTGCAGAAAAATAAAGTTGCCACTTTTTGATTTACTGAGATCTAAATGATAATCAGGATCTTTCTCTGTGTAAATCATTTGTGCTGATAATACAGGCTCTCCTATTTTATAAAAATAAACTTTATTGGCGACATGTTTTTCATTAAGTTCTAAGTAGTAAATATGTTGATTGTCATTGCACCATTCCAGTGAAGGTGCGCAGTTTGTTAATTTTTGGGGGAGAAGTTCACCAGTTACTAAATCTTTAAAAAAAATACTGAATTTTTCTGAACCATCGTAATCTAAACAATAGGCCAAAATTTTATGATCCGGTGAGATTTTAAGTTCCCCTAAATCTAAGTATTCTTTTCCTTCAGCCAGAATATTTAAATCTAATAAAACTTCTTCTGGTGAATTTAGATTTTTATACTTGCGACAATAAATGGAGTACTCTTTTCCAGCAAGCTCTTTACTATAATAGTAAAAATCTCCATACTTAATGGGGTAGCTAAGGTCCTCTTCTTTGGTTCTGATCTTAAGTTCATCCAGAATTTTGTCTTGGGTTTCTTTGTAAGGATGCATTTGCTGTTGAACATAATTATTTTCTGCTTCTAAATGTTCAATCACACCAGGTAAATCTTTGTTGCGAAACCAAAAATAAGGATCTGAAATTTCGACGTTATGCTTTTTAAAATGGTGAGGGTGTTGTTTCATTCTGGGTGGATCTAACTTTATATTAAAGGCCATAGCAGCTCCTAATTTAAAAATGTATCTACTTGGCAGTGATTGGGATTAGAGATAACATTTAATCATGAATTGGATTCTTTTTGTTAGTCTTTCTGCGTTGGGAGCAGGTCTTCGTTGGGGCTTTGCTTTACTGAGTCATCGCTATATGGATCATTTCCCAATTCCCTTAGGAACTCTCTTAGCTAATGGATTTGGCGCTTTTTTAATTGGTTGGTTATATATTCAATACACACATGGGAAAACTTCTTTGCCAGCCCAAGTTTACATTATCAGTATTGTAGCTTTTTTGGGTTCATTAACTACTTTTTCTAGTTTTGCACTTGAAACCATAAAGCTCTTTCAAAATGGGCAATGGACATGGGGCAGCTTAAATATTTTTCTAAATAATGTAATTTCTCTTGGGTTGTGTTACATAGGAATCAAAGCGGGTTAATTTTATTTTAGAATCAAATTCGCAATAATTTTTACCAAACTAAATCTGTAAGGGTTTTAAACACTAGTAGAGTAAAATAATTGAACATGCATGTAAAAATGACATGCTTCAGCATTTTTGTTGAGCTTCACTGCGTTGAAAAATTAAACAGTCTGTAGTATAATTAAAAAGAACGACAGTTTTGGTTAGAGAGAAAAAGGGTATAGGAGGCAATGGTGAGTACACCTGATTACAACTCTGGAATGATGAATTCCACATCTTTATTGCACAACACACAGCAACCTGTGATTCCATTTCCTGAATATGAAATGGACGAAGATCTAAAGCGCATTGATGAGATCGATAACATTTTGGATTTGAATGAAAATGAGTATCCAAAGTTTACGCTTGCTAAAAACAAAGCCAGATTTCAAAGAATGTTAAGTTGGTATAAAGGAAAAGAAAGTTGGCTAGAAGTAGCTCCTTTGAGTGGAGTGAACAAACTTTTTAAACAGCAATCCAAGGAATTGGAAGGAATACGCGCCAACAAACTGGATTATGAAATGGAACTGGAGACAGGAACATTAACACCCAGTCAACGCTCATATAGAAGTGATGAGTTAAAAATGTGCAAAGTGCAAGAAAAGATGGCTGTTCAATTGATTGCAAAAATGCAAGTCAAAATTAAATCAGGCAGACGTTGATTTATAAAATGTTTTGATTTGGAAAAAAAAGACCGCGGAAACAGCGGTCTTTTTTTTTGGTAATACTTAGTTGGATAAGCTGGATCAAGGTCGATTGTTGCTAAATAGTTGTCTCATCTCGAGAAAATAATTGAGTGTTTTCTTTTGAGATTTCAATAGTTTAAGTTTTGGTTTTTTAGCTAGGCAAGATTTTCCTAATCATCTCAAATTGAAGCTCCGATAGATACATTGTGAGTCAAGATATGACTCATTTCGATTTAATTGTATCCTTTGGGAGGTATAAACTTATGGTGCGTTCAAAATTAATTATAGTTAGTGACGACCAAGATGTGGTTCAGCGGGCTAAGGCCTTTGCAGTAAGTAATGGAGTCAGTTGCGAAGTCTATTCTGCTATGGAGTGGGATAATAAGACAGGGGGCAATATGCCTTTAACATCAGGTACTCAGCCTGTTGAAATGGGAGCTAAAATTCTACCATTTCCTGGAAGCGGTAGCTTTTCTAGCAGCAAAAAAGTTCAGACAATCAATGAGCTTGAGAGCGTTGCCATTGAAAAGGCAATAAGCGAATATAATGGGAATTTGACTGAAGCTGCAAAAGCTTTAGGCATAGGGCGCGCTACACTTTACCGAAAAGTGAAGCAATATGGTCTAGATCCATCACAAGCACGCAAGAAGCGCGCAGCATAAATATAAAATTGAAATATTAATGATAAAAAGCCGAGCCTGTCTCGGCTTTTTTTATTATGATAGTAGTAAATGTTTAGAAAACAACTTGGAATTACACTCATTCTAGCGGCCTTCCTTTTACTCTTCATTAGTATGGGAATCTCACTCAATCGTTATAGTGTGTTCAAGCAAGTTTTTAGTAATACTTGCGAAAGAGTTAGGGAAAAAGTATTTCTGCCTGAGAAAATAGTAATCCCATGGTATAAACTCTGTATTCAAACTGCCAAGCACCTGCCCGTTAATACTTCCCGCCAAGCATTAATATATAAAATTAGGCAAAAACTGGCGATGTTAGAAGTGAGCCATCTGTATTTGAATGATCCTGTAGATGAAAAATTAATGTGGTCTGGAATTCAAAGGGAAACGGGTTTGCGAACAAGAAATCTTAATGGCAATTTTTATGTTGTCGATGTGAAAAACGAAAGCCCCTCCAGCATTGCTAAAATCAATTTTGGAGATAAAATTGTAAGCATAAATGGCGATTCCAATTTAGATTATGATAAAATTAAATATACTGAGGGTGAATATCTAATTCAAAGAAAGCAAAAGGTATTTTCTGTTTTACTCAAACCCACTGAAGTTAAAGTGGATGAAGCTCCGGAATTTAAAAAACTAGACAGGCAGGTGGGTATTTTAAAAATTTCAAGTTTTAGATCGGAATACTTTAGTGATGAAAGTTGGAAGGAAAAATTAAACGAAATAAATAATTTTAAGGTTATGGTTGTAGACCTTAGAGATAATTTCGGTGGAAATTTTGTTTCTATGTTGCGAGCAATTTCTCCATTTTTTTGTGGCAAAGAATATTTGGGGACTCTTGGTGATGCTGACCCTAGAATCAAGGGTGTGCCTTTTAAAAATGATTTAAGTGATGATGTTCAATATAGACAAATTCAAGATCATTCTCGAATTGTATTAGAATCTTTTCCTGGCTATGGATGTTATAAAGGACAGGCCTTTGTTTTAATAAATGAAAATACGGGCTCTGTAGCAGAGATTTTTGCCCACACACTTAAGCAAAAAAATAGAGCTAAACTCATCGGACTGACTACCAGTGGACAGGTTTTGTTGGCAGTTTGGTATTCCGTACCTTTGTTGGGCAAGGGTTATACATTATCAATACCAGAAGCTAATTATTTTGATTTGAATGAAGAAAGCTTTGAAGGTTTTGGTGTGGATCCTGACTTTAGCATAGACTACTTGGAGTCGGATTTATCTTTGGGTAGGGACTCTTTTATAGAGGAAGTCTATTCTCAAATATTAAATACAACGAAACAAAGATGAGTTGTATTTTCTTTCCCAAAGATGATTTCCATCTAAGCGAAGTTTAGATACTGACTCTTTAAAATACCGAAGGGAATCTTTATTATCAATTTTGCAGGCATTTTCGAACCCCATAAGTGCTTGCTCAAATTTTCCAAGTATAAAACTTGTACGTGCCATCCCTAATTGAGCTCCCAATGAGTTTCTGTTTAATAAGACGGCCTTTGAGAAGTATCGGCTAGCTACACTAATATTTTTTTGTTCAAAATAAAAATCTCCAGCCATTGTGTAGATACGCTCAGAATCTTTAAATCTCTGAGAGGCAATTTTGAGAATTTTTTCGGCCATTTTAAGATCTTTCTTATCTATATAACTTTGAGCTAAATTGGCATGATTTTCTGGATTTTTAGGGTCTTTAGAGATAGCCATATTGCAGGCTTTTGTAGATTCCTCTAAGAAAGCTTCTTCAGTATATATTCTGCAAAGTTCAGATATATAAATAGGTTTCATACCAAACATTTTAATCATATCTTTTACAATAATCTGGCTTTCATATTGATTTTTTTGCTTTTTAAAAATTTCTAAGACTCCGTAATATGCTTTTTCATTATCTGGTTGTACTCTAATTGCAGCTCTATATTGCTCTACAGCTTCGGAGAATTTTTCTTGCAAAACATAAGACTGTCCTAACCTTAAAAGGAAATTCACGTCCTTGGGATGAGCTGCAATAATAAGATTTAAAATTCTAGATTCATTTTTATAGTCTTCAATATTTTTAAATGAATTGGCAAGTAATGATAGATCCTGTTTTTTTAAATCTACAGAATAGGAATCAAGAAGTTCAATGACTTTTTTATAGTTTTTATTTTGATAAAATTCTAAAGCTGTTTGCTTGCGAAGTAGTAGGTTGTCAGGTTCCTTATTTAACCTTAAGAGTAGAGTCTCTTCATTTTTTAATTTTGGTTTTGTTTCCACTTTAGACTCGGTTTGAGCAAGGCCAAAGTTAGAAAAATCTAAAATTAAAAGTGCCAAAATAAAAGACTTAAGTCTGTGTTGCCTTAACATAAGCATAGTTTACTCAGTTTTTTAGTGTTTCCTATTAAGACATTATAGCACACCTCCGATTGATGACTAGAAAACATTAATGTTCAGGCATCTCTTTTTGAAACATTTCTTTGGGCTTGTGAGAGTGACAATTTTGGTTCGACAGTTGTCAGTAGTCATTCGATTTAAAGCCAATTTATGGGGGTTTCACAAGGCATGAGCTTCGCATTAGACATTAGTAGGGAGGGAAACCTTTATGAATGATAATAAAATTATTAAGTTTCCTATGGATAAAGTAAAACATAATACTTCAAATGATGCAAAGGCAACAATTTGGCAACGAAGTTCTCACTTGAGAAAAGCTACACCTGTTATCACTTTAGTGATATTGGGATTTTATACTTTTAGCAATTCCTTACTGTTGTCTAAAACGGAAGAGACGGCGGGGTTGCGACAGATTGCTAGCTTAAGTTCCACAAGTGAATTTCAAAGAGATGTGGAGTGGGAACACAGATTGGCAAATCAATTGTCAACGAAATCACAAAAAAGAGGAATCGCAAGTGTAGCCACAACGCCTGTATTACAGGATGAATTGACCGCAGGACTTTTACATAATAAATACAGAGTTGAATTTTCAAATGGGAAGATTATAAATATAGAATTGGCAGACACTCTGGGTGCAGTCGATCCTTCATATATTGATGGATATCATTTTTTAAGAACATATAAGCAATTGATGCCTTTTAAGTATGACAAAGTGGTGAGGCTTTCTAAAGTCCAAGAGGAAAACAAAATACATGAGACATTTAACCTGTTAGATTCAAAAAAGAAAGTTATAGGTAATGTTCATTTTGCTATGGATTTACATGGAAGATTGCTTGTGATGAAGGTCCAGAATCCAAGTTAATTTCCTTTTTAAATGCTTAAATAGTATTCCTAAAATGCCGAAGAGTGGATATGGTTATAGAAGATATCCACTCAGATCTTGAGTTAAATAAATCCAAAAAAGCATATAATTTTAAAGAAAATATTTATTTGGCGGATCCTATGGATCGTGGTGCGGCTTTTATAGTAGATATTTTTATTATTCTATTGCCGATTTTAATGCTTTCAAATGCACCTTTTAAAAGAATGATATTCTCGTCAATTTTGTTGGATAATAATTATGATTTTATTTTTTCTATAGTTATAGGCACTATTACATCTGTATTTACAATAACTCTGTATAATACTTTGAGTACCTACTTGTTAGGTGCTTCTTTAGGAAAACTCTTTTTAGGAATAAAAGTAGTTGATATATGGACCTACAACAAACCACGCTTTTTTACATGCCTTTTGCGATCTACAGCCTGGTGGATAGGTGTTTTCACTTTTGGTTTTTCCTTTTCTTCAATTTTTACTAATGCTCGTCGTCGTACACTTCATGATCGAATATCAGAAACAATAGTTATAAGTGAAAAAGATAAAGCAATTACAAAGCCCGGTATTTATGAGTCCTCTGCCGTTAAAGGAATATTTGCCGGATTTTTAGCATTTGTGTGCGTGATATCAATGTTGATTTTTTACAAAGCACATAGAAATTTATCTCAAAACAGCCAAATTTCTGAATTGTTAGAGGAGAAGGGTGGGCTTTGCAGTGCTGTTGGTAAAGCGTATAGAGCTTGGCCAATAGAATTTGAAAGTGAGACTCCAAGATTAGAAGTGGCGATGGCTTTGTTTGCCGCGGGAAGTATTAACGAAGAGTGTTTAGAGTCGGAAGCCACTTTTATTTTTAAACAAGATATTAAAAGTGGTCTGGGATATTTAGCTAAAGCTTTTGTATATAGCGATAGAATTAAACTCTCAGAGTCTTATCAGAGAAGAGTCTGTGAATTAGATAAAAATTCTCGAGAATGTTCTATGAGTAAGCTTGTCGCGGATTGGGAAGAAGAAGATTGGAATAAGATAAGTAGTGAATTCATTGAGGTAGATAAGTCATGGCCACTTTATATACAACTGTGGGCCATTCGGAATGCAGTAAGTTTTGGTGATTTTATTTTTGCTAAAAAACTTTTACAAGATTTGCCTGATTTAGAAGTTTTAAAAAGCTTTAAGATTAACTTTAAAGCTAAGGCTTATCTAGCGGACAACGATGCTTCTCAAATGGATAGCATTACGGATTTAGCATTGTCATCATTGGAAGATATTGAAAAAATAAATTTATCAACATGGCTGTGTTATCAACAAATCTCAATGGACTGCAACAATGCAAACTCTAGAAGTTGTCAATATTTTAAAAATAATTATGATCATGAACTTTTATCGAATACACTTTTCTCATTAACTGCTTTGCACGCTAGTTATTGTAAGGGTCAAATATTAAGTGATTTAGAAAGTCCTAACCGTGGAACTAGAAAATTACAAGAAGCACTAAAAAAGTATAAAGCCAACGAATCAGTAGGTTTAGATATGCTGTGGTCAATATATAAAAATACAGGAAATAAAATTGAAGTTAGAGAAGAGGCAGCTAGATATTTTTTAGATAAAGCGGAGAAGCAACAAGACTTAGAGAAATTTGTGATTTTGTGGAAAACTAAAACTCAAGGATATGAATGGCAAAAAACAGGTCATATTCTGTTTAATAAACTAAATAAATTTAAGTATTACATTAAATCTGTTGAGGTAGGGTCTGTACTAACTCAATTTTTTGATAAGAATGAGTCTTTTAGAAAGGATTTAGCGATGGCCCTTTACCATACGGGGGAGCCTCTAAAAGCCTGGCAACTCATTTCGTCTTATAACAAAATTCATCCAGGTAGAAGTCCGGCTTCACAGGACCTTAACTACGATGAGATGGTGGATATTCTTAAAAGGGAGTATTTAAAAAAATGATCCTTCCCTATCTGAGAGGAATACAGAGTTTTGTTTTGGCTCCAGTGACCTGGATTATTTTTTTTATAAATTTATTTGTAATGTTGTTTACCCTAAAACAAGGTTTAATAACCCAAAAAGAAATCAATGATATATATAGTGATACTTTATTTCTGCAAACTCAAGGTATGTTTTACTCCCAATACCTTAATTATAATAAGGCTCTCTATAAAGAAGAAACTTTAGAACTAGCAAAAAAAGCCGTTGTGGAAAATGATAAAGAAAAATTACAGATACTTGGTAGCTTGGGAATTAGGGATCAGTCTTTTCTTTTGCAGATCAATAATTTTTCTTTTGTTGGTGATGATGTTTTAATTGATTGGTGGAAAGAAAAGTTAAAATCAGTACAAAATATGCAGAGCTTACATCCCAGTTATGCCATGGGGTTAAATAGCTCAGATATTACTTTATCTAAGTGGTTAACTTATCAATTTGTACATAGTGGTTTCGTTCATTTTTTAGGCAATATGTTATTCCTATTGATATTTGGATGTATGTTGGAGCCAATTCTTGGGGGAGTGGGATTGCTTGTTAGTTATTTATTGTCGGGAATGATAGCGGCTGGTGTTTTTTTATTTTTATCAGGAGTTTCTTCAATACCTCTTATTGGCGCGAGTGGAGCGATAAGCGGATTGATGGCTTTATTTTGTATTATGTTTTGGAACCGTTCTGTACGTTATATTTATTTTTTGTTTATTCCGAGACGAGGATATGCCGGTTATGTTTACTTGCCAGGTTGGATCACTATGGCTATTTGGTTTTTATCAGATTTAGCCGGTTACATAGGCACCGCAGATGAGTTTGGTGGAATAGCCCATACAGCTCACCTAGGTGGTGAGTTAGCAGGTATTATAGTTGGTGTTATTATATATTTGACTCGCATGTCCCTTAAAAAAGCACAAATACCAGAAAATAAAATACCAGCGAGTTTACCTGTTGGCACTCGCATAGCTTAGGTTTAATCTTGAGGAGCAAATCCTCTTCGCATGGTATTTTCTGTAATTAATCTGGGATCCATAAACTGTTTTAAATAATCTGGTCCACCTGTTTTACTGCCCAAACCTGACATTTTGAATCCACCAAAGGGTTGTCTGTTAACTAAGGCACCTGTGATACCTCGATTGATGTACAGATTGCCCACTTCAATATTTTCTTTTGCGTAGTCAATGTTTGCCGGGCTTCTAGAGAAAATCCCTCCAGTCAGTGCAAATGGAGTGTTGTTAACGATATCTATGGCCTGCTCAAAGTTTTTAGCTTTTATGATAGATAAAACTGGGCCAAAAATTTCAACCTGAGCTAACTCTGAATCTGTAGGCACTTCACAAAAAACTGCTGGAGCAATAAAATGTCCACCTTGAGGAGCTGGGCCTTGATACAACAACTTTGCGTAGGTTTTACCGCGTTCAATGATTCCATTTATTTTATTAAAAGCATCAATATCAACAACTGGTCCAAGAAAAGCTTGAGGATCTTCTGTTGGAAGAATTTTAATACTTTTCAAGGCTTCCTGAAAGCGTTCTACAAAACGATCATAGTTTTCTTCAAGAACGACCACTCGACTGCAAGCAGAGCACTTTTGACCTTGAAAACCATAAGCACTATGCAAGATACCAGCAACAGCTTCATCAAGATCGGCATCAGAATCTACTAAAATCGCATTTTTACCACCCATTTCTATGATGCACCTTTTGCTATAAATTTGGCCGTCTTGTACTTGTGATGATTTATTAACTATGTGTAAACCCACTTCTTGAGAACCTGTAAATGCAATGGTGGTCACGTCTTTGTGATTAACTAAATATTCGCCCACTACATTACCGTATCCAGGTAAAAAGCTTACAACTCCACTTGGAAATCCAGCCAGTTGTATTAAGCGCATAAGTTGTGATGCCGTTACAGAGCTTTGTTCTGCGGGTTTCATTACAACTGTGTTTCCTGTTGCAAGTGCGCCAGCGACCATTCCAGTTAATATGGCTAATGGAAAATTCCAAGGAGCTATTACTAAAGTAGGACCTCTAGAAACATAGTGATAATTATTAACTTCTCCTTTGGCATGTCCCACTCTATGTCCACCATCAAGCTTAAGCATTTCTTTAGCATAATAACGGCAAAAATCGACGGCTTCACAGACGTCTCCATCTGCTTCGTGCCAAGTTTTTCCAACCTCATACACTTGGAGTGCTGCTAATTGAAATCGTTCATTTTCGATGAGGGATGCTAAGTTTTCCAATAATTCAGATCTTCGTTGAACGGGAGTTTTTTTCCAATTTTTATAGGAATCCTTTGCTGTCTTAATTGCGATTTCAGCATGTTCTGTTGTTGCGGCGGCAACCTTTGCAATTAGCTGAGTAGTTTGACTAGGGTTGTATCTTTCAATCCACTGTTGGGATGTATAAGTTTGATTGTTAATAATGATGGAGTAGCTTTTACCAAAATCATTTTTTACTTGTAGTAAAGCCTCTTTCATTTTTCGGCGCGACTCTTTTTTACTAAAATCAGTAAGTGGAACATTGTAAAATTTTTTGGGATCTTGATTTTCTTGAGAGGGACTGGGAGTGAGATTGTCACTGGGGTTAACTAACAATAAGTCACTATCTAAGTTGTCTGCAAATTTAGACTTTAGAAATGATTCATTGGAAGTGTTTTCCAACAGACGTCTCACTAAGTAAGCCATTCCTGGAATGAGCTCTCCAACAGTCGCATATTCGCGCAAGCGATAACCACTTTTTATTATGGCATTCTTAATAGGGTCCGCCATGCCATATAACATTTGGACTTCAATAGCTGATTTTGGAATATTGTACTCTTCCGCCATAACTAAACATGCAGAAATAGAACGGACATTGTGTGAACCAACCGCGAGTCTAATAAAGGGAAAATTTTTAAGTATGATTTGTGCACAGTCTTCATAGTTTTTGTCAGATTCTTTTTTGTTTGTATAAACGGGGATGGGCCAATCCATTTGACTTGCATGAATGACTTCATAATCCCAATAGGCACCTTTTACTAGTCTGACAGTGAATGGGGTTTCTCGTTTTTTTGCAAATTCAATCAAACTTTCAGTGTCTTTAAAGGATTCCCTCAAATAAGCTTGTAGGACTATCCCAAAATGAGGATAACTGCGGAAATCCTCTTCCATTAAAAGATCTTTAAAAATTTCAAGGGTTAAATCTTTATGGGAATACTGCTCCATATCAATGTTGATAAAAACATTTCGATCTTTTGCTAAGTAAAAAATTGGCCTAATACGCTCTTTTATTTTTGCAATCGATTCTTCCCAGGCTTCTTCTTTAATTTGTGAGTATAATGAAGTCACCTTCACAGAGATATTAACTTTAGGTATTTCTCCCTTCTCATCTTCATCTATTATAGGATTGTGCGACCAGTTTTGAGCATCCACTACTAAATCATTTATTAATTGAATGTATCGCTTTTGATACTCAAGGGCTTCCTTTTCTGAAAGGGTGGCTTCTCCCAATAAATCAACAGTGAAACACTTACTTTCTTTGCGGGCTGACCTTAGTTTTGGCAGGGCTTCTTTGGGCGATTCACCAGTAATAAACATTTTTGCCATTTCAGTAACATTTTTCTTAATAGCTCCAGCCATTAAACCAGGAGCTAGAGCTCCGACCCCCATACCCACATTAAATACAGAGGGGAGTTCATTATTGCCTTCAGAAAAATATTCCTTTAAGTGCTTAGCAACTTCTGATCCTGTATTAAGGTAGGGAAGTACGTCCACAAATCGGAACATTTGAGTTTTAAACTGCTCATTTTTCATGCTCCATTCCATAATCCGACCGTACCACCAGTCTTTACTAAAAAGGGATTTTTGATTTCCTTCCATTAAACTAAATATTTTCTGTCCTTGAAGTTTGACGCGATCTTCCAGTAATTGTGAGATGTCGATAGGCTTCTTTTTCAAACTTTTTAACCCCGGGCGAGTGTGGAATATTGTGTCCATTTAGCTATCCCCCCTTATTTTAGCCGCGAGTATCGACAAAAACTTAAAATTAGGCAAGAATTTTTCTTATTATGAAATCATAAAGTATGAATAAATAAGCTTTGTTTTTTTGTCTTGAAGTTTTCAATATTTGGAATATGAATATGTGAATTAGTGGTGGATGTAAGGGGATAATGTTTAATGGGTATACGAGCATTATTATTAGATGATGATCAAGAAATCTGTGAGTCTATTAAAGACTTATTAATACTTGAGGGAATTCGAGTTGAGTATATTCTGAACCCCAGTGATTTATTAAGTTTATTAGGTAAAACCAAACCCGATGTTTTGTTATTAGATCAAAATCTGGCCGGACAAAAAGGCACAGATTGGCTTTGTAAGCTAAAAAAGCAACCTGAATATGCTAAGATTCCTATAATTATGCTAACTGGTGTAGATACCGAAAAAGATAAGGTATTTGCACTTGATAGTGGTGCAGATGACTATGTTGTTAAGCCTTTTTTACCCTCTATTTTAGCAGCTAGGATTCGAGCTGTCTTGAGGAGAAGTTCCTCCGTGAATTTCAATGGAATGCAAATGGAGTCCAATGGTTTAAAGATAGACAAATCTACACATCAATTGCTTCTAAACAATTTGGAAATCCCTGTCACCTTGACGGAATTTAAGATCGTATACGAATTGATAAAGCATAAAAATGAAGTTCTCTCCCGTGATTCCCTAAGGGAGTCAGCACTGGGTAAAACTAATGTAACCGATAGAACTATAGATGTGCATTTGGCTTCTTTGCGTAAAAAATTAGGTTCATGGGCCGAGGATATAAAAACAGTTCGCAGTGTGGGTTATCGCTACGCACCTAAAAAGTAATTTAAATTTCAAGCAGGAGGCGGGAGCTTTTGGGCTCCCCCTTTTCCGAATGGACGATTGAGATGGGTTTTGAGGCTCTAGGTTTTCCACGATTGTGGAGAGAGCCAGACTGTTGCCAATGTGTTACTTCAAGATTTGGGCCATTAAATTGGTGTCATAATTCCCATTAAGTCGAAAAAACCCAGAATTTATAAATATTTATAAGAGGTATTAAAATAAATAGGAGCAAAACGACACTAAAGTCCAGGAGGCTGACTATTTTGCGCTGGCTCATGTATTTATTTTAGCCAAAATATAAAATGATAAATATCTAATAAATACATGTACTTACTGCATTAAGCTCAGCTTTAGTCTAAGGGTTTTTAATTTATCTAAGTATCCTGTTCAAGTGCTATTTAAGGTAAATAGGCATTAAGCTAAAAATCTAGTAATTACAGTAGCATACACCTATGGATCTAGGCATGTGTATTGCCTTTATAGGGAAGTATGAATGTTAAATGCTACAAGAAGACATTATTAACTTCAGCACTGATAGCTTTGTCACTGGTGATCCAAGCTTGTGGACGCAATGTGAGTCCAGAGCCGGCCTGCAATTTTGTGCAAAACGCAAAGTTGCAAAGAGTGTCATGGAATGGCCGAATGGCAAAGATGTACATTCACTCTTCTGTTCCCAGTGAATACCACGCGACCATTAAAGAAGCGGCTGATGTTTGGAATCAAAAAATAGGTAATATGGTCATATCTATCGAATCCACTGTGGGCGGATCAAGAACACCTAGCCAAGACGGTTACAATATTATTTATTGGATGACAGATTGGGAAAAAGAAAAAAAATCAGAACAAGCAAGAACCACTATTTACTGGTCTGGAAGCAAAATTTACGAAGCTGACATTAGAATAAATGCAGAATATCACAATTTTTTTATTACGGATCATGCTATTGGTGGACGGGTGGACTTCAAAAGCTTGCTAGTTCATGAATTTGGACATGTCCTGGGTTTGGCCCACGTGAGTCAAGGGAACCCTAGCGTAATGCAAGCCTATTTGGCTAATGGAGTAACTCGTAGATCACTGACTGATTTGGATAAAAGCTCATTGCTTTGTGAATATGGACATTAAGTTTGTAAAATGTTCCAAATTGGAACCAGAATTTCGAGAAGTTGTGCATTGTAAGTTAATTTAAGTTTTAGTTATAGGTGAGTTGTGGCTATCATAAACCTAAGGCTAGCGAAAGGCCAAGAAAGGAAATTTATGCAAATTAGTTTAAGGGAAGCAATAGTACAAAACGCCAGGGATGAAGGTCTTGAAAAGCTTCAAAAATCTAATCCCTATAATGAGGAGCCATACAAAGACTTCCACCAATTAGACGCTCTCACTCAATTAAAAGCCAATGTCGAGAAAATTACAGACTTACAGTTCCGTCTTAACTATATGATGGGTGAAGTTCAATCTTTGGTTAAAAAAAGATAATATATTTTTATAATTTTTTGGATTTTTAATGACGATTTTATTAGTAATTAGAGTTTCTTCTTACAAGCTTAGGAATTTTTAATTCATAAGCTCCATTTATGTAGTCTTTTTTAATGGCCTTTTCAATTACGGGTTCTTCTAAATCAATTATTTCTCGAAAAGATTCAAAACTATTTGATGAAATATTTCTTGAACCATCTTCCGAATTTAACTGTTCTTTAAATTCGCGAGAACCTTGTAGAGTTATTTTATTTTCCTGGACAATAACATCAAAATTGTCTTTTTCATGTTCTGGGATTTTAACTGAAAGCAAATAATAATTGGGTGTATTTGTTAATGTGGAATTTAATTTCCTGTTTTGATAAAAAGGGTCATGTTGAGCATTTGCGTATTTACCAAAAGTCTTCATTAAACTCACTTTTTGTTTATCTAAGGCTTTTAATAAACGATGCTTTTGTTGTACAAGAGCTTCTTTATTAAGGACTTCGTTAGTTGAGTAAACTCTTTGAAACTCTTTTTTTTGATTTTCTAGATTTTTATCGTAAAGCTTTTGATTTCTAATCATATTTTCTTGATGTAAATTATGTATGGTGACTTTCTCTTTGTCTTGCAATTTTTTTTGTTCTTCCAGTTCATTTTTATGAGATTCTTTTAATTTATTTATATTTTGATCGCTAATTTTTTTTTGTAGTTCTATTTCTTTTTCGCCTCTTTGATGAGTGGATTTAATTTCACTATCGTATCCATGGCGAATTGTTTCTAAATTTTGAGTGCCATTTTCTCTTTCTTGTTTGAGTTGAGAAGAGTACTTTTTGTCGTCTTCAATTAATTTTTGCTTGTAGGTGGCTTCTTGTGTGTGAAGGCTTTTTTGGCCTTTATTTTGTAGCTCGTTCATTTTTTTATTGTAATTTTCTATTTCAATAGTGGTTTGATTGGCGTGGGTATTTTTTAATTCTTTTATGGAATTATTGCCGTCTTGATTAATCTTATTCACTAGTTTTTGATTGGTTTCAATGGATTGTTTTAATTTTTTTTGATGTGACTCATTTGTTTTTTGGAGTTCTTGTTGTTGATTGAGTTGGATTTTTTTCTTATTTTCAACAAATTTATTATTTAGTTCAGCATTACTTTTGCTGTATTGTTTTTGTATATGATGCGTTTTTTTATTCTCTTCGTTGAGATATTCTTGAGTTTGTTGATGTTTTGCTTCGCGAATAGCTTCTTCTCTTTCATTTAATTTAACCAATCTGTCGGAATATTGCTTTTCTTTGTTTTCTGTATTTTCTTCTAAATATTTAATTCTTTTTTGACCACTTTCTCTAACTTGTTGGTGTTTTTTATTTAAACTTTCTCTGTCATAGGCTATTTTTTCTTCTTTTGTATGGACTTGATTTTCTATTCTTTGATCATAGTTTTTCTTGATATGATTTATGTGAGCTTCACCACTTTTTTTAACATCACTTTCTTTTTTTTGATATTTTTCGTGAAGATTTTGTATATTTTCTTCGTTGGATTCAACAATTTCATCTCTGCGCTGACGATATTTATTTTGAAGATCAACGAGGTCTCTATTTTGTTGTTGATTTACAGTTTTAATATCATTGGCCATCCTAGCCTCCAATCAATATTTTAGCATAAATTATTGATTGGCAGGAACTCTTTCGCTCTCTTTAGTTTCAGGAGCTGGACATATATCTCGTTCATAATCACTAGTACCCCAACACATCCAAGATTTTAGATAGGATACCTTTTCATTTTCTTTTAAGGGATAATATGTTGAGTATTGTATGTGATCTAAAGTCGTAATTACTTTTCTAAGTGAGCCATCATCAAAATTTTCTATGGCTAATTCATAAGCTCTATATTCAGCTAGAGAAGAGGGGATAGGAATGAAGTTTAATAAAATGATTAGCCTTAATAATCTCATTAAAGATTATCGGCTAGACTTTAGCTAAATTGAATTTAACTTATAATGACAAACTTTTAGACGTTATCTCAAAGGTATTTTAGGTTAACTAAATATAAATCAATGTCGAAAATGATTAGCAGCTAGGGCTGTGTTTTCAACAATATGAAAATAGGCTCTTAAAACCAATTCGTAACTTTCACGATCCAAAGTGGAAAGATATTGTTTTTTTTCTTCAAAGCTTTCCTTTTGGATAAGAACTAAAAATAAATCTTGTACTTTATCTAAATTTTTAAAATTAAAGAAATCCAATTCCTCTGTTGGCTTGCGCAATATTTGAGCAATTTCCGCATGATCAAAAAGGTGATGTATTCCCCTGAGTGACATGGAAAGCAAGGACTCTATTGCATCTAAATTACTTTCTTCAAAAATAAGCTGTTGTTTCATACTCACCCCTCTTATATATAGTTTTGTTCTTGTAATGATTAGATCAAGAGAAAAAAGCAGGTAATTGACATGACCAGTCGTTAGTCCTATTATTTTTAGTGTGAGGGACCTATTGAGTAAACATAAAGTGACAAAAAACCCGATTATTATAGATCCACAACAAGGATTGAGCTTCAATAACGAGGAAGATCTTTACAAACATTTTCAAAAGGAAATTTTGTACCTTGAAAAGGAATATCATCTCCTGCGAAGTTCAACAGATATTTCTGACGACGTTCAAAAAAAATATGAAGAACATCTCGAAAGTACATTAGAAGATCCTGATGAAATTTGGTTAGATGATTCCACTTTTGAGGGACAACCCATATCTATTTACATTAAAGAGTTCAGTGGTGGAGATGGTGAATTAAGTGAAGAAACCTCCCTTTTTCATGTGGCAGTGACATATAGAGTCAATTCAGTGCCGAGTTTTGTTTATCTTCATTTTCCGACCATTCATCTTGAGCTTGTAGAAAAGTATCAGAGAGGACAAATCATATATGACAGAATCCTTGAAGAAGCCCCTAAAGGAGCTATAGAGGGGGATGCTCTTCTCGAAGGGGATCCTCTAGCGATAGGGCTTTACGATGCTATGCTAACCTTGCGATCAGAAGAAGATATAGCTGAAGTTAACTTTAGGGATTTTAGCCATTTGCGTGAGTTGGCTATAGAAGAAGCTGATGAGATTTGGCGAATCAACGACCCTTTTGGTAATGTATTAGTGAATTTCGTTAAAGAATTTCCTGATGAAAAACCAGAGCTCATTTACTATATTGTTGTAACTATAGAGGATGCCATTTCTAATTCCCATGCTCTATTATTCTCTTTCCCAACAAAAGATGTTAATTTAGTCACCCGTTATAGGCAGGGAGAGAGTTTGCATGCGGAAGATGTCTCCCAAGAGTCTTCTCATTAATTACCACAAAGATTTTGGGTTTCTTGAAAGTACTGCCATTGATTCATGCCACTGTCTTTAATATTAAAATTGGGGTGGAGTTGTTGTAGGCTAGTTGCTGAATGAGTTTCAGCGTAAATATTTGGATCAGCAGCAAAAGCGGGGAGCAATACATTTGTTGTAGTCAGGGCAGTGGTTCCTGAGGCTTCATCGTAGGTGTTTATCATCAACGCGTCGTATTCCAGACTCATTCCAGATAAAATTAAAACCACATTGTCAAAAAAATTGCTTACTGTTGTATTTGCTAGGTTGTTGGCACTTATAATGTTCTCAATAGTGTTACTGGAAAGGCTATTAATGGGTTTGTCATTTAGCCATCTGCCGTCTTTAAATTGAAAGTAAATACTGACGGGAGTGCTGTTATAATAAGGACTACCAGGTGTATCTTCTTGCCAGCGAAAAAATTGTATATAAAAAGACTTTGTACTTTCAATTTGTGAAGGGACATCTTTTAGCTCCATGCGAATATAATCCCACTCATAAACATTGGTAACTGGATTTAGATAAGTTGTTACGGAACCATTTAAGCTAAAACCGGAAAAACTATTGCATAAGGCATAATACTCAACAGCACTTAGTGGATCAATATCGGAACCGTCTGTGTTGGGGGTTCCACGACTGGCGAGTTCACCAGAACTATGGGTACTCTTTTTTGAGGCGCCACAAGCACTCATTAGAATAGCAAAAATTAAAAGTATAAAAATATTTTTTGTTTTCCCTGGTTTCATTTCCCCATCCCCTTATGTATAAAATATGAGCAATATGAGTGCCAAAAAACATTTAAAAATTATTTAGGAAAGGTTGTGATTTCACACGTTTAGCTTGTATCAAAAGGATACAACTTTTTGGGCCGCAGTGCCTTATGTGTAGAATTATTAATTGAACCTACTTTAAGGGCTATTTATAATTGCAAGTATGCAAAATAATTTAGGATTTATTCGAGCTGTACAAATATTATTCACTTGTTTTACTGTTATATCTTGTTCTGGCCTAGCTAAGATTGATAATTTAGAACCTTTAAAAGAACCTGGTTCTGTAGTTTTAAAACTAAAGTCAAAACAAGATAGAATGGAATTAGTAAAATATTTCTCTCACTCCAAAGTTAAAAGCTATGAACAGAACCAGCTGGTGAGAGAGAAAGATGAAATTGTTGAATTTAAGGTCGAATCTAAAATTTTAGATAAAGATAAAGACAATAATTTTGTTCGAATGATTGTGACTACACTTGAAAAAGATGGGCTCGTGGATCTCCATGACTTAGCCTTCCCAGAAGTGAAAGAGAGAATAGAATTCGTATACAAACCCAATGCTGAAGTTGTTTATGCTGGTGGATATCCCTCATCAAGTGTTTTTTATGTGCCACCGCTTTCATTACCTGAGTCTGAAGTAGAAGTTGGGGACACCTGGGAGATGCAGAGATCTTGGGTAAGTATGAAAAATAATATTCCACTTAAGATACAGATGGTAACGATTCTAAAAAATTTATATCCTTGTAGCGGAAAGGATACCTGTGCGGACTTAGAGATTTCCGGGGACATAAGTATTATTGCTGCCCTTGATAAAAAAACTAATTTTAATAGCCTCATTTCGGGTAGAATTATTTTTTCTATCGAAAAGGGTAGTATTTTATGGTCTCTTATAAAAAGTTCTGAGTCTTTGAGTATTAGTGATTCGAGAATGGATGTACAATCATGTTTAATTTCTAATTTAATGGAACCTAAAGAAGATGTATGGGACCAGAATAATGAATCTATCAGTTGTGACCCACTTGCAATAGAAAAATTTCCTATCCCTAGATTATAAATTATTTTTTAGTTTCGACTATAAGTTGACTGTATTCACAAAGCCTTGGAGCTAAGTTCGCAACAAAACCAAGATGTAGTTTAGCCTTCGAAATACTTTGCCAAGTGGCTGACTCTTCTCCGAATATATTGCGCAGATCCAGCCCGCCCCTAGGGTCTTCAAATTCATTTGTTTGATCTACTTTGTTATTGATATTCCACACAAGACTTTGTTTTTGCCAGAGGCTAAAATCTAAATTGGAGTCTAAGGGAATTATGGAGATTTTAACTAAGGCATTTTCATGATCAAATTCTAGTATTTGTTTATAGGTAATATAATCACCTTCATTGGAAATTTTGTTAGATGTCATTACATTAAATTCACCAGAGGCCTCGGTATAGCGAGAAGCTGTAAAGTTATCCCATCGGTTAAGAGCATTGTAGGAGTTGATGGGGGCATCCACTGTGAATTTTTCGTCCTGAGAATAAGGTTCATATACAAAACGAATAAAATCTCTTGGAGTTTTGTCTTTATTAAATGACAACTTCCAATCTCGATCGAAGAGTCTTAGGCTCGTAGGAGAATTAATTGCGCTATAGTGGCCCGCGGTTTCTCCAAATCCCAGTGAAATCCCACAGCCGGTTGGTATATTGGGATTGGATTTGTTGATTTGTGCTTTAATGGTAATAGATATTGATGAAATTTGTCCGAGTTGAAAGTTTAGATCTTTATTATCAGGTGGGAAAATAGTGTGATCAGCCCAGATGTCACCAGTTACAATGGCTCGACTAAAAACAAGGGTACTACGGTTTTTGTCGAATAAAAAGTGACCCCTTAAATTACTATTGAGTTCATCATATCCATAATCGGCTCTGGTTTCTCCAGTACTTCCAAATACAGATTTGTGATTTTCTTCATCCTGATCAGAGAGTTTAAAGTTTTCGAATGGTTTAATCGTCCTCAAACTGGATTTACGAGATGTAGAATCAATGTGAAAAGCTCCCATTTTTGAGCATGACTCTAAAAACAAAAAAACTAAAAATAAAATTAAATATTTATTCTTGGTAGTTTTACAACCCTTAGATGTATCCATAATATTTATTCGGAAAGTCTTGGTGAGGACTTGATTGACCTTGGTCCAGTTGTTTATCTAGCTAATCTTTTAATTCTGCCCATGTGACTCCATCGCCTCCAGTATCTTTAGTTCCAGCCTTCCATTTTTTTACATAAAGACTTCGTGATAAATAGGTGCGAATGGCGCGTTTGAGGGCTTCAGTACCATGACCATGAATGATTTTGATACGATCTTCTTTATTGAGTGATGCGATATCGAGTTGCAAATCCACTTGTGCCGTGGCTTCTTCAATGTTGAGGCCTCTTACATCTACAAGTCTATCTGTATCGCCATGAGAAATTTGAAAATGGGAAGTCTTACGTATAACTTCATGAGTAGGGTTTTGTGCCTGGTTAGGAGGTTTCAATTCCTGCCAGGGTAAAACCAATCTCATCGATCGTGAAAGAACAGGGACTTCGCCCTTGGAGCTTGGACGTCCTTGAATAACACCATCGGAATTTAATTGAGGAACAAAAACTTTAGAACCAGGGGGATATCTTTTTGTGAACTCCTCTGCAGAATTTATTTTGAAAGAGTGATCTTTAGAAATAGAGGAAGATTTAATGACTTCTGGCATTTCACTTTTTAATTTTCTTATATTTTCATGTTTTTTAAAGGTTTCTTGAAGATTGATTTCTTGAAGCATTTTTTCTAATTTTTCTTCGGCTTCTTTTAGGATTTTATCTAATATTTGACCTTTTTCTTGTTCTAGCTGTTGTTGCATTTTCACATATTTATTCTTTTCTTGCATAAATTGGATTTTTTGCGAATGAAGTTCTTCGCGCAAATGAATAAGATCTGTAGACATTTTTTCTACTTCAACTAAATTTTCCTGATATTTTCTGTGTTCGGGACTTAAAAATTGAAAAGCTCGATCAATGATAGCATCGTCAACACCTACGCGCTTTGCAGTTTGAATGGCTAAAGATTGGCCGGGAATTCCTTTTAAAAATTGATAGGTAGGTCCTTTGTTTTTATCAAATTCTAAACTGCCATTGATGACACCAGAGAAGTCCTCCCAATCTTTTTTTAAGCCCCCTAAATGAGAGGTGATAACCGCAAAGACTTTGTTGTCGGCATAAGATTTTATAAAGCTTTTTGCAAGGGCACTGCCCTCTTCTGGGTCGGTAGAACCACAAATTTCATCAATCAGTAACAAATTTTTAAAGCCTTTGGCTTGAGTGGCTTCATTGAGTATTTTTAGATGAGCAGCAAAGGTACTAAGATGCTCATCAACACTTTGAGAGTCGCCAACACCAATAAAGATTTTTTCAAAAAATGGGATTTTAGATCCGGGAGCTGCGCATATAGGAAGGCCGCAACGAGCCATATGTGAGGCCAAACCAATGGATTTTAACAAGACAGTTTTTCCACCAGCATTCGGGCCAGAAAGAATGAGAATGCGCTGCTCTGGATTCATTTCTACAGTATTGGGTATGACACTTTGGTTGTTGATGAGTAATAGTGGGTGCCGTATTTCATTTAAAACTATTTCATCCTTTGTAAACTCACAGGTTGAGGCCTCTAGTTGCACACTCAATTGGGCTTTAGCAAATTCCTTATCACAAAAAAGCAGAGTGTCTTTTGTATTTAAAAAATCTTGATATTGACCTGAAAGATACTCAGAGAGTTCCTTTAGTAGTCGTTCTATTTCTTGTTCTATTTCTTGTTCAACTTGTCTTAGTCGGTTATTTATTGGAATAATTTCTTGAGGCTCCATGAAGACCGTTTGCTTGCTATGGCTGGAGGCATGGATGATGCCCTCCATTTGATGTTGCATACCACTTTTTACGGGCAATACCCATCGACCTTCACGGTTGGTCACATAGCGATCTTGGAGTAAGGGCTCCATTTCAAATGTTTTGACTAAACGATCTAATATTTTTTGTATTTGTTGAGACTGTGTTTTTTTTTCTTCGTTGAGCTTATACAATAATTCACTGGCATCAGAACGAATACTGCCATCGGTGGTCATGATTTGATCTATGGCAGACAGGGCTTCGCTACTATTCATCAGTTGATTTCTTAGTTGTTCGCTCCACTCTGAATCCGAATTTTGTAAGACCTCTTTGAGAGCGATGGTTTCTATACAGAAATGTCGAATGTCTTTTAACTCTAAAGTTTTTAAAATGGCATTTTTTTGTAATCGCGGTAACCATGTGTAAGTCAAATCTAGACTTTCCATAAATGGCCTTTGACCAAAACTGAGTACTATTTGTGCCGAGAAAATATTGTTAAAACTTTGTTCACAAGCCTTTTCACTCTCTAAGACTTGCAGCCCCTCTAGCTCTAATTTTGCCAGTTCGCTGGTAGCATTTTTTTTTAATCGCTCAATGATTTGAGGCCAGTCTAGATTTTTTAACTCACTCACTCGGACTCCGTTTATATGTTAAAAATAGTATCATAAAAAGACTTAAAAATAAGATTATGGGAATTAAGTAATAACTTTGTGCATAAAAAGTGAGAGGCGGATTTTTTTTAAATGTTACGGCATATGTATGAGCCCACTCCGAACCGAGGGGTGAGTGAGTCAGAGTTTCGCCTGTTGCCAGCATTACGGTGCTAATGCCCGTATTTGTGGAGCGAATTACTGGCCTACGAAACTCTATACCGCGAGCTAATGTCATGATCAAATGTTGATAGGGTTCTTGCCACCAACCAAACCAAGAGTCATTAGTTACATTGATAATAACTTCGGCACCTTTAAGTGCTAATTGATAAGAAAAATCAGGATAAAGACTTTCATAGCATATTTGAGGACCTATTTTGATGTTTTCAAATTCTTTTACAGAGGGACCTTCGCCACGTTTAAAATCCGCTATCATGGGTAAAAGTTTTTTTAAAAAGGGAAATGAGCTGGCCCCGGGAATGTATTCGCCAAAAGCTAGGAGTGTCGTTTTGTGATAAGGTTCGTCTGAAAACTCGCCATCGGATTTTATAAAAAATAAGGAATTACTTGATTGTTGTTTTGGATGCTTTGCGTAGCCACCAGTAATTAGGGGCAATTGTTTTTCAATTAGAAAGTTTTGGAGTTGTCTTTTGTAGATTCCGAATCCTAAATTAAGGTAATCCGGAAAGGCCGTCTCTGGCCATACTGCGAAATCTGGGGCTTCAATTCCATCTAATTTAGAGGCCGTTAGCTCTATAAATTTATCAAGAATATATTTTCTAAAACCAATGCCCCTTTCTGCGTAAACCTTTTGCTGGTTAGAGATATTAGCTTGAACAATGAGAGGACGAAACACTGAGTCGGCCTCTTTCCAGCGCTTTGGTAATTGATGCCCAATAAGGGTTAGCAAAAATAAAGTAGATAGAGTGCCAGCTAAGTAGAATTTTGTATTTGTTTTTTTTCTTTCGAACCACATCCATAAAAACAAAGCATTTATTATAATAAAAAATGAACTCAAGCCTTGAAATCCAATAAATTCTGCCCACTGATAAATGGGTATTTTTGCCCACATCCAACTGTAGGCAAAATTCCATTTAAAAATAGTTTGTAAATAAGTTTCTGAAATGGCCATGATAAGGCCGAGAGCTAATACGCTAAGAAAGCTTTTAGGATTTTTTTTGCCAAACCACATCCACCATAATCCACCGGCGACAGGTATGAAATAATTGGCAAAGGAACAAAAAATAGCCATTCCCAGGATGGATACAGACCAAGGTAGGGCTCCGAATTCATGAATATTATAAGCAATCCAACTAAATCCAATAGAAGTTAAAATAAATTGTGATAACCACCCACTAAAAATTACCTTTTTGATGGACTGACTTCGCGACCAATAAATCCAAAGGGGAATGAAACCAAAACATCCAGCCCATGGAGGAAAGGGAATGTAACTGGTGCCGATGAGTAAACCAGATAAAATTGGCAATTGATATTCTTTAAAAAACTGTTTTAATATTTGTAGGAAGTTCATAATTACTTTTTAACATTTGTAGGTTAGGGGAGCTAGTTGGAAAAAAATATCGTTAATCCCGAGCTGGTAAAAGTTCGTTGTCCACAGTGTTTAAAACTTTATAATGTGTCCACTAGATCAGTTCAAACAAAAAAGCCAAAGTTCCAATGCAATCAATGTAATGAGTATTTTAGTTTGAGCTATCCAGAGTGTTTGGGATTAGATGAAGTCGTTGGATACGCTGAAAGTTGGGAAAAATCAAAATCTCTTGAGCAAGCTTCACCCGAACAAATAAAAGAAAATGAAGAAAAGATTCCTTGCATTAAATGCGGAGCATCAAATGTAGTGTCCTCTACGGAATGTAACAGCTGTGGAATCATTTTTAAAAAGTATCGAGAACAAAAAGAAGATCCTTTTGCCCTTAAAGCCCCACAAAAATTAAAAGAGTTTTGGCATATGGTGATTCAACATTATGAAGATGAGGACTTGCACGAAGAATTTCTTAGACAGTGCCGCAAGTCGGGTCACTTAGAATTTGCCTCCAGTCGTTATAAAAAAATTCTGGATGTGCAACCTCAGGAAGTTATTGCCCAAAAATTTAAAAATAAAATTGTAGCTTTGGTGAGTATGGCTACGGATAGGCCTATAAAAAATGAGGCAAAAATAAGATTCAAGGTACCCTTTGCCTCCCTCGCGATGCTTTTGAGTTCTATTGTTTTGTTTATGGGATATTTTTTGCCAGAGTATCGGAATCTTATGGGTATTGGTGCCGCCTTTTTATTTATTACAACAGCAATTCGTTTAATATTTAAATAAAAAACCCACTGCCAGGGAAGAAGGCCAGTGGGCTACACTAGGGTTTGTTAGGGTTCAATTACAATTTGTTATTTTCTACAGCAAGGGCCGCAGGTAAAAACTGTTTATTTATTGCCTTACTCAAATCTAATAAAGTATTAGAGGTATTAGATTGAGAAATATCTTGAAATTCTAAAGTTTCATGAAACTTTTCATCATTAGTAAAAATTCGTGTATTCATATTAGAAGTATTTTCGGCAACAACACCAGTTCTTGCGACTCCACGATCTTGACCGGCAATAGCCGCCCAAGTATTTAAACGTTTTTGAAACCTAGTTTTTCCTGCAAGTTTGGAATCATAATTTCCATTTTCCAATATGTTTTTAATAATCTTTTGAGCGTTAAAATCCGTAAAACGTGATTTTAATAACACGGCAACACCACTGACAAAGGCCGTAGCTTGTGATGTTCCTGTCATGTACCCATAACCTCCACCAGGAAGAGTACTGTAAATATTGTTACCAGGAGCGGCGATATCCACAGTTTTAGCTCCGTAATTACTCGTTGGTAGAATATTTTCACTTTGATCATAGGCAGTAACAGAAATGATATTGTCAAAATCATAATCTGCGGGGAAGTAGCCATGGATATCTGAGTTTGATTTCTCATTTCCAGCTGCCGCAACGATTAGGATGCCTTTACGATGAGCCTCTTCAATTAGCTTTTTCTCTGCGGGGCTAGGTTCCAGTCCTCCACCAGAGTAATTAATTATATCAACACCTTGATCAATTGCATATTTTAAGGCGCGAACAGTGTTCATTAGATTATTGCGTCCAGGTGCTTTGGGATCATAATATTTGATTGCCATTAGGCTCACTCGAGGTGCCACGCCACTAATTCCAATGCCATTTCCACCGACGGCACCAATGATTCCGGCAATGTGGGTGCCGTGTCCATGGTTGTCATCTAATTTGTTATTTTCATCGACAAAGTTCCAACCATAAAAGTCATCGATGTATCCATTATTATCATCGTCAACACCGGGCTTTCCTTTTAATTCTCTTTTGTTTTTCCACAAGTTATCTTTAAGATCGGGGTGATTAATGTCTATTCCTGTATCGATAACAGCGACGACTATGTCACGGCTACCAAGAACTTTGTGACGTTCCCAAGCTTTCTTTGAATCAGTTAGGGTTAATCCCCATTTTTGTTTGATAGCAGGATCTACCATTCTAATATCAAATTCTTGTTCCATTTTATGTTTTACATGCTTGGCAGTTCCCAATTCTGTGCTTCGCGCTGCCTTTTTACTGCCTAAATCTAAATGCTCAAAGTTTTGGTTTTGGTTTTGAAATTGGATAATGCTACATGATCCAATTAAAGTTAAAAATACCGGAATGAATAACAGTTTTTTCATTTCTTCCCTCGATTTCCCTAAAAAGTCCCTAAAATTAACCTAGCACCTATGTAACTCATAAAAGCAAGGGAGATGCCAGCCGTAAGTATCTGAAATCAGGTATTAATTCACTTGTCACGGGCATGATAAAACGATCAGTTGATAGAGAGTTGTCTAGCTTATTGACAGCGTGATGATAATGAACTCTTTTGTTTTAAGTGGTTGATTGACTGGAAATTAATATGAAGTCATAAAAGGCATTAATGAACGCATGGAATTTACAACAAAATCAAAGTGGTAAAATTATTTGTTTTAACGAATCGACAAAGGCTATCGTAAAAAGGCTTGAAGATTTGGGATTTACCCAGGGAGAGATCATTAGTTGTTTAAAATACTCTCCATTTAATGGACCTCGAGTGTACAAAAACAGTCATGGTATTTTTAGTCTTGAAGAGGAAGTGGCCAAACTTATAGAGGTGCAAATACTATGAGTGCTATTGCCATTATTGGAAAGCCCAATTCAGGTAAGAGTCTTTTATTTAACAAAATGACAGGACTGTCACAAAAGGTAGCCAATTTTCCTGGTGTAACTGTAGAAGTCAAGGAAGGGAAGTATGGTGAGCATACGCTTATTGATTTACCAGGTATTTATACCTTTAATGCCTTAACTCAAGATGAAGAAGTTGCAGTTAAAAAATTTTTTGATCATCTTGCGACCCATAAAGTAGGTGCTGTCCTTTGTGTTTTGGATTCCACCAGCCTCAAAGCATCACTGCGCTTGGGTTTAGAAGTTCAAATGGCTGCAGCCAAAGAGAAAGTTCCAGTTATATTTGCATTAAACATGATGGACGTTCTTGAAGACAATCAATTGCGTATGGATGTAGATGGTTTAGCTAAAGAGCTGAGGGCACCTGTAATTCCTATTTCAGCCAAAACAGGAAATGGTATAGAGCCACTCAAGCATATTCTGGAAAATTCGCAGAATCTTAAGCCCATAGATTTTAGTGAAATTAATTTTGAGTTGAGAGCTGCTGAAATTCAAAAGTCTTTCGGAGTGAATGCAGATGTATTGATAAAAAAACAAACTCGTTTAGATCAAATTCTTTTATCCAATATTTATGGCGGTTTTTTCTTTGTAGTTATTATGTTGGTTTTATTTCAAGCTATTTTTACTTGGGCTGTTCCCTTTATGGACCTGGTGGAGTGGCTAATTGAAGTTATTGGAATGAAAGCCGCAAGCTATTTACCAAAAGGATGGTTACAAGACTTTGTTATTGAAGCTATTTTTGGTGGTTTGGGATCTTTTTTAGTTTTTGTTCCTCAGATATTTTTTCTGACTTTTATTGTGGGTCTTCTTGAAGACAGTGGCTATTTGGCTCGAGCGGCCATTATATGTCATAAACCTTTAAAGTTTTTTGGTTTGTCCGGAAAAAGTTTTATCCCTCTTTTATCTGGACATGCATGTGCGATACCTGCAATCTATGCTTCCCGAGTTGTTGAATCTCCTAAACGTCGACTGTTAACAGTTTTAGCTATTCCGTTAATGGGTTGCTCGGCACGATTGCCTGTTTATACCTTATTAATAGCAGCCTTTATTCCAGCTTACTCCTTTTTGGGGGGTCTGATTGGATTGCAAGGTATTATTTTCTTTTCACTCTATTTTTTAGGAATTATTGTTGCCTTGATTGTGTCGGGAGTCCTGTCTAAAACTTTATATAAAACAAAAAACGATTCACCTTTTATTTTAGAATTGCCTCCCTATCGGTTGCCACATTGGAGGCCTTTGTTAAAAAGATCTTTGAATAGTTGTCATCAATTTATCCAAAAAGCAGGTTTAGTTATTTTTTGTGTCACCATAATTGTATGGACACTCGGTTATTTTCCAAATGGATCAGGGCATTTAGAGAGTTCGTGGCTGGCGATTATGGGACGCTTTATAGAGCCAGTGATGACCCCCTTGGGCCTAGATTGGAAATATGGAATTGCAGTACTTAGCTCGTTTGTGGCGCGAGAAGTTTTTGTTGGAACTCTGGGTACTCTTTTTGGTATAGAAGCCATAGGCGATGATATTAGTAATTTGGCTAGCCAAATTCAGAACTCAGGTTTAACTTTGGGTTCTGGGATGGCCTTGTTAGTATTTTATGTTATTGCCCTGCAATGTGTTTCAACATTAGTTATCATTCGACGTGAACTCAACAGTACTAAAACTGCAATTTCATTGTTTTTCTCCTATGGTGCATTAGCTTATTTTTTAGCTTGGTGTGTAAAGCTACTCATTCCTTAATTCATTTGCTAACCTCTCAAAGGTGTTATGAAAAAACACATTTAAGGGGTGGAAATGACAGCTTTGATTTTACTACTTGTATTTTTCTCTGGTTTTACGGGTCTAATTTACCAAGTTATTTGGCAGAAATATTTAAGTGCCTATCTGGGTAGTCACGCTTTGGCGACAAGTCAGGTATTGGCCTGTTTTTTTCTTTTTTTGGCCATAGGCTATTTTGTAATAGGTAAATATCAACACCGACTCGTTAAAAATAAAGTGTTTTTATATGGAATAATTGAGGGGCTTATTGGTGGTTACGCACTGATTTCACCGGATTTCTTTTTTTGGTTAACCAATACATTTTCATTTTATGGTGAAAGTTTATTCACCGATCTCTTGTACTCACTCCTATTAACAGGTGTGTTTATAGGTTTCCCCACCTTTTTAATGGGTGGAACTATACCCGTTTTAACTCAAGGATTAGTAAAGGTGTTTCAAAAAAGTCACAAAATGCATTCTTGGATTTATTCCATCAATACAATAGGAGCTTTTTTAGGAACATTAATGGGAGGGTTTTATTTTATTGAAAACCATGGCCTTCCTTTTAGTTTGCTTATAGTAGGATTGATTAATTTAGCAATATTTGTTGTCTGTTATGTTTTGTGGAAGATTTATCCTTTGGAATTTTTGGGCCTTGAAGAGCAAGTAAAAGCAAATGAAGATTCCCAAATATTTGAAACTGATTGGTTAAAAAACAAAATGTTTCTTTACGTGCTTTCTTTTCTATCTGGATTTTATGTTTTTAGCTTAGAAAATATTGTTATCAAGATAGCCGGCTTATCTATAGGCTCTTCAACCTATACTTACACTATCATAGTGAGTGCTTTTATTTTTTCAATTGCCATAGGAAGTTCCTTGGTGAGTTTCGTTAAAAAAATAGAAAGTGTAAATCTTCTCTACGGGATTCAGCTACTTCTTTTAATTTCTTTAGTTGCTTTGTATTTTTTGATACCGGAATGGCCAATGATTTTGGGTCGAGTCAATATGTTGATTAGTAAGAATATGTTTAATTTTCCATTAAAATGGGTTTTTGTTCTTATTATTTTTATATTTATGCTAACTATCCCTGTTGGTCTTATGGGTACTAATTTGCCTCTTTTGTTTAGTTACTTAAAGCAACGTCATCAATATCTTTCTAAAACTGTAGGCCGTCTCTATGGTATCAATTCTATTGGAGGGTTTTTAGGGGCTTTGTTTGGAGGATACTATATTTTGATGTGGGTTCCTTTAGATGTGGCCATGAAAATGTACATTGTTTTAGTGAGCTCAACTGTGGTTGTTGTTAGCTTCTTATTTTACAAGAAGACTCAATCTAAAAGACTTAAAATTTCTATTTCTATTTTTGTTGTGACCACAATACTAGTGTCAATTTTGCCAAAATGGCAACCCTTAGCCTTTACTCCCGGACCTTACTTAAATTTACCCAACTTTTTACCAGATACTTCTTATTCTGATTGGTATAAAGAATCTCGTTTGAAAGTTAAAAACTCCTTAGATTTGTTATTTTCAAAAAGTGGTCCCAATACATGGGCCATTGTTTCAGAAGACAAAAAAACAAAAGAAAGAACTCTTCATGTGAACGGCAAGGCGGATGCAGCAACTCTTAGCGATGCCTCGGTGAGAGCTTTAAATATGCTAATTCCATTGAGTATAAAACCCTTGGTTGAGGATGTTTTTATAGTAGGTTTAGGGGCAAGCTTAAGTACAGGAATTGCAACTTCTTTTAAGGAAGTAAAAAATGTGGAAGTGGCTGAAATTTCTCAGGGCGTGATTGATTCCATGTCCTTTTTTAACGAACATGCCTTTGAAGTTATGGACAGAGCCGATAAGTTTAAAGTCTATCATGTAGATGCTTTAAGAAAATTGAAAAGCTCAAAACTTAAATACGATTTGATTGTGAGTGAGCCCAGCAACTTATGGGTAACGGGTGTTGAACTTTTGTTTTCCCTAGAGTTTTTGAATGAAGCAAAAAATCATCTAAAACCAGGTGGAGTGTATTCACAGTGGTTTCCGTTATTTGAGGCTAATGAAGATATGTTGCGCATGGTTTTAGCAAATTTTAATTCTGTTTTTCCATGGGTGACACTTTGGATGACGGGACCATACACAATTAACATTATCGCCTCTGATAAAAGAATAAATGTTTCAAGTATTGATTTAAAAAGAAAATTTGATGAACAAAAATCTATATATGAGAAATTTGGACTAAGTAATTATCAGTCTATACTGGGTATGCAAGCTCTGCCCGAAGGTACCACTCGTGGACTTGTTGTGGATGTGAACTCATTTCATTCCATTGAGTGGCCACGCTTAGAAATTATGGCAAACCGAAATGGTTTTCTGGGGAAAAGATTAAATTTAAACTCTTTTTTGTTAGCTAAAATGATTAAGCCACTGCCAGTAAATGAACCCGAGTTTCAATTTATATATCAAGATTTAAAAGAACCATTGAATGAAGACTTCTATATAGAAAATATTAAAAAACTAGAAATTTATGGTGCGGAAATTACAGGTTTTATTAGACGTCGTTTAATGTATGAGTATGGCAAAAATTTTAAAAAGGCAAAGTTAAAACTAGTTAATAAAGTGCAAAAAAGTATTGAGTACTTTATATCTGGTACTAGTAAAATAGATTTAAAATTAGAAGAAGATTTAAAAACATTTTTTTCTCAAGTGGAAATATTTAAAGTTGCTATAACCATGCATTTGCCCGTTAATTCAGTGAATTTGTTGAGTTTAGTGCCTGATAATTGTTTAAACTTAGAGAATTGTTATAAAGCCAAAAAATATTTAAGCAATGTTTTTAAAGGTAAGCAAAGCGTAGCGGACTTGGAAATTAAAAAAAGTGAATGGAAAGATATAGAGATCGAATTTAAAAAAATAAACTATTAAATTTCCAGAGCCCAGCTGGGAAATGACACTATTTTGTTAGATGAGTTTACAATATTGTAAAAGATTAAGTTCCTCATAACTAATTTAATGTAACTTTGAGTTTCTTTGTAAGGGATGTCTTCAATAAATTCTAGTGAATCACCACGATATCTTGTTTTTATCCAATTTTGAATCGCTTTGTCATTGGCATTGTAAGAAGCTGTTGCGAGTATAAATCGGCCATTGTATTTATCCCAAAGCTCTCTCAAGTGTGCGGCACCAAGAGGTATGCTCACTTGCGGTTGGAAAAGATCTTCGGCTTTTGTTAATTCAATTTTATTTGTTTTAGCATACTTGTTTGCTACCTCAGGTAATAGCTGCATCAAGCCAAAAGCATCCATATGACTTCTCGCTTTTGGATTGAATGCAGATTCTTGTCTCATGATCGAGTAAATATACTCAACACTAATACCAAATTTTTGAGCCGCGGAGAAAACTTCATTGTAAAAAGGCTTTGGAAAGATCAATTCTGGATTTTCTGATAATAAAATTTTTCGTTGTTCCGCAGGGATTTTTCCTATTTGTTCAAAGAGTTTTAAAAAGTTTCCAGATTTTGCATAGTAGTGGAATAAAGCTAACCATTCTGTAGTTTCTATAAAGTCCTTTTTTTTCATAAGACTCATAGAAAAATCAAGATAGCTTTCTGTAATTTCGTATTCATCAAGTGATATAAGCCAATCTAAATATTTGGTATCTAGATATTTAGAGAGTGTTTTTTTGTCATTAGTTGTGACGGTGTCAGAGGCCATGCTGCGATCGATATAGGGTAGCTTTAAAAGGTTATGAGTTTCATTGTGAGCCAGGAGTCCATAATACCCGTAGGGATCGTCAATAATTGTATCTTCAAAGAGCTCATCAGCATCTTCAAATTTTTTCATTTGCTTTAAAGTTTTTGCCAACCAAAATGTATATTTGGCTTTATTGTCAGAAGGTGGTTCTAACTTTAGCAATTTATGAAAAGTAACAACGGATTCCTGAAATCTATCTAGTTTTTTTAAATTCCAAGCCAGATGCCAAAGTATTATTTCTTTTTGCTCAGTGCTTGTATCCTCTGAATAGGATTTATTCAGCCAATCTATGGCTGCTTTAAAGTTACTGGTTTCTTCGCTCATCCTGGCTTTTGTCAAATAAACTTGAGATAGTGGAAAATAGTTTTTTAATAATTTAATCATAATGTTTAAAGTTTTATTGGCTAATTGGACATGGCCCTGAGTCCAATTAGCTCTTGCCAAGCTAAGATAATTGTCGTGAAGAAGTTCTGCATATTTTTTCTTATCTTTTAAAAATTTACTTTTAGTATAAATGGCCAAATCATTGGCTGATTTTATATGTTTTTCTTTTTCTCCCATGATTTTATATGTACGACTGATGCCAGTAAGAGCTTTAATGCGGTTGTAGTGATTTGTTTTACTATTTTTGGCCACAGCTTTATAAAACCAAAGTGCTTTTTTAAATTTTCTACTTCTTCGATTATCATAAGCAACTTTCAGGTAATCATTAAATTTTGGTTTTTTTATAAACTTAGGAGAAAGTTTTTCGAGGCGCGATTTTAACATATTTTTTTCTTGAGGCGAATATTTTATTGCCAGCTTTAGAGCTTTTTGTGTGTATTTAACTTTTTCATTTTGATCGAGTGGAAGCTTCGATTTTTCCAAATAAAGTTGAATAAGTTCATTCTTCTTATTTAATTTTTTAGCAATCTGTATGGAAGCTTCAAGTCCAATTAGCTTTAGCCAAGGTCTATCAGATAAATCCTTAATTTCAGCTAAAACATCTTTTTCCGAAAATTTTGTGTCGCAGGATTGAAGTTGATTTATACCTGCCTCTCGATAAAGTGGAAAATCTTTATTTATGGCTAACTGACTGAACAATTGACAGGCTCGGGGATCTTTTTTCTCTTGATATACTTTTGCTAATTTGTATTCAGACCAGACTTGAGCCGAGGGATCGACAGAGGTTTTTCTTTGAGCTTCTAAAAAATAAATAATACTTAATTCATCTTTACTTGCATCAATTTCTAAATTAGGTGGATTAGAAATTAGTAAAATATTTTTATCCTCTTTTAATGTTGTAGCACAGCCACAGATAATACAGGGGATAATCCATGATAATTTCTTAAAGTACATAATATCGATTTTATGGGAGTCGATGGGTTAGAACAATGGACTTAAGTTGTGAGTTATTTTTTTTGTGAAACTACAGTTAAACCTACACCGGTTACAACAAAAGCTGTACCTAAGTACCCCGTCCAATTTAAGGGTTCATAGGGGATAAACAATAAATTCCAATGATTAAGACATTGTATTATAAATATAGTTAGCAAAGGATTGAGAGTAATTACTAGGCTGACGTGAGAGGCTGGGGCTCTTTTTAGGGCTTCACTAAGAAAACCATATGCAATCCAACTATTAATTCCTAAAAATAATAGTAGGAGCCATTGAAATAAACTGAGATTAAAAAATACATTAAAATCTACCAAGGGAAGCAAAGAAATGGATGCAATAATAAAAACTACGTATAGTAACTTTTGTGGCGAAATCTTTGAAGAATAAATTTTTTGTATAAAACTATAAAATGCCCAGGTAATAGCTGCGGCTACTATCCAAAAATTTCCTTGAGCGTAAATTTCTTTTTTGTGCCAAGATATTTGTAATTGATCATAGTAAAAGGAAATAAATCCTAAAGTAGCAAGAAATAAGCCCAGCCACTGTAATGGTTTGGGTATTTCTTTGAAATATAATATTCCAGAAACGGCCAACAACAAGGGCCCCATTTGGATCATGATCTGAGCATTGGAGGCCGTAGTTAGATCTATACATTTCATATAGGCATAAAAATTAAATGCCAGGGCCAAAGCTGAAACATATATAAACTTTGGAGCTTTAAATAAAAACAGCAAATCTTTAGGCTGATTTTTCACTACGAAAAATGAAAATATCAAACCAGCAATACTCATCCTCACCCAAACAACAGAGCCAGAATCCGCAAAGGTCAGTGCAAATTTGAGTAAGATGGAGAGAATGGCCCAGCAAAGAGCCGTTCCAATAGCAAAATATATTCCTCGACGGTATTCCGTTCGATCAGATATCAAAATTAAACAGCCATGTTCTTAAGTCTATAAATGCGATCTTCCAACTTTGGATGAGTTGAAAAGAACTCCATAAAAGAGCGGCTTCGCTTGCTGGATATCTTTAAAGAGGCGACAGATTGTTGATCGGGTTCAATTAATTCTTGAGTGCGAGTTAGGCGTTCCAGTGCCGCAATCATGCTGTCGCGTCCTGCCAAGCGAGCACCACCATAATCCGCTCTATATTCTCTCCAGCGTGAAAATGCACTGACCACTAAAGAGCCCAGTAAGCTTAAGGCAATTTGTAATACCATAACTAATCCAAAATGAACCATAGGTCGAGCGCGCTCATCCATCTGATTTGAAATAGCACTCGCTAACAAGCGGGCGATAATCATTACTAATGTATTAATAATTCCTTGGATGAGAGTCATGGTAACCATATCGCCATTTGCAATGTGAGCAACTTCATGGGCCAGTACACCCTCAACTTCCTTTTCATTCATTCGCTCTAGTAGCCCAGAGGAAACGGCTACCAGTGAGTTATTTCGTGAGGGACCAGTAGCAAAGGCGTTGACCTCAGGGCTGCTGTATACACCCACTTCGGGCATATTTTTTAGCCCTGCATTTTTCGCTAAATTGTGAACTGTATTGACTAAATTATTTAGTGGTCCACTGCTGTTTTTGGGGTCGATGATCTTAACCCCCATGGTCATCTTGGCTAGGAATTTGGACATAAAAAGGGAGATAAAGGATCCGCCCATGCCAAAAAGGCCACAGAAAATAACTAAACCTGAAAGTGTATTTGGCTCTATTTGAATACCAAAAAATACACTAATCAAATTTATTGTTATAGTAATTGTCGTCATGACAAGAATATTTACCAGCACAAAAAATGTGATTCTTTTTACTAGTGTCACAAATCCTCCTTAGAAATCATCCACTAAAGTCCTGCTTTAATAATGATTTTTTAATTATTAAGTGAAAAATAGGTCTTAATTTTAAATTGTCAATGAAATCTGGGTGTAAATAATTATATTATTAACTAACACACTTAAAATTAAGTAAATTGCGGAGGTGAGTAAGGTGTTATTAATATTCCACGGGGTTTCATTACTTTTATTTGTTGCAATTGGTGTAGTTTATCTATTTTGGCCCCCAGTAATAAATTCACTATTTCTATTTGTTCCGGTTTATTTAATTGGATTGATGGACTCAATTCAGAATAAACAGGCGGTGAGAAGAAATTTTCCACTTATAGGCAATTTGCGCTACTTTTTTGAGTTGATTCGCCCTGAATTACAACAGTATTTTGTGGAGTCTAACCACAGTGGCAGACCCATTCCAAGAGAATTCCGTTCTGTGGTTTACCAAAGAGCAAAAGGTCAACTTGAGAGCCTCCCTTTTGGCACACAAAGAGATGTGATGTCCGAGGGACATGAGTGGATTCAACATTCTATGAATCCTCAACATGTAGAGGATACTGAATTAAGGGTCAAAATAGGAGGACCTCAATGTCTTAAACCCTATAGTGCTAGTATTTTTAATATTTCAGCTATGAGCTATGGAGCCCTCAGTAAAAATGCCATAATGGCACTCAATAAAGGAGCCAAAGAAGCTCAATTCTACCACAATACTGGTGAAGGTGGAATTAGCCCCTATCATTTACAAGGGGGAGATCTCGTTTGGCAAATAGGTACAGGATATTTTGGCTGTAGAACAAAGGATGGTAACTTCTGTGAAAAATCTTTTGCTGAAAAATCACAACTTGAGCAAGTAAAAATGATAGAAATAAAAATTTCTCAAGGTGCAAAACCAGGCAAAGGTGGTTTTTTACCAGGATCGAAAGTCACTCAAGAGATTGCTGATATCCGCGGACTGGAAATTGGGAAAGATGTGATTTCCCCAGCTAAACATACTGCATTTTCTGGCCCCAGTAGCTTAATAAATTTCATCCAAAAACTAAGGGAATTGAGTGGTGGAAAGCCCATAGGTTTTAAATTTTGTGTGGGTCGCAAATCTGAATTTATTGCCATTTGTAAGGAGATGGTGAGCAAGCAAATCTTTCCAGACTTTATTACTGTGGATGGTGGTGAGGGAGGAACGGGTGCTGCGCCTTTAGAGTTTGCTAATTCTGTTGGCTTACCCTTAGATGAGGGCTTGGCTTTTGTAGTGGATACTCTAGAGGGCTTTGACTTAAAAAATCAAATTAAAGTTATTACGGCCGGCAAAGTGTTTACATCATTTCATATGCTTTCTAAATTGGCTTTGGGTGCGGATGTTGTTAACTCGGCTCGAGGAATGATGCTAGCTTTAGGATGCATTCAGGCATTAAAGTGTAATTCCAATCATTGTCCAGTGGGAGTTGCCACTTCAAACCCTCAATTAGTTAGAGGTTTAAACGTGAATGATAAATACCTTAGGGTAGCTCGATATCAACAACAAACAATAAAGGCATTTTCAGATTTGATTGGAGCTATGGGGTACACAGATCCATCGCAATTAAAAAGAGAGGATGTATTTCGTCGGTTATCGGATGGAGTTGTGAAAAGCTATGAGGAGCTTTTTCCCTCTGTAAAAAAGGGTTGTTATTTAGATAGTCAAGACCTTCCAGAAATACAAACTGAATTATTAGTGGCCTTTAAAATGGCTAAGCAGGACTCGTTTTAGGTGACTCAGTAAATTTAAAATCCAACTTGTCCAATTTTAAGTCCACACAGACTTCGCCCCCTTGGACAAGAGAGCCAAAAAGTATATCCTCAACTAGAGGTTTTTTAATATGTTCGTCAATAGTACGGGCAAAAGGTCGCGCTCCATAAGCTGGTTGGTGACCCTTTTCAAACAACCATTGAATAGCCGCATCGGTAACTTTTAATTTAATTTTTTTGGCGGCCAATTGTTTATCCAATTCGGCTATAAATTTATTAATTACTTTTATAAGTAGTTCTTTGTTGAGTTCTTTAAATTCTATAACCGAATCCAATCGGTTTAAAAACTCAGGAGTGAAAGACTTTTTTATGGCGTCCATAGATTTGCTAGAACTACTTTCATTGCTGATCCCCAGGGTAGACCTAGAGGCTTCAAAAGCACCCGTATTGCTGGTCATAATAAGAATAACATTGGAAAAATCTACTGTGCGACCAGTGGTATCAGTAAGGCGACCACTGTCCATAACTTGCAATAATATATTTATCAAATCTATGTGCGCTTTTTCGATTTCATCCATTAATAAAACCGAGTGAGGGTTCTTAATTATGGAGTCTGTTAATAATCCTCCTTCTTCGAATCCAACATAACCCGGAGGTGCGCCAATTAAGCGCGAAACAGCATGTTTTTCCATATACTCACTCATATCAAATCTTAGAAAAGGTATGCTCATATTGTTGGCGAGCTGTTTAGCGACTTCCGTTTTTCCGACACCCGTAGGTCCAGCAAATAAAAAGCTACCAATGGGTTTTTGTTCTCTGCCCAAACCGGTACGCGATAGTTTTATGGCAGTAACTAATTTTTCTATGGCAGAATCTTGGCCAAAAATAACAGTTTTTAATTCACCTTCAAGGCTTCTTAATTTTTCTTTGTCGGAGGAGCTTACAGACTGTGCAGGTATTTGTGCCATGGCAGCGACCACTTGTTCCACATCTTTTGCGCCTATGGTTTTATTTAAATTTTTAATACGAGCTCTTGCGCCCACTTCATCGATAACATCAATGGCTTTGTCGGGAAGTTGTCGACCTTGAATATGTTTTGCCGACAGATGAGCCGCAGCTTCCAAAGCTGACTTGCGATATTTGACTTGATGAAAATCTTCGTATTTCTTTTTTAGACCTTTTAAAATTTCTAAAGTTTCCTCGACAGAGGGTTCTTTTAAATCAATTTTTTGAAAGCGTCTGGCCAGGGCACGATCTTTTTCGAAATGATTTTTAAACTCTTTATAAGTTGTCGAGCCAATACAGCTTAAACTTCCATCAGCAAGAGCAGGTTTTAGTAAATTGGATGCATCCATTGCGCCGCCAGTGGTGCCACCGGCCCCCACAAGAGTATGAATTTCATCGATAAACAAAATGGGATGTTCTTTTTCAGCTAGGGCTTGCAATAATGCTTTTAAGCGCTGCTCGAAATCACCCCTGTATTTTGTTCCGGCAAGGAGTGCACCTAAATCTAAAGAGTAAATTGTTGCATTATGTAAATGGGGTGGAACCTCTTTATTTACAATTTGTTGTGCTAACCCGTCGGCAATGGCGGTTTTTCCCACTCCCGCTTCACCCACCAAAAGAGGATTGTTTTTTGTTCTTCGTGATAAAATTTGAATGGCCCTTTCGATAACATCGTAACGTCCAATAAGGGGGTCGACTTTTCCTGCCAAGGCTTTTTCGTTAAGGTTAACAGCAAAGCTTTTTAAGGGGTCTCCTTTGTTGGTTTCGTTACTATCTTCTTGTGGTAAGCCATCGATAGCCAATTTTTTATTTTCAGTTGAGAAGTCGGAATCTTTTGAAACACCATGAGATATGTAATTTATAATATCAAATTGGTGGAGACCCTGTTGTTCAAGAAAATATACAGCATGGGATTCTTTTTCTGTCATTAGAGAAACTAATAGAGATCCCGTGGAAACTTGATTGCGACCAGAGCTTTGTACTTGTATGGCGGCTCTTTGTAGGATTCTATGGAAGGCAATTGTGAGTTCTGGCTTCCATTGACTATTTTTAGCAATGAGTTGATTCTCAACTTTAGGTAAATCCTTATTTAAAAAATCTTGTAAGTCTTGTTTTAGTTTTTTTATATCTACTTTTAGGGCTTTAAAAATTTCTTGTGCTTCTTTATTATCCACAAGTGCTAAAAGTACATGTTCTAAACTTACAAATTCATGAAGAGACTCCGCGGCGATCTCTATGGCTCGGCTTAAACTGTCTTCTAATTTGGGATCTAACATTATTGGCCTTCCTCATTGATGGATACTTTTTCTAGGGTGCACTTTAAGGGGTGTTGGTTTTTTCGGGAGTATTCATTGGTTTGAAAAACCTTGGTCTCAGCAATTTCATAGGTATAAATACCTGCCAAACCTGAACCACGATTATGAACATGTAACATAATCTCCGCTGCCTCAGTTTCCCCTTTTTTAAAAAACTTTTTTAAAACATGAATAACAAAATCCATAGGAGTATAGTCGTCATTCAAAATTAGCACTTTATAAAGGGGAGGGCGTTGTGTTTTACTTGAAGGTTTATTTAAGGTTTGAATTTGACCTTTATCTTCGATTTCATTGTTTGTCTGACTCACGGCCTCTCCAATGCGTTCTTTTTAAATTTTAACATAAATAAGATGTGAACTCTGCAAAAGAAGTAAAGTTATTGGATCTAAGTACCCATTGGGGAGGAAACTATGCAGCAAAGCCATAGTCTTCGCCCTGTGGACGAATGTATCATAACTCCTTGATTTTACTAAAATTAAATTCTTATAATTCAATGGGAAGCTAAACTAATGGGGGAGCTAAACTAAAGTGAAAGTGGCCATTTTACAGCCTAACTACATTCCATGGCGTGGGTATTTTGATCTTATTGCCCAAGTTGATCAGTTAGTTCTGTATGAGGATGTACAATACACTAAAGAGGATTGGCGCAATCGAAATAAAATATTGGGCAGCCAGGGACCCTTTTGGCTCACTATTCCCATAAAAAAGAAAGGTCTTTTTGGCCAAAAGATTAAGGAAGCAGAAATTTTAAATTCCCAGTGGCAGAAAAAGCATTGGCGTTCCATAGAAGTGAATTATAAAAAGGCTCTTTATTTTAATGATTATGCCAGTGAACTTTTAGATCTCTATGAGCGAGATTACAAATATTTGGTTGAGGTCAACATGGCTTTTATATCAAAAATAATGTCATGGTTAAAAGTGGAAACAATTGTACATTGCTCTTCTAGTATTGACTATGACGGAAATGATCCTACAGAAAAGGTGATTTCCCTTTGTAAAAGTCTAAAAGCTACAGAATATTTATCTGGACCCTCTGCCCATAATTATATTGATCCCCAGTTGTTTATCAAAAATAATATAAAACTCAGTTTTATAGATTACTCCACCTATAAGAGCTACCCCCAGTTAGTTGCTGGCTATGAGAATGAGAGTCTAAGTATATTAGATTTAATCCTTAATTGTGGGCCCGATGCCATTGACTATATGATGTTTGGAAGATTTAAAAAGTGAAGTCACTTCTTTTTTTAAATAAAATTAAATTGTTATTAATCATCGTTTTTATATTTTTAGTTTTATATAAAATTAAAGAAGTTACCTATGGACCCTTCACTTCTTTGGATTTGTTTTGGCATTTAAGATTAGGAATGGATTTTCTGGAAAAAGCTTGGTTTCCTTCCGTAGATCATTACTCTGTATTTAATGATGGTAAGCCTTATTTATGGCAGACACCCTGGCTATTTCAAATTCTAGTCGCCAGTGTATATAAGATAAAAAACCAGTTGGAGACTTTAAAGGTTTTAAAGTTTTTTGTTTTTAATATTCCATTTGTTACTTATTTGTATTTTCTTGTGAAAAAGAAGATTTCAATTTTGGGTTTTATTTTAGTTTCTATTTTTACATTTCTTGCAATTATCAATCGTTCTCTGCTTAGGCCCGATACACTGGTATATGTTTTATCCATTTTAAATGTGTATATATATTTCAAAATGAGGAAAAACCTGAACCGAGCCCAGTATATTCAAGTTTTTCTTATACAATTGTTTTGGTCTTTTTATCATTCTTCTGCTGTTATTGGATTGTCATTTGTGATGTTGAGTCAGGTTTTTATTTTATTTAACTACTTTTGGCAGAGAAAAAAACCAGTAAATATTCCCTTGCCTGAAGTTTTAATTTGGAACCTGTTAATTCTACTTACAGGTTTTGCCAATTACACTTTTAAACATTGGTTTTTAGCAGCTTCACCATGGGGTGAATGGGTGGGTCGGTCCGATGAATTTAAAAGTCTTTTGCAAGGGCAGTTTTTTATAGAGCACTATGCACTTATACTATTGTTTCTCATTAGTACTATGTATTTTTACACTAAAAAGTCCTATGACCTAATTTTCCTATTTCTATTTTTTATTGCTATATGGATATTGCACGAACGAATGACCCCTCATGTGCTCATTATAGGGTCTTGCTTATTGGCTTTTGAACTAGCTAAGTATCACAGTATGAACTTACAAAAGTGGAGTGCTTTGTTTTTAATGGTGGGTATATCTATTTTGTTTTTTATAAATCCACTAAGGAATATAAAATTACCCAGTTTTGAATTTCGCTATCCAAAAGCAGTAATGGATTATATTGAAAAGAAAAACTTAAAAGGGCCAATATTAACTGAATATGGTTTTGCGTCCTATATTTTGTTTCGCAGAGGAGATAAAAATAAGGTATTTATGGATGGTCGAGCTGGGCAGCTATATTCGACTGAGCAGTATTTAAATTTTTATAAATGGATAAATCAACCAAAAGCTTTCCAAGATCTTGTAACTAAAATTAATGTGCCTTTTATATTAGTTAGTGAAAACTTTAGGCCCGATCGTCTATTTGATACTATCACAAGTAGTTCTAGTTATTATTTAGAAATGGAGAAAGATGGATTTTATATATTTTCAAAGGACTCAGAATTAGAGGAAAGTTCAAAGCTATTTTCCACTGATTTAAGTATTTATAATAAAATAAATTTAGAAAAAGTAAGCAACGAATACAACATATTAAAAAGTAATAGCTCAAAGAATTCTAATTTATTAGAAATGATCAAGTTCTATTTAGAGTTTGCTTCCAGTAACAATGAACAAAAAATGGTGCTCTTGTCTGACCCCTCTTGGCAAAATAAAGACTTATTTTTAGCTTTCAGAAGGTTACTGGGGCAATTAGCTCTTGTTATGCAGCAACCAGACCTAAGCCTGAGTCTTTATCGTGGCCAAGGGGAGCTGAAACCCCTTGGACGATGGGACACATACAGAATTTGTCTTTTACTGATTTCTAAAGGCATCTATCTTCCGACTTATGTATTATTGAGTCAAATTTCGGAACAGCACTTGTCGGAGGAAGAAATGGTCTACTTTTATTCAATTTTAAACCTCCTGCATCAATATGAAACAGTAAGAGAAAGTAATGTTAGAATATTTAATAAGCCAAGTCATATTAGTCTCATTTCAATAAAGGATTTAGAAAATAAACTCCTTGGGTTTAGTTTACAAGATCCTTGAAGAACCTCCATAATATACTGTTTAGACTGAAGAAACATAATATTATATCAACTTGAATCAATAATAATATTTTATAGAATAATAATTAATTACATTAGACTTCCACTCCGACAATATTGATGTATACTAATTATGTTTATAAAAATTAAAATATAAATCCTAAGGGGGACATTTATGACCAAATTAAATAACAATAGGGGTTTTTCTCTTATTGAATTGATGATTGTTGTGGCAATCATAGGTATTTTATCAGCCATTGCTATACCTAACTTCCAACGATTTCAAATGAAATCCAGACAGTCGGAAGCTAAGAATGCAATGGCGGCGATTTATCAAGCCGAGAAAGCCTTTCACCAAGAATGGGCACAGTATTTTGCTGATTGGAGAGATATTGGTTATGCTCCAGAGGGGGTAATGAAGTACTGGGTTGCCACCAGCATGGGTGTTGGAATAGTTTCGCCAAGTGTGATTTCTGGATATATGGGTCCAAGTGGTGCAATCAATGTGGCAACAAGACTTAACTCTAATAGTTATTGTGACCAAGCTGCAGTTATGAACTTTAGCATTTGTACAAAAGATGCAGATTTTCAGGTGGCTAATGCTGCGATGGCAGCTGATGGCGCTGGCATAGCGGTTACTATTAATACATTTCGAGCAGCAGCTGGATCCGATTTAGATCGCGGTAGCGATACTAACTATGATGTTTGGACAATTGATAACACTAAAAGTTTACTAAACGTTAATAATGACGCTGCCGACTAATTAGAATCTACTTTTATAATCATTTAAAGTAATTAAAATAGCTCCAATAGGAGCTATTTTAATTTTAAAATCCATTATGAGAAAACTTTCTTTTTCAGTTTTAATTTTTTTTCAAATCTATTTGATATTTTTATCAATAAAAATCCCAGAATTCGGTGGAGATTTTTTTTGGCATTTAAGGATTGGATTAGATTGGATAAACAAGGGGATTTCACCATTTGTAGATCATTACAGCATTTCACACTATGGGGAAAGATATGCTCACTTGCCACCATATTTATTCCAAGCTTTTATTGCTTTTATTTATAATTCATTCGGTTTAGAGCTTACATCTATAATTTACAAATCAATGATTGTATCCTTATCCTGTATTTTAGTTTTAGTATTTTCTAGAAAAAATCACATTCCTTTTGAGTACAGTTTTCTATGTATGGTTATGATTTTGTATACTATTGCTTGGCGTTTAGTGCCCAGACCAGAGCTTTTTTCCTATGTATTTATAATATTATTTATATTTGTTATTGAATCTTTACGAATTAAAATGTCATTTTATTTGTTAGCATTGCTCTTTTTCTTTCAATTTCTTTGGATAAATATACATGCTTCCCCTTTTGGTTTTGTTTTCTTTGGTTCCTATATTATTGAAAAGATTTTTCTTGCACCGAGGAATAAATACTTTTTTAAAAACATAAGTGGTTGGGCTTTCCTGGGATTTAGTTTTTTACTTATTGGTTTTTTAAATCCCTTATATAGTCATCCATTAGCAATAGTTTTTAATTTTTCAAAATCTTGGAGTCATCTAATTACTGAACATCGTTCAGAATACTTAATAAATGAATATTATTTAACCTTCTTCTCTCTGACCATACTCACCATGTATACCATATTAAAAACAAAGCGATGGTATGCTTTAATTGTCTCAGTAGTATTTTTAATTCAAGCTTACAGTTTTAATAAATTATATCCATTCTTGTTTGTTGCAAACAGTATTTTTCTTTTGCTATCTTTAAATGAAATATCATATCTAGATAAGTTTTTAGTAAAAGAAATAAAATTCAGGAAAGTTTATTTCTTATTTCTCGGGCTAACCATTTTGTCACAATTTATTTATGTATTAAATTATAACAAAGAGAATAGAGACTATAAAGAGTTAGCCGTTCATATGCCAGTAGAGGCTATGGATTTTTTAATTGATAAGGGCATAAAAAAAGGAAAAATATATAACAATTATAATGCCGGTGGGTATGTAATTTATAGAATGCCGGAAGGAATGCGAAATAGTATAGATGGTAGGACAAATCTACTTTATTCGGCGTCAGAAATGTATAATTCTGTTTTATCTACAGTAGCCCCTTCAGTGCTATATGATTTTGACAAAAAAACCTCATTTGATTATGCCATAACCTATTACAATCACCTTTATGATGGCAGCTTTGAGACACTACTACGATCTGGTGTATTTAGTTTAGAGTTTGCGGGGAAGTATTCAGCTTTTCTTTCTAAAAAAGACAATAAATATAAAGCTGCACGACTGGCTATTATTGAGCCAGGATGTTTGGATGAGGGTTGGAAACAGAAAATAGAAGAGGAGCTGGTATTGGCCAATAAAACCCATAAATTCGATGATCTTTTGCCGAGCATATTAAGATTTTTTAATAGTTATTTTAAGGCCAAAGATAAGCCATTTTATATTATAAGTAATAATATGGATACAATTCATTCCATATTTGAATTGCGTGCAATGTCCGTTTTATTGGAAAGACATAATAAACTTAATACGGCTATTAAAATGTATCAATTAGTTCCTGCAAATTTATTAACGGCTAGAGACAGTATTTACTTGTTAGAGTTGATAGTGAAAAGTAAGAACTTAGAAGAGTATAAAAACATAACACTTCAACATATTGAAAGGATTTATTCAGACTATTATTACTTATCTAATAGGGAGAAATCAATTTTATCTAATGTTTTATCAAAATTTAAAGATGATAAAAATATTTCTGAAAATAAATACTTAATCAAAATGACTCAGAATCTCACAGTGGATTTGGAAAATTATAGGATTTCAACTAAAACAGAAGAAGTGTTTAAATATAGGTGTGATAAAGATTCGGAACTTGTATTTACTAGTGAGGAAGCTTCTTAGCTACTAACACAAGACTTCCTCCTAGAGGAGTTTTGACATTTTTTTTTAAAACAAATAACTCAATACGATTAAAAAAAATAAATACATTTGTAATTACATTATTTCTAAAATGTTCTTTAGAACGTTTTTGATGATTTGATTTTATGAAATTCTGGCTTAAACCTTTTAGTTTAAAAGGTAAAGTTCTAAATAAAAAAATTAGTGGTACCAAATAACTAAAAAAATACGAAAAATAGATGGTTTCAAAACCAGTGCCAGTAAGTTCTTCTTTTAAAGTTTTTGAGTTATATCGTTTAAAATGCTGGGCTTCTACATCCGAAGCCGACCACAAAAAGGAATAGGCGGGAACTGTAATTAGCAAAACCCCACCGGGCTGCATTTTCTTATAAATATTTTTTAGAAACGCTATGGGGTTTTCAATGTGCTCAAGGACATCACAGCAAATGGCAGTTTCTATTGGTTTTTTTAATTCAATATCTTCGATGGTTCCTTGTATTACATTGCTTAAGCCACGTTGTTTAGCATTTTCGCAGGCAGTGGCTCCAGGCTCTATTAAAGTGACTTGATAACCCTTATTTTGTAAATGAAGTGACATAAAACCATTGCCACCACCGATGTCGGTAATATGTTTATTTTTACTATATTTATCTAATAGTTTTTCAACTACTGAATTGCGATGTTGAAACCAAAAACTCTTTTCTTCAAGTTCAAAGCATTCTTTGTAAGAGCTTTCAGGATAGTAAATTTTATTCATAATAATTTATTTACTTAAAATAAATCTTAAATACTTATAAATATAACGACTGTTGGGTAAGAGATTTTTTAGTAACTGATCAAACATATCTGCTGTTTCTTTTGATTGTTCCCGAATGACATTGCCTTGGCCCGGGTACCAATAGTATTCCACTTTAACTTGGCTAAAGCCTATTTCTTTGGCTTTTGTTTTGAAATCATTGGGATCTATTCCATGCTTGTAGTCCTTTATGTACTCAGCTTTGTGGAAAATTTCTTTGGCGATTCCATGTTCTTTTTCAATTCGTTCGGCAGTACTTTTAACGGAGTCAATTTCTCTTTGGATTAAAGCTGAAAATTGGTTCGCTTGCATATCTTTAATAGATTTAATTTCTAACCAAAAATCTTTATTGGGTTCTAAGTCAAAATAAGCTTTTCCACCTTTTTTAAGTACGCGAAAGGATTCTTTTACAACATCTTTGACTTCAAACAAGTGATGGAGAAAGGAGTAGCCAGTAATTACATCAAAAGACTCATTATCAAAAGGCAATTCCTCTGCGAGTCCTTCGAACAACTTAATTTTTCCGTTTTTAGTATCCACCCTATTGAGCATGGCTTTTGTGGCATCGATGCCACAAACTTCAGTAAATATGTCGTGGCTTAAATTTAAAATAAAACCAGTTCCACAGCCAATGTCTAATAGTTTATTCCCCTGGGTTTCTTTTTTTAATTGCAATAGTATATTGCGTACAACATCTTGGTTTTCAGGGTAAAAATGAGGTTCTGTCTCGTTATAGACAGTGCTTAGTTTTGTGTGAAGTTGAATATTTGCTTTTACTATTTCTTCGCGATTGAGTGTCATTAAAAATTCCTTTTGTCTTGTATTAAATATCTAGGCCGATGAAGCACCTCTTGGAAAACACGGAACACATAAGAGCCAATGATACCTAGCCCAGTCATTAAAGTACTCATCATAATTAATAGAATCATTATGACAAGTGTCATTCCACTCATTAGTTGTTTTCCAAGTAATAAATATTGCAAAAATGAAAGCAAGGCGTAGCCACTGGACATTAGAAAAATAAAAGTTCCCGTCCAAAAAAACACTTTATGGGGTAGGTCGGAATAGGAAATAATGCTACTTAAGGCCAGTTGAATTCTTTTAGCAAGTGTATAGGAACTCACTCTGGGGTTAGAGTGTCTTTGGACTTTTATAAACTCTCTTTTAAAACCCATATGATGCATTAGGGGACCATATAAAATAAGTCTCTCGGGGTGGCTTAATAAGGCGAGTAATACCTTTTTATTAAAGGCCCTAAATGTACCTAAGTTTTTTGGATTTTTTTCTTTAAGGATTAAATCTACAAGTATATGATACAATTTTGATAATAGACGAACAAGGTTCCATTGTGGGGGCTCATCCCTGATGGTAAAGCAGATATCATTGCCAGATCTAATTGAAGAAATAAGTTGGGGGATGTTTTTAGGATCATCTTCCAGATCCGCATCCATTAGAATAATGATGTTACCAGATGCATTTTCGAAGCCAGCACTTATTGCCGGATGTTGACCAAAATTTCGAGCTAAATGGATGACTTTAATTTTTGGATATTTAGTAGCCAATTCATTTAATACTAAACCAGAGTTGTCACGGCTACCATCATTTATAAAAATCACTTCCAACTTTTCTTCGGGAGTATTGTCTAAGGATTTAAAAATATCTTCAGCTAATTTAATTAAAGTGGATTGGTTATTAAAAACGGGAATAATTATGCTAATCATTCTTGACCTGCTTTATAGAGTCGTTTCTCTGGGGGAACGAAGTATTCGTCGAGAGAGCAAGGAATACGACTGTCAAAACCTAAAATACGCATAGCCTGAGAATTCAAGTTTTCGCAATAGTTTTTGGGTATCATTCTCGGCCAATCAAATCGAGCCTTCATGTAGTGTCTACAGGCATTAAGAGTAAGGGCGTGGCGAAAATTTGAAGTTTTGTTTACATCCGTTCGGTGGATCAATCGGGCGTTAAAAATAATTAAAGCTCCCTTCTGACAGTAGACGGGGACGTAATTTTTATTAAAATATTCTTCGTTAAAGTTGCCTTCTCCAATATGGGACTCGGGCAAAACCTGCAGGCAACCATTTTGCGAAGTGTAATCATCCAAGGGCCAAATAACACCCATATTGGTTATATAATTAGGGATGTTTCGGGGGCAATCATTGTGAATTCTCTTAGCATAATTGCCTCCCATGGGAGGGACAGAGGAGGAAGTGAAGGCATAGAGAATCCAATAGGGTCCTAAGAAAAGACTAAGGAGCTGTTGCAAGCGAGGATCTTCAAACAATTTTGCAAAGTCGGGACTTTGTAATAATAAATCGTGGATATGGTATTTTTCTTTTTCACGATAGGGATTGTCTTGAACTTGAAAGTTTTCAATGGCTTTAATGACTTGATCTTTGAAAGTCTCTATCTCATTTGAGTTTAATACTTGAGGGATTAAAGAATAGCCCTTCTGGCTTACATCATTGTACACTTTGTCTAAGTCTGATTTTAAAAAGGGGACTTTTTCTCGGAAATTTACCATAGAATAATGTGAACATATTTGTTTCATTTTGTTAAATCTAAATGTAATTTTAAGAATATGACGTATTGTTTAAAAGATTAAACTTGCGTATGTTTATATAGGGGTATTATTTTGGCAAAACAAAAAGTGGCTATTATAGGTTCAAAAGACCTAGCGCAATATATGACTAAATTTTTATTAGATTCCAATGAGTTTACATTTATTGGTTATTTTGATGATTTTTTAGAAGAGGCTCCTCCCACGATTAAGGGGTCAATACTGGGGAAATTGGCCGATATTCCTGAAATGTTTAAAAATGGAAAAATGGACAGTTTGCTTTTGGGTGTTGGTTATAATCATATGGAATCTAGAAAAAGAATTTTTAATCAATTTTGTAATGAAATTCCCTTTGCCAGTTATATTCACAATACAAGTTGGGTGGCCAATGATGTAGAGATTGGACCAGGTTGTTTTGTTGGACCAGCTTGTATTGTAGATCAATCCTCTAAAATTGCCGAAAATAATTTTTTCTTTCCTGGCTGCGTTTTGGCCCATGATACTGTAGTAGATGGTCATTGCTTTTTTGCACCAAAAGTAACAATTGCTGGAAATTGTCATATTCAAGAATCTTGTTTTTTGGGAGTGGGGAGCCTGCTAAAGGATAATATTACCTTGAAACCGGGAACACAAATAGGTGCTGGAGCTGTTGTAGTAAAGAATCCACCTGCTGCGGGAATCTATGTGGGCAATCCCGCGAAAGCTTTGTGTAAATAAAAATATTGTTAAAATTATTTTTAATTGTATGATGAGTTAGATGAGCACATCATTTGAAATTCCCTACCACAAAGTTTTTGCAAACAAAGCCTTAGAATTAAAATATATTAATGAAGTTCTAGAGAGTGGTAAAACCTCTGGTAACCAAGAACAGTGTCAGAATGTAATCAATTGTTTAAAAAGGGATTTCTCTTATAATGACGTACTGTTAATGCCCTCTGCAACCAGCGCCCTAGAAGCTATGGCTCTTTTGTTAGACATCCAAGTTGGTGATGAAATCATTATGCCCTCATTTACTTTTGTAAGCACGGCGAATGCCTTTGCACTCAGGGGCGCTAAAATTGTATTTGCAGACATAGAAAGTGAAACTTTAAATCTTTGCCCTAAATCCTTAGAAAGATCTATTACTCCAAAAACAAAGGCCTGTATTGTTATAAATTATGGGGGCATAGCTGCAAAAATATATGAAATCAAAGATCTTTGTGAAAAAAATAATATTGTTTTACTTGAAGATGCCGCCCAATGTTTGGGCAGTAAATATCAAGGAGAATTTTTAGGTAGTTTTGGTAGCATGTCTTGCCTTAGCTTTCATGAAAGTAAGATTGTACAATGTGGTGAAGGGGGAGCCTTAATCTTAAATGATTCTAGGTTTCTACAAAGAGCAAGAAGGATTCAGGACAAGGGGACGAATCGCCATGAATTTAAATTAGGTAATGTAAGTAAGTATCAGTGGCAAGATTTAGGATCTTCTTATTTAATGTCCGAGCTCAATGCTGCCTACTTAAGGTCTCAGCTGAATTTTTGGCAAGAGATTGTTGAGACACGGAAAAAAATTTGGAACTTGTATCACAATGCTTTTTCGAGTTTCGAAAATAGTGGAATCTGTCAAACAGCTAAAATACCCAAAGACGCTATAACAAATGGGCATATCTTTTATCTTGTATTTTCAAATTCTACTCAAAGAGATAACTTTACAATTCACATGAAGCGAGAAGGTGTGGAATGTGTAACCCATTATGAACCTCTTCACAATTCACCCATGGCCGCTAAATTAGGCGTTAACTTTGAAAGCTTAGATGTAACAGAAAAAGTTTTTGCAGGTTTAGTAAGATTGCCTATTTATCCGGGTTTGGAATCTAAAATAGAATTAATTATTAAGGCAGTGAAAACTTATTTTAATAAAATTTAAAAGGAGAAAAATTGAAGTTTAAAAAAATAAAATTAATCTTTCTAGTTTTTCTTTTATATTCAACTGTCGTAATTGAAAACATAAGGTATTTTAATAAATTAGAGACAGATGAGTCACCCAAACTTTATATACCACCACCTGAGAATATTAATTTAATGACTTTTGGCTATCACGAAAATTTTGCAGATTCCTTATGGTTGCGCTGGTTGCAAAACCCTGAGGATTGCGGAAAAGAAAAAATACCTAGGCTTGTATTTGAAAAGGAATATGAAGGTTATAAATCAAAACATAAAGACTTATATAAACTGGATTTAGGATTTGATCGCAATAAAAGAAAAGTTTGTGACAAAGGATGGTCGTTTTTAATGCTAGATGCAATTTCCAATCTGGCACCTAAATTTAGATATGTATATCTTATTGGGACTTCAATTTTAAGTGTGATAGTTGACGACCATGAAGGGGCAGCCATTATATACGAAAAGGCTCTCAAACAATTCCCACAGGATTGGAAGTTGTACTATGGCGCAGCTTATCATTATATGTATGAACTGGATGATACGTCTAAAGCCGCTGAATATTTGAGGAAAGCTGGAAACTATGGCGCACCCAGTTGGGTCTTTTCTTTGGCCTCTAAGTTATACACGAAATCGGGTCAGGCTTTTTTAGGTTTAACCTCTTTAAAACAATATCGCGAAATCATTTCAAAAACCGGAGATTTAGTTAAGCTCAATCTGATTGATGAAAGAATTTCAGTCTTAGAAAAACAATTAAAATTAATAAAATAGCAGATTTTCTTGACCTTTTTTTAAATAAACACACATTTAGACGGTGTTTCCTTAACTTCAAGGCTGGGTATTAATTATGGGTCAAGACTATTATGTAATTCTTGGGGTCGAACGCAATGCGGATTTCTCCACAATTAAAAAGGCTTATCGACAAAAAGCCATGAAATTTCATCCAGATAAAAACCCTGGCAATAAAGAAGCTGAAGATCAGTTTAAAGAAGCCGCGAGGGCCTATGAGGTCCTTAGTGATCCAGATAAAAGATCTCGCTACGACCGATATGGTGAGGCGGGCGTCAATGGTGGTCCGTCGGGTCATAATTTTACTAATGTCGAGGACATATTTTCTGCATTTGGGGATGTTTTTGGCGATTTTTTTGGCGGTGGATTTAGTCAACAACAACGTAATTCTCGCCCTCGACGTGGAGCGGATCTGCGCTATGTACAAGAGATTGAGTTAAAAGAAGTAATTACTGGCTGTGAAAAAGTTGTTGAGTTTAAAGTCGAACAAAGTTGCTCAATTTGTAAGGGTACAGGTGCAGAAAAAGGCACAGAACCAGAAATTTGTCCCAATTGTGAAGGAAGTGGTCAGGTTGTGCGAAGGCAGGGTTTTTTTCAAATGGCCACACCCTGTCAACAATGCCATGGACGTGGAAAAATAGTAAGAGTCCCTTGTTTGCAATGTCATGGCGAGGGACGAGAGTTAACAAATAAAAAAATTAAGGTGAGCATTCCGCCGGGAGTAGATGATGGAAATCAATTGCGTCTTGCCGGTGAAGGTGAGGGCGGTCAATTGGGTGGCCCGGCAGGAGACCTTTATGTTGAATTAACTATTAAGCCAGATAAAAAAATTCAGAGATTTGGCAAAGATCTTTTTAGAGAGTTGGAAATTTCATATTTACAAGCCATTTTAGGAACAACGACTCATTTGGAGCATTTTGATGAGAAATTAGAAATTGCCGTCCCTAAAGGTAGTCAATTCGGTGATGAAGTACGTATCAAAGGGGGAGGCGTTCCTGGTCTTAGATCCAACAATAGAGGTGAGTTGATTTTGAAATTAAAAGTCAATACACCCAAAAAAGTCAGCAAAAAAGAAGTGGAGCTTTTAGCGCAGTTAGCTGAAATTACAGGCGACAACATTAATAAACAGAAAAAAGGACTTTTTTGATTTTTTTAGCTTTGGAACTTGACGTTGAAAGATCAAAACACACATTAAAATTGTTAGAACATTTTAAGGAGTAATTAAAATATGGGTAAAATTATTGGAATAGATCTAGGAACAACAAACTCTTGTGTTGCAGTAATGGAGGGCGGAGAGCCAAAGGTTATTGTTAACGAAGAGGGGGCAAGAACAACACCATCTATTGTGGCATACACTAAAGACGGGGAAAAATTAGTTGGACAAGTTGCAAAACGACAAGCTGTTACTAATCCGGAAAAAACAATTTATTCTGCAAAAAGATTTATTGGTAGAAGATACGAAGAGATTAGTAATGAATTAAAACTGGTTCCGTACACCGTTGTTAAAAAGGGTGAAAATGATTGTGCTTTCAATATTGATGGTAAATCAGTGCCACCAGAAGAAATCAGTGCTTCCATTCTTGGTAAATTAAAAAAAGTGGCCGAAGATTATTTGGGAACAGAAGTTACAGAAGCTGTTATCACAGTCCCTGCTTATTTTAATGATGCTCAAAGACAGGCAACGAAAGATGCAGGCAAAATTGCTGGTCTTGAGGTTAAGCGTATTATTAACGAACCTACAGCAGCAGCATTGGCTTATGGTTTGGACAAGAAAACAGATCAAAAAATTGCAATTTTCGATTTTGGTGGAGGAACATTTGATATCTCCATTTTAGAAGTCGGAGATAATGTTGTCGAAGTAAAAGCCACTAATGGGGACACTCATTTGGGTGGTGATAATTTTGATATTAAAATTTTAGAATGGTTGATTGCAGAGTTCAAAAAAGATCAAGGCATTGACTTAACCAATGATAAAATGGCTCTACAGAGACTCAAAGAAGCGGCGGAAAAAGCTAAAATTGAATTGAGTTCTCGTCAAGAAACCGAAATTAACTTGCCATTTATTACAGCGGATCAGTCGGGACCTAAACATTTAAATTTGACTTTATCTAGATCAAAATTTGATCAAATGACAGAAGATTTAGTTAAACGCTCCTTAGATCCTTGTCGCAAAGCGATAGCTGATTCTGGTTTTAAACCCGCAGAAATTGACGAAGTGGTTTTGGTGGGTGGTAGCACTCGCATTCCAGCGATTCAAGCTGCCGTTAAACAGTTTTTTGGTAAAGAACCCAATCGTTCAGTAAACCCTGATGAAGTGGTAGCTATAGGTGCTGCGGTTCAAGGTGGAGTTTTAGCTGGAGATGTCAAAGATGTTTTATTATTAGATGTAACACCCCTCTCTTTGGGAATTGAAACTTTGGGTGGTGTTATGACAAAGCTTATCGAAAGAAATACAACAATACCTACCAGAAAATCTCAGGTTTTCTCTACAGCTGCAGACAATCAAAGCAGCGTGGATGTTCATGTTCTTCAAGGGGAGCGTGAGATGGCCTCAGATAATAAAGCTCTAGGTCGTTTTGAGCTAATGGGTATTGCTTCGGCGGCTCGTGGAATTCCGCAAATTGAAGTGACATTCGATATTGATGCTAATGGTATTCTCAATGTTTCTGCAAAAGATTTGGGAACAGGTAAAGAACAGGCGATTAAGATCACTTCAAAATCGGGTCTTTCTGATGATGAAATTGATCGCATGGTAAAAGATGCCGAAGTTCATGCTGATGAAGATAAGATTAAAAAAGAAAAAATCACTGCCTACAACGAGTTAGACAATTTAATTTATCAATCTGAAAAACTCATTAAGGATAGCGGAGCTGATTTGAGTGAGGATGATAAAAGCAAGTTGAATAGTGAAATTGAAGGGGCAAAGAAAGTTTTGCAAAATAAAGATTCTGATGTCGCTGCAATTAAGCAGGCTCATGAGAGTTTAACAAAGGTAAATCACACTATCAGTGCGGCTCTGTATGACAAGCAAAGAGTTAAAACAGATGGTGCTCCTGCAGACTCGGGTGAGAAAAAATCATCTGGAACTTCTGGTAGCTCCGAAGATGATGTTATAGACGCAGATTACAAAGACGTTTAATATTACAAATAGAGTTTTGTTTAAAAAGGCATCTTAATGGATGCCTTTTTTATTTGTTAAAAAATTCTAAAATTTGTGTTTCTTGTGATAGGACATCTTTATATCCCAATTCAATTAGGCTTTCAGTGTACTCTCTCTCAAACATCAAGTAAGAAACCAACTCTGCAGATTCTTCATCACTACCTAAACCTCGGATAAGAAACTTTAGTAGTGTGGGTAGAGATTCCATTTTTTCTTTGGCAATTTGTGCTAAATCTTTGGATGGAGACAGATAAAAACTATCTATGGGTCTCATTTTCTTTATTCTACTTTTATTAAATAGTTCAAGTCTTTCTAAATCGGAGTCGATGGCATCTAAAAATACGGCATTAGTAACAACGGATAAGAGCCTAGCTAAGGTAGGTTCGATGAGCTTGCCTTCATAATCACTTTCATTCCTAACACCAACTACAAACAATTTATCTGCACCTAAATGAATGGCTGGGGAGAGAGGAGCCGTATTTCTTAAACAACCATCTCCATAAAATTTATTGTCAATTTTTGTGGGTACAAAAAAGAAGGGGATAGCACTGGAGCCCATAACGTGATCAATAGTTATCTCTGCAGTCAAACTGAGTCTTTGTGCCCCCGTCCACATGGTTTGAGAATCTTTGCAATGCACAAAGGTTACGCCTTTAGATGTGCTGTAATCTGTGGCCGTTATAGCAAGTGCATTAATTTTTTGAGATTTTATATTTTTATTTATCTGATTAAAATCAATACTGCGTGATAAAAGATTTCTTAAGGGTGTAGTATCTAAAAGTGAGAAGGGGCCAGATCTCAATTTTTCGTCCAAACCACCTAGAGATACGCCGCGGGCAAGTTTGAGGGCCCGTTTTGTGAGTGAAAACGTGCGCATCTCAAAGACTTCTTCAGTTTTAAGATTAGACCATAAATTGCAAAGATTATCTGCCGCTTTTCTTTCATCTTGTATTTGGCTGGCTATAAAACTGGCATTAATAGCACCCGCACTGGCACCCGTTACAATATCCATGGGCAATGTGCTTTTACAGTCATGACAAATGTGGGAGAAAGCTTTTAGCACACCTGCTTGATAAGCCCCTCTAGATCCACCGCCTGATAATACAAGTGCAGTTTTTTTAATCGCCATTATTGAAAACGGATACCTTGATCGGGATCGATACTAAGATTCATGCCCAGACTTAAAAAGGTAAAGGCATTGTCTATATCAAAACCTATTTCTCCAACAAAACTAATGTAGTCAAAACGATTTGGCTTAACTTGCACTCCAATAGTCAGTTGTGAAACTAAATCGGATTCACCCTCTACAGTTCTAAAACCTAAGGGCAAACCAGCATAAGGAGTAAGATCGCCGAATTCCATGTTAAACTTTTTGCTGATGATGGGATGCACTCTTAAGCTTAAGTCATTCGCAGTTTCATTACCAAATCTATAGCGAGCTATGCTAACTCCTCCACTTAAAGACATTGCAGGTTGCTTACCTAAATCAGGTATTGGGGACCATTTAAAAAAACCAGCAAAATTAAAATCCACAACTCCAAAGCCAGCTTCAATTCTATAGCCAGTGTCTTCCGTGAGTCTCGAATCGAAACGACCCAGTAAGTTCATGCCAGACTCGCCCTCGGTAATAAACTGGGTTTCAACATTGGCATTATATTTACCCTCTTCGATCAATTCAGCGGTATCCATAAGTGAATAGTAAGCCATAGATTTAACTGATAGAAATAAAAATATAAACAAACTAAAAAACGACTTCATTTGAGCCTCCAAGTTTGCCTATCTTAAAATGAGACACATTATATTTCAATCATAGATTTTCTCATTTTGGCTCTAAGGTTGATAGTTTTTAGAGCCGATAAATTATAGACAACTAGAAAAGTAAGAGGACATTATGCATAGACTGATATTTTTGTTTATTTTCTTATTGAGCAGCTCAGTTTTAGCTGAAAACTCCTCCGAAAGCTGTGATTGTCCTGAAGTAAAATGTACGAACCCCTGTGAAGTTCAATCTGGTATTACCTTTTACACAGAAAAATGCCAACAGGGTAAAAAAGTGAAATCCTGTGCAAAGCCTACTTGTGTACCTCTAGATAAACCCAATGAAGCTTGCTTGGCCTTCAAAAAAAATAATTTAACAAATCGCAGTGTGGCCTCTGAAAAAGCAGAGCCTATAGAAAAATCAAAAAGTATTATTGAAAACAGCCCCTTTATAGGAGTTGTAAGTGATTTTTCTGGACAAGCATGGCTGAAAAATGAAATGGGAGCCCAGCGGGATGTCGTTTTGGGTATTAAGGTGAGAGAAAACGATACTGTGATTACCTCCAGTATTGGTCGATTAAAAATTAAAATTAATAATGGTAATATTATCAATGTACTTCCAAATTCTATGATGAAAATGACAGAAGTAAATATTGAGGAAAAGAAAACGATTATTGATTTATATAAAGGTAAAGTTCGATCCAGTGTTAACGATAAATTAAAGAGTGCAGAAAACTACTTTAAAGTTAGAACTCGCAGCGCCGTTGCTGGAGTAAGGGGTACGGATTTTGTAGTGAGTTACGATGTTACACAAAAAGCGGTTACGAAAGTACAAACTATCGAGGGAGATGTAGAGCTTTCAAGTGGGGATTTTACTAAAAAACAAAAAATTCTTGGCGGCCAGGAAGGCAGTTTTATTGTTGCCTCTAATGGATCGGATGTGTTTAGCGACGAGGAAATAAGTGATTTTATTTCTAGAGGTTACATGACTCCAGTGTATAAAATGTCGGATACAGAATTAAAAAAATTGAAATGGGAAACAGATGCTAGCAATAAAATAGTTGCAGGCCGTTCTTTGGCAGCAAAAAAGAAAAATGTGAAATTTATTTGTAATGAGCCCAAAGCACAATTGAATCAATGTTATTGGAAGTGTGAAAATAATCCCAAAGGGGAAAAGCGTTGTCGTACGGATTTACCCTATGTGAATTGCGTTAGAAAACTATGTAATGCCAATGGCAAATGGTCTGATGAAACCAGATTGCCAGCTACTTTTTTTGACAAGTGTGAAGCTCAAAAAACAAGAGTTGGCGCCTGTGATTACTGATTAATGCGCCGCATGCAACAGAGATTATTGAAAAGCAATTAAAAGTCACCTATATATATTTTCTCTTTGTGGCGGTCGTAGCTCAGTTGGTAGAGCATCGGATTGTGATTCCGGTTGTCGCGGGTTCAAGCCCCGTCGATCGCCCCATTTTTCTTTTCAGAGAAATGATGAAAAAAGCAGCAAATCAAAAAATCTAAAATAAAAACTAAGAGAAATGTTAGTGATCTGAAATCCGAAATTAAGATAAGCGTTACGAGCCCAAAAACACCATTTGAGGCTGTTGCAAAAATTCATTTTACAAAATCCAGTTCAAATCTGACAGACATGAAAGTCGTTTAGTAAGATTTGATATCCCCTGAGCTGCATTTCATATGCAATATTTTAGAGTTAAAAAATTTTTAGGGCTAATTTTTTATATTTAGGGGCTATCTTCCCCCCTTAATCCCATCAAAAACTTAAATTGGGCGCACCTATCCTGATGACCCTCTTTAAATTTTGGACTGTAGCTTCCATCAACGCCTGGAACTCTACTTTCTCTTTGCCTCGATAACGACAATATTTACTTATTTTTGAAAAGGTACTTTCAAAAGGCATCCGCACTGAACTTCTCCAACGATCCAAATCCCTGTCCTTAAACTGAAATCCGAAATTAAGATAAGCGTTACGAGCCCAAAAACACCATTTAGTGAAAATATAAACAGAATTTTCGGCGAAAATTCTGAAGGTGCATAGGTTTGTCTAGAATTCGGGTTTTCCTCGCTTTTTGGGAGTAGTGATTCATACTTTGGCGAGCTACTCGACTGGGCCAAAGAGCATTGACCACAATATGAGGCCTTTAGGGCTTATGCTCTCGCCCTTAGTGATGTGGCTATTTAGTTGGGGTAGCACGGATCTTTCGATCCTGTCGCATGGTTCAAACCCTTTGCCGACCAAATCCAAAACTCAAAGCGAACTCCAAATTTTTTATTTGATTGTCAAAGAGCTTGTTCCGCTCTCGGGACTTAATCTCTATGCCGTTGAGCAGTACAGCGGAACTATTACTGGCTGTGACCGCCATGCCTCTAGAAATGCGCTCACCTCTCTTAAAAATTTTGCTTTTACTTTTAGAGTTAATTGACGAGATCCGGTTAACACTTGAGCCGGTGCCGTTAGAAGTTTACGCCTTAGTTTTTTTGCAAAATGCGGTTTATCTGGTTGCTCCAGTAATGCCGCCCAGCGGATGAGGTTTTGAGCAATGAGTACAAATAAAAAGTAAACTTCATTGGCCGACATTTTTAAGCAAGGCAAGTGTTTGGCATCAAAGCCTATCTTAAACTCTTTAATCATATTTTCCACATCTGCACGCGGACGATATCTCTCTATCACTGACTGATAGCTTCGTTGACTCAAATCATAGTTAGTGGCTACGGCATGGTAGTGAAAGTGTCCGCATGCCACTCCAAAGACCTCATCTTCTCGCCATTGTTTTTTTATTACTACCGGGAACATGAGTTTTTTATCAGACCAGCTCGGGCGCCAGTGCCAACGATTTACATAACACTCTGCGGGCTCTTGTTTTTTACGTTTTAATTTTTTTAATTCTTCTGGGCCGTACTCCCACTCAACCCATGTCTTTGAATCCTCATCAATTTGTGTATGCCAGTTAATAGTTTTAGGAGCGGCTATGGTGAATGACGCCTGATGTGCCTGACAGGCTAGAACAAAGTCCTCTATTAAAAAAGCCGAATCACCGCTAACGTGAGCCACTTTTTCAAATGGATTTTTTATTTTTTTACCACGCAGAGGGGACAATACTTGGTCTAATAACTCGACGGGATGACCTTTAGGGTGAGCGGCCGGCAAGAGCTCTCCGGCAAAGCAAAAACCTAGTTCATCGAAAATTGTTAAAGAAGAGTAACCAAAGACGAACTTTTCACGGGAGGTCTTCATCCAACCCACACCTTCCATCTTACGGCCCGTTTGCTCGTGAGCTGTGCCGTCGATTTTAAAATGGGGAAGCTCTTCCCCCTTATGAGGGTGGACTTTACGGGTATGTGCTCGCAGGGTGTAGCCCATAGTTGTTAAAAACTTTTTTAATGCGTTGATGTGCTCTTTTTCAAACCTGCGCAAATAATTTCCCAGTGTTTTAGGTGTTGGAACTTTACCGTCAAAAAGTTCTTCCAAAAGTTCGTCATCATCAAATTCCTCAATATCTTCGATACTGTCATGACCACTGAGAAGACTAGCTATGAGCAGTAAGCTCAAACCGTAATTGCCAAATGAGCGATTACTCCCATCTTCTGGTAAACACTTAGCCAACTCTTTACCCAAGCTTGTTGAATCAAAAATATGCAGCAATGCCTGAAGGCCGCCCCTAGAGACGATAGCTTTGTTACTCACCTCATAACGAGGGGCAGGGATAAAAAGAGACTTTTTAGAATGTTTGTCATGATGCATAGGCATTGGTTCTACCTCGAAAGTTTTGTGGCTTATAGAACTTATTTTGTTTTCACGAGAATTGTGAATGAATACCACACTTGAAAAATACCGCAGCCCCTTAAGCAATGCGGCTTAGGAAGATTTTAAACATTTTTCTATTTTCCGATCTCAGCTTAAACTTACGATTCTTCTTTCTAATGGTTCCATCTGCACAACCCTTCTTTCTTATCTCCGTATCTACAGCATCACTATCATATCCCTTATCTAAAAACACCATTCCACTATCTGGGCAAAGTTCCTCTTCCACAAAGGCTTTTGCGTCTGTTACGTCAGCCCCAGTGACTTTTACTTCTGTTATTATTCCTTGGCTCATATCTACTTGATGATGCCTCTTATAGCCCAGCCAAAACTTATTTTTTCCCTTACACCCATACCTAGCATCTGGGTCTGGTGAATAGTTCTCAATATTTTTATTGTTCATTTTAGGATTATCATCATCATCTTTTTCTTCGTTCTTTTTATCTGATATCGCCTTATCTCGGGCTTTCCATATGTTTACTTTAGCCACCATTGATGAAGCATCCACAAATGTGAAGGCACCTCCCACATAACCCGCATTTTTTATTGAGTCAGTGATTGTATTAAAAAGTTTCCTTAACTCCTCAGTACCTATTCTTTTTCTCAAGCGCCCAAAATAACTATGATCTGGAGTGCGCTCCTCAAGCCCGTATCCACAAAACCATTTGGCCGTATTGTTTTCTTGAAGGTACTTTTCTAGTTGTCGATCTGACAAATCCTCCCAAAACTGAATTAATAAAGTTTTAAACCCCCTTGTTAATGGCTCTGAGCCTGCACCCAATTTAGAGTAACAACTCTCAAGAGGAGTCAATAATGTGGGGAAATCAATTAATAAAGATAATCTACGGTAGATATGAGAATCAGGGACAAGCCTTTCTAGTAAATCATCATACATCTTCAGCTGGGGATCTTCTTTTTTTAACATTTTGGAAAAATAAAATATTCTCTCTTAATTGGCTAGGTATGACGGACTTTGGCGACAGCCTCCATTTAGAGCTGAAATCCGAAATTAAGATAAGCGTTACGAGCCCAAAAACACCATTTAGTGAAAATATAAACAGAATTTTCCGTGAAAATTCTGAAGGTGCATAGGTTTGTCTAGAATTAGGGTTTTCCTCGCTTTTTGGGAGTAGTGATTCATACTTTGGCGAGCTACTCGACTGGGCCAAAGAGCATTGACCACAATATGAGGCCTTTAGGGCTTATGCTCTCGCCCTTAGTGATGTGGCTATTTAGTTGGGGTAGCACGGATCTTTCGATCCTGTCGCATGGTTCAAACCCTTTGCCGACCAAATCCAAAACTCAAAGCGAACTCCAAATTTTTTATTTGATTGTCAAAGAGCTTGTTCCGCTCTCGGGACTTAATCTCTATGCCGTTGAGCAGTACAGCGGAACTATTACTGGCTGTGACCGCCATGCCTCTAGAAATGCGCTCACCTCTCTTAAAAATTTTGCTTTTACTTTTAGAGTTAATTGACGAGATCCGGTTAACACTTGAGCCGGTGCCGTTAGAAGTTTACGCCTTAGTTTTTTTGCAAAATGCGGTTTATCTGGTTGCTCCAGTAATGCCGCCCAGCGGATGAGGTTTTGAGCAATGAGTACAAATAAAAAGTAAACTTCATTGGCCGACATTTTTAAGCAAGGCAAGTGTTTGGCATCAAAGCCTATCTTAAACTCTTTAATCATATTTTCCACATCTGCACGCGGACGATATCTCTCTATCACTGACTGATAGCTTCGTTGACTCAAATCATAGTTAGTGGCTACGGCATGGTAGTGAAAGTGTCCGCATGCCACTCCAAAGACCTCATCTTCTCGCCATTGTTTTTTTATTACTACCGGGAACATGAGTTTTTTATCAGACCAGCTCGGGCGCCAGTGCCAACGATTTACATAACACTCTGCGGGCTCTTGTTTTTTACGTTTTAATTTTTTTAATTCTTCTGGGCCGTACTCCCACTCAACCCATGTCTTTGAATCCTCATCAATTTGTGTATGCCAGTTAATAGTTTTAGGAGCGGCTATGGTGAATGACGCCTGATGTGCCTGACAGGCTAGAACAAAGTCCTCTATTAAAAAAGCCGAATCACCGCTAACGTGAGCCACTTTTTCAAATGGATTTTTTATTTTTTTACCACGCAGAGGGGACAATACTTGGTCTAATAACTCGACGGGATGACCTTTAGGGTGAGCGGCCGGCAAGAGCTCTCCGGCAAAGCAAAAACCTAGTTCATCGAAAATTGTTAAAGAAGAGTAACCAAAGACGAACTTTTCACGGGAGGTCTTCATCCAACCCACACCTTCCATCTTACGGCCCGTTTGCTCGTGAGCTGTGCCGTCGATTTTAAAATGGGGAAGCTCTTCCCCCTTATGAGGGTGGACTTTACGGGTATGTGCTCGCAGGGTGTAGCCCATAGTTGTTAAAAACTTTTTTAATGCGTTGATGTGCTCTTTTTCAAACCTGCGCAAATAATTTCCCAGTGTTTTAGGTGTTGGAACTTTACCGTCAAAAAGTTCTTCCAAAAGTTCGTCATCATCAAATTCCTCAATATCTTCGATACTGTCATGACCACTGAGAAGACCGCAATGACTCGTAAAAAAGGTAACTTTCAAAGGTTTGACATTTTTGAGGAAATCACTGAGTTACTCATAAAAATCATACCTTAGAGTAATTGTTAGCTTAACAACATTAGAAAGGGGATAAACATGAGTCACTCAGCAAAAAAACAATACCTTATGGCAATACTCGAGCGCTACCAAAAATCGTCTAAAAAAGAGAAAAAAGTTATATTGAATGAATTCTGCTCAATCTGTGGATACAGTAGAAAATATGCAATTAGGCTTTTAAATGGGCAGTTAGAAATTCCTTTAACCAAACGTGGCCGCAAGCCCAAATATACGAAAGAGACTAAGGAACATTTGATAGCTCTTTGGCATGCAATGGGGCGCATATGCTCAAAGAGGATGGTTAAGGCTATTCCAGAATGGCTAACCTACTACGAGGGCACGGGGCTGACAGAGGGTACAGAATCTCAACTTAAAGAGCTAAGTGCTACTACCATTGATCGTCTTTTAAAAAGTGAACGTACAGGCAAAGGGCGTTCAACAACAAAACCCTCGCAGTACTGGTATAAATCGAGAATACCAATTCAGGCGGAAGATAGCCATATTACAGATCCAGGATTTGTAACCTCAGACACAGTAGCACACTGTGGAGAGACAGTTGCTGGTGAATACACACACTCACTTACAGTCACAGATTTGGCAACAGCATGGACTGAAAATAGGGCTACATGGCGCAAAGGAAGCACTGTTATTAAAGAGGCCATGCAAGATGTGGAGGACTCATTTCCATTTTCAATAACTGGGTTTAAGTCTGATTGTGGGTCGGAGTTTATTAATAGTGAACTTTTTAAATACTTTGTGCAAAGAGAAGAGCCTATTCAGTTTTATCGATCTCGTCCATATCAAAAAAACGACAATTGCCATGTAGAGCAAAAAAACTTAACTCATGTTAGGAGGCTCTTTGGCTATGATCGTTTTGACAATGAGGAGCTTGTTGGGCTCATGAATGACATTTATAAAAATTATTGGAATCCACTTCAAAATTACTTTTTACCAACAATGAAATTAATAAAAAAAGAACGTATAAATGGAAAGATAAAAAAGAAATTTGATGAGCCCCAGACTCCATTTGAAAGAGTTCTAAACTCAAATAAGTTAACTGCCGAGGAGAGAGAGAAGTTAATAGAAAAAAAGAAAAAACTAAACCCATTCGAGTTAAGGATGGGATTGGAAATTAAGCTAAAAGAATTTAAATTAAAAGCCAATAAGTTAAACAATTTACTTAAGGCTTCATAGCTAACTATTTCAGTTACATTTTTAAATGAGTCAACACGAGACTAGCTATGAGCAGTAAGCTCAAACCGTAATTGCCAAATGAGCGATTACTCCCATCTTCTGGTAAACACTTAGCCAACTCTTTACCCAAGCTTGTTGAATCAAAAATATGCAGCAATGCCTGAAGGCCGCCTCTAGAGACGATAGCTTTGTTACTCACCTCATAACGAGGGGCAGGGATAAAAAGAGACTTTTTAGAATGTTTGTCATGATGCATAGGCATTGGTTCTACCTCGAAAGTTTTGTGGCTTATAGAACTTATTTTGTTTTCACGAGAATTGTGAATGAATACCACACTTGAAAAATACCGCAGCCCCTTAAGCAATGCGGCTTAGGAAGATTTTAAACATTTTTCTATTTTCCGATCTCAGTTTAAATTTTCTCCGGGCATGAGCATTACAATAAACATTTTTTATTAAAACTAATTTTTCTGCTTTGCGGTGGACATTACTCACTTTTACTGCTTTGCCATAACCAGAGAACACATCACTTACTAAAAACTCACAGGCTGAGTCCTTTAAAATCTTCGAGGCCACATCACCACTTCTCGTATCATGGATCTCAAAATAACAGCTCATTCGTGTAGAAAATCCCCACAAATACCAACTTTTATTGTAATTCCTCTCTAACATCCGATGAGGTGTCTCATCGGCGTGAAGAACTTTCTCTGAACTAACTTCTTTTTTTAATTTATCGTAGGCACCCTTTGTAAAATCGGCCAATACATGTGTTAACTCTATTAAACTTTGTGGGGGTAAGTCTAATAAACCATTTCTCTTAGCCATGCCCACATAACGCTCCACGGGAATAAGATCACAGTACTTACTCACCGCTACATCTATAATCATATCATCACTGTAACTTGAACCGGGCTTTATTCTCGGAGGGGCGGGCGCTGTTACTATATCCCCATGGCACTTACCACATCTATATTTATGGCGCTTCTGACGGATAACTACATATTGAGAGGGAATAACTGTTATAAATTCACTGTTTTCTGTCATCCCTGAGTCTTTCATCTCTGTTCCACAGCACTTACAGCTAGGTAAATCTTGTAACTCTACTTCGCGCTCAATAAGTGGCGCATCCGAATAACGAAGGGACGGAAGTTGAACTTTCTTTTTCTTCTTGCGGTTTTTATTTTGATGCTTTCTCTTGTCTTCAGCACTTGCTTGCTTTTCTGAACTCTTGCCAAAAAATTTATTCTTTATCGTGATGTACTGCTCTTCTATATATAAAGTTTTTTGTTTGAGCTCGTTATTGGCAACCCTCAAACGATCATTATCTTTATTGATTGTATCTATAACTCGCCCTTGCAGATCAATAAACTCAAGCATCTCTTCTTTAGACAGTGACTCGAGTTTATGACGGGGAACTGGGGAAAATAATTGTTGTTGATTCATTAACAATTATTAAATAATTATATCAATGTTTCTTGCAACTCGCTCCCACTGCGGCATTTATTTTTATTTATCTTTTTAATCTCACTTGGACTTTCAATAAATCTTTTCTCTAAATCTGCACCCTCAAAAAATAAAGAAAACTCCGCCTGTGTTAGTACAACCTCTTTATCGTAAAATGGATTGATGCGACTAAAAAGGCCTCGCTCCATTCGTTTGCATATCAGCACTAAACCCGTACCATCATAGAAAAGACATTTACAAGCATTACGCCTCTTATTTATAAAAACAAATAAATGGCCAGAGAAGGGATCCTTCTCCAGCACATTCTTTGTCTTGCTAAACAAGGTGTCGTAACTGGCCCGCATGTCCGTTGGCTCTTTACTTACATAAATCTTGGTTCTGCGATTAATCGCTATCATGCCACCTTTTTCTCCACTTTATTTAAAAATTCCACCAACTGGTCTACCTGGGAAAAGCGAATCACCCTTCCCCTTTCCCACTTCATCGTTATCGGCGACTTGCTGTTGTCTTCACTTGTTGTGGGTGATTCCACTCGTACTTCCTTAAATGTCTCAACTGGAAAGTGACCTTCTCTACGCATGCGCTTGGCTTTTCCTATTATTCCTGCCATACCCGTCTTACTCACACCAACAGATTTATAAAAATCTTTTGTCGTTCCTGACCACTGCTCCCAAGCTGATAAAATTTCCATATACAACTGGTCATCTGTAATTCGAACTCGTCCACTTTTTCCTCGAAATGTACTTATCTTTTTTCTTAATATTTCCATATCCATTCTAACACCTCCATGTGTTTGGTTGTTACTTAATACAATTTAACAGTTATTTTAAATTTGAAAATGTGGGCTATATAGACGATTTACAGAAAACATAATCGTGTAGGCTAATTTTAGACTCCCAATAGAGCGAGCATGCAGCCTTTCAGGTAAACACTTTTCTAGCTCATCTTCCAGCCCACAACTGGAAAACAACTCAACTAATACGGGTAAGCCTCCTGCAAAGGTGAGTTTATCCTCGCATGGGACATACACAATTTTACGCAAAGCCTTATTTAATTTTTTCTTTAACTTTTGTTTATTGATTTTCACAGCTGGCATAGTCCCTCCAAGAAAAAATGGTAATATAAATATACATCAAGAAACTGTCAGCTAAGAAATTTTCAATAAAAAATTGATTCACTAAAATAGTGAAAATCTTAGTCCAAGCAAAAGATTTACAGTCTTAGTTTTTGAAGAATTTTAGGGTTTTTTGTCGCGGATGCGGGCATTAACTCTGTAACATAAAAATATGTTAATCTTATTTTGTTATAAAATAAACTACTCGAGTTATTAGATAGTTAATATTAAAACTAACTGTTTCAAATACTTGCACATACCCCACTGTCAAAATTAAACAAAGTTAAGAAATATAAACATTTATAAACTAAAGAAATAATAAAAGCACCCGATAAAATCCTATACCTTTGTCTAAATCAAAAATGGATGTTTTAAAATGAGTTCAACTTTGAAAAAGGAAGAAGTAAAACTTCAAAAAAAAGTATTAGAGGAAGCAAAAAAGAGTTTTTCAATATATACAGTACAACTTTTTGAGTTAAACAAAAAAACTAATCGGCCACCACTAAACAAAAAAATTCAATATAATGTAAATGAAGAAATCGAACACATTAAGAATGACGAAAATGCTTTATCAAGAAAAAGACTAAGACCATCACTAATAGATTTATTTGTATTTAGTGGGGAGTTTAATTCAGTTATCGGCTTGGAGGGCTTAAGATCCTTTAAAGAAGGAATACTGTCACAAATTAAAGATGAAAATAAAACTACTAGTTTAGAACTCAATGAAGAGTATATATATCAACTAATTTTTGCATCTGGGATTTATATAGAATATCAAAATGCAAGTGAAGAACTGACAAAATTATATGACAAATATGATTATAGAAACTTTCAGAGATGGATTTTACTAAATAAAAAATCACCTACTGTAGAAAACCTAAAGATATATTCTGAAAATTATAAACTGTTAAAATATATTAATGAAATAAGTGAATCAGAAATAGAACATATGACTTATACACTTAAATTCATGAACAAATTAATATTTGAAAAACTAAATTCATTTTTAATAAAAGAATTAGAAATAAATATTAAATCATTATACAAAGCTGGAATAAAGGTGTTTTAGCATGGACTTATTACCAAATATAACATTATTTTTATCATTAACCTTTCTGTTAACTACAATAGTTCTCGTTATTAAAAATAGTAAAAAATCAGATCATATAAATATACTTGAAGTAAAATTTGAGGAACAAAAAAAGAAGCTATTTGAACTAGAAGACAAAAAACAATTGCCAAAAGACTACGATGATTTGTTAGATTACAAAGTTACTTCTTCTAAAGAAATATCTGAGCTGAATAAAACGATAGAAACTCTAAAGCAAGTTCAAAGAGAAAAAAAATCAACTGATAAAGTTTCGCAAGAATATAAAGAATTAATTCTAAAAGTGGAAAAATTAAAAACTGAAATTGGAGAAGTGAGAGAATATCAACATCTTGAAGAGTGTGGTTTATTTTCATTTAGATTTAACTTTGAAGATATTGAGAAGTATGCAGATGCTTTACACATAATAAGACAAGCGCAAAAGAAATTAATTAGAGAAGAAAAAGCATTTATCTGCGAATCTTTAGGTCTAAATGGAACACCAATAGTTAAAAATCTTTCAAAGTTAGTAATCTTGTCTTTTAATAGTGCTTCTGAACTTATTATCAAAAATGTAAAATACAATAACTATGATTCATGTGAGTTGAAGCTGATATCTTTATATAACAAAATTAATGACATGTTAGCTCCTTTTAATTCTTTTTTAACTGAAGATTATTTTAAAAGTAAGTTGAAAGAAATGGCAATTTCTCTCGAATACCAAGAGGAAAAACAAAGAATTAAGCAAGAACAAGATGAATTAAAAGCACAAATTAGAGAAGAACAAAGAGAGCTTGAAGAGGCAGAAAGAGCTAGAGATCAAGCCATTGAAAATGAAAAAGAGGCCATGGAGGCACTAGAAAAAGCTAGGAAAGAGCTTGAAGGTAAAGCTGAAGCAGAAAAGGAACAGTTTATTTTAAAAATAAAAGAATTGGAATCAAAGTTAGCAGAGGCACACGATAAGACTGTTAGAGCCATTTCTAACGCACAGTTAACAAGTGTAGGTCACGTATATATAATTTCTAATATAGGTTCTTTTGGAGAGGGAATATTCAAAATTGGTATGACTAGAAGAGATACTCCTTTGGATCGCGTAAGAGAGTTAAGTGATGCTTCAGTCCCATTTTCTTTTGACGTACATGCACTAATTTATAGTGAAAATGCGCGCAAATTAGAGTCTGATTTGCATCATTACTTCGACACAAGACGTTTGAATAAAATTAATAAAAGAAAAGAATTCTTTGAAGTTAAGCTACAGGAAATTGAAAATGCCTGTAGAGAGATGAACTATAGCATTAAGTTTACAAAATTAGCTGAGGCTATTGAATTTAGGAAAACAAAAGAATTAACTTCTAATAAAGAGGCTTCTTAAGGGGGAGTAAATGAAATTTAGTGTGAATGTACCAGACAATATTTTAAATGTAATTAGTATTTCAGATGCAAACCCCAATTATAGGTCAAATGGTACTGTTTCAAGCCTTGAGGTGGAACTAAAATTGAGTGAGTTATCTCTTCATAAAACTTGCAAATCATCTAGTCTTGGTATGCTTGAAACTAAAATTGAAAAAACTTTATTCGAATGGGAAAAAAATATGAAGCACATTTAAAGCAAAAGGAACTAGCTGATACTGAGAATAAATCTGCTAAAAAAAACGAAGAATTAGCTAAAATTATATGCTCATTAAATAATATACTAAAACATACTTTAAGTGTTAATGATGCAATTGACTGGGAATCCTTAAAAACATTCAAAGAGTTTAGTGTAGACCCAAAAGACTTAAATGATTCACGACAATTGGTAAATTATATACATTATGCTCCTGATGGAAAGCCTAAGTCATATGATTCTGCAGCTAAAAACTATGAACCTGATTATGAAAAATTCTTTAAGTCTCAAGGCTGGCTTAAAAGAACATTTTTTGCGGAAAAAATTAAAAAATCTTTCGATCAAAAATGTATTGATTGGAAAAAACATTCTGAAGATGTTGATATGGAGAACAAAAAAAGAGAAGATTTATTCGAAGAAACTTTAAAAAAGTACGAAACACTTAAATCAAATCACGATTTAGAAATTAAGAAGAAAAATGATGAAGTAGATCAAGGCAAAGCAAAAATATGAAAATGGCGATGAAAAAGCCATAGAAGAATATTGTGATATGGTACTATCTAATTCCAAATACCCAGATGTTCTAAGTTTGTCTTGGAAAGTAAATTATAACTCAGAGAATAAAACATTAGTTATTGATTATGAATTACCTGCATCAGTTGAACTGCCTCTGATTGATTCATACAAATTTGTTAGAGCCAAAAATAAAATAGAAATCAAGCCTCTGCCCACAAAACAAGCAAAAGAATTATATGATAGTATTTTATTCCAGATATGTATTAGAACAATTCATGAAATATTTGAAGCAGATTTATCTAATAATATTTTGTCAATTGCATTTAATGGATCAGTTACTACTCTTAATGAAGCAAGTGGTAATGAAGAAACTAAAGTAATAATGAGCATTTTAACTTCTAAAGAAATATTTAATAAAATAAATTTATCCTTAGTTAATCCTGAAAAAACATTTCAACATTTAAATGGAATATCTGGTAAGTCACTTTATGATTTTACGGCTGTGACGCCTGTTTTGGCGATTAGTAAAATTAAGAAGAGTAGTTAACTTTATATGTATAATAGACGATTTAAAGAGCTATGTTTTTTCAATGTTAGTTTTACGAAATTGTTCTAGTTCTGAGTTTTGATTAGAAGTAAGCATGAGCAACAGGTGATATTTGGAAGTGATTCATCACGAGGTGAAAAATGAAGAGTTTAGAGAGTTATCTAAAGGTTATCCAACTAAAACCAAGGTTCCTCTTTGGATTGCTTGCGTTCGGTCTAATAATGATTCTGTTCCCAGATGATCTGGCTACCAAATTTGGTTTTCAAAAACTCCGGGCCGATTACCGTGGTTGGATTGGTATAGGAACAATAGCCGTTTTTTGCATGTGGTTGATGCAGCTTATCCCGGCCATCAATAGAAAGTATAAAGGATGGCAAGCAAAGAAAACTGTTTTGGCGCGGCTTTACACTTTATCTGAGTATGAGCGAGATGACCTACTCCACTGTATTTATAAAAATCAGCAAACAATAAATGCATCAATGATCGATGGCTCTGTTCATGGCTTAACTACGAAAGGAATTTTAGTTATGGGAACTGGTACGGGTAATAGAATGTCTTGGCCTTATACTATTCCAGACTATATTTGGAATCACATTCAAAAAAATAAAGAAGAATTATTCCCTGAATTATTTGATGATGCCATCTTAAAGGAACTACAGAGAAAATGGGACCCAAAGAATAAGCTATGGTGAAATTTAATACCTATTCTACTTCCCACATCGATTTTGTAAGCCGGTAAAGCACATGTCTTTCTAGCTGATGACCTTTTTCAAGTTTAGGGTGGTCAAAATCATCTGCCGGATCGTATGACATTCCTATTTTCTCCATTACTCTTCGTGACCGGTTATTCTCAGGTGAATATATTGAGTTTACATTTCATTAATCCTCAGTTTGCCTACTGCTGCGCCCGACCTTCATTTCTCTGTAAGCGCCTCATCGCTACTGACTTTTACCCACAAATTGGTCTAGTCCAGTAAATTTTTATATCTAGTTTGTCTAGACTTTAGGTTAAACAATTTAACCTTAGGTCAACATATGAATATTTCCTCAGAGTTTAAGGGTGTGCAATTAGGAGACAAAAGACTTAATAGGCGAATAGAGCTTTTGGCTGAAGTATTTGAAAAGAACCACGGACAGTCGATATGCTTTTCTTGCCAGGACTGGAAAACATCAAAAGCAGCGTATCGATTTTTTGATAACGATCGGTTTGATGAGGACGATATCATCGAACCCCATTTGGCCCAAACCTATAAACGGATGAATTGCATTAACAAGGATGAGAAAATTCTTGTTCTACATGATTCTAGTGAAATTACTTTTCCCGGCAATAAAATTATTGAGGGTGGTGGGTTCATGGGTGCTTACGAGCACAATGTAACTGGCAAAGAACTAAGCATTAAAGGCATGATGATGCATTCTTCATTAGCGGCAACAAGCACTGGCGTCCCGTTGGGCCTAGTTGCGCAGAAGCTCTGGACAAGAGATATAAAAGACAGACGAAAAATCAGAAATTTGGGTCAAAATTTTACTCGGGTACCAGTAGAAGAAAAGGAAAGTTTCAAATGGATAGAAGGGGTAAACTCAGTTGTGGCTGAGTTCCAGCCAGAGCGACTTGTTCATATATGTGATCGAGACGCTGATATGTACGAGCTTTTTTTCAACAGTATAAGCTTGAACACTAATTTTATAATAAGGGCAGTTCATCAACGAGCAACAGCCAAAGGCAAGGTAAAAATTTTTGATAGGATTTCAAAAACCACACCATGCGGAGAATATGAACTACATTTACCCAAAACCCATAAAAGGAAGGCAAGAACAGCAAAAATAAAAGTTCGTTACTATAAAGTCAAACTTTTGCCACCAGTTGCAAAGGGTCAAGAATATCCGCCAATTGAGTTATTTGTGATATCAGCAAAAGAGCGTGAATCTGCAGTTGAAGATCGAGTCGACTGGAAGCTTCTGACTAACATGCCGATTACCAATTTCGAGACAGCTCTTGAGAAAATTAACTGGTACAAAGAGAGATGGAACATTGAGGTGTTTTTCAAAATATTAAAGTCTGGTTTTGGAATCGAGCGTAGCCGTTTGCGCCACATTGACAGGCTAAAAAAATTTGTCGCATTTACATGTGTAATGTCATGGAAAATATTTTGGTTGTCCAAAATTTCAAGAGAAGCCCCTGAATCAGAGAGAAGATACAGCTTTACAAGAGAACAGAGGAGCATCCTCATAAAATTTGAACGGGGATCAAACAGAACTAGGTTGAAGGTTAGCAGCAACAGCAATGACTTTACCATTGCCTTCGCACGGCTCGGTGGATATTTGGCAAGAAATTCAGATCCCCCACCCGGTCCAATAGTGTTGTGGAGGGCGATGATGCGACTTAACGATATTCAACTTGGTGCGAGCTTATGATTTGTGGGTAAAAGTCAGCTCATCGCTACCATAGTTTGCTAAAAATGAATTGCTTGTTATAATCCGCCATTAGTTGCCCCTCAAGCTCCAGCAGCTTCACAGTGGGCACATCACTGAAATCGCGCTTATCGATTTCATCGTTAATTTTGGCTAGCGTTGAGCGAAGCCTTTTTAACTTCTCCTCTTTTGTGACAAGGAACTGTTCACGGAGCGCGTCCACCTTTGTAGCTTTTAGGTTTCGGATATCGCGGGCTAGCTGGCGACTCCACTCAATAAGGGTAGGTTTTGAAACCTTCAGCTGAGCCGCTATCTTGTCAAAGCTAAAGCCCTCTGCTCTCAAAACCACAAACTGCTCTTTTTTATCATCAGTATGCATTTTCCGATATTACAAACGTTAGGTACATTTAGCGAGTAGTGTCGCTATGGTGTGCTTGATCTAACACAAGATTTAGATGAAGAGTTAGCGCAGATCAAACAAAGTTTGGGAATCTACAGCAGCTGGGGTAGCAATGCTCGACTTTTTTGTCATGCCACTTTTTAGCTTTTTACCTAAAGGGTGCAAAAGATTCGCGGACAAGAACTTAACGACTGGATATGCTACTGCATCTCCCATCGCCGCATAAATCTCGTTGTATGTGCCAATTGTGTTGAATCCCTTAGGGGCTCCCATTAAGCGCACGGTCTCCTCAGTGGTCAAAAGCCTTGTATTTAATTTATCTCCATTCTTAATAACTACATACTGTCTGCTGCTTCCACCTCGTGGAACCCTTAAGCAACCGGCTAACCCATCAAAACGTAGCTCCAGCACTTGCTTACCATTCCTAGTTCGCTTGTAACCAGGAGCTGCATATCTTTTTTGGCCAATTCCTAATAAATAATCTAAGTGCCTTTTGGGTACCATTGAGATGTTCTTTTTACGCTTATCTTCAGAATCACAGGGCGCATCGAAATCTACCACATCTAAAAAATCTTCTCTGCGCTTTTTAGGCTCTTTTATATTCCAGTAAACAACGTCCTCTAATCCTTCAACGGCCTTTAAGACAGACGTTGGCTGAAGCCAGCTTGGACCAGAGGAAGTCAAATTTTGAATATCGACATTGGATTTTACAGCGATTACAAACGCCCTAACTCTAGATTGTGGAACCCAGTGTTTTGCATCCAAAAGCAGCGGTCCAACTCTATAACCGCGTGCAGTTAAAGATCGATGAAGAGCTTTATAGTCTTCACCCTTTGCAGAAGAAAACAAACCCTCTACATTTTCAACCGCAAGAATCGGTGGCATTACTTTAGTTTCATCTACAATGCGAAGCCATTCCCAATACAGACCACTGCGTTCGGCACGCAAGCCCTGACGGTTACCTGCAAGTGATAAGTCAACACATGGGAAACTTGCCCACGCTAACGTCGCATTTGGTAGTGATTGCCCGGAGATATTTTTAATGTCATCCAACTGCAACAACTCTGGCGGATGATTGGCGGTAAATACCTTCGCCTTTTTTGAACAAATATCATTTGCCCATACTGTGTTAAAATATGGTTTTAACCCAGAGGTAACTAAGCCGCTTCCTGCAAAGAAGTCTAGCGAGCTAAATTCCGTTTTATTGGTTGAATTACTAGGCAAAGGTCCCCCTGAATTTCGAGCCTCAATATAGCTCAACTGCCGCCTAAAGGCACGAGACAAGTCCGCCGATATTCTTATAGAACAGCACCTGGAAGCGTCGCAACATGAATAAGCAGCATATTATAAAGGCATACGATTACTACACTAAGTTCATTTTGAACGAGGAGAAGCTCGCTCTTTTGGAGAAATATAACTTCAGAGTTAATGGCTCTGTGCCTTCACAAGACTGGGAATTGTTTGCTGCAATACTCACAAACCTAAAATCTACAGAGGGATATGGCGCAGATTTACCTGGCTACGAAGTTAAGTCTGCAAAGAGTCGAAATAGTTTTGAATATCAATATCACAAAAATGCTGGGCTTGAGAAACTTGAAGAAGACATGGTGGTTTCCCATCTTTTTATTTCATACTCACCTTCATACACAGAAATCACTGTGAGGTTATTAAAGCCTGAAATACTTAAGCCAACATTTGAGAGTTGGAGGGAAGAATTGGAAAATAACTACCGCGACGGCTCAACAAGGCAGCGGTTCAGAAAATCTATTTCTTTTGGGACTGTTGAATCAAACGGTACAATCATAATGGAAATCCGAGCTGGAAAACTAATAACCAAATAGGAATTACCACATATCTACCACAAGTTTATGCATCGGTGGTTATTTCGGGTGATTTTTTGTTATTTAGGACTCACGAGCTTAAAGAACTTCTTCTCGCTAAGTTATTGAAATTAAACATTTAGCCTTCTTGGCGTTAAAACGAGTTTCCATACTCAAAATTTGGTGGAGGCGGAGGGAACTTAACCCTAGATTAAATATAAATATCACTCCCACACGCATCCGGTATAATACTTAACCAATTCTTTACAATTCTATCCATGCGCCTGAATTTAAAAAAGATAATTCTAATGCATTTACAAGATTAGGATTTGAAGTCTCCAGGCTATCATAGGAAAGAAATGTGTTTGTAGAGTTTGTTTGAGTTTCTACTTCTACATTAAGTCCTAAATCAGATGCGTCAATAACTCTAATGGCAGAAATTTGGTTATCTAATTCAAGTATAGCTGGCTCTACGTAACTCATTTTACCCATACCAACGCCCCCACCGTTACCGGCAGAGCTCACTTGTGAAGCTAATAGTAATAAGAAAATAACGCTTATAAAGTTTTTCATCCTTGTTCTCCTTCGGTGTTTATACTTGTTGGAACATCCGTATAAGTTAATGTGTAGAGTTCATTTTGATTATTATTAGTCACTCTTGATTCTAATTCAAGGATAAGCTTTTTAAACTCAGATCTAAACCAATGCATGTCTTCTTTTGAGGCTGCCAGGTAGTGAGTCCAAGCGCCAAAATCCAGTGTTGAATCTACTTTATTTAGTATTTGTCTAGATTGATTTACATGTTCTGAAGTTCTGTTTTCTCTAGTGTTTAAATTATCAGGAATTAAAAATTGTTTTTTACCAGCAACATAAGTGTCGCCATTTTTAATAAGTAAACCCAAACTAAATAAGCCCTCAATGGCATCCACAGCCTCATCAAGAGGGATATTAAATAGTGTGGCCACATTATTTGGTGAGGCACTTATTGGTTTTAAAGTGAGGAGAGCATGAAGTTGGCGCCAAGTAATGTTATTGTAAAAGTCTTCAACCAGATTGTTGAAATCGTCGTCAGTATTTTTTTTAGTAATATTTAAATTACCTTCGCTTCCTTGTTGGAGCATTATTTTTCCTGCCTTTAAAGTTACTTTTATATTCTTTTAGGTGATTTAGAGAGTCTTGTAAACTTGGTTTATTTAATTTTTTTGCTTCAGCAATGAAGGTATCTAGCAGTGTGAGCTTGTTAGTGCGACTAAGTTGTTGAAATATCTGTTCAAAATCATCTCCTGGTAGCGTAAAAAAAATTGTGTCTCCATAAGAATAACTTATAGGACTAAATGGAGAACATATAATATGACACTATCAATGAGTTTAATAAAAGTAGAAATAAGTGTACCAGAAATCGTAAAAGCAATAGATAAATTTAAAAGAAATAAAATAAAAGCTTTTGAAGAATTAACCAATGAGGTTTCAAAATCAGTATCAGATTCTTTGAATAAACTTTTAAATGCTGAGATGGAATTTTTCTTGGGTCAGCCAGAACAAAAAAGTAATAAAAGAAATGGTTATTACGAAAGAGAATTTGTTTTAAAGGGTATTGGTCAACTACGTTTACGCGTACCTAAAGATCGTCACAGTAAGTTTAAAAGTGTGATTGTTCCTGAAAATGAACGATTGGATAGCCGTTTAAAACAAGATCTGGCCGCTCTTCACTTGTCTGGCATATCCAACAGAACATTGTCCCTAATATCAAAAAGAATATTAGGCGTACAAGTATCGCCACAAACAGTCCACAACTCATTAGCCACATTGGAGCCAAAAGCATTAGAGTGGCTGGAACGTCCACTTGATGAAGATTATTGGGCTTTATTTATTGACGGTACAAATTTTAAAGTTCAAAGACGTGGTTCAACTGAGAAAGAACCAACTCTTGTTGTTCTAGGTATAAATAACAGGAATTCCTTTAGTATACTGGCAATGGAGCCAGGTCAGAAAGACAGTGCAGATTCATGGGAGGCTGTTTTTACTAGTTTAATACAACGTGGGTTAAACACTAACAAAGTTCAAATAGGAGTAATGGATGGTCTGCCTGGGTTAGAGAAAAAGTTTAAGGAGTACTTTACCAAAGCAGTGACTGCCCGTTGTTGGGTGCATGCTAAAAAGAATGCCTTACAAAAAGTATCAAAAAAATTATCATTGGCTTTTGACGAACAATTAAGTCAAGTGATGTATGCAAATAGCGAATCATCAGCACGAGTAGCTTTTAACAACTTAAAACAACATTTGAATAAAGATGCAGATCGAGCAGTAAAGTGTATAGAAAAAGATTTAGAATCACTTTTAGTGCACTATAGATTTGAAGAAAAGTTTTGGCGAACCTTAAAGACTACAAATCCAATTGAGAGAATAAATAAGGAACTTAAAAGAAGAACAAAATCAATGGAGGGCTTGGGCCAGTCAACATTAAATGTCTTATTAGCATTTACTGCAATGAGACTAGAGTATAATTGGAGAACAACACCAGTTGACTCACCAAAGTTAAATAACTTAAAAGGGAGGAGGGAACAAAAACAGGTACTTAACAAAGTAGAGGATACATTAGAAAATCTTATACATTAAACATAGCGGACACAAAAAATTTTACGCTACCCATCTCCTAGGCTCTTTTTAAAGTTAGAATTGCCCAGTTGCTCATTAACTTTTTGTGATATCATTTTTTCAACATCTACACCTAACTCATTAAGAATATTAACAAAACTTTCAGTACGCAGATCTGAAATACCATTTATGAATCTATAATAGCTTGAGTTGCTTACACCGATCTTATCTAGAAGAGCTATAATATTAGTGTCAGTAGCGGCGACTAGGCTTTTAAACTTTTTATGTAACATCTTAGGCTATATACGCAAAAGTGATTGAAGTTGGCAAATCTAATTTAAAAAAGTCTGCGAATATGCAGATATTTCCCTATTTCGCAGATATTCAGCGAATTAGGGAAAAGGCCTTCTGGTTGCAAAGGCATTAGCTTGCTAAATGAGGATTTTTACTAATATTAATAATTTAATCTTTTATCAGAAAAACTGGAGCCTAGTTATCTGATTCACTACTATTCGTTACTGTTAAAATTTGATTTAGATCAGAAGTATGTAGTACTATTTCATTTCCAGCATTGTCTTTTATCCAAAAGTAAACAAAATCGTATTCTCCAGGTGCAATGAACTCGTCTACTTCAAATTCAATAGAATAGAGGTCATTGCCTAAAGGGCTTGGTGCAACAGTTGTATAGATCGAGACTTGTTGTGATGGGTCAGATTTATTTTCAAATCGGCCATAGACATAATCGCCAACTAAGTTTAGACCAGAAACACTATCTTTCGCCTTAAAGAGTACAACTCCATTGCTTCCCACAGAAACCGTATTATTCTGTAACTTGACTTGAGTCACTTCTGGAGGCTGAATATCTTCCTGTCCATCATTTTCTACATTTAAGACTAAGACAAATTGGCTATCAATATCTGCTTGATTTCCCTCTTTATCCTCGACAAAAAAGAAGCTTAATTTGTACTCACCTGATGGCAGGTATTGTCCAACTATAAAATCAGCTGAAAACCAGTTTTGACCAAGAGACTTGGGAATTTGAAGATCAATCGAAACTTCTTGCGAATTCGATTCATTTGAAAAGAGGCCTTCGATAAACGGATGGTCCAAATTGAATCCTGAGTTCTCATCTATTGCTTTGAATAGAATTTGCCCAATATTCCCTGCCTTGATTGAATTTTGAGTTAATTTTATTTCTAAAATTTGGGGTGGGGTAATATCTTGGGGTCTTACTGCATAGGCTGAGCCAACCCAAAGAAAGATTCCAGTTAGTAAACATGATTTAATAAACATTACATTCTCCTTCGAAACTATATATGACGTTAATTACAAAACACAATTACCTTCGCACACAACGAAGCAATACGCAATAAGATGGGGCCGTCGAACACCGAGCTTTGGAGTTCTGACCCAGTTTCTGGGGATTTTGAAAAATACGCTCTGTGGTGTCTTTTTCCAGCCGCAACCACATCGGACATTGAGGCTGCGTCTAGAGTGTTAGCAGGCCATGGTGGGGCGACCAGTAGGCCAGCCAATTAAGTAGATTTACTGGCGGACAAAAACCTCATCAAGAGTGCTTTCTGTGCGCTCACCACCTTCAACGAAATCGCCACCACCAGAAGTGTGCAAGCGAAATGAAGAGTCAGAAACAAGTTCGGCGTAGTTGTTGTTGTCGGGGTGGACCATGATGCTCGCTCTTTGTAGCTCCAGCCAATTCTTACAAGCCAGCCTTTTTGTAGTGTCAGGCTCTAAGGTGTCTACAAGTACATAGTCAGTTGTTTTGTATTCAATTTCATGGGTGGCATAAGACATGTAACTATTTTTCTCTGCATCAGACCGTTCGATGACTTTCTCTAATTTCGCGTGAATTTCATAGCTACAGACAGTGGGATAAGGGACATTTGGATTGTCCTCAGAGCCAACCTGCCTAGTTTTAAGAAACTTGAGAGTGCCATCTGAATTTACAGTTACAGATTCGCCAAAATCTTTCTCTGTGTAAGTGTGGCCAGAGTATTTCGCGAGGAATTGTTCGGTCACATCTTGGCCACGCTCTTCTTGCTCACTAGGTGTCCAATTTCTTCCGCGGCCACAGCCCACTTTGTAAGAGTTAAACCGAGCGTTTGTTTGGGCATTCATCATGTGTAGGATAAATTCACGATCGCTGCCACCACTGAAATCAATGACTGCTTTTAGTACAGGTGGTTTGTAAGTATCTCGGAAGACCATAAAGCTATAGCCTTGCCCCAGCGAAGAATTTGGAACTTCAAAAACTTCAGCTCGAACACCTTCTAGCTTTGCGTAAGTGCGAAACATTCTAAACTGCGGCCCGATTGACTGAAAGACGATTTCAGTTCCATTAAAGTCCGCTACTTTTTTGTTGTATGCTATGAAAGATAGCATATCTGAGCCGTCCTGATCGCCTTGGACCTCTCCGTGACATTGCAGATATTCTGTTGGGTTTTCTGGTATACCAGCTGTCTTGCTTTGTAATCCTTGATCGGAAAGCAGCAATCCGACCATTTTCCTTGATTGTATTGAATTGATCTCACCAGTTTGGCGAGCGAGATAATAAACAAGTTCATGTAGTAGCAGTGCACCCTTATGGAGCCAATCGAGCTGGTCCCAGTAGTCACGATCAACCATGAGGACACTCTCGTCGTAATATACGGCGATCTGTACAACTTGACATTCAGAATCGACCACAGGGTCATTGGCGTCAGTGGTTCGTTTTAGGCGTTGCCCTTTCTTGGTAAATTGAATTTCTTTGTAGAGAGGGTCAATAAAATCAGCTCGCAGTCTTTTTTTCATATCCGACAAGTTGGTTTGCCCTGGATACCTCATGTGAAGAGCCATTTTCTCAGTAATGAGTTCCAGCATTTCTTCTTCGGTGGTTGGGCTAAGAGAATAGCTGAGATTATAAAGTTCCCGTCCCTCATACAGGTCGAGAACCTCCAGACTTGACTGTCCATTCTTTTTACAGAGTGCCCCTTTTCCGCCTCCACCATTGATGACACCTTCAAACGTGGGTGCTTCGGGCGAGTCCTGTTTCGCCTGAGGGTCGTGATAGTGGTTGTGGACCTCTTTTTTTGGGGTGCAGGCAACCAAAAGGGTTAATACTGTTAAAAAAGCTAAGATTTTCATATCGACTCCAAAAAAATTGCAAGATTGGGTCCAGCGTGAGTGTATTTGGACCCAAAACTTGCGATTTGAGCTATTTGCCTATTCTGCATTAGCTTTGCTCTCATTGATTCGGGTAAATACCTCATCCAGCGTGCTTTCTGTGCGCTCACCACCTTGTGTGTAGTCACCGCCGCCAGAGGTGTGCATGCGTATCTGATTTTCATTGAGAACCTCAAAGGTATTTGAGTAGCCTAGATATGCCTCTTGGTTCATCTCTTTTGCAAAGTTTTGACAATGAGGATTGGCAACCGTTCCAGCTTCAAGATCATCAGTCAGACTTACTGAGTTGAAAGTAAAGCTGAGTTGGTGAGTCCCCAGGTCCCAATATTCTTTCCGCTCTTGTTCTGAACGTACATATAGGTCATTGATTTTACCTTTCACTACGTACGAGCAAACAGTGGGGTATGGGACATTTGGATTATCATCTGATCCAACCTGTCGTACCTTGTGCAATTCTATGCTGTTGCCTTGTATACGAATTTTCTCGCCAAACTGGTCGTCTTCAAAAGTGTCGCCTGAAAAATACTCCTGTAATTTGGCTTCAACTTTGCCGTTAGCTTCACCTTCACTGGCTTGGGCGCAGGCAACTGTGGTCAGTAAAGATAATGCTAGTAGATACGTTCCGATTGATTTCATTTTATTCTCCTTTGGTTCTTAAGGCCTTTTGGCCCGTTCAAGTTCGCTATGAGGAGAAAGTACAACGCATTGCATAAAATAAATAGATTTATTTACTATATTAGTCTATTATTAATAGAGTAATAATCTACTGAAATAATATTACTTAATAATTACGGTAAGATATGATTTTTGATTTTTTGGAGTATCGCCCTTATTTAGAGCATCGGCTTGGAAAAAAGAGGTCGCGAACAGGGATGAGGAAGAAGCTAGCCGAGCACATGAATGTGCATACCACATTTGTTTCTCAGGTCCTTTTAGGAAAAGCTGACTTGTCTATGGAGCAAGCTGAGCAAACAAACTTGTTTCTTGGGCATAGCGAAGAGGAGGGGGAGTATTTCTTGTACCTGGTTTTGCGGCATCGAGCAGGTAATGAGGTTCTCCGCAACCGCTTCGATGCAAAAATTAGGAAAATGCGAGAAGCTCGTCTCAACATAAAGGACAGGTTGCAAGTTCAAGACAGCATTAAGCAAGAGGATAAGTTAAAATTTTACTCAAACCACTATTTTGGGGCTGTCCACGTTTTGGTTTCCATTGAGGGGTTCCGCACAGTGGAGGCTTTAGCGGAAGCTCTCAAGTTATCCCGTGTACAAGTTCAAGAAATGGTGGAGTTTTTAATTAGGCTGGGCATTGTAATTGAGGAGAAAGGCAAACTCGCACCTGGTCCCCAACACGTTCATATAGGCGCAGACTCCGAGCTGGTATTAAAACACCATAGCAACTGGAGAATGCATGCCTTGTCGAACCTTCAGTTTCTTAACAAGGACGACCTTCACTACTCTGCCTGCCTGAGTATTTCCAAAAAAGATGCTTTTAAGGTCAAAGATTCCATCCTGGCCAACTTGCAGGATAACGTGAAAATAATTTCAGCTTCGCCAGAGGAGACCGCTTATGTTTACAACATTGATTTTTACTCTCTGGTCCAAAAGTGATCTTTGTAAAATATATCTAAATTTAGAAAGGAATTAGAAATCAAATGCCAAGACCAAAGGGGTTGCCTAAAACTGGGGGTAGACAAAAAGGATCGCGAAACAAACACTTGCGTGCGGCTCCAGAGATGTTTGAGCAACTCTCTTTTAACTCCCTAGAAGTGGCGATTTCACTCATCAACAACGAATCGCTTGATATGCAATACCGAGTTGGGTTGCTGAAAGGGGTTATGAAGTACCAGTTTCCTCAACTGCGCTCGGTGGAGCAAACGGGAGAAGATGGTCATCAAGTGGTCTTGCAAGGGTAGCGTAAAATTTTTTGTGTCCGCTACATTTAATGTATAAGATTTTCTAAATGACCGCTACACAAGCAAAAGGGGGGTATTGCAACCCCCTCTACAATAGGCAAAACCTATTTTTGGTAGCGTAAAATTTTTTGTGTCCGCTATGTTTAATGTATAAGATTTTCTAATGTATCCTCTACATTGTTAAGTACCTGTTTTTGTTCCCTCCTCCCTTTTAAGTTATTTAACTTTGGTGAGTCAACTGGTGTTGTTCTCCAATTATACTCTAGTCTCATTGCAGTAAATGCTAATACTACATTTAATGTTGACTGGCCCAAGCCCTCCATTGATTTTGTTCTTCTTTTAAGTTCCTTATTTATTCTCTCAATTGGATTTGTAGTCTTTAAGGTTCGCCAAAACTTTTCTTCAAATCTATAGTGCACTAAAAGTGATTCTAAATCTTTTTCTATACACTTTACTGCTCGATCTGCATCTTTATTCAAATGTTGTTTTAAGTTGTTAAAAGCTACTCGTGCTGATGATTCGCTATTTGCATACATCACTTGACTTAATTGTTCGTCAAAAGCCAATGATAATTTTTTTGATACTTTTTGTAAGGCATTCTTTTTAGCATGCACCCAACAACGGGCAGTCACTGCTTTGGTAAAGTACTCCTTAAACTTTTTCTCTAACCCAGGCAGACCATCCATTACTCCTATTTGAACTTTGTTAGTGTTTAACCCACGTTGTATTAAACTAGTAAAAACAGCCTCCCATGAATCTGCACTGTCTTTCTGACCTGGCTCCATTGCCAGTATACTAAAGGAATTCCTGTTATTTATACCTAGAACAACAAGAGTTGGTTCTTTCTCAGTTGAACCACGTCTTTGAACTTTAAAATTTGTACCGTCAATAAATAAAGCCCAATAATCTTCATCAAGTGGACGTTCCAGCCACTCTAATGCTTTTGGCTCCAATGTGGCTAATGAGTTGTGGACTGTTTGTGGCGATACTTGTACGCCTAATATTCTTTTTGATATTAGGGACAATGTTCTGTTGGATATGCCAGACAAGTGAAGAGCGGCCAGATCTTGTTTTAAACGGCTATCCAATCGTTCATTTTCAGGAACAATCACACTTTTAAACTTACTGTGACGATCTTTAGGTACGCGTAAACGTAGTTGACCAATACCCTTTAAAACAAATTCTCTTTCGTAATAACCATTTCTTTTATTACTTTTTTGTTCTGGCTGACCCAAGAAAAATTCCATCTCAGCATTTAAAAGTTTATTCAAAGAATCTGATACTGATTTTGAAACTTCATTGGTTAATTCTTCAAAAGCTTTTATTTTATTTCTTTTAAATTTATCTATTGCTTTTACAATTTCTGGTACACTTATTTCTACTTTTATTAAACTCATTGATAGTGTCATATTATATGTTCTCCATTTAGTCCTATAAGTTATTCTTATGGAGACACAATTTTTTTTACGCTACCAGGTTTTCCAAAGTTTGACCCAGAGGAAGTTCGACTCACTCTACTTAGGTTACTTTTATCTCGCGAACAAAAAGTATCTCGCGATATCTTAGATGCTATGTTTGAACTTGTGGCTAAGTCACTCCGATACAATCTAAACAGCAAAATTTCTTCTACTCTAATTAAGTTGCTTAGAGAAACGATTGGACGTTCACACTATCTTTCTCTATTAGAAATACGAAGTTTGCCATACTACAAAGGTGAGCCTCGCGTTGACCGTGTAAAAGATTGGATTCAGATGAAGGCGAGTCAGGGACATTCTTTGTGCGAAAAATTCTTAGAACCCTTTAACTAACCACGAACCGCACTCCAGTCCTAATGGGCATGAAGTCAAACTGTAACGAAGTGGAATTTTCTCAAACTCAAGCCTCAAAACTAAACTCAGATTTGGATACAAATGAATCATTAAATGATGAAAAAAAAAGGAAGAAGAGCGGTTAAAGAAAATTGCAGAGCTGGAGCGGCCAGAAAAGGCGATGCATGAATCGTCAACCCTATTTCCCGACACAATCGAACCAGCATAGAGTAAAATTTAGATAACAATTTTCTATTTTAGGCGAGCCGTGTGCTCGCTATTTTTTTTGCCCACGCTGATAAAAAGTCTGCGAATAAGCATATATTTCCCTAATTCGCAGATATTCTACTTTATTAATCTATCCATAGTAAAACCAGCACATTTGAAGTTAGTAATTTTTTAGATTGCGATAAATTAGTTTTTAATGCTGAACAGACTTAATACATAACAAAAATTCGACCAAAATTTGTTTGGTACGGCACCTGCAACTTCTGTGTACTGGATAGCTAAATCAAAGCTAGAGGCTTTCCTTAGGAGTTTCAACAAATAAATTTGATAAAATACTAAAAGATTATTTTCCTCAAGGTCTCTCAGCAGGAAGTATTAGTAAATTAATATGGCGTTGGGAAGACGAGTATCGGGAGTGGAAAAAAAGTAAAATCACAGATCAGCTTGTTTACCTCTGGGCAGATGTAGTTAACGTACCCTTTAGAATTGGTGAAGATAAGCGTTTAAACCTTCTTGTAATCATGGGTGTAACTCAAGATGGTCAGAAAAGTTATTGGCTGTAGAAGCCGGTTACAGAAAGTCTAAGGAGTCCTGGTTAGTTGTATTAAGATCTTTGATAGCCAGGGGTTTAAACTGTCCTCTATTGGCTATAGCAGATGGGGCTTTAGGATTTTGGTCAGCCCTTGAAAGTTTAGAAGAATTTAAAAAAACAAAACGCCAGCGTTGCTGGGTATATAAAATAGCAAATGCATTAGATGAGTGTTCAAAAAAGCTTCAGCCAGCAATTAAATCACAGTTAAATGAAATGATGCGGGCACCAGATAAAGAAACAGCAACTAAAATAAAAAACAACTTTTCAAAAGCCTACGAGGATAAGTACCCAAAGATGGTAAATTGTTTAACCAAAAACTGGTCAGAACTGACAAATTTTTTTGATTTTCCAGCGGCACATTGGCGAAGTATAAGAACGAGTAACCCTATAGAGTCATCATTTGCTGGAGTAAAAAGTCGTTTAAAATCAACTAAGGGTGCAGGCAGTATTAACTCTGCCATGGCCATGACTTTTAAGTTGTTAAAACAATGTGAAAGCTACTGGCTAAGCTAATGTGGGGTTTAAAAGTTTACAAAACATTTAAATGGGGTTGTTTGCAAGGACGGTAATATTGTAGAAGATAAAAAAACCGGGAAAGTTGTCGCTGGAGAACACATCCACAACATTTTAAAATATCTCGGTAAAAAAAAGAATTTAATAACAAATTTGGAGTTTTTAATGAAAAGAATAATCGTAATTTTAAGCCTTATGACAATTTCATTTACAGTAAATGCAGAAACTCAAACTAGCGGCAGATGTAACATAAACGCCAATTCAAAAGGATTTGAAATTCAAGTAGGCGAAAAGTCGGCCTATCAAACCGATAATTATGAATTAGCGAAATTAATTTTTCGAGACTTTGAAAAGGCGGGAGTATGCGCTGAAACGAATAAATTTTGCAGCTTCGAACTTAAAGACGGAGAGTATGTAGTCCGTAACCAGGGTCTATCAGGCGTCATTTCAGCAAATATTTTAGAGGTTCAGGATATTTTTAAATATTTAGTCCGAAGCGGAGTTTGTAGTTCGCCCGAAATGAGATGTCTTTTCGCTTCGCAAGGAAATGAATTTGTTGCACTCCACGATGGACAGATTTACGGCAAGCAAGAGAATGCATATCGCGTCGGCTTGTGGCTGCGAGATTTAATGGAAAAAGGTCAGTGCTTACCTGAATCTAATGCCAAATAGAAAGCCAGATTCAAACCTCTTACTTTAGAGTTGAGGCCTTCAAAAATCAATGCAGGCCTCAAATCAAAAATAAGTATTTCATAGCTACTGTTTGTTCAGTCTTAAAAATAAATGGATTTACAAACAGCTCCATTAGACATGTTTAATTCTAAAGGCAACTTTCCCAATATACTATTTATATTCCCAGAAAAATAGTCGGACAGCGACGTCTGTTCACACATTACATAAGATGAATCGAAATCAAAATAATATGTGACTAAACTGACTTCATTTTTTCTCGTCCAAGACAGACCCTTCAGCTTTTCTCTGCTGATCCGACCCTCCCGGAAATTTACAAGAGAAGAAGAGTTTTCCTCGAGGTATGTAGAAAACTGATTGCTATCAAAAATCTGAAATGACGATTCAGATGCATGGTCTGCAGCTATGCCGAACAATACACTAAGGGTCCAACCGCCCGGGAATACCTGGTATTTGTCTAATTTCAAAAAACTGGAGCCAAAATTGCAAAATAGAACTCCAGCAATCTGAAAACACTATTAGGCGATTCTTTATCCAATTTTAGGTGCCAAAAAGTGTCAGCAGAAGGAACCTTTTACAGGAGTATTTAATTAATGGAACGAAAAAAAATAACTAAAGCCAATGATTTTGCAGAAATTTTTGTGGTTAAATTATTGCTAACTACTATACTCAGCGCTCTACTCGCAAATTTTAGTTTTGCAGCAGTATGCTGGACTTACCCTGATGAAATGGAGTTTACATCAGGAGAAAATCCAAGTGAAATTCTATTAAATGGGGTTTCAGCCCATGTGAACAAATTTAGATTCGTACAAGTTTTAGGTTTAGATAAAAATTCTCATTTAATTGTAGATCTTGAGAAAATACCTTTTACATGTGGTGTAATAAATAGTACTGATGATGATCTTTTAATAAAGAAAATATCGATGATAGTACATTATTCAGACAATGAATCACAAAATGGTAACAAAACACTTAGGGTTACAAGATCTTGTGAAAAAGACTGTGATCTAGGGAATTCAATTTTCAAATCTACTGTCGCAAGTTCAGATATTGATATTAAAACAGCTCTATTTGAGGATATTAAATTAAAAAAAGAATTCGCAAATAGAAAAAGTTATCCATATTGCGCAGACCTTGATTTTGATTTAGATCAAAGAACAGCTCAATATAAAAAGGCAATGCAACAAAAAATAACACATATTGAGTGTGTTGTGACTGCCGTGAAAAACTAAACTTACTGACTTTCTATAACTTTCATCCCCGTCGGTTCTTCATAACGAGTTGGCCATGCACTCTTCCTAAACATCACTTTAAGAGCATTTTCTTGGCCAACTCACTTATTGATACGGGATTAGCCTGAATCTCTTTTAAAACTGTTTCTGGTGGATTAGGAGTAAGTAAAATAATTCACCTATTTTGATCGACAGCGAAGTATCACTCCTTGTGATTTCAGAGTGGACTTCCCCAAAATCACTGGAGACATCATTTGGGACTTTTTTCACCAATTATGGTATTTCGATCTGTTCATATTTAAAAACCTCCCTCTTTGACATAAAAACCCCCATGGTCCCTCCTTGATGTGTAGGGACATTAGTCTATACAGGGAGACAGAATCGCTGAAGAATTGTTACGGGATAAAATCGTATCAAAACAACACAGCTTCCATTCAGAATGTGATTCGCCAGCGATTCTGTCTCCCTAATTTGCCAGCGATTATGTCTCTTTTCGGTTTAATTTGCTTTTTTTCTTATAGTTTCCTCGAAAAGTTTAACGTCCAGTTTTCTGTTAGCGAAAAAAACAGCTGATTCTCCATCTTTATAAAATCTCAGTTCAACCCTTTGGTTGGTAATATTGCCCGGAGGATTCAATATTTGATAATAGTTTGTTTTCCATTTAAACGTGTTATCGTAATTAATTTTTCTATGTGCTCTCTGACAGAGAGCCTCTCTTAAAACATTTTTATCGGGAGCTGGTCTGTATTTAACCTCACTAGACTTTGCTTTTATTGTTTTTGTCTTATTCCAGTATTCTCCTATAAACTCATTTTTAAGATATTCATTCGCTTTCTCCATATCGGTTATTCCTAGTGTTCTTAACTCTGCAACAAGGCGATCTTGTGGTACCTGGAACCATCTCTCTATTCTTCCTTTGGCTTGAGGTGAATTTGCAAAAATAAGCTCTATTCCTAAAATGTCACAAGCTTCTCTAAAGTCACCAAAGTTTGCACGCTTTGAACCACCCAACCAACCGGCTCGATCAACGTAAACACCCCATGGCACACCATATACCTTAATCACTTGTTCTAAAATATCCATACAGTTTAGAGTTGTTTCTGACTCATAAAACTCAGCTGCTGCAATTTTGCTTGTGGCATCATCTATAGCAGCAATTAGTACCCACTCTTCACCAGGTACATAACAATGTGGAGAGCCATCCATTTGTAATAAATAACCCTCAGAAGCCATTCTTGGCCGCTTCTTCCTGTCATTTTCTTTCTTACTACGTCTGCGTTTTTTAACCACATTAATCTCATGGCACCATCTCCTGAGGGTGCTGTAACTCAAGTTAATTCCATGGCCATCTCGCAGTGTTTCCTGTATATGCGTAATATTACGATCAAAATAATGTTTCTCGATCATTGATTTTACATGGGACTCTAACAATTCAGACTGCTTATTCTTTGGCCTCTTTGAAGTGTTTCCATGTTTAATACCAAGTAAACCCTTATTCCGAACTCGCCCTGCCATTCTTGTAATCGTTCGCTCTGATACGTCAAGCAGCAATGAAACCTCTTTACGAGTGTATTTCCTTAGAATAAACCCTTCGATCTGTTCATATTTAAAAATCTCCCTCTTTGACACAAAAACCCCCATGGTCCCTCCTTGATGTGTAGGGACATTAGTCTATACAGGGAGACAGAATCGCTGAAGAATTATTACGGGACAAAATCGTATCAAAACAACACAGCTTCCATTCAGAACGTAATTTTGTTAAATCAAGACGCATAGCTAAGCTTTTCAATCATTCTAAATACTTATACGCACCACACTGACAAAATCTTCCAAAGTTAAGACTTTGTGGGTACAGAAAATTCAAGTTATGATTGAAAATACCGATTATATATAAATGAACAGAATGTTAACTGTATTGTTCAGAATAAGTCATCTATTCCTAGCGAAAGGTCGATCAATCATTGGCATTAAAGACAGGAAGTGTCCTCCTTTTTTTCTTAAATATCGAAAACTTCTTTTTCTTCTCATTTCATTTGCTCCATTTGCCAATCTTCAAGCTCAATCTCCTCAGAGTTTAACTCTACAAGGTACTATTTACGATGCTAGTGATTTTCCACAAGAAGGATCCTCAGTAAGTTTTGTTGTGCAAATTTTATCTTCTGACGGCAATTCTTGCTTGCTTTACGAGGAATCTCACAATTTAAATATGACAGATTCAGCAGGAGCTTTTTCCTTGATTCTAGGTACAGGCACACGCAGTGGTGTGAATTATGAAGATACGAACACACTTGCCTTAGCTATGGATAACACTCTCGGTGTTCAGAGTTCACTAACTTGTGCCGTAGGTAGTTCATATGATCCTGCCCCAGGAGACTCTAGGGATGTGTTAATAAGTTTTAATGATGGTTCAGGGATACAAACTCTCACACAAAATCTTTTAGTTCAAGCCGTTCCATATTCATTTTTTGCAGACAATACGGAAAGGCTTCAAGGAAAGACAGCCACAGATTTTTTACAAGTGAATACCGGTACGGCGTCATTATCGCAAGCGAATTTAGAAAGTGTATTTTCCACAACAAATTATCCAAATTTAACTGATTTGTTGTCTGTATCACCGTCAGAATATGTGCGCACGGGATCAAATGGTGCCGCATCGATTCCAAAGATAACGGGAACTCCTGGGTCTGGCTTAGCGGCAGGACAAATTTGGTATGACGATACAACAAATATTGTAAAATATTACGATGGCACAAGTGTGCAGTCTTTATCCGGTTCAAGCTCTGGAGATTTAATTTCAACAAATAACTTAAGCGACTTGGGCAATGTAGGAACTGCTCGTACTAATTTGGGTTTAGGTACTGCGGCTTTACTTTCTGAAGACTCAGACAACACTTTTGTCAATGGACAACTTGTGGCTTTTGATAGTGCGAGCATGACTTGCGCAGCTGGTGAGTATTTAACGATTCAAGGTCCTGGCCCGACATATTCTTACACATGTGGAACTCCTTCGGCTACGGATGCAACAAAGTTACCATTAGCTGGTGGTACGATGACTGGGCCTTTAGTGAATAATTCTAATTCTGCATCTACGGCGCTAGCAATATTTCAATCAGGTGTCGGACACGCAGCTACATTTATGGGCGGAAATGTGGGGATTGGAACAGCTTCTCCAAACTCCCAGCTTAATATTATTGGAGCTAATGGTATTGGTACAAATGATGCCATTTTGGTTTTAGATGTTAAAGGCGGAACAGGTGGCACAGGGAAAGTAGGTGGAGGGATAAACCTAGAAGCTGGAGATGGAGGAGCTTCTTTTGGAAATGGTGGTGCTGTATCAGTTAATGGTGGTGCCGGGGGGATTGGTGGTACAGTGGCTATCAATGGTGGTAATTATCAAACTTCACCCAATACAGGAGGATATATTTCACTTTATGGTAGCGGATCAGTTACTACAGGCTCCGTAGTTATAGGGTCAGGATTAACCAATGGTGTAGTGGGTGGATCAGGTAGTGTATCGATTCAAACGGCATTGACACAATTTGGTGTTACTCCAGGTCCAATTAGTTTGACATCAGGTGCAGGATCTATTGGTGGTTTAGGTGGATCAATAAATCTATCTGCAGGTGCTGGTGGGCCATCTAATGGCACTGGTGGAAATATATCACTCAATCCAGGTCCTAAGGGTGGTAGTGGGAGTGATGGCAATATTTTACTTGCACCAACTCAGGGAAGTGTGGGGATTGGAACTTCTTCTCCAGCGAGACTTCTTAATGTCGCAGGTCCTATGAGAATAGATCCCACAGCATTACCAGGAACACCAGGTGCCGGTGATATAGCGATTGATGAGGCTGTCGCCAAAGTCCGTCATACCTAGCCAATTAAGAGAGAATATTTTATTTTTCCAAAATGTTAAAAAAAGAAGATCCCCAGCTGAAGATGTATGATGATTTACTAGAAAGGCTTGTCCCTGATTCTCATATCTACCGTAGATTATCTTTATTAATTGATTTCCCCACATTATTGACTCCTCTTGAGAGTTGTTACTCTAAATTGGGTGCAGGCTCAGAGCCATTAACAAGGGGGTTTAAAACTTTATTAATTCAGTTTTGGGAGGATTTGTCAGATCGACAACTAGAAAAGTACCTTCAAGAAAACAATACGGCCAAATGGTTTTGTGGATACGGGCTTGAGGAGCGCACTCCAGATCATAGTTATTTTGGGCGCTTGAGAAAAAGAATAGGTACTGAGGAGTTAAGGAAACTTTTTAATACAATCACTGACTCAATAAAAAATGCGGGTTATGTGGGAGGTGCCTTCACATTTGTGGATGCTTCATCAATGGTGGCTAAAGTAAACATATGGAAAGCCCGAGATAAGGCGATATCAGATAAAAAGAACGAAGAAAAAGATGATGATGATAATCCTAAAATGAACAATAAAAATATTGAGAACTATTCACCAGACCCAGATGCTAGGTATGGGTGTAAGGGAAAAAATAAGTTTTGGCTGGGCTATAAGAGGCATCATCAAGTAGATATGAGCCAAGGAATAATAACAGAAGTAAAAGTCACTGGGGCTGACGTAACAGACGCAAAAGCCTTTGTGGAAGAGGAACTTTGCCCAGATAGTGGAATGGTGTTTTTAGATAAGGGATATGATAGTGATGCTGTAGATACGGAGATAAGAAAGAAGGGTTGTGCAGATGGAACCATTAGAAAGAAGAATCGTAAGTTTAAGGACAGGGATTTGGATCGTTGGAGAAGTTCAGTGCGGATGCCTTTTGAAAGTACCTTTTCAAAAATAAGTAAATATTGTCGTTATCGAGGCAAAGAGAAAGTAGAGTTCCAGGCGTTGATGGAAGCTACAGTCCAAAATTTAAAGAGGGTCATCAGGATAGGTGCGCCCAATTTAAGTTTTTGATGGGATTAAGGGGGGAAGATAGCCCCTAAATATAAAAAATTAGCCCTAAAAATTTTTTAACTCTAAAATATTGCATATGAAATGCAGCTCAGGGGATATCAAATCTTACTAAACGACTTTCATGTCTGTCAGATTTGAACTGGATTTTGTAAAATGAATTTTTGCAACAGCCTCTTGATAGTGGAGCAAGCAATGCCCTTAAATATCACAATGGCAGTGGTTGGGTAACTTTAGGTTCAGGCTCTGGAGATTTAGTTTCAACAAATAACTTAAGTGAGCTTGCGAATGCGGGAACAGCACGCACCAACTTAGGTTTAGCCATTGGTACGAATGTACAAGCTTATGATCCTCAATTAACAGATGTTGCAGCTTTAACACCAACAATAGATAATTTTGTAGGCGGAGATGGTTCAAATTTAGTTATGAGAACTCCGGCCCAAGTGCGCACGAGTTTAGGTTTAGGTACAGCCGCCACCAGTTCTACGGGTAATTTTTTACAAGTAGCGAATAACTTAAGCGACTTGGGCAATGTAGGAACTGCTCGTACTAATTTGGGTTTAGGTACTGCGGCTTTACTTTCTGAAGACTCAGACAACACTTTTGTCAATGGACAACTTGTGGCTTTTGATAGTGCGAGCATGACTTGCGCAGCTGGTGAGTATTTAACGATTCAAGGTCCTGGCCCGACATATTCTTACACATGTGGAACTCCTTCGGCTACGGATGCAACAAAGTTACCATTAGCTGGTGGTATAATGACGGGTCCATTAGTAAACAATTCTAATTCTGCATCTACGGCGCTAGCAATATTTCAATCAGGTGTTGGACACGCAGCTACATTTATGGGCGGAAATGTGGGGATTGGAACAGCTTCTCCAACAACACCCCTTTATGTGGTGGGGGATGTAACTTCGAAATTAAGTGGTACAACAGGTTCAATTATATTAACCAACTCTGGAGGTTCAAAGCCGAACATTAGAATGATAGGAGTTGATTCTAGTGTTCCAAGTTATATATCTGCCCATGGAAACTTACGCCTGGTTGCAGGAAACTCAGATCCGACATCTGCAAATTTAGCTATTGGCATTGATAATACCGGCAATGTTGGTATTGGTACGGTAACCCCTGTGGCACCTCTTGATATTGCTGGTGACGTCAAAGTCGGGAACAGCAGCGTCGCTTGTACAGTCACAAATAAAGGATCTATACGTTATAATAATGCAAGCAGCGTCCTTGAGTTTTGTAATGGAGCTAGTTGGAATTTAATTCAGGCGGCAGCCTGCAGTGATGCCACTCCTGATGTGTTGTCATTTTCGGATGAGGCAAATGCGACAACTAGTGCACTCTATACTTCTGATATTATTGCAGTTACAGGTATCAACTGCAGTCTTCCCGTGACCATATCAGGGCAGGGGACTCCACAATTTCAAATTTGCAGTGATTCTGGGTGTTCGAGTGTTGTGCAAGGTTGGACTTCAGGACCTAGTTCAGTGGTTTCAGGTCAATTTATACAAGCACGGTTAACTGCAGACAGTATTGGTGGATCAACATTTCAAGCAACAATGATTGTCGGGGCCGGAGCTACAGTTTGGAGCGTAACGACTGCAGGAAGTTGTGTAGGGAGTCCAGCGGTGGGAACTCTCTGTGCGGATGGCACAATTTACGCAGGGCTTTCACCTGATGGCAACACTCCAATGTACACTTCTCGTTGTGATGCGGGTCAAACTTGGAGTGGTGTAGCTTGTACAGGTTCCCGATCTTTGTTAACCTGGAATAATGGATCCACTAGCTGGTTCGCTACGGGGGTTTCTAATTCAGTCGCAGGGCAAAGTAATTCTTCGGCCTTGGATGTTGCTACAGATATTGGCTCTCCCTATGTGGGAGCAAGTTATTGTGAAAGTTTAAATCTCAATGGCCACACCGATTGGTACCTTCCTTCCATAATGGAAGTTAATATTTTGTATTCAGGAAAGGGAGCCATCAAAAACTTTAATACAAGTGGAACATTTTATTGGTCATCAACAGAGTATGCTTCGAGTCCAGCGCAATACGGAAGTGCACAAGAATTCAATGCAGGAAGTTTTGGCTGTTGTGGATCTCAAAAAAATTCTGGAAGGTATATCCGTTGCGTTCGCAAATAAACTAAATAAATAAATAACAACAAAAAATTAATGTTGTCTGAGGCTTCATATTTAGAGGCTGTTGCAAAAATTCATTTTTCAAAGCTCTGTGTATAAGTTGCTATGGAAGTAATCAGGAGTTAAACCCTAGGTCCTGATTACTTCCATAGCAACTTATACCTGGTACCTAATCGTAATGGAGTTTTTTTAAATATTGAAGCTACACTTGCTGAGTCTTTGAATGCCGATCATGTAGTGGTTGGATTTAACAAGGAAGAGGCTCAAACATTTCCCGATAATTATGCTGATTATTTAAAATGTTTCAATACATGTTTTATATTCTCTACAGCCACTCACGTGCGAGTGCAGAGTTACACTTTGAAAATGAATAAAGCTGAAATTGTTAATTTAGGCAAATTACTAAATGTAGATTTTAGAGAGTTGTGGGCTTGTTATTTTGTAGGCAATAAGATTTGTGGAGAGTGTGAGTCATGTCAAAGATTTTTAAGGGCTTTGATTTCGGAAGGTGTGGATTTATGAAGTTTCAATTTATCAACCAAGAAATTGAGTATGATGGCAGCCAACTTCATTCACTTTTTACCTATAGAAAATTTGAAAACCCTAGGTGACTCATTGTTATCTTGGGTGGGGTCTTGTCAGGTTAAAGTTGAATATATGGTGGATGGGGAAGATCTCAATCAAGGAGCAAAAATTTGTGGAAATAAAATGCTACATTTTATTTGGGAGAAATTCAATACACCACTTTCGACGGCTGTGGCTGTACAGCGTTTAGTGTCTTCTTTGGACTTAGATACTCTCAGAGAGCTGGAGGCGATAGAATTTGAGATAAATAATCGGCCTATGAAAGTCCTAGACTGGAGGACGCCTAATGAAGTGATGTTGGGGAAAAGTTTCACTGGGAAATTGTAGTCAGGTTTATCTGTTAAACAAAAAATTAAACATAAGCATCGCTACAATTTCTCCGATTTCTGCTCTGATTCACGGGTCTCTAAATATTGAAAATGAAGGAACTCCTGTAGAAACACTTTGGTTACTAGATTTGAAAATTAATACAGGGGATTTTGATTTAAATTTTAGTAAGAGAGTATTATTAGAAATGCAAAAAATGAATCTGGCCACACAAAAAGTTAACTGGGTAAAATAGTAAGTATTTCATGACTGAAAAATAGTGATACAGTGAATGACTGTTCGGTGAATCGTCAAAAATTATCGAATATTAGGGGTTAGGCTACTGTGGCTATTGCTAAGTCTGCAAATATACTTAGTTCTAATTTTTGGAAGGTTCTGTACCCATCTAGCTCTGGCATAGAGGTTTCTCTTGTTTTCCTGCAAGAATGTTCACCTGGGAATGCATAGAGCTGCTTGTCTACAGTTTGTCGCGTCAATTTTTGTAGGGATGGCATTTTGATATTTTGAGAATAAGCAAAGATCGCAATATAAAAAACTATAGGTATACAAATTGTAAGCACACAAAATTATAATCTTAAAACATGGTATGACTATTGCAAATATTTAAAATCTCAAGTCATTTATATGTATGTGATGTTATAGTCAATTTTATACGAACAAAACAAGCTTGGGCAAAACTATTGTATCACTTTTTTAAAAAGAGGAAGAAGTATAATGAATTTTACAGTATTTATAGTTTTAATATTATTATGCCAAAATTTATTTGCAAATAATAGGAGTGATACATCCTGTGGAGACTTTCTGGGGGCACCTCGTGATTCTAAAATTGAACGAATTGTTAATGATATGTATGTAGATGGATCTATAAAAACAATATTTAAAGATCTAGATATGACAGGGCTTTGCACTATCTACTGCAGTTTAAATATATTAGAAGTTTATCGTCGTTTTCATGGTTTTGCTACGCCAACATTAATTGAGCGATCTCTTGAGGCAAAAGAGTTGCATTCTGTATTTGTTACGGCATCAAAAAAGTTATTAGATTACAAAGGTTTTAAAACTCCCGAAGTCTTTGGGATGCTGAATTTTCTTTTAATAAATTATGGGTTATCAGACAGAATGAAACTGACATATGAACCAAATCTTAAAGAAAATGAGTTATTTATTGCCAATGGTGAAAGTCTTTTATTATTTACATTGTCTTTAAAATATAAAAAAACACGTGGTCATGCAATTTATGTATATAAAATCCAAGGCGATAACTTGTGGGCTATCGACCCCAATAAAGAGGATCTAAGAAAGTTTGAAATTAGAAAGAATGAAGATGGAAGTGTCATCCTAATGGATGTATTAGATCCAGAATCAGATTCGGGAACACTAGAAATTGTAGAGGGAATTCGAATTTCTCCTGAGGTACCCATATTAAACCCTGCAATATCCGAAAGCGAATTAAGGAGTGAATATTACAATAATATTCAAATAACACTCAATAATTTAGTTTTATTGAGATTGTTGATTAGTGATAGGTCTGAACTCATTTCAAATAGAATTATAAATAACCCGAAAGAGACTTTAGACGGTCTTTTTAAAACATATTTTACGGCACTCGCAGCTCGCAACCAAATGGAGTTAAGTGCTATATCCTTTCCTGACTCAGGACTTGCATTTCAAGTAGCTTTACATGTTACTGATATAGAAGAGGCATTAAGGGAATCTGATTTTATGAGTTGGGTAAAAAAACATCATCTTGTAGATGGAATAACTGAGGAGATAGTGATTCCTGATTTCAGTAGTCAGTTAATAGCCGAACAGTTAGAAAATGAAGTAAGTGATCAAATTAAGAGCAAAAAGGCTGAACTAATAAAGGCGGCACAGAAATATTTAAATAAAGATTCTTACAATGATTCTGAAATAATTTATGATTTACAAAATTTAATAAATGGCTATACAGAATTAGCAGTAAAGAGTGGTCTCTCTAGTGAAGCCGTACATCGGTTTCTAGATGAGTACTTTGATATTTTGGATGCAATAATGAAAAAAGATTTTATAAAAGTAAAACTTGTTACAAATAAATCTGCAGCTAGCTTAATGATTTATGAATGGAATATGATTCTTAAGGAACGAAGAGAAAATTCTGAAAATTATTGATAATACCAATTACATTATTTAATTCCTATTCTTAATTCTCTGCAAGTATTATAAAAGCAAGGTTTCTGTTTCCATAAAAGGAGAATTATTTCTTGTAATTGGTATAAACCAAGGGGAACACCTGTGTTTGTAAGTGCCAATGACAAATGCATCATCATTCCTTTTAAATTCAATTCCCTACCAGAGATATATGTTCGTAGACTCCCATGAAACCACCACCCTCAATGATTTTTTTCCAGAAAATCTAATTTCACTAGAGTCATGTAAAATCAAAATATTATCTTTATTATCTAGAGCATTCATCCTTTTTATAGTTTGAGCGATGTGTGGTTTAACAATATCAACTTCATCAAAACGGTCGTTATCAAAAAATCTATAGGCTGCTTTTGAGGACTTCCAGTCCTGGCAGGAAAAACATAACGTATATTAAGAGGCTGTCTCCAAAGTCCGTCATACCTAGCCAATTAAGAGAAAATATCTTATTTTCCCAAAATGTTAAAAAAAGAAAATCCCCAGCTGATGATGTATGATGATTTACTAGAAAGGCTTGTCCCTGATTCTCATATCTACCGTAGATTATCTTTATTAAATGATTTCCCCACATTGTTGACTCCTCTTGAGAGTTGTTACTCTAAATTGGGTGCAGGCTCAGAGCCATTAACAAGGGGGTTTAAAACTTTGTTAATTCAGTTTTGGGAGGATTTGTCAGATCGACAACTAGAAAAGTACCTTCAAGAAAACAATACGGCCAAATGGTTTTGTGGATACGGGCTTGAGGAGCGCACTCTAGATCATAGTTATTTTGGGCGCTTGCGAAAAAGAATAGGTACTGAGGAGTTAAGGAAACTTTTTAATACAATCACTGACTCAATAAAAAATACGGGGTTATGTGGGAGGTGCCTTCACATTTGTGGATGCTTCATCAATGGTGGCTAAAGTAAACATATGGAAAGCCCGAGATAAGGCGATATCAGATAAAAAGAACGAAGAAAAAGATGATGATGATAATCCTAAAATGAACAATAAAAATATTGAGAACTATTCACCAGACCCAGAGGCTAGGTATGGGTGTAAGGGAAAAAATAAGTTTTGGCTGGGCTATAAGAGGCATCATAAAGTAGATATGAGCCAAGGAATAATAACAGCAGTAAAAGTCACGGGGGCTGATCATTATTTGCGAAGTTTGCACTAGGTTTTTTGTTATTCTGGGTAAGTAACTTTATAAGTGGGATCAAAAATACACTCTTCATCAAAGCTGAATAATACGCCCGAACTTCCACCTATAAAGTAAGGGTCTTTTTCAAAATCAGGTTGAGAAATCTTTGAATTATAAAAATCAATGACCCACTGTAACTGAGCAATAGCATCTTTTGATGTCTTATTAAACTTTGATTGAATTACATGGTTGGTAGCGATGCATTCACAAACTTTATTGTTATCTCTGTTTATTTTAACTTTAGTTTTTGTAATCTTATTTATCTTGTCTTTAGCTAGATTACTCTTGGCTACCTTGGCATTGCTACAAGCTTGATAGATTTGCTGAGTATATTTGCTTGCATTAATTTGTGTTAATTCTATGATAGCAAAAGAGTGTGTGGAAAACAATAGACTACAAAACAATAAACTTAAGTGTGTTAGAAAAAAGCTATTTATAAATTTCATAATTCAATTCCAAGTTGTCGAATATAATTTTCTCTTTCTGCCAATGCCGCGATCAATGCTCGTTTTGTTCTATAATCTTTTTTCTTTGCAAAATGAGTGTATAGGCTCTGCAGTTTTGGTGCAATAGGAATAAAGTCAACGTTGACAATTATTCTAGTTTGTTTTCCATTCCAAGGCCTGTTAGCCAATATTTTTTTTCTATTATATGGGTCTCCATTTTTTTTAAGAAGTCGGACGTCCAAGTGAGTGGGGCCTCGCCCAGAATAGCCTACGCAACCCAGTTTTTGGCCAACCTGCACTTCTTGGCCTCTTTTGACACGAACCCAACAGTTTGCATGAAGATGACTGTACCACATTGTCGTTCCATCAGAGTGTTCAATTTGAATCTGGTTGCCATAGCCTCCACCACAGCTTTCAAGGCTTTTGCTTCCGCAAGACATAATAACCTTTTTAACTCTTCCGCTTTTCATAGCGTGAAAGTTAATAATTTCGCCATTTGTGCCAAAATCAATGCCCTCGTGATAATCTAAATAAGTTTTGCCAGTATTAGGGTTCCTAAGTTTGCGTAAACCAACATTAGAGGTAATGTATGCTTTCTCTGGATCAATTGGGTAGCTATAGCCATCAGCGGAAATGGGCCATCCCTCTGGGTGAGATGAATTCTCCAGTTCCAATCTCGCTACATTATTGACCCCTTCAACTTGCTCAATGATTTTATCAAAAACTGATTCCTGTTGAGTGCAATCGTCACAGAGTGTATTAGTGGCCTCGGTTAGAGCTTTACTAGACAATGATTCTAAGGAAGCTCCTCGTGTATCTACATAACTGGTGTTAGTGTACAATGAGACAACATATTCACCAGCAGAATTTTTTTCTATCAAGCCATCTCTCGCTGCATTGTTTAGATTTCTTTGGCAACTGACAGACAGTTTATCAAAATTATTTTTATTTAATATTGCCTCTACCCAAGAATTTCTTCCGGTATTATTATTGGCATCAGTAATACACAGATCAACATTAGATTTTAAACTACAACTCAGAAACTTCCCCTTTTTCAGCCTATTACTTGACTTCTTTACTGTACGTAATGCGAGCCCCGGTATTTTAGTATGAACCGTTCCGATACAGCTTGGAATTTCTAGGGCGGGGTCGTGCTTGTCTTCGTCTGTCATTGTTGGAGTAGTCATTTTCCTTGGTTCAGCCTTTTCTGTGATAAAACTTTTAACAGGCTTATTTGTAGGGCGAGTCCATTTTTCTGCAACCCATCCCGTATAGCAATCGGCACCATTGCGACAAACTCGTATTGGGGATCGACCATTTTGAATTTCTCCTAGTTGAGTAACTTGCCAACCTCTATATTTTTTCGTATTTGGGATTGCATATAAACTTCTATTTGTTTCTCTGCCTGTTGAGCTTGTAAAAAACTTGAGTCCACGTTTAGCAAATACCTCAATGTCCATTAGTTTAAAATCACTGGCATTGGAAGCGCCGCACGAAAAAGATATAAGCAACAAAGTTGCAACATTGAAATAAAATTGATTTATATTAATCATACACAAGGATATTGCAAAATCATGCCCACTCAATTCAAAATAAAGCCACCGACACCCAAAAATGTTAAGCTTAAAGCAGATATACTTTAGTCAGCTGTTTAACAAAAAATGTAAGTCGTGGAACGAATCGTATTGGAACGAATCGTAACAACACGAATCGTAACTAGAGAACTAAAGCAAGGTGCCCAACATTGCGATGGTGTTGTTCCAATGGCGCCGTTTCAGGGGCCAGTTGTTTACATCTTGCAAAGTGATTAGATTTGCTTTTTCCAAATATTCAAACTGTAGATCTCGCAACTGATTGGTCATGTTAGGGTCATAAAGCAGGATGTTGTTTTCATAATTTAGATCAAAACTTCTTCTATCCATGTTAGCTGACCCTATAAGTGAAGGTTTGCCGTCAAGGGTAAATGTTTTAGAGTGAAGAAGGCCCCCCTCATATTCGAAGATATTAACACCGACATCTAACAATTCTTTGTTCGCAGGAAAAATTATTGTGGTTTTAATTCCACGCAAGGCAACACTACATATTGCACTTTGTAAAGGTTCGTCAGGAACAAAATAAGGGATCGTAATTATGACTTCATCTTGAGCTTACCTATTGACACAACTCTCAAGAAAGGCAGATGGGTAGTCCTGTTGTGGGAAGAAAAACTGGGTATGGGACTTATTCAAAAAGAGGAGCTAGAAAGACTGCAATATTATTTTTACTAGTTGAGTCTTGAAAACTGAATCATGTAAATCCGAGAGGATATTTTAGAAAACTAGTCCAAGATCTTCATGATGGCAATGACCCCTATACCCCCAAAGATTACGCACACTTGCTAAAATAGTGTGTGTCAGGTTGACGATTTACTCTTGTTCTCAATAAATATTGTATTGTGCCTTCACATCCGTCATTCACCAACGGCTTGAGGGGGAGTTTTAGACAACACTGTGTTTTGAAATATTTTTTAATCAAATTCGACTTTCACTATATGGCTAGTAGAGCCACCGAAACCTGCTTCAAATACTTCAATTATAAGAGCTCCAGTGCCTGTAAGGCCGAGAAGTTTTATCATTGTATAATTGGGAAAACCTATGTTTTTATTTGTCAAGGCTGACACGGGAAACTCAATGTTTGTTACTGGCAAAATGCTGTTCAGAGCTTGAATCTTAATGATGCCATTGCTTAAACTCATTAATACTTTACTGTCGTCATTGGTTATAAATACTGAGGGAACTTTAGTTTCTTCATGAATCAAGTTTCTAAAGTAAAATTTTTCTGTTCTGGTTATTTTGGGTTGGTTGTTTTCATCAACCAGCCAAGAGATGCCTAAAAAGTTTTTATCATCACTGTGGCCTAAAACAAAACTTCGTATATCTTTCCAGATAAGAGATAAATCTTCTGATTTGGATCCATGTGGAAGTTGAGCCGTGTGGTTGAACAAGTGTTTAAAATATTTATTCTCCTGCAAGTCATAAACTTTAAGCTCTACTTCCCTAATGATATGTGTGTTTGTCCTGCCGGAATGATAAAAACCTTCATCCTCTCTTTGAGCCTTTTCTGTTTCAGTTAAATCACGAGAAAGTTCCCACTCGCGGCCAGTCAGTTGAGTGGTGACCAAATAACGACCCTCGGAATTCATATCGTGCAATGTAACTTTACCAGGCCTAGCTTTGTGTTGATTTTTTTTAATGTTTGAGTACATGAAAAAATCTTTTGTATTTTGAACTACTAATTTGTAGCCGTCTTGGGTTCGCACCGTTATTCCCAGTGATAGGCTTATAGCGCTGTTGTTTCTTTGTTCTTGTAAATTTTTTGAGCTGGAAGATTCAGCAGAGAAGGACTTGTTATTGAGATATTCAACTAGAGGGTTTATGGGCACTTTTATAAAGAAGGATTTAAAGCGCTCCAAAGTACCATTCCCAGCTATTGAAAGCTTTTGAGTTTTTTGAGTGGAAGGGTTGTAGCTAAAGAGCCTGTTCTTGTTGTCGCTGTAGTACAGGATGGCTTCAAGGGGGTGCCAAACATAGCTGGTAACGTCCTGTATTGTTCTTTGTACTGATCCATCGGAAGCATCAATAATTCTTAATCCCTCTTTACTGTGTTGTGAACTTATCCATTTGCCTCCATCACTCCAGCTTCCTTGAGATAACTTTTTTTGTGCACTCAGGGGGTTTGAAGTGTTGGATATAGGGGGGCCCTTTGGATTTGCCTTAATATTATAAATGATTAATTTGCCATCACTCAGATATTCATAGTTTTTGTAGGCAAAACTCCTTCCATCCTTTCGCCACTGAATGGTTGTCCACTCCCAGCCAGTGGTATTCACTTCTTCTACAAGTTCATTAGTGTGTAAATCAATAACTTGTGCGGTTCCGTGATTGGACTCATGGGCTCGAATCATAAATTGACCTGTTGGACTCATCGAATGAATGCGAGAGCCACCCTGAGTTTCTAGAAGGGTGACTATGACATTTCTTGCAATAGATAAACTGAGTTGGGTGTCACACCTGTCATGGTTGACCCTTTCCATTGTTGTGGCAGTGGAGTGAGTGACCCAAATAAAAAGTGAAATTACAAAGAATTTTAACATAATATTTTCAGCTTTTATCATATTTAACTTAATTTACATTACATATTGCTACTTTTGTGCGGTTCAGATGTAAATTAGGGATAGAGGGTGAAGGGTAACACGTGTTTTGAGATTCATTTTTGAAAAAAATATCAAAACAAGGCCTCAAAACATGAAATTTACAGCCGATACATTTCATGTCATGGTTTAGCTCACTGAAGAAAGAGTGGATTTATAGAAATTGTTATTCAACAGAGTCAGAGTTGAAAAATAAACAGACAAAGATTTTGCCCTTTGATTGGCATGAACTCTGCACTAAATCTTGTTTACTTTAAATTTGAAATTATGGGATAGACTATGAAATCTACTTTTTTAATATTTTTTCTATTTTTGCTAAGTGCTAGTCATGTTTCGGCTGATACTATCCAATTTCTGGAAACATCTAGTTCAAATGCTCAGGTCATTTCACCTTTTTCATCCGATGTATTTCTTCCTATATTTATATTTGGTAAAATTGGAAAATTTGATCCCATTTCCGTTCAGAAGGACCTAAACGAAACAGCAAAATTATTATTAAAATGTAGAATTAAGCTACATAAATGGGTGCCCTATATGCTAAGTGAAGGTAGTCTCAATGACTTCTCTTCCATTGAATCCACAAAGGCGCATCTCCTTGCGTCCAAAATATACAAACTAGGGATACCTGTTTTTTATGGAGAAAATATAAGGCCAGGAGAGGCTCAGATCGCCGCAGTATCTATGTGGGAAGAGATGCTGGAAAAGATTAAAAATCCATCTATCTTGTCACCTTATCTATTAATCCTAGACTCAAGTGATTCATACTATTCGGGATGGACATTAGCTCACGAGCTTGGTCATATTATCTTTCACACACTACATGGTCGAGTCGAAGATAGAGGTGTGATGACAAGTCCGATACTTGGTCCGGTTTTGGAAATCAACTTTCAAGACACTGTCAATGTGATGCACCCTATGCCATCGCTTCAGCCGAAAGAAGGAGTTACTTTCAATAATCAACAGTGTAGCCGTGGGCGAGTATTTTTAAAGAATCTAGAAATAGTCCATAGGGAATTTGAAAAATTTATTTCCAGAAAACCAATTAAAGGAGTAATCCCTAGGTAGAGAATGTTCCGGTTATTAAATTAAAACACACAACATCCAATACTATAGAGTGGTCACGACGAAAGAGAGGGCCAGGCAGGTAATACCAAAGAGTATTTAATGCTTTTGGTGATCCTTACATCGTATTGCTAAAGCAAGATTACTCATTACTACGTAGTTCTGGGGTAAGACGCAGAACCTTTTTTTATTCATTACATATGATTTACAAATAATTCGTGGTTGTCAAAAATTATTACACCCCCTTAACTTAACGGTATTAAACATTAGTGCTTGGACTTTGCTACCACCCATCCACAATATTTTAAAAGAAAAGAGTTGAAACTTATGATTACTAATTATAACCCACTCCCTAGTGATTTAATGCCCAAGTGGCCTAGGTTGACCTTGATGAGAGATTAGACCTTTATTGGCGAGCTTGTTGTAATTTGTGTTGGATTTATGTATTAACTATTTTACTAGAGTTATAAGTTTATATCACTTTGTAAATGTGTAAAAAAATCATTGAAAGAGAAACATATTTTAAACTTAGTTTTGGTAGAGTTATTGCGTTAATAAAACATGAAACAAAGTACGGAAAACAAATGAAGTATAATGGTATTTTTTTAGTTTTTTTAACATTTTTTGTGTCTTTTGCTGCATATAGTGACAATAAACTACAAAACAATTCAGAGAAAAGGAAAGTCGGTATTTTAACTTACTTGGAAGAAGATGTTTCTTCATATGATTTTGTTTGCGAGCCTGCAGCCCAAACTAAGAAATGTTATTACGTGACAGATTTTTATCGCATTTTAAAACCAGAAGATGATATTTCAGGTGCTATGAATGCACAAAAAATAAGTAAAGGACAAGGAGCTTTTGTTGAGGTTATTCTCAATCAATTGATAGCAACAGCCTCTCCAGATCAGTACAAAACCACGCAGATATTTGATTTTTATATAAAGCTTCATTGGAAAGGTAAGCGCTTAGGTTTGCAGGAAGATGGCCTTGATTTAGTGGATAGTCATATCATTAAGGGGCAGGTTGTACGTGATGCTGAAGAGGGTTTGTTCATTGATATTATATCAGTACCCGATTTGTTATTACTAGATACATTTATGCCTAGAAACCTAGCTGAAATATTTGGTCGAAATGCCCACATGGAATCATTTGAATTAGAACATGATGTAAAAACTTGGATTAAGTTTTTGATGGTACCAATTCTCAAATCATATTTTGATGGAGAACCAGTTCAAATCAATCAACCTTAATATATCTAAATTTGGAAATGTGTTTTTCAAGGTAGATTTTCTAGATTATTTTATTAAGTGATTTTGCTTTAATTACGGGTTTAATTATTGCTGTAATAGGTTTTAATAGGAGACACAGTGAATAGTTGTGAATGTAAAAAGATTAACGAAACTTTAACAAGAAAACCAAAGTGTGTGGATGTTTTTTTAAATACAAATTTCACCTTATTTTACCTGGTTGTAGTTATAGTTTTATTCTCATTAACCCCTCAAAGTTATGCAAATCAAGGCGGGAAAGTTCTTAGTTTTTTTCGAGGTTGTAATGATGCTTTAAACAGGGTTCAGGAAAATGAACAACACCTAAAGTTAATTGAAAAACTAGAAATGTTGGTGAAGGACCCTGAAATTAGGGCTTTTTATTACAAGGAAGCATTAAGTTTCGTTGCTTATGGAGAGGTGATTGACGAAAATCATTTTAACTCTAGGTTTTCGACATCAGGAATAAGACAATATTGGAAGGCCCTTTCTTTAGCAGATAGAGATATTTTTATCAATCAAGTGCTACCATCGACAAAAGTAATTAGAACAGGACCTGGGAATAGATTGCAGATGAGTTTTAGTTTTCATTGGCTTGGAGCAAGGAGTAGAGATTTCAGTTTAGAAGTTGCATTAAAACAAGCTCTCTCATCTAGGCACATTACTGATATTTATATAGCAAAAGAAAGTATTAGGAACCTGCCTGGTATAGATTACGCTCATGCAGTTGCTTGGGATAGTACTAACCAAAAAGACTTGTATAAATATATGCATGAATTGGTGTTAGCCCTGCCAGCAACTGATGGAGGAGTCAATAGAACATTAGATTTTTTGGCTGCTATTCATAGATTGTATAGTGATTCAGATGCGCCAAATGTAAATATAGATTTAAACACAGATTTAAGAATAATTGGTCAAATGACTGATGAAAAAGAAACATTTAAGGCTCTTTTGAAATACTACTCGCCTTTTTTTAAATTCATTAATTTGAAACGCTGGACTGGCGAAAAAATGGATTTTGGAAATAGACTACTGTTAAGGGCCTCACAGTTTCCACCTATAAGAGAAGCTCTCGAAAGGCTCGTAGCGAGCTCACTTCTTTTTCTGGGATCTAATCTAGATCTACCTGTAGATGAAGTAACGAGGCTTTTATTAAGGCCTTTAGTTTTTGTAAAAAGTGAGTCTTTAAGAAATGCAGGACATGCAACTAATTTTACCAATTTCATAAAAGGAATGAGTTTTTCAATATCTAATCCCGATTCACTGGCTGATGATTTGATGGATCATATTCGAAAGCAGTTACTTTCTCTTTATATAATTGGAGAATATTACTACCAATTATCACTTAAAGCATCTCATCCTGAATATACAATCCACATTTTCTTTAGGGAGTTTAACCCTGGAAGCCTTGAGAAGCCATTGGCAACCTTGAAAGCCATTGCTTTCCATACTTTATTAAATCCAATGTGGGCTGTTTTGCAAATGGATAGTGATTCCTCTGCTATATTAGCTCGTTTGTCTATTGATAGTTTTGAGTTTTCGAAATTGTTAGTTCAATTTTACAATAGGTTGTTTCCCAATAGTCCTATGGCAATAAGTACCGAAATTCAAAACACAGCTTTAGTAGTAGAAATGAGGAATGAGTTAGTGAAAGTAACAAAAAAAACACTTGGTTTTGATAAAGAAAAATGGCTTCGGGAGTTTAGAGATCTTACAAAAATAAACCCTTTTGGTCAGAGGTGGTGGTAACTAAGAAATATTGTCCTGAAATATTTCTTAGAAATGTTCCCTGTATAAACTATATCCCGCTCAAAATAGGTGCTATTTTACTTATACCCTCTATGCCCAGTTCAATACTAACGTATCCTATGGTTATAGGCAGTCCGAGAAGTTCAGAGTCATCAATTTTGACAGGGAGAATATACTCTGATCCCTTTTCCATTAACATTCTTTCTTGGGCAGTTCTTCGCTCATGTATTGTCCACTCACTTGTGAGCGCTTCATTGAGACCATAGTTTGCTAAAAATTAACTGCTTGTTAAAATCCGCCCAACAAGAGATGGAGGATTTAAATGGCAGAAGCAATCAATTCAATTCGTGAAAAGTACATGGCCCATCTAGAGAAGCAAAAGCTATAAGGTCTAAGTATTAAGAAGTATGGTGTTCAAAATAACTTAATTGAACATAAATTTAGTTACAATCGCAGTTATAAATCAAAGTCTCAAAAACCAGTAAATTCTCAATCATCTTTTCAGCTGTTAAAATTATTGAAAGTAAGTTACACAAGTCTAAAAATATATTTATCCACAAGTTACCTGTGGATATGCGCAAAAGCATTAACGGTCTGAGTGTGGTCGTTGCCACCGAGATGCAGTTAGATTTAAAATCACCTACTTTTTTTGTTTTTACAAATAAGCGCCGTACTCATATGAAAATACTTTATTTTGACAAGAGTGGTTTTGCTTTGTGGCTAAAGCGTTTAGAGGGTTCAAAGCTTTCTTGGCCCAAACATGTGGAAAACTCCGTAGTTGAAATAACAGCTGAAGATATGGAGTTATTGTTAGACGACGTTAATGTATTGACGCGCTTTAAAAAGGTTCACTTTGAAAAAATAGTTTGATAGTTTTTTTATGTGCAAAGCCAAGAACACCTTCAAAAAGAAAATAAACATTTAAGAGAAAAGTTAGAGCATCTTCATTCGATTATACGTTTATTAAAAAAACATAAGTTTGGCTCCAAGTCTGAGAGATACGAAGATGTCTCCACTGAGCAAATGGTGTTTAATGAAATTGAAGTAGAATCTCCCAAGGCTATAGAAACAGAGCCGATTAGCTATACACGCAAAAAGAAAGGCCGAGGTAAGAAGAAGCTAATCCCAAGTGATATCCTCAGAGGGGAAGTTATTATTTATTTACCAAAAGATCAAGAGGTGTGTCCCCATGATGGCACTCCACTTAAACAAATTGGTGCTGTAGTAAATGAAAAGTTAAAAACCATTGCTACTAGGACATCAGTCGTTGTTTATAAACGATTAAAGTACGCTTGTCCTTGTTGTGATGGTCATGTGGCAGAGGCTAAAGTAAAATCAATTTTACCGGGAACGATAGTAACACCTGAGTTGTTATCTTTTTTGATATTTTCCAAATTTTTTCAGGCCTTGCCGCTCTACAGGCTAGAAGAGCTTTATCATTTACAGGGCATTGTTTTAAAGCGTTCCACTATGGCCCGCTGGCTTGTACAAATCTCGCAAAGGCTAATACCTGTTTGGAATATATTAGAGGAAAAAGTTTTTTCCATTGGTTATGTTGGAATAGATGCAACCACGGTGCAAGTTTTAAAAGAAGAAGGTAGAGAGGCAAAAACAAAATCCACTATGTGTGTTAGGGGCAGTCCTGAGTTAAGTATAGTTCTTTTTGATTATGATGTTTCTAGTGGAGGTGGTGTGGCTAAACGATTAGTGACTGGCTACAAAGGGGCTTTGCAGGCAAATGCCCACAAAGGTTATGGTACACTTGAAAGGCATAACTTAACTCTCCTTGGTTGTATGATGCACTCTCGTCGCCGATTTTATAAAGCTTGGCTAGAAGCCAAAAAACAACCAGGTATAGCCTCGGAAGGCTTGGCTATGTTTAAGTTCCTCTATGATAAAGAGGAAGCCTACAAAAAAATGAATTCAACACCACAAGAGAGAAAAAAGTGGCGAGATAAAGAAATAGCTCCAAGCATGGAAGCTATTAAACAATGGTGTGAGTGGAAATTTAAAGAGGTTTTACCCAGTAGCACTATAGGCAATGCCCTTAGCTATTTTATTAATGAGTATGATGTGTTAAGAGGCTTTTTAAAAGACGGTCGTTATGAAATAGACAACGGGTGGGTGGAGCGAGTTATTAAGAGATTTGCCATCGGGAGAAAAAACTGGTTATTTTACAATACAGTTGAGGGAGCTAAATCTTCAAGTGTACTTTATAGCTTAGTGTTGACAGCAAAGCTTAACGGCAAGGACCCATTTAAAGTGATGGCTGAAATATTTAAAAAACTAACAGATGCTGAAACTATTGATGACTATGAAATATTAGCTGAGCTTTTACTTACGGCGTCTAATTTACAGTCATGTCATAAGAAAGAAGGAGCCTTAATCTTGTGAGAAAAAATAATAATAGAAAATTACCTGAAGTACTTAAGGGGCAAAAAGCCTCTCAAACTTTTTTAGAGTTTTGCGCTCCTGTGTTAGATGACCTATCTGATGAAGACGCCCAAAACTTAACCTTTATTGATCAGGCTCTAAGAGTTCCATGGATGATTTGGAACACTGTTGTACTTGAGGAACAAAAGAAAAACCAAACAGCGTGGCATAAGCGGATAAATATAATGACTCGACAACTTCCCTTTGCCAAGCCCTTGTTGGACTTTTGGGTAAAGCGAAAAGTTGAAAGCTTTAACCAATATAAGTACCTAATGGGTGAATATAAATTAATTCCATTAGAAGGTTATACCTTCTCTTTAAAAATTGAATCCAGGTCAATTAATTAAATAATGGTCTCATTGTGGTAAAGTATCCTCCCACATAGAGAGTGGATCCTGACAGGGCGAGGGTGTTTACCGAGCTATTTGCATTAGGGTCAAAGATGGTGGCCAAACCTGTGGAAGTATCAAGGGCGGCAATATTGCTTCGAGTTTGCCCACCGATTGTGCTAAAGCCACCTCCAGCATAAAGAGTGGATCCTGATAGGGCGAGGGTTCTTACCGTACCATCTGCATTGGGGTTAAATGTGGTGGCAAGGCCTGTTGTTGTGTCAAGGGCGGCAATATAATTTCGAGTTTGCCCACCGATGGTGCTAAAGTCTCCTCCAGCATAGAGAGTGGATCCTGATAGGGCGAGGGTTCTTACTGTATTATTCGCACTGGGGTTGAATGCGGCGGCAAGGCCTGTGGAAGTGTCAAGGGTAGCGATTCGATTTCGAGTTTGCCCACCGATGGTGCTAAAGTCTCCTCCCACATAGAGAGTGGATCCTGATAGGGCGAGGGTTCTTACCGTATTATTCGCACTGGGGTTAAAAGTAGTAGCGAGACCTGTGGAAGTATCAAGGGCAGCGATTCGATTTCGAGCTTGCCCTCCGATATTGGTAAAGTTTCCTCCCACATAGAGAGTGGATCCTGATAGGGCGAGGGTGAGTGTACCATTATTCACATTGGGGTTAAAAGTTGTGGCAAGACCTGTTGTCGTGTCAAGGGCGGCAACCCGATTTCTAGCTTGCCCTCCGATTGTGATAAAGTATCCTCCCACATAGAGAGTGGATCCTGATAGGGCGAGGGTGTTTACCGAAGCACTTGCATTTGGGTTAAAGGTTGTGGCAAGACCTGTCGTAGTATCAAGCGCGGCAATATTGTTTCTTGCTTGCCCTCCGATTGTGGTAAAGCCTCCCCCAACATAGAGAGTGGATCCTGAAAGAGCGAGGGTTTTTACTAAATTATTCGCAATAGGGTTAAAGGTTGTGGCAAGACCTGTCGTAGTATCAAGCGCGGCAATATTGCTTCGAGTTTGCCCTCCGATATTGGTAAAGTTTCCTCCCACATAGAGAGTGGATCCTGATAGGGCGAGGGTCCATACCGAATTATTCGCATTGGGGTTAAAGGTTGTGGCAAGACCTGTTGTAGTATCAAGGGCGGCAATAAAATTTCTAGCTTGCCCTCCGATTGTGGTAAAGCCTCCTCCAACATAGAGAGTGGATCCTGATATAGCTAGGGTGGTTACTGAACTATTCGCATTGGGGTTAAAGGTTGTGGCAAGACCTGTTGTAGTGTCAATGGCAGCAATATAATTTCTAGCTTGCCCTCCAATTGTGCTAAAGTTTCCTCCCACATAGAGAGTGGATCCTGATATAGCTAGGGTGGTTACTGAACTATTCGCATTGGGGTTAAAGGTGATGGCAAGACCTGTTGTAGTGTCAATGGCAGCAATATAATTTCTAGCTTGCCCTCCAATTGTGCTAAAGTTTCCTCCCACATAGAGAGTGGATCCTGATAGGGCTAGGGTGATTATAATATTAGTCGCATTAGGGTTAAAGGTTGTGGCAAGACCTGTTGTAGTATCAAGGGCAGCAATATAATTTCTAGTTTGCCCTCCGATATTGGTAAAGTTTCCTCCCACATAGAGAGTGGTTCCTGACAAGGCGAGGGTGATTACTATACTATTCGCATTTGGGTTAAAGGTCGTGGCAAGGCCTGTTGTCGTGTCAAGCGCGGCAATATTGTTTCTTGTTTGCCCTCCGATTGAGGTAAAGTCCCCTCCCACATAGAGAGTGGACCCTGAAAGGGCTAGGGACGTAACTGAGCTTGAAGGGTTCGGTATAAAAGTTAAATCTACAGATCCGTCAGAATTTATATGAGCAAGGTTAGAGATGTTAAAACCTCCTACAAGAGTAAAGGAGCCACCTATATAAAATCCTCCACTGCCATCAGAAATGGATGAGCTAACTGATCCATTTACAGTGGCCTGTCCAAAATCAATAGAATCTGTTGCCGTGTCCACCATTGCCCCATTGGAAGAGAGATATTCGCCTACCGTAGTGAAGATTCCGCCGAAGTATAGAGTGTTGCCATCCAGTTCAAGTGTATTGATAGTCCCGTTGACACCGCCTGTTGTATTTGAAGCACCTACTATAGGATCAAGTGATAGATCTGAATGAATCCTTGCTATTTTATGTCTAGCTTCTCCACCCACAGAGGTAAAATTGCCAGCAATGTAAAATCCACCACTGCCATCAGGAATGGAGGCGTTCACTAAGCCATCAACTTTTGGAAAGGCATCAAGATTGGGGAAAGGCAGTCCTGTTGTGGTATCAAGAGGAACCCCTCTTCCTGAGCAAGTCCCAACTTGTGTAAAATCTCCTCCGATGTAAGTCACAGTTGTGTCAACTTCAATGGCGTTGACAGATCCATTAAAACATTGACTAGCTCTACTTGTAGGCAGAGGTGGGATATAAGAGAGAGAGTTACTTAAAGTCACAGTTCCACCACGAGGCTTTGTTATTTTTACTGAAACAACACCTTCATTAAATCCAGACGCAGAGCAAGTGACAGTGGTGAGTCCACCAAGGTTAACTGAAGAGCAAGGGAGTTCAGTCGAATCTGAAGTCACCAGTGCCACCGTGGAGCCCACAACAAAGTGATCTCCAGTCAGAGTGATGGTGCCACCATCAAAGGTTGCAAGACTCGCAGGAGCTGTTGAATCTAGTGTAGGAGCTTGGGTGTCGAGGACAAAGTCAGAGGACTGAGTGAAGCAATCTGAAGTAGGCAGAGAGTTTTCAACCATCATTGCTGAAAAATTATAGGTGCCATCACTAAGAGCCGGAGTGTTGATGGTCATAGTTTCAGAGGTAATAATTGAGGAAGACAGAAGAGTTGAGCAAGTGGCATCAGAGTAGAGATTGAGAGTTTGTCCGATTTTAAGGTTGTTAAATTGAAGACCAGGGTTGGGGTTGTCAGAAGGTGAGGCTTCAGAGAGACTAAATTGTGGACTTGCAGGAGTCGTAACTGGAGGCAAATTAGAAGGATCATCAGATGCGGACGAGCCTAGTCCAGAGATCTCAGTGTTCAGAAAGCAGGAAGCAGAAAGTATTGAAATGATACTGATTAAAAAAAACTTACTAAACTTACTAAATACCATAAGCTCATATCGGATTTAATTAAGAAAACTAAAGGTTATATTAGTGGACTTTTTAATGACTTTTTCTAATTTTAGATCTGGCAATAAAATAATTTTTGCAACATATTCTTCTGGGGTCATAGGTGTTTTCCTTTCTTAAAACTTGTTGTAGACAAACAAATTTTAAGAAGGATTCGCCTATTGACTCAACTTACCAAAAACCCTATGGAACTCCGCATTCTACCATAAGTGTGAATACCCCTTAAATTCTAGGGGTGAAATACACAACGAAAGCCGACAGCATCCATCGAGTATGATGGGCCGACGTTCAAATTCGTCGTGAACACGCCCGTGGAAGTAACATTGCTCCAGCTGCCCCCACGTAAAATGCCACCCGCGTTATTATTAATATTGCCAATGCCAAGACCACCGACACTTAGCGAAGTATAATCTCCTAGTGGTCCAAACTGATCTTTGGCATTTCTCGCTATTGTTGTAGTGCCTCCACTCAATGAAAACACATTCGTATGGGTGGTTGAGGTAATTTGCGAGATATAAGAATCAAGTCCATAGGAAATAATATTAATATAATCATCTTTGACCCATTCCCAAACATTACCACCAAGATCCCAAATAACTTCACCATTGGAAAGGCTATGGGTCCGCTTTTGCAAACTCCAGTCACCTAATGTTCCGCCATTACATGTTTGTCCCGTACCATCACAACCTTGAGCATCGCTGGCATTGGCCGATAATGGTTCATAAGGGGCACTATCGGCATGCCCCCTGTTAAGTTCGTTGCTGTCCGTTCCGCCATTTCCAGCAGAAACTCCACCCACTTTGTTTTCCTTCCAATTTCCAGGGATTAGCTCAATATTTCTAGCAACAGTCTGCCATTCGTCATTCGTGATTAAATCATAATTTACGCCTAATGACTGACATTCTGCCACCGCTTCATTGCGGCTTATGCTCCGCCAGGGTCGACCCGATACTTTGGCTACAGGTGTGTATTGTTCTGTGGGAGCTAAGGTAGCCACCCAGTCAGCACTCACACCACTACAAGAGCCATTCCCCCCATTTGAGGGATCTGTATCCGTATCACAACCCCAGGCTTGTATTGTTCCTACACCAACACCTGAATCTTTTTCCGCCTTAGCCTCATACTTCATCACACAAAAATCACTCGTGCCATAGGCGGCGTTACCTGGCACGGGAATATATTCTCCCTCAGCACCACCTGTGGGACATGAGATCGCATTAGACACTGTGATGGTAGGCGAAGCACTCGATGTAGCGTTTTGATTACTTGCTAGATCTTGAGAAACATTAGCATTGATAGTGATCCCCACTGTGCCGTTACCAACACAATTGTTTAAAGTCACAGTTGGTGTAGTAGTATTCCCGTCAGTTATTACTGGGGCATCACAGCTCCCACCACCACCGTCATTCACGATGATATCACCGGCTGTTAGATTAATCGTATCTGCTCCTGAAAAGGTCACTGGAAAATCAAAACTCGTAGAGCTGCCCCCAATGGATGGATTTGGGCTTCCTAGAAACACTGAAGGCAGCGTATTGTCCACAGTAACCTCAAGACTGACGATTCCTTCGTCTTGAGTACCATTATTAGATTTACCGGTGCCAGGGCTTAAAATAACTTTTAGTGTACCATCACCGTTGCAGTTAGTAATGTTTAAACTAGGGGTCATACTTTGTGCGTTGTTTATAATTGGAGAATTACAATTAACTGATCCTGTATAGCTTAAAACAATATAACTATTTTGAAGATTCACTGATTCTACATTTTCATATGTGAGTTGAAAGCTAAATGTAGTTGAAGAGTTTCCTATAGCTACGGCTGGAGTGAGGGAGGCAAAACTCACCGAAGGTGAATTGACAGAGCCTAAATTACCATGAATTTGATTGTTTAACATGCAAGCTGAAAGAAGAAGGCAAGTTGTAAAAGAAAAAAATGACAATTTTAGACCTTTAAAAATAAAGTTTAGAGAAAACTCCCTTTTTTGTTGGTCGTTTGTTATTTCTTCTTTCAAATCCCCTCCTTTACGAACGTACTGTTTGTTTCGGATCAAAAATATCTATTTTTTAAATTTTATGTTTTTTTTACCCTTGTGCGCTAGAACCAAACTGAGAGGAGGGCTCTAAACCCAATATTTTTGATTTTGCCTCTATTTTTCTTTCCGAAATTCTCATTTTAAGAAAAATCATTTTGATTTTTTGAATATTGCTCCTAATTAGAACAACAGCTCGATAAAAACCGACAGAAGTTCAAGGAATCACCTGATAAAAACAAGTAAGCAGAGTATTCTCAAAACACAAGAACTTTCATTAATTATTAAAACCACACTTGAAGTACATAGCAATAATCCAAGGATTTTGATAGTTATAGAAACAAGGACTTTTAAAAATAGCGGTGAATAGCTTGTTCACTCCGCGACAGGGCTACGGGACCGTCGGTAGATTTCAAAGGGTACAGGGAAATATAAAAAGGGTCAGCAGGAGCGTAAAGGCCAGAAACACCTATGAGAATGCCTCAAATGAACAGGTTAACCTCTGTCACCATAGATTTTGAACAAAAGTAGTAAGACTTCTTACTGTTGAGCAGGAGCAACTCAAAATTATCTAATATTTTTTACTTGCCACACAAATTTTTTTTTATCAGATAGAATTCAAAATAATGTTTCTTTTTCCAGGCATGAATTAAACTGTCGC
>JACKAN010000009.1 GCA_020635055.1 Pseudobdellovibrionaceae bacterium
TGTCTCATCGAACCATGTTTTGAGGAATGGAAGTCTCCGATATGACTACCGAAAACAGTTCGACTTACTCGCAAAAACGAGCAGTCGTCAGGTTTGGTGGAGGCGACAGGGATCGAACCTGCGACCTTCTGAATGCAAATCAGATGCTCTCCCAGCTGAGCTACGCCCCCATCTTTAAAATCGTGAGGTCTTTGTTTTGTACGAAAATATCCTTAAGGTCAATACTTCTTTTTAAATTTAAGCAGAGGGCTTTAACTTATTGTTATTAATAAACTTAATCCAAGTTTTTTCATTGGTTAAATTAAAGCCAATATCTTCAGCACCACGCAATACAGCTTCATAAACTTTTTCTAAAACATGCAGTTCATCTGGGTGAATGTCTTCTGTATTTAAAGTGTCTTCAATGGCTTCTACAACACTTATCAGGTCTGGAGTTGTAACTACTTTAGGTAGTTTATTCATATCCAGATTTAAAGTCTTAGCAGGCTTAAAACCCACTAATTTGTTAGTTAAAAGTAGCTTTTTTCCACTGTAAAAGTTCACTTGCAAAAAAGGTTGGTTAGAATTGTCTAATCTAGACAATATTTCCTCAATTTCCGAAGGGGCAAGTGTTAAAACTTTCCCATCTGATTTTTGGTAGATCTCCATTTTATCTATGGTCACACTGACTAATTCCAAGCCTGATGAGTCAAGAAGAAATGCTTCTATTTTTTCGATGTTTGTATTCTTTGTGTCCTTTTTCATAGAGTATGGCCCCCAGCCATTATTTTATGCATACTTTATTATCGTCCCTATAAGATAAGACTTTAAAAAATCTGCTAATTTTTGGTTTATTGTCCTGCACTGAATTGAGATATCTTGATTTGAGACGAAAAATTGATAAATAAGTATACAACTTAGGAGAAAATTCCGTGTTAATTACTCGATGGCAAGCGCCTATAGTGCCTAAAATAGATCAAATTAAAACCTGGTTTGAGATGGAAGGCTTAGAACCACAAAAAGTCACAATCCAGCCTAAAGAGTCTTATCAAAATCTAAGACACCCTTTTGATGATGTGATTATGGTAGCTCAAGGAGAGCTCATTCTAAATATTGCTGGAAACAAACTGCTTCTAAGAGAGGGTGACAAAATAGTTATTCCATCAAACACCAAGCACTCTAAAGAAGTCAGTGGAGAAAACCCTTGTATTTATATTTCTGCTCAAAAAACTTATTAAAACAACGAGATAAAAAGTAATCGCTTTATTGGCACCATGATATACATGGTATAGTTATCTATTATTATCTAACTATTCTTTTATCCACTTTAGATATTCAATAATCTTTTTTTCAAAACCTCTTTCTATAGGCTCGTAGAGACTAGTGTCCTGAATTTCTTTTGGTAAAAAATTTTGTTTGATATAGGATTTAGCTCCATCATGGGAGTATTTATAACCCTTTCCATAGCCTAACGACTTAGATAATGATGTTTGTGAGGATCTTAGCGCCAGAGGTATTGGCAAGGCCCCAGTGTCTTCGACTAATGCTAATGCTTTTTTCCAGGCCAAATAGGATCGATTAGACTTTGGCGCTGAAGATAAATATGTAGCCACTTGTGCCAGATTTATTCCTGCTTCTGGCAAACCCACTAATTCAACGGCCTGCAAACCCGCTATAGCGATTTCTAATGCCCTTGGGTCAGCATTCCCAACATCTTCAGAGGCCAATACAACTAACCTTCTGGCGATAAAAACAGGGTCTTCTCCCCCCTTTATCATTCTCGCTAAATAATACAAAGCCGCATCGGGATCACTTCCTCTAACACTTTTAATAAAAGCAGATATACAATTGTAGTGTTCTTCGCCATTGCGGTCATAAGTCATTTTTTTTTCAATCAAAATGTCCTTAAGATCCTCTTGATCCAATGGCTTTGGATGACTCTCTTCTTTAAAACTTTCTAATATCTGTTCAAAAGAATTTAACAGAACCCTCATATCTCCTTGCGAGTTTTTAATAAGTCGCTGAACCGCTTCGTCAGACAAAATTTCATATAAATTACGATTAAAACTATTAGCCGCCTTGATTAGAATTTTTATAGCTTCATTGTCTGAAAGGGGTGCGAAAGTTAATACCTGACAACGACTTAAAAGAGCTGAGTTAAGTTCATAACTTGGGTTTTCTGTCGTCGCTCCAATGAGTACAAAATCTGCCTGTTCACTAAATGGCAATAACACATCTTGTTGGGCCTTATTTAGTCTATGTATTTCATCGATGAACAAAATTGTATTTTGCCCTAATGCTACTTTTTTATGTTTAGCCATCTGGCCAATTTCTTTAAGCTTTTTAGCCCCCGTATCCACAGCATTGACTTGAATATAGCTATAATTTGGCAGAATTTTTTCCAGTAACATGGCAAAGGTCGTTTTACCTGAACCCGGAGGACCAAATAAAATTAAATTTGGTAAATAAGCCTTATCAATTATATTCTGAAAAAGCTTCTTTTGCCCCCCAGTCCAACTATCTCTACCTAAAAAGTCTTCCCAGCTTCTAGGTCTCATTTGTTCCGCTAGAGGTTTTTTTAAGTCATTTTGAGAATTGAAAGAAAATAAGTCCATCTTATCCCCTTTAACTTGACCAAAGTGCTCTGTAAATAAGAAACTATAAATATGAATTATATATTGCGAAGCCTACTTTTACTTTGGTTTACATTAAGCTTGGCACAATGTGGCGAAACTACTGATTCTGACAAAGATTTAAAAATATATTTAGCCCCTCAAAAGCCAGATGTTCATTTGGTTCCCATCACCGTAACTACCAATGGAGGTGAAACTAAACTCACCCCACCATGGTTTAAATTTCAAATGAAAGCCGAAAATTTTACTGGAGAAACCCTTTATATTCTAGGTCTAACTTTTATAGTTAATTTCACAAAAAATGGAGAAATCCAACCCCCTATAGAACGCATCTATCAGCCTAGTGACTTTTCTGATGCAGATGGAAATCCTCTCACTGAATTTATTGCTCAAGTCTCAGACAAAGGTTTTTTTGAACCAAAAATATTTTTTTATATAGATTCTCTGCCCGATGCCGCTACAGGTGGTGCTGACTCTTTTGTTTATAGCATTACTGGTATTATTGAGGGCTTTACTGGAACGACTTATAATCCAAATCGCAATATACGAAAGAGATTCAATTTCACAACTAAACAACCCAGTTATTAAAAAGTTATAGAGAGCTTTAATTTACAAACTTTTGGAGTCTGAATCTACTTTTTCATCCAATGTGGTATCGTCATTTAATTTTTTTGCGACTGGTGATTTTGTCGACAATTTATTGGACGACAAAATTCGTGGAGTTACAAAAATCATTAACTCATTTTTGCTGTTTTCCTTGGCCTTACTTTTAAATAACCAGCCAAGTATAGGGATATCTCCCAAAACCGGGACTTTATTAACTGAAGAGGTTTCACTGCCAGAATAAATTCCACCAATTACTGCCGTCTGATTATTGCCTACTAATACTTTTGTAGTCGCTGAACTAGAAGATGTTGTAACTTGTCCATTTAATATAGCTCCTGAAGCTGGATTAGTGCGACTCACATTTAACTCTAAACGAACACTATCATCAGAAGTTATTACCGGCGTTACATCGAAAGATAATGTAAAATTCTGAGTACTTGTGGTTTGTGTTGTGGTTACACCTTGGGCCCCTGATGTGGAAGTTTCACTGCTCACAAAGGGAACAGCAATGGTCTGACTAAATTTAGCCCCTTCTCCAGAGAGAGTTATAATTCTCGGAGAGGAAATGACTTTCGCCATATTGTTATCTTCTAAAAGCGCAATTTTTGCATTTAATGTTCCAATAACATCAAGAACTCCCACATTAATGCCCAAGCTGGCTATACCACCAAAATTAGATTGTACTGGAGAAATAGAAAGTGTTGGGTTTATTGCAATGGGTGATCCCCCTACACCTCCCGTTTCACTCAAATTCTTAGGACTACCCGATGCTGTCCAATTGATCCCTACGCCTTGGGAAAAAGATTCAATGGCCTCTATCACTTTTCCCTCAATAAGCACTTGCTTAGGTGATACATCGATGGCACCCAAAAGCTTTTCCATTTTTAATATACTGTCCTCAACATCTGTTACAATAACTGAGTTTGTTTGAACATCAGAAATAACAGAACCTCTTTCTGTTTTTAATGAGGTCAATTTTGTAACTGCATCTTCTAGCTTTAAATAACTGACAGGCAAAATCTTAATTTGCAATGGTTCTGAATTATATCTGTTTTCAATAATTTGATGAGCATAATTTATTTCTTCTTCCAACTTTTGAAGCGCATCTATGCGAATAACATTTCCCTCTCTAATATAACCCAGACCGTTTTGTTTTAAGATAAGAATAAAAGCTTGATCCCAAGGAACTTTTCTTAACTTTAATGTTATCTTGCCTCCCAATTGCTCTGGAAGAGCTAAATTTAAACCCGCTTCTTCGGCAATCATTTCTAGTACATCTTTAATACCAGTGTCTTCAACTTGTATAGAGATGGGTTTGCCGTAATACATTCTATGTTTTAATAAAAATTCTTCTAAAGTCCTCGCATTTAAAAGAAGGTTTTTTGTTTCGTCAGCCATTTCATATTTGGGATAGGCTTCTGGAGTTCCCCCTTTTGAATAATCAATATTCATATCCATATCTTCTGAGGACTCAGACTCCAAAGCTAAATTTTCTTTAAGTCCTTCAGCTTCTTTAAGTTTTTGTGTGGGCTCATCAACAGCCAATTGCGTAACAATAGGTTGATTGGTGGTTGCCGGTATTATAAGAAGTGTATTACCCTCTTTCCTAATAATAGGATCTTTTGCCTCTTTCATTTGAATTACTATTCTTGCAATGGATGAGCCTGGCTTTTGATAGGAGTTAATTGCACCGAATGCAGCACCTTTAAAATCCTTCATTAAATAGGGTCTCTTAAATTTTGCTGGTAAATTAGCATTTGCAATTTCAATAATATATTGCTTTGACTCAATATTGCTTCGACTTTTAAAATAGAAATCTGAATCCACTTTAATTAAAACAGTCCCACCACTCTCATTTGCTAAATAGCTAATATCAGATATTTCTACTGGGGGACCAGCAAAAGCATTTTGACTAAATTGACGCTCTTCACTTGTTAATGGGTCCTCTTCTGCTAGAACTTCCGAAGTCGTCTCTTCTAAAGGCTCTAAAGATTCTTCTACAATTGGCTCTTCTTCTTTTTGTAAGGGTTCATTCGTGGCTTGTTTTTGAGATGCTTCGTCTTCTTTTTCGTCAAAAAAATCGTCTTCAGGTTCAGAGTCTGCTACATTTTCTTGGTTTTTCTCATTAGTATCCTCATCTTCAAAGTCGGCAAAATCATCTTCACTTTCATTAGAACCACTGTCCTCCTTTGCCTCGGCTGTGTTTTCAGATGGGTCACTGGATGAGTCATCGAATTCACCGCTTTCAGAAAGTTCATCTTCAAGTTGTGAAACTTCACTACTCAATTCATCATTCTTGCTTTCTTTAGGTAAAGACGGACTTGTACACGACAAGATAAAAACTTGAAATATTAAAAATGTGAAACAAAGTAGATTTTTCTTCATAATCGTCCTTGATTAAACTTTATTTAGTCTTAATTAGAAGAACCAATTTTTAAAATCGAAGTCTTAAAACTAAGCTGGCCGCGCCTCTTAACTGTTTCAATAACTACAATCTCACCTTCTCTAATGGTTGCAATGTAACCATTATTTCTTCCAATCCGCTCATCTTTTCCCAAAATATGAACTTTGCTTGTGGGGTCAACAAACATGGCTTTTGGAGACTCCACATCCCAAATAATAGCAACAGGAATGATCTTATCCAAATCAAATCTTTGCAAAGGTCTAAGTGGTCCAACAAAAACTCCATCTTCCGTTATTTCAGAACCCACATCAATACGAAACTCTCTGAATGGATCTCTCCTATTTCCAGTATCATAATTATAAGGTGCCATTAATGTTTCTATATCATCCGAAATAATTTCTTTTTTCTCAATCTGGACGTTGGTGGGTACAGGTGGAGCACTTTCCTCAGAAATTGGCTCTGGTTCTGAGGCCGATGGCTCTGTTTCCACTACTGGATCCGTAGGAGGTGGTGGCGGTTCTTCGTTGGTAGCTGAAGCTGAAGGACTATTATTATCATATGAATCTAGCGGATTCACATCTGGAATATTTTCAATTTGTGGTGGGGGCAATAAAGGCTGAGTGTCTTGAGACAATTCAGGTAGTGGGGGAACTTCTTCTTGTGAAGAAGAGGTTTTAATAAAACTACTTGTAACCCACAATGCCAAAATAATCCCGAGAGACCCCGAAAGAATATAAGCAAATATTTGCATATACTTAATTTTGGCTACCATCGGCTCCCACTTCTTTTGGTTTGTACTGATAAGCAATAAATGTTGCGTCTACTGTTAAAAGCATTTCTCCATCTAATTCCTCATTTTTTCTACTAAAACTGACTTCCTTAAGGGAAATTATTTTATCTACTTTAGTTATATAAGAAAGAAATAGCAAAAATTGAGAATAGGTTATTTCCAAACCCAACTTGGCTTCAATTTTATTATATATCTGTTCACCCTCTGTTTTCTCACGAACAGCATTAGAGCTTTTGACTCGACCCCCAGCCGCTTTTACTTCTGTAGACAAAATTTCTAAAACCTCGAATTCCGACAATTCTACTGGCATGAATTTAACTATAGCATCAAATTTGGGTCCTTCTTGATCCAAAGCCAATTTAAAGGCTTTGGCTTCTTCTTCAGCTTTTTGATACTCTTGCAATTGAGCCTGATAAGTTTGAATGCTCGTTTTTGTAGTAGCGATTGCATTCTCTAAACGGGTGCCATCGTCATACATTAACATATAATATAAAGCGGCGATAATTATACTACCAATAACTAACTGTTGATTTGTTAATGAGCTTAATTTTTCAATTGCCGGACTGACTTCGCTCACTTTAATTCCTCAATATCAAAAGACAATGTAAAAGCATTCACTGTATTTTCCTTTATAGTTGTCTCTTTAGTATTTTTTATGCTTACATTTTTAAAGCTGTCTTGATTGTCCATGGCCGTTTTCATTAAGGTGACATCTTCAATTTCTACGGCTACTGCCTCTATCTCAAATTTTTTATTTCCATAGGTCAATCTATCAAACCAAACTCTATCCGGTAAAATGCTTTGTAACAAATCCAAAGATTTTAATTCAATAAAACGATTTTTAGACAAACTACGAATAATTTGTAATCTTTCTTTCACTTGCACTAATTGAGTCTGTAGTTTTTTTGCCTCTTCTGAAAATATCTTTTTTTCTTCAACCTGCGCAAGAAGTTGTTGAGATTGAATATTTAGTTGATTTAAGGACGACTTCAAGCCACTTATATTTTGGTATTCATACAAAAATAAAATCAAGGTCAATAAAGAAATTATAAATAAGTTCTTAAGAGCCACTTTATTGGGGTCTACGACCTCATTAAAATCTGCTAAACTAGCGGCTTGATTTCTTAAAAGGTTAACTCTTATCATGAATCACCTAAGGTTCTTAAACCTAATCCAATGGCAATAGCAGAAAAATTTTTAATTTGCTCTATATATTGATCAGAAAACACTTTGGGATTGGTCCCTACACTTAAAAAAGGATCTAACCTTTCAGCGGGGAGCAATTGCCTAAGAGCACTAGAAAAACCTTGTGTTAAAGATCCTCCCCCTGTAAAATATAATTTACTCAGTTGGGAATTTGATGTGTTCTGAAAAAATTCTATACTGCTTCCAATCTCTTCTAAAACTAAAGAATGTGTGTTTTCTATGATCGACGATGCCTCTTCAGGAACCGCTTGGCCAGATGACAATCCTAACTTCATTCCTTCGGCTTCTGACATAGTTACGCTTAATGATTTTGCTAATTCATTGGTGTAAATTAAGCCACCCACAGGTATATCGCGGCAAAATACAACTTCTCCACTATCAATAATTACAAAATTAGTCACAGAAGACCCCATATTTATAATTCCTATGACTTGTCCACTTAAAACACCATAATTAGCTTCAAAACAATTGGCCAAAGCAAAGCCTGAAACATCTAACAAGCTACAATTAATACCCGCTGAATTTACAATATCAGAAACTGTATAAACAATTTGTTGAACGGCAGCTATTAACAAGATATCCATTGTATCGCTCTGTCTGTTGTTTAGTTTTAAAACTTTAAAAGCTAAATTAACCTCGTTAATGTCATAGGGAATATATTGCTCTGCTTCCCAGCGAATCTGCTCTGGAATCAAGGACTCTTCCATTACAGGAATGCTAATTTTTTTTATAATTATTGAAGATCCCCACAATCCTGTAGATGCATGTTTCACTTTTGAACCTAATTCATTTATTGCTTGTCTGACTGCATCGGAAAATAGACCTACATCAATTATATCCCCCCCAGAAGTCGCCATTGGTGGAGTTGAAACCAGACTAAAGTTTTGTAAAGTGCTTACTTTTCTACCCACATCGATTTCAGCAATCTTAATTGAACTAGAGCCTAAATCTATGCCTAAAACTTTTTTATTTTTAAATAACATTTAAATAAACCTTGCTGCTTACCACAATGAGGTAGACACACTAGCCCAACTAAATTAAATCGAAGATGACTTGTTTTGTCAAAGCCCGGGTAGGAAAAAACCAAAATACCAATTCATGGTGTTTTCACCTAAAAAAATATAAAGAATAGCTCCGAATGCTAAATAGGGCCCAAAGGGGATCACAGAGGCCATTCCTTCCTTTGAACGAACAGAAACAAGTAGTCCGACAATACTACCGGTAAGACTCGAGGACAATATAACAAAAGGAATGGCTTTCCAGCCTAATACAGCTCCGATCCATGCTAATAGTTTTATATCTCCTCCTCCCATTCCTTCTTTTTTCCGCCAGATATAATAAAAATAAGCGACAGCCCATAAAAAACCACCACCCATAAGAATTCCACCCAATGACTGCAAAAAAGTTCTTCCAGGATTTAAAAGTGAACCCAGTAAACCAATAAGGATGCCTCCCAAAGAAAAACTGTCAGGAATTATCATGTGATCCAAATCTATAAAACTCACAGTAACTAAGCCAAAATATAGAATTAAATGTTCTAATAAATAAAAATTCCAGCCATGCAACCAAAAAAGAGCACAAAATCCAACTGTCATAATTATTTCCACTAAAGGATAACGAAAAGAAATTGAGTTCTTACAAACAGAACATTTTCCCTTCAAAAAAATCCAAGAAACTATCGGGATATTCTGACTCCACTTAATTTTAGCTTTGCACTTAGGACAATGACTGGCTGGACGCACAACACTCTTTCCTTCTGGCAACCGCAAAATAATAACGTTAGCAAAACTACCAAAAATTGCACCAAAACATGAAATAAAAAAATATTGTAAGCCCAAAGGCAAATCTATAAAGTTAAGCAAAATTTTTATTCCTAAAAATTAATGAAGTAATAACTAAAAAAGCCAGCCACCAGCCTAAACCGTAAGTTGTCGTTAACAAGACTTCATCTATTGGAACACTTTCTCCATAAAGAATAGAATCTCGCCAGTTGAATCTCTCTAAATTCGGAAATCCATAGACGCTGGCTTTTGCAAATAATATAAATATAACAGATGAGCTTTTCTTAGATAAAAAATTTAAATTCTCTACCCAATGACCAATTAAAAACACTCCTATAGTTAAAGAAACAACCATAAAGGAACTACTAAATGAACTGAACATTAAGGCTAAACCCATAAGGATTAAAGACTCGATAAGTATTCCCAAAATAGCGACTAAAAAAGAACTTGTTATGGGCACCCCAAGTCCCCAAAAAACAAACACTAAGATCAAAGAAAGGCCTAATATTAAAGAGGCAATAATTAAAATTAAACCAAAGCTCTTGCCCATCAAAAATTGAGTCCGGCTGAGTGGTTTTGATAAAATACTAAGAATAGTTTGTTTATCAATTTCTTTTGCAACCAAAGTACTTCCAACAAACACAGCAATGATAACTGAACTTAAATGGATGGCCGCCATACCAAAATTAGCAGATATTCTTGCCTGCTCTGTAAAGCTCAATTGCCCCAAGGCAAGTGCCCCACCCACCATAACAATAGCAAAAACTATGAGCGCATATATTATACGATCTCTAATGATCTCGCGATATGTGTTTTTAGCGATGATCCAAATGGACTTCATTTTTTCTTTTCTCCAAAACATTTTTTACAAAATACTCTTCTAATGTTACCCTGTCTTTTTCCACCTTTTCAATAATACAGTTTTTTGCGACGAGTTCTTTAAGACGGCTTTGCATTTGCAACTGATCTTTTTCAAAAATAATTTTTTGAAAATTCTCTTCTAAATAAGAAATTTTATACTGTGTACTTAAAGTATTTAATATATCTTTAGTGGAGCCTTCATAAAAAACCGTGCCGTCTTTTAAAATAACTAAATTTTCACAAAGCAATTCTGTATCATGAAGCAAATGACTACTTAAAAAAACTGAATGACCCTCTCTCGCAGATTCCTTAATTAATTCACTTAAATAGTGGCGACCGTCGGGGTCCAAGCCAGACATGGGTTCATCTAATATCAACAAATCAGGTTCATGTATTAAAGCTTGAGCAAAACCTATTTTTTGCAACATCCCCTTAGAGTAATTTCTCAAAGCTATGTCTTTTGCATGATAAAGATCCACCCGCTTTAAAAGGGATTCCGTTCTATCGATTAATGCTTTTTTACTTAAAGTTCTAGACAATTCCCCGTAAAACAGCAAAAATTCCTTGCCTGTCAAATAACTATAAAAATAGGGATGTTCAGGCAAAAAACCAATTTTCTTTTTAACTTCAGATGAGAATTCAGATTTTCCAAAATAAATAATATTTCCAGAGTCCTGGAATATTAGATTTAATAAACATTTCATCGTCGTTGTTTTTCCGGCACCATTGGCCCCTAAAAAACCTGTTATCACTCCCGACGGAATATTAAAATTAATTCCTTTAAGAACTGTTTTTTTCTCACTCCAAAAGTGTCTTTTAAATGATTTCTTTAAATCTTGTACTTCTACTAAATTCATACAAAGAGAATTTGAACATTAAAGAGAATAAGTGTCAAAGTCTCTTGAGCGATGGTGCTTCATCGCCAACACAAAAGAACGCGCAGCATCTGCCTCTGTTAAACAAGGTACAGAATACTCAATGCAACTTCTGCGAATACTAAAGCTTGCATCTATAGAAACCTTACCGGATGTGGTATTTATCACCAAAGCCACTTTACCAGAACGGATTCTATCAACACAATGGGGGCGACCTTCAGTCACTTTTCTTACTGTTAAACATGGAAGTCCTTTTTCTTTTAAGATGGTCGACGTCCCTTGAGTTGCAGAAAGAGAATAACCCATTTCAATCAACTCTTGAGCCACTTCAATCAATTCGTCTTTATCTTTATCACGCAAGGATAAAAATACTTCACCCTCATTGGGTATAGAACATTGAGAGGACACATAAGCCTTAAATAGCGCCTCAGAATAGCTTTTACCTCTACCCATGCTCTCACCAGTGGATTTCATTTCGGGGCCCAATATTGAATCTGCTTCTTGAAATTTTTTAAATGGGAAAACGACACCCTTAACGCAAACAAAAGGCATCTGTTTCCAATCCAAGGGGTATTTTATAAGCTGATTTTTACTTCTCTTCAACATTCCCTGTACACCTAAATCGACAAGTGGAACACCTGTTGCTTTAGCAATAAATGGAACACTTCTAGAACTTCTAGGGTTGGCCTCTAACATAAAGACTTCATCATCACGAACTGCCAATTGAAGATTTAAAAAACCGTAAATGTTCATTCGATCCGCCAATTGAACACTTAAATCTTCTATTGTTTTTAAAGTCTCTGGTTTCAGTCTCTGTGGAGGAAGCACACCCATACTATCTCCACTATGTACACCTGCTTTTTCTATGTGTTCAATAACTCCACCAATAATAGTCCAATCTTTTCCTCTTACGAGGTCAACATCCACTTCTAAGGCTCTATCTAAGAACTGATCCATTAAACAGGGGTTTTGCTTATCAATAAAGCTAGCATGGCGATCAAAGTAAGAGATTAGTTCATCTTCATTTTCTATAATTTCCATTCTTCGACCACCCAATACATAACTGGGTCTACATATAATTGGGAAATCCACTTTCCTGGCTATCTCTTTTGCGTGATGAACATCGAATGCCATATCTGAATTTGGAATTTTAAAGTTCAGCTCTTTACATATTTTTATAAATTGTCCTCTGTCCTCTGCCAAATCAATCGATTCTTTACTTGATCCAAGTAAATTATAACCATTATTTATTAATTGAGGAACTAGATTAATCGGAGTTTGACCACCCAGTTGTGCAACAAAACCCTCTGGATTAACATACTTCAAAACCTCTAAAACTGATTCCGCATTTAAGGGTTCAAAAAACAAAAGGTCAGAGGTATCGTAATCTGTAGAAACAGTTTCTGGATTAGAGTTAATCATGGCAACTTTGTATCCCTCTTTTTGAAATTGACTTACACTTCTTACACAACTGTAATCAAATTCGATTCCTTGGCCAATCCGATTTGGCCCGCTTCCCAATAGTACAACTAAAGATTTCTGATTTTCAAACTGTTTTGGTTTTGCCCAATAAGTAGAATAAAAATAAGGTGTTTCTGAAGCAAATTCCGCAGCACAAGTATCGACTTGAAAATATCTTGGCCTAACATTCTGTCGCCATCTTTCTTCGCGGACCTCTTGTTCGTCCTTACTAAACCAAGTGGCTAGGGTAGCATCAGAAAATCCAAGTTTTTTAGCTCTCAGAAGCGGAAACTTTTTAAAGTCACTTTTAGTAAACTCTTTTTCAAAAGTAACTAAATCATTCATTTGCTCTAAAAACCAAGGTGTGACTTTGGTCTTTTTGTATAGTTCACTAACCGAAACCCCATCTCTTAAGGCTTGATATATATAACGTATTCTTAAACTATTTGGATAGGTTAAATTTTCTTCTTTCCACTCTATAATGGGAAAGGGTATATCGGAATTCTCTAAAGAGATTAATGCCTTTTGTAGACTTTCCTTAAATGTACGTCCTATTCCCATTGCCTCACCGACACTTTTCATTTGTGTAGTCAAAATATCTTTCACACCTGAAAATTTTTCGAAGGCAAATCGTGGCACTTTTGTAACAACATAATCTAGAGCCGGCTCAAAACATGCTGGTGTTGACTTAGTAATGTCGTTTTCAATTTCCTCTAAAGTGTATCCAACAGCTAATAATGCAGCGATTTTGGCAATTGGAAACCCAGTGGCTTTACTGGCCAAAGCCGAAGAACGACTAACTCTGGGATTCATTTCAATTACAACGCGTTCGCCATTCTCAGGATTAACGGCAAACTGAATATTAGCTCCACCTGTTTCTACACCCACAGCATTAATGATTTTTTGAGCTTCATCCCTCATTAACTGATACTGTTCGTCTGTAAGTGTTTGCTGGGGGGCCACTGTAATACTGTCTCCAGTATGAACACCGCAGGGATCAAAATTTTCTATGGAACAAACCACAACAAAAGTTCCGGCACTGTCACGCATAACTTCCAACTCGAATTCTTTCCAACCCAAAATGCTTTCTTCGACTAACACTTCATTGGTAGGACTTTCATGTAAACCAGATGCTATTTTAATTTTATATTCTTCTAAAGAGTAGGCAACTCCACCGCCACCCCCGCCTAATGTATAATTGGGACGCAAAATAAGGGGGAAACCCAGCTGATCTGCAGCCTCTAATCCTTGTTCAAATGTTCTCACCATTTTACTGTTAGGATATTTAGCTCCTACAGAATCTAAAACTCTACAGAATTTCTCTCTGTCTTCGGCCTTTTGAATCACATCGGGTTTAGCTCCCAACAATTCAATACCTAATCCTTCGAGTATCCCACATTCATAAAGTTCTAATGCAAGATTGAGAGCTGTTTGCCCACCCAGTGTAGGAATCACGGCATCCGGCCTTTCTTTTTCTAGAATCTTTTTAACAAACATCTTTTTTAAAGGCTCGATATAAACTCGCGTTGCAATCTCTGGATCTGTCATTATCGTTGCCGGATTTGAGTTGATTAGAATAACTTCTAATCCCTCTTTCATAAGTGCCTTACAAGCTTGTGTACCCGAATAGTCAAACTCGCAAGCCTGACCAATTACAATGGGCCCGCTTCCAAAAATCACAACTTTTTTTAAATCTTTAAATAATGGCATATATTAAATTCTCAACTTTGGATCACTAGTATAAATATCTTTCAATTTAATGTGTTTGTATTGATCTATTTTATATCTCATTCTTAACAATTTATAAATTAAATCCTGACGAGCACTTATGCTTTCATCAATATTAATTTTATTAATTTTTTTTACTTCTTTGAGAATATATTTAGTCGCTTGTTCAGGGTGAATACAAAAAGCTTTTGAAAATACAAAAGAATCTTCATAGGGAAAAAGCCTTGCAGAAAATATCTCGTTCTTTGAAAATCCTAAAATGAAGGGGGACTTTTTTAAGACAATATTATAATTTGAAAATAAGTCTTTTACATATACATCCTCGTCCTTAACCTTACTAAATTCAAAAAGGCTATAGCGACTGGCACACATATTTTTAATTAAAACTTCATTTCCCTTTTGAACCTTATATTCCTCACCTCTTGAAATTAACTTAATTGGAGGAACCTGCTCACTCTTTAAAATCCTATGGAAAATATACCAATCCATAAATAAATTAATTTTGCTTTCTAAGTCGATGGACTCTTCGTCAAAAATTCCTACGGATCTATGGAATTCATTTTTGGCTTCTTTAACTTCTTCAGCATATTTTTCTTTAGAGAAGTGAAGCATTATATCATCTATGAGCTCATCGTATATCATTAGCGCACCTGTTTTATAAACTCATCAAATAAAATTGCGGCATCATGTGGGCCGGGTCGACTTTCAGGATGAAATTGAACACTAAAACATTTATTTTTAGAATCCCGGATCCCCGCTACAGTGCCGTCGTTTAAATTAAAGTGAGTAATATCAACACTAGAAGGCAAGGATTTTGGATCTACAGCATAGCCATGATTTTGGCTGGTCATATATATTTTATTTAAAATTAAATCCTTAATTGGATGATTACTTCCACGGTGTCCAAACTTTAGCTTATAAGTATGGCCACCTAAGGCTCGTGCAAGAATCTGATGTCCCATACATATACCAAATATGGGTTTCCAGCCAATAAGGTCTTTTATGTTTTCTGTAGCTTCAAGAACCTCTTCTGGGTCACCTGGACCATTGGATAACATTATGCCATGGGGATTCCATTTCTTTATTTCTTCAACAGAAGTTCTTGAAGGAAAAACTCTTAAATGTTCTACTCGAAGCATAAGCTCGCGCATAATGTTTTGCTTTGCACCGAAATCCAATACCGCGATTTTTAAACCATTTTTTTCGGATCCTTTAAGATCATAGACTTCTTTAGTTGTAACTAAAAAGGGCCAATCTTTTTGAACTTTCTTTTTTTCTTGAATAAGTTTAAAAGCTTTTCCCTTAGCCTCTTCAGCATTTTTAGCTAGGATCATCGCCCCCCAAGTGGTTCCGGCTTCACGCAATTGAAACACGAGAGACCTTGTGTCCAATTCTTCAAGAACAGGAATATTGTTATCGTTTAATCTTCTCAACCACGTGGAGTCTCTTTTACTTTTTTGAATTTCGAGACAAACAAAACCTTTAATCCAAATTTGTTTCGATTCCCAAAAAGAATCGTCAATGCCATAGTTTCCTTGCATTGGTGCTGTGGTTACTAATATTTGGTTGAAATAAGAGGGGTCCGTGGCCATTTCTTCATATCCAGAGTGAGATGTATTGAACACCACTTCTCCTACAGGTGTATCGGCAGTAAATTCAGCAGAAGTCTTACTTCCCAAAAAATTGCCTTCGAAAGATTCACCAGTTTCGAGTACAAGAAAGCCATTCATTTAATTGACTCCTTTGACAAGCATTTTTGCAATTAGTGCTGCCCTAATATAAACCCCATGAGTCACTTGTTCATGAACAACACAACGTTTATCAGAAAGAACTTCTGGATCAAAATCCAATCCTCTTATAAATGGACCTGGATGCATTATCAATCCTATGGGAGTAAATTTTTTTAATTTTTGTAAGTTAATACAATAGTTTTTAGAATATTCTTCTTTGCTCAAGGCATTTTTATCTTCATGCCTTTCTAATTGAACTCTTAATCCCATACAGACATTTGCCCATTCTAATCCTTTTTCTAAATCTTTGAAGGTAGGAATTCCCTGCCACTTATTTTCTTTTGGCAACATTTCATTGGGACCACATATAGCCATTTCCGCTCCCATAAGTTTAAACAATTCAAGATTGGAAGACGCCACTCGGCTATGAATCACATCACCTACAAAAAGAATCTTTTGTCCAGCTACACTTCCCAATCTTTCTTGAATTGTAAAAGCATCCAGAAGCGCTTGCGTGGGATGACCTTCACTCCCACTTCCAGCATTTAAAACAGGAACTTTCACTGATTTTATACAATCTAATAAATCTTGAGAGTCACCGGTACGGAATATAAATAAATTGGGCTCCATGGCTTCCAAATTCATAATAGTATCAACAAGGGTTTCACCCTTAATAAGACTACTTTCACTTATCGATGGAAAGGTCACTGTTCTTAACTGCAGGCGTTGGCTTGCCATTTGAAAGCTCAATAAAGTTCGAGTGCTAGGTTCAAAAAAAGCTAAAATAACAACCTTATTGCGAAGTTGCTCATGCCATTCTGGTAAAAAATAACTATGTTCTTCTTTATATTCTTCTTTAATTCTTTTTGATAAGGAAAAAAGCTTATTGATTTTTTCTAAGGAGAGGTTTTGTGTGCTTAGAAAGGATCGACCGTAAAATGACATTGGCCGTCAATATATAGTCCAACACTTACAGAGTCAATATCGCTAACTTTATTATTTTATTTTTCTAAAAATACGCTCCCAACGTACTTTTACGCTCCCCTTATTAGACCAAACCTCACTCCAATCTAGAGACATCCATATGAAAAGAGCCTTTGCCTTAATATCAGCTCCTGATATCATGCCCCAAACTCTGGAGTCCTCAGTCCCATCACGAGCATCACCCAAAACGAAATATTGACCAGGTGGAACGATCACCGGGCCATAATTTTCAAGAATCCGACTATGAGTAATGGAAATAATTCTCTCTGAAGCCCCAATTTTTTCAACGAGATTAGCTTTTCCCATCTGATCCGAAGAAGAAATCACATAATCCGCCTTAGTATTGTTTATAAAAAGATTTTTCTTTACTATTTGAATTCTGTCTCCAGGTACAGCAATCACTCTTTTAACGCAATCCCCAGAACCTGATTTAACACAATTAAAAATGATAACGTCGCCCCTTTGCGGAGACTTTTTATAGAAAATTTGATCTTTCAAAAAAGGTACACGCCAACCATAACTCAGTTTTGAACCAATAACAAAGTCACCCACTTGTAATGTGGGATACATAGCTTCTGTTGGAATTTTATAAGCTGAAAAAATAAATGTCCTGACAATGACAGCAATTATTAAAGCAATAAGTAATGCTTCAGTGTATTCTCGAAGTACTTTTTTTATACTATCTTCAACAGAGTTTTTCGAATTAATTATTTTCATTAAGTTCAGTTTACAGTATGAAAAAAGCGATTCCAACGAATTGTAGATGGGTCACACAAAAAAGAAGCAGAAGCCAAAGTTTTATTACAACTCAGCCATACAAATAATGCCTTGCCCACTAAGTGATCCATGGGCATAAAACCCCAATATCGACTATCTCTTGATCGACTCCTGTTATCACCTAATACAAAAAGTGATTTTTGCGGAACCACCCATGGGGCATATTCATATCCTAAGGCATGTAAATCTTGTATAACTGTAATATTTTTTTGATCCATTTTTTCATTGATGAACTGAATATCACTGATGTCGGAATTTAAATCCTCTTCAGAATAGTCAATGAGATTCGGGTTTTCTAAAGCGTTAATAGTTTTTCTATCCAGTGGAGTATCATTAACAAAAATTGTGCCCTGTTCGTCCATGCGAATCACATCGCCGGGTAATCCAATAACTCTTTTTACCATGTAATAATCCTCGCTTTCTACAGCAAGAAATATGACTACATCTCCTCTTTTAGGAGTTTTTATTTCTGTAATCCATTTTTTACTAAATGGCCAACGTAAGCCATAAGCCATTTTATTAACAAATATATGATCATGAATTAACAATGTCGGAATCATGCTCCCAGAGGGAATAACAAAAGGTTCAACAAGAGCCCAACGAAAGGCCAAAAAAACCAGAAACGAAGCAAGGAATATACCAAGACTACCTAAGACACTTGCTTTCTTTGAGCCCCGACGCTTCATTGGTTTAATTAACGGAATGGAAAAATCTCTTCCATCTAATATCTAAAGGATTACATAAAAAACTTAACACGGGTAAAGTCTCATCACAGCTTAGCCATACAAACATTGCACGCCCAATAAGATTCTTTCTGGGTACAAAATGTGTGCTTTGCCAAAAACGACTGTCTCTAGAGTTATCTCTGTTATCACCCATTACAAAATAACTATCTTCAGGTACAGTATATGGACCAGAGTTCGTCCAATCTCTATTTTTCCTAAGTAGAGTAGAATACTTGTGTTCTCCTAACTTTTCCACCCAGTGTACATAGTAGTTTCTAGCTCCTGGGCCATCACCCAAATCCTTGTCTCTTAACCAATCAAAATCGGACTTTAAGGTTTGTGGGACTCTTTTTTCTACAAGTTCGTCATTGATATATAGATCACCATTTTCATAAAAAACTCTATCTCCAGGAATACCAACAACTCTTTTTATATAAAATCTATCTGGACTCTCTGGATAGCGGAAGACGATAACTTCGCCTCGCTTGGGTTCTTGATTTCGCCACATCCAATTTTCTGTAAAGGGAAATCTTAAACCATAAACCAATTTATTTACAAAAATATGATCATTTATTAAAAGACTGGGTAGCATGCTCCCGGAGGGAATTACATAAGCTTCCATAAATGCCCAGCGAATAGTTAATGCTACCAAAATAGCAATCAACATAGAACCTGTGCCTTCAGTCCAAAACTTTTTATCTAATTTCATCAATCCTCCACTTTCAAAATTGCAAGAAAAGCCTCTTGAGGGACATCCACAGTTCCTATTTGTTTCATTTTCTTTTTTCCTTCTTTTTGCTTTTCCAATAGCTTACGTTTTCTGGTGATGTCACCACCATAACATTTTGCAGTGACATCTTTTCTTAGAGCTCCAACGGTTTCTCTAGCAATCACTTTTGCTCCTATAGCTGCTTGTATTGCAATTTTAAATTGTTGCCTTGGTATTAATTCTTTAAGTTTTTCAGTTAATTGTCTACCCCGTATTAGTGCTTTTGAGTTGTGCACCATAACAGAAAGTGCATCTACAGGTTCACCATTGAGCAAAATATCCATTTTTACAATATCCGCCTCTTGGTAATCAGCGATTTCATACTCCATAGAAGCATAACCTTTAGATATAGATTTTAATTTATCATAAAAATCGAGTACCATTTCATTTAAAGGTAAACGGTATTCAATTATCACTTTCTTTTCAGAAATATATTCCATTTTGATCTGCACGCCTCTTCTTTCTTCGCAGAGTTTAAATAGACCACCAATATAATCAGTAGGCGTGTGGATAGTGAGATTCACTATGGGTTCTTCCATATGTTCAATAGTTGTAAGATCTGGCAAAGCTGAAGGGTTTTCTAAATGTATAATTTTACCATCATTTAAATAAAGCTTATAAACAACACTCGGTGCTGTACTTATAAGTGACAAGTGGAACTCTCTTTCTAAGCGTTCCCTTACAATTTCCATATGTAACAATCCTAAAAAACCACAGCGAAAGCCAAAACCTAATGCAGCTGAGCTTTCGACTTCGTAAGTGAAACTAGAATCATTTAATGCTAATTTTTCAAGCGCTTCTTTTAAGTCGGGGAAATCGGGGGATTCTACAGGAAAAATTCCTGAGAAAACCATGGGCTTTACAGTTTTAAAACCTGGCAATGGATCTTTAGCTTGCACTTTGACGGCGCTCTTTAAATGAGTCAAAGTATCACCCACGGCCACATCGCGAATATCTTTTATACCACATATAATATAACCCACTTCACCGGCTTCTAGTTGATTTAAAGTTTGGGCAAAGGGTGCAAACACACCCAGCTTTAATACTTCATAATTTCTATCACTGGCCATAAAGTGAACTTTATCACCCTTCTTAATGTCTCCATCTACAACTTTTACCAGAACAACTACCCCTTGATAATTATCAAACCAAGAGTCAAAAATAAGTGCCCTTAAGGGTTTGGATCTGTCCGCATCTGGAGGTGGAACTTTTGCCACTATAGCTTCCAATATTTCAGGAATCCCAATTTTTTCTTTTGCACTTGCTAAAATGGCTTCCGAGGCATCAATGCCAATGGCCTCTTCAATTTGTTGCTTTACGGACTCAGGATCTGCCGCGGGCAAATCAATTTTATTCAATACAGGTACAATTTCTAAATTGTTTTCAATCGCTAGATAAACATTGGCTAACGTTTGAGCCTCTACTCCCTGTGCAGCATCAACAACTAGCAAAGCCCCTTCACAAGCAGCTAAAGACCTGGACACCTCATAGGAAAAATCAACATGTCCAGGAGTATCAATCAAATTCAGTTGATAAATCTCGCCGTTTTTAGCTTTGTACATAAGCCTAACTGTTTGGGCTTTAATTGTAATCCCACGTTCACGTTCAATATCCATATTATCTAGAAATTGACTTTTTTTCTCTCGATCTGTCAAAGTCCCTGTTGACTCTAACAAACCATCAGCAAGTGTGGATTTTCCATGGTCAATATGGGCAATAATTGAAAAATTACGAATATTTTTTGGATTCATAGCTCTGAGTTGTTGGGCTTCCATATGGTAAGGGGTCTAATTCCAATTGTCCTGGTAGTATCTCTTTATTTTGATTAATTACCCAATCAATTCCTTGGCGAATAAATTCAGCTATCGGAACTTTGGAGCGGAGATTCAGTTCTCTTAATAAATTCTGTTGGTCTTCAGTAATATAAACTGTCGTCGCTACTTTTCGGGCCATAGGGATAAATAGCTACAATCAGTTGCCATACATTGCAACACATAACTCATTGCCAGTTTAGAACTCAATTTAAATTGAAGACTTTAGTTGCTCTACTTTATTTACTTTTTCCCAAGTAAAACCTTCTTCATCCCGACCAAAATGACCATAAGCAGCCGTTTGTTGATATTTAGGTTTTAGCAGATCGAAATCTCTAATTATATCTGCAGGTTTTAAGCTCCACACTCTTTTCACTGCTTCAACAATTTTTTCTGTGCCCACTTTGCTAGTACCATAATCATGAATAAACAGGCTCATCGGATCTGCCACACCGATGGCATAGGCGACTTGTACCAAACAACGATCAGCTAAACCTGAAGCAACAATATTTTTAGCAATATGACGAGCAGCGTAAGCAGCGGAGCGATCCACTTTTGATGGATCTTTACCAGAAAAGGCTCCCCCACCATGTGCTCCATGCCCACCATAGGTATCTACAATAATTTTTCTACCCGTCAGACCACAATCTCCTTGAGGGCCACCAACAACAAAACGACCCGTAGGATTAATATGAAATTTAGTTTTTTGATCTAGAAGTTCTTTGGGAATGGTTTTTTGAATCAATTCTTCTATAACAAAAGCTCTAATCTCATCATTGGAAACTTCTGGTGCATGTTGTGTGGACAATACAATGGATTCTATGCGTTTAATCTTATCGCCTTCATAATAAGCTGTCACCTGGCTCTTACTATCGGGTCTCAACCATTTAACTTTTTCTGATTTTCTTAATTGAGCTAAGTTTTTTACTAATTTATGTGAAAGGCTGATAGTCAAAGGCATAAGCTCAGGACTTTCATTTGTGGCATAGCCAAACATGATCCCTTGATCTCCAGCTCCTTGTTCTTTGCTCTTATCAAAATCTACACCCATAGCGATATCTGGGCTTTGCTGACCCAAAGCATTCATTACTGCGCAGGTATGAAAATCAAAACCCTTCTCACTGCTATCGTAACCAATTTTTTTAATAACATTTCTAACTATTCCAGAATAATCAACATTGGCCTTTGTTGTAACCTCACCTGCTAGCATTACAAAGCCAGTAGCTAACATAGTTTCACAGGCCACTCGACTTTTTGGATCTTGAGCCAATAAGGCATCTAATACCGCATCGCTTATTTGATCCGCCATCTTATCAGGATGTCCCTCTGAAACGGACTCACTAGTAAAGGAATATTGACTCATAAATATACCACCCTGTTGGAATTGAAATACTCTCCTAGATATAGGAGGAATCCAGGGTGGTCAAGAACTGTCCTTTATGCGACTTCGCGCTCAGGATTCAATGCATAATTTTTGTGCATTCTAAGTTTTTGTCTATGTTTCTTAACTTGTTTTAGAACTTTAGTTAAAGCCAGGTCTACCGCTGAATAAAAATTATCTGAAGAAGCTTGAGCGTGATATGTATTTAATTGTGTCTTAAATGTAAGCTCACTGATGTTTTTTCGTCCCTGTTTAGAGATATCAAAATGGACAACAACATGTCCTCTACAATAAGTGGAAAGCTTTTCTACTTTTTCATAAATATATTCAACTAGGCTATCTGAGTGATCTAATTTCTTGAAGCGGACATCTACTAACATAAAAACCTCCCATGAAAAAGCCTGAGTCAACTTAAAAACCCAAGTTTTTTCGATTAAATTTTATTTTTAAATTCTTCTTCATAAACTAATCCATTAATAAAAAGATGATCACGTTAACCTCCCATTCGAGCTTTATTTCAGGCCCAATATTCTGGTTCAAAAAAGGCGTCCCAATCTCCAAATCGATTTCCCAATCAAGGTTTATGCGGGCTTACCTTTATACTTATAATCATCGAATTAATGTTCAACTTTATCTCTCTCATTAATGGTTACCTTTTAAGCCACTTCAAGTGTCAATAGGCTTGGCTCGTAAAAGCAACCGTGTTTTAAAACTCCATACGCTGTCGTTAGCAACTTTCTCGCTACCGCAACAACGGCTATTTTTTTGTTTCTCTTCTTTTCAACTCTTTTAAAAAAATCGTACAGCGGTTTAGCTGCATAATTATTACTCATTCGACCTATCGTATGGGCGCACTGTAGCAGCACTCGCCTTAACTCTTGGCGACCATCATTGTTTATTCGCCCTAATTGAGTTTTAGAACCACTTTGGTAAATTCTTGGTGTTAAAGCCCCATACTTGGCCACACACTTCTTATTATCAAATCGCTGGACTTCGTCCAATGCCGCCAACAAAACTCGTGAACTGAGTTCACCTATGCCAGGAATACTTTCAAGCAACTCAATACGCGGATCCTCTATTTCTCTCACTTTTACTAAAATATCTGATTCCGATGCCCTTAAAGAATCAATTGAAGTCATAATACTTTTTAAAATTAACTTTTGAGTGTCTGCCACCTTTAGTTTTGACAACATCTGTTCCCAATTACCTGGAGTAAAAAATCCCTTGGGTAGGCGAACACCTTCTTGCTTCATCAAACCTTGAGCACAATTGACTAGATCAACTCGCTTTTGAAGTAACTTTTCTCTGGCAGACAGCAGCTCCCTTAGTTCTCGAATATGGCCTTCCACAACATGAACCTTTCTTGGTAATAAATTACCCCTACCGAGCTCAGCCATTTTACGAGCATCTATTTTGTCGGTTTTACCGCTAGATTGATTGATCCACTTGATTTCGTTCGGATGGACTACATGCAAATTGACATCGCTACGACCCTTTAAATAAAGGGCTATCCACTTCATCTGATTCCCAGCTTCCATGACCACCAATTTCTGCTCTTTACCTAAACCGTCCAACATTTTCTTCAGTCCTTTTTTGTCTGGCGTTATTTTGCCGCCCTTGATTAACACCTTTCTCTTGTCATTTACTGCGTGCACTACAAATTCCTTGCTGCTTACGTCTATTCCTATATAAATCACTTTATGCCCCCTTTGCGTTGGTTAAGTTTTTTTGTTTTAACCGACGGTTGGGCTTTTAAAGTCCGCTGTCAATTCTGACTGCGTCTAGGGGGCTTTTTCATAGAATCTCCTAGATGGTTGGGTTCTTCTAGGATACTTTTGACCATTTTAAAAATACAGGAATTCAAAACATTTTCTCAATTAGATACGGATTCTAAAAAATTATTTTCTAGGTCCAATAAATATTTTTTTGCTTTCATCCCCAAGGCAAATCCACCCAACTCACCACTTTCACTAATGACTCGATGACAAGGTACGACAATAAGTAAGGAATTTTTATTACAAGCTTGTCCCACAGCTCTATAAGCTTTTGGACGTCCAATCGCACGTGCCACCTGAGAATAAGACTGTGTTGTTCCAGGTGGAATTTTGCATAAATGTTGCCATACTTTTTTTTGAAATACTGTGCCAGTTAACTGAAAACTCGTCTCTATTTTTTTAATATTATTAGAGAAATAATTATTAAAACTATCAAACAATGCTTTTTCAAATTGAGTCAACTCCCTCACCGGAGTTGCCTTCTTCCCTTTACACAAACCAACAAAGTTTAAAATTTTGTCCTCTAGGCGCAGTTCTAGAGGTCCCAACGGACTCTTATAATAAATAGTTTTCATATTGAGACTTCCTATACCATAATCGACGATTTAGTAATGTAAAATATTCTTCTTAGTTAAATATAGCAATTTTTATTGAATTTAATTCCCATCTAGTAAATAGCTATTTGTTCACCTATTGGTAATATATTTGGAGGAATTTGGATGAATACTTTTTTATTAAAATTTTCACTACTTTTTATGTTGTTTCCCACTTTGGCCCATGCAGATTTTTATTCTTGTAACTTTACAGAGCCTTTTTATCAAATTTTTCTTTCTACAAAATTAAAACGTGCAACAATATATGATGACCCAACAGGTATTGGTCAATCTCTTAAAATAGTGAAATCTACAACTGAAGGTTACAAAAGATCTTATAACCTCGAAAATGGAAAAACCATTAGTATCGATAGAAATTTAGTAGGTAATGATGGTATGTCAGACCAATTTTATCCTTTTGAAATTATTTATAATGGGCAGTTGGGTGGCTGTGATGGTGAAGTTGTCTATTTAAGTGCGACTATCGAAAGGTGGGCCAGCGCAAAAGCGCCCCTAGGACTCAATTTTGTTAACTATTGGCCTGGTGAATACGGACATGTCACTGGTTATAAAATACAGAAAACACTCACCCTCCCAGCTAAGACTACATGGTCAAATCTAAAATATGATTGGATGAATGAATCTACTTGTACTCTAGTTAAAAACAAAAAACTGGTGCCTATTCTAGCTGCAAAAAATGAAATCTATGCTCACTTAACCCCAACTGAAAGCTGGGGACCACGTTCAAATAAGTCTTACTTAATTGCCTATACTTCTGAAAATCAATGTATTGTTGAATCAGCTTTAGGAATGAATAGCATAGAATGTCCGGATATTCAGAGTCCAATCAAAGAAGTGGAAACACACATGCCAACAGCCCCCTACGGCAATTATGTTTATACATTATGTAATGAAGGCTACTACACTTGGATCCACGAAGACGTTTTAAATACACATAAAAACATAAAAGAAATAAATGTAAACTAATTGAGTAGTATTTTTCTTTCTTTAACTGTTTTCAAGTTCATGGGTAAGCTAATTGTTGAAGACTAAACAATGGGTTTTCCATAGGCAAAAGACTCATGGATTTCTTGTGGCAAAAGACTTCCAATATCAATTTCACCAAGTGTTTTCATGGCTTTTTTGACCTTCCCTTGAATTGAAGGTCCAGGAAGCACATCGTATAGCCAAATTAATGCATCGCGATTTTTAACTTCAGGCTTATCAAAACTTAAACAAACAGAATCTCTGTTTCCTTCTTTACACTTTTCGACTTTTGCATTTAAAGTAAAATTAAAGTTGTGTTTTCCACCCATGGCTTGCGCAATCACCATTCCAAAATCTAGTAAACAAGCTTTTTCTCCATCGCATTTTAATTTTGGTGCATTGGGTAATTTAACTTTAGTTCCATCAGAGCAATCTTTTTGTGTTCCCTCCGAGCACAAATATGGAAATTTTTTATACATTTCATCGATGTATTTTTGCAATGTAGAGATCGGGAACTCAAAAGCAAATTCATTATTACCCAACTCTTTCTGTTGAGTAATGCCATCAACAAGCCCGGGAATTGAAACACCACTCTTACAAAGATCTTTACGATTAACAATTCTTATGCGATTCATGTTGTCAATCGAATCTAATAAATAGTTTGTATTGAGCTGGAGACTCTCCTGTTTATTGGCCTCACTTTCCAGTTTTTCTTTAACCTCCAAAATTTTGCGAGTTTTAGCTAAAGCTTCAAGTTTTTGTTGTTCAACAGCTTTTTGACTTTCATAATCAATAGGGTGTTCATTTTCTAAGTAGGAGAGTTGTTTTTTTAGCTTATCTAATGTTGAATCCGCATTAGATATCCGAGTTTGCAGATCCATATTGATCAATGGCAACTGAAATTCCTGCTCCAGCAAAGGGTTAACAGTTTGACTTAAATCGGCAATAGCTTTTTGCATGTATTTTTGTGCTTCATTGAGAGCCTGTTTTTGAATTTCTGGAACAATAACAGCGTTTACAAACTCCTCATCTTTAATGGTTTCCTGTGCCATTACATTGGACACTACTCCATCGAACAGCCACTGGGTTTGCAAATCTCTAAAGCCCGCTACTTTGGCCTCCGCAATATCATAGGCTTCATCAAAATCTTTAGTTGATGCAAAAATATCTGCAGGTATATCTTTGCAATTTAAATTTGATTTTCTAGATTTATTTTTTCTTACATATTCCAGTCCCCTATTGAGATCTTGCTGGTCACTTGCAGACAATACAGATGCCCTTTGATTTTTCCTTTTATACTCTAAAAATTGATTTGTATATTCCTCTTCTGGATCTTTATTTTCCAATAGAGCTTTTACGGCATCACACTGTAATGGAAAAAGATATTTACTTTTTAAATTTGTAAGCTCTCTTTTTCTTGCTCGATCTGACTTTGTATCTCGCTGACTTTCTGGGTAAATAAGATCACTCATTTCATAAACTTTATTGTTTTGGCGAATCACTTGTTCCAAATTAAAAGTTTCTGGATTGACCTTTAATCTTTTAAAACCAGAGCTTATGGAATTTAATTTTCCACCATCTTCCACGATGAGGACTGCATCTAGAGACGCGGGTATATTTTTTTCTGAGTCCATTTTAATACGATAACTGGGTCCACTTAGTAACTTTCCATCGGCAGTTCGTATTGTGAAATTACTTATTAGAGCTATTTTTTTGAGTCGAATCTGTGAACGACATTGACCCATCTCACAAACGGGATCTGCCATTTCAAATTCAAAATTATTTTCATCTAGATAAATATTTTCTGTAGCTAATTCAATGGGTACGGCTTTAGTATCAGCCATAATTCTCCCATTAGAATCAAAATGTGGGGCTAGGATACAACCCTCTGATACAGGTAAAGATTTTTTTAAAACAAAAGATTTGGCAAAGTCTCTAGCCATAACTGTTTGACATTTTTTTGGAGTCTTATACCAAACTTGCTTTGGCATTTTTTTAAAGGATTCTGCTATTTTTTCTTTTATTTGTTTTTTAAACTTTGGATTGTTTACCGTCTCATCAAAAATTCTCTTTAATCCTTTAGGACCAATAATCATGTTACCAATATTTTGACAAGAGAACTCAGTTGAACCCTGTAGATCGCAATCTGGGGACAGGGTCTCCCCATAAGAATCCCCAAAAAATATAAAAAATAACAAAAATAATAATGATATATGCATCTTGTATCATATCGGGTTTTGCCATTGATTAATTGAATTCTAAACTTAACTAGGTGCTCATATTAAGTTTGTTTATTCTGAATTTAAAATATCTGATTTAATAAAAGTCCGAAAGAGGAGTCACTTGCTCGGGACAGCGAAATCTTGAGTTAACACAGTCTAATGTCTGGCCCCCTTGCTGGCCTGTGAGTATTTGGACTTGGGTTTTTTTATCATCTTGAATTAATAACATTTGTAACTTAGTACCATTGTCGAGACTGACCAGCTTCAGCAGGAAAGAAAAAGACTCATCAATACAGCTCAAATTTTCATCAATTAGACTATCCACAAGAAGATATGTTTCACTTTTATTGTAAATAAAAAAGTAAGGCGAAGTTTTTAGCTCAAAATGCAATTTTTCGTTACTGCATTTCAATTCTTTAAACTTTATGTTTTTACTGATCCAAGTTCCTTCTTGCGCTAATGCAAAGTTCATACTAAGAACCCAACACAAGCTAAAGGCCGCCATTACTGCCCTTTGCATTTAAATACCCTTTCTTGTAAACACCCTCTATATACAGCAATCCTTATTCCAGGGCTAATTCAAAAATTTTTAATAAGTTGGAATAACAAAAATTGGTATTTTTTTCAGGACGGATTAGAGTGAGTGGCACAAATTAATAGATTATGTGTGAGACTATTCACAACTAAATCTGACTCCATCCGGGCGGAATACTTTAACTATATTAAAAGTACTTTTTTCGTTTTGAGGATGGGAGTATCTTCAACATATCTCTATATTTAGCTACAGTTCGGCGAGCGATTTTTATGCCATCTTTTTTTAATAGTTCAACAATTCTTTGATCAGAAAGGGGCTTCTTAAGATCTTCCTTAGACACCAAATCTTTAATTTTTAATTTTACGCTCTCTGATGCCACAGAATCCCCATCCGTTTTACCAATACCAGAATTAAAGAAGTATTTAAGCTCGAAAATACCTCTTGGGGTGTGTACAAACTTGCTGGTTGTTACTCGACTAACTGTGGATTCGTGCATACCAATGTCATTGGCAATATCCCTTAAAATCATAGGCTTAATAAAACCAGGGCCCTTTTCAAAAAAATCTGTTTGATGTTTAACTATGCTCTCAGTCACCTTATATATTGTTCTTTGCCTTTGGTGAATAGATTTGATTAACCACACTGCCGATCTCAATTTTTCCTGAATATAATCTTGTGTATCTTTGTCTTTACTTTCCTTTTGGGTCTTTAATAAATTCTTATATAAATTGGAAACTCGCAATCTAGGTAAGCCATCTTCATTGAGTGAAACTACATATTCTTCACCCACTTTATAAACATAGACATCCGGAGTTACATAGTGTGTATCTTGAGTCATAAAAATACGACCCGGCTTTGGGTCCATGCTAAGAATTATATTGCACATTTCGACAATAGACTCGACTTCCGAATCCATTGCTTTAGCGATGGCTACATAGTTCTTTTTTTCAAGGTCCTTTAAATGATTATTGATTAAAGCTACGAGATCATGAGTGTCTTCTTCATAGTGTTTAGCCTGTATTAATAGGCACTCTTTAAGATCTCTAGCTCCCACGCCCGGGGGGTCAAACTCCTGCACAAAGGGCAATACATCTTCTAAGTCTTGAACCGTAATTTCTTCTTCCCTAGCAATATCTTCTAGCTTGGTTTTTATCCAGCCATCTTCGTCAATATAACTGATTAGAACTCTAGCAATCACCTCTTCTTCCTCATTGAATCCAGAAAGGCCCACTTGCCATAACAAATGATCTTGTAAGGTGGTTGCTTGTGAAATTAGATTTTCATAATTCATAATTTCATCAGAATTGCCCATTGTCGATGGAGTGGTTCGATTCTGATTTTCAATGTAATTTTCCCAATCAAACTCTTCTTGTTTCCTTGGATCCGAGGAATCTACTACTGTTGAGTCCGTGGGTTGTACATCACTGGAGGTTTGCGCGTTAGATTTTGCAGCATCATCTTCTGTGGTTTCATGAAACTCTTCTAAAATGGGATTTTCATTAAGTTCTTTTCTTATAGCATCTTCGAGTTCCACGCGAGAAAGCTGCAACAATTTAATTGCTTGTTGCAATTGCGGAGTCATTCGCAATTGTTGTGATAACTTCATGGACATCTTAAGACCGGCCATCATTTCTCCTCAGACTAAAGTTTAAAATTCTCCCCAAGATAAAACCTTTTGGCTATCTCAGAAGATGCAATTTCATCAGACGAACCCTCAACCTCGATTCGCCCCTCTTTTAGTATATAGGCCTTATCACAAATTCCCAAGGTTTCCCTTACATTATGGTCTGTAATCAATACCCCTATACCTCGACTTTTTAAATCTCGTATTATATTTTGAATATCGCCCACGGCAATAGGATCTATTCCAGCAAAGGGCTCATCTAATAACAAAAATTTTGGATCTCCGGCCAATGATCTAGCTATTTCTACTCTTCGCCTTTCGCCACCGGAAAGGGAGTATCCATAATTTTCTAAAACATGCTTGATATCAAAATCAGATATTAATTTATTCAACCGGTCTATTTTATCAGACCCAAATCGACCTTGAGCTTCTAATGCAACTAACAAGTTTTCTTTAACAGTCAATTTGCGAAATATACTTGCTTCTTGAGGAAGATAACTCAAACCAATTCTTGCTCTTTCAAACATAGGAAGGGGAGTTATATCTTTATCATTCAAATCAACTTGACCTGAGTCTGGGCTCAATATTCCAACAACCATATAAAAACTAGTAGTCTTTCCCGCACCATTGGGGCCTAAAAGACCTACAACTTCACCGTCTCTTACCGAAAATGAAACTTCATTAACTACTTTTCTTAATTTAAATTTTTTGCTGATATTTGTTATTTTTAATAAGTTCACTTTTTCACTCTAGATTTGTTTTCATTTAAGTTGGCTCTCGCTTTTAAAACTTTTACTCTTTTCCCTCGATCAAAAAAAATAATTTCTTCCCCCTTAAGTTCATCGTTATTTTGTACAACTCTTGGGTTTCCTTTAAAAATATACTGTTCTTTATCAAACTCTACGTTCACTGTCTGTGAGGTGGCCCACTTGTCCACATCGCTAACTTTGACTCCACCCTGTACAAAAATAGAGGAAATAATATCTTTGCCTGAATCATAGTTAAAAACAGCATCTGGACCTGTAACACGCATAGTATCATAATCAATAACGACATCATCTAAAAAACGTGCATAATTTGAACGCCCACTGAACTGTGCTCTTTGACTTTTAATATATACCTTAATTTCATTTTTAATGGGTTTTTCTGCTACTACATTACTTTTTATTTCCATTAATGCACTATCTAAATTCGCAATAAGATGAGTTCCTCTTAGATTCATTCTTTGTTTATTTGCATCTAAGGGGCCTAACATTTCTATGTCTTCTGGACCAATAAGGGTTTTCTCTTTTGAATTGTATTTTATTTTTTCTGTACGAAATATATAACCATTAGAGGTTTTAGTAACTACCTCCCCCTCTACTTCCATATTTTTAGAAATGACTTCCACTTTCCCCTTTTTTCCAGTCACATTAAATACCACACCATTTTTGCCAAAAAATTTTACTTTTACTGTTTCAAGGTCCCAAATGCGTTTATTTTTATAGTTCTTAGCTTCATTTGACCAAAGTTCCCATTCTTTTTCTTGTTGGCGTGACTCAATAAGATGCATTCCTGTGAGTCGCTGTTCTACTGGGCCTTGGTCTTGGAAGTTAAATTCATTCTGAGACTCTTTAAAGTCTTCCTGGTCTAATAATTGCGGAGCAATAATTATCACCTCAATAATAATAACAAGGAACAATAGGAATAGCAAAATCTGTGTAGTTTTCTTCATATAAGCTCGTTTTGTTTATGCTATTTTGCCTTGTTTCAGTCAACACAAGTATAAATTCGACCTCATCTTTGCCTCTAAAGTGAAATTGACAGAATACCGATAACGCTATGTTATGGGAAAATGGTTTATATTTGAAAACAATGAGGTCCAAGGGCCCTTTGACACAAATTCCGTAGAAAAAAAAATTGAATCTGGTTCACTAGGGAATGACTGTCTCATTTGGGGACAACCTCAAAATGATTGGAAATCGCCAACTTGGTGGAGAAATCATTTACATGAATTGTTAACTCAGCACCCTACTTCACAAAAAGAAAAACAATGGCATTTTGTTGTCGATGAAGTCTCTTCCGGACCACTCAGTAGGGAGGACTTTTTAAAACAAATCCAAGAAATTGAAAATAAAAAAGATATTCTAATTTGGACAACAGGTATGGAGGATTGGCTGCCCCTATTTGAATTTGAAGACCTCTTAAATGAAATTGGCATTTCCAAAAGAAAACACTCACGAACCAACATTCAAGGGCAAGCCATAGTAGAATTCAATGGACAAAGTTATATCGGTCAACTCAAAACAGTGAGTGCTGGTGGATGTGGAATCTCAGGCATTAATAACTTAAGTATTGGTTCAGAAGTGAATTTAATTTTAAAATCTAATGCCTTTCATCAAGAGCTCAGAGCCAAAGCAGAGGTGCGCTTTATTAGCGAAACCGGTTTTATTGGTTTTATGTTTCAAGCAATAAACTCAGAGGACAAAGCGACAATAATCAATTATATTCGCTCCCAATTATTACAAAATAAAAATGCAGCTTAATGGCGAAATCTATTCAGGAATTCATTCACAGAAACTTCGTAAACAGGATCTTCATTAAAAAACAAAGAAATGGTTGTGCTTGAAAGATCCACACCTTCTTCACTCAAGTATTGAATCAATTCTAGCATCTTGTTTACAGAACCCCTATAGGCAGTCTTTTCAAGCATAATTAAGTTAGTAATTTTTCCATTTGTGACTTTAAGCATTCCAGCAAAGGGAACCGCTCTATGAGCCCCTAGTATAGAGTGATCGATATTAGTACTATCAGTACTAATATACATATTAAAATTTCTATTGATTACAAATTGTCGTAAATCAGGAATATTTAGCAACTCTCCATCATGATCATCATAAATTAAACCTCTAAAAAGTTTAGCTCGGATAACTTGTCGTTTGAACTCCTTTTTTGGTAACAAGGGAAGTTTCGAAGTCCCTTGATAAGGCATTGGGTTTGCTAAATATAAATTGCAACTAGATCTACGCATATCTGCCCAAGAGGGCATATAGATTAACAAGCTAATAATAAATAATCCCATCTTCATTAATGCAATATTCCTTTTTAGTGTTAAAGATAATTGTACACACAATATTGATTAAGATTCTAAAGGAAGAGGATTCACTGAGTCAAATTTTTTGGCTAACATCCTGTTTTTATGAATATTTTTCGCCAAAAAAGAATAAGAATTTATGGCAACTATATTAAAATTTTATGGACTTTTATTAGTATCATTGGCTATTGGCCATTATTATAGGCTATAGGCCTTTTTCTTTTTCATCTTCCTTTTTGAGCACAGCGAAGTTTATTTCTACGGCACCAGCTTCTGTAATTGTATACATAACTTTCTTAACTGTTAGAAAATCCATAAGTTTATCGGCCTGAATGGTTAGCTTTCGGAATTTATCAATTTCTTCCACTCCTTTTTCACTTCCCTTTCTTGCATCAGTCACCGCTTGCTTTAGCCTTTGCGTGAATTTTTTCTGCTCATTCTCACCTTCTTTGATAAGATTTTTTACTCCATCTACCAACTGGGGGATCAACCAGTCCGATTGTTCTTTAACATTTTCATAAGGAACTATTTTCTTTTCATTTAAAAAAATACCATCTTTAGAAACTATTACGACGTTCGAAGGTTTTAATTCTTTCACCGCCGATGCCTGGGGCAATTCTACTTTTTCAGGTAAATACAATATTTGATTTGTAGTCGCATAATTTTGTAATAAGAAAACAGCAAGAACCGTAAACATATCCACCATTGCTGTTAGTGATAAAACGGCAACTGCACTGCGCTTGCTGGCACCCACTCTCCTATTTCTATGATCTCTTTTGCCGGGTGTATAAATTGGCATTATTCCACTCCAGAAGTAGCGATGGAAATTTCCGGAAAGCCTGAAGACAACAAGGCATCCATTCCATCAATTAAATTTACATATTCCAATTCATCTTTCATTGTTACAACGGCATCCACTTTGTCTGGATAAAGATTTTTAATCCTTTTTAATTCTACTATCAATCCAACAAGATTAAAATTTCCATCCTTTTTGGGAATAGAAACTGTGTTTTGTCCAATGATCACACGATGACCCTCTGGCAACACGTCCAAACGAAATGGTATTTCTATTTTGGGTGGAGGCTCGGCTGTATCATCTGAAGATTTTTTACCATAGACAGAACTTCCAATTTGAATCATGGAAACTTGAGTCCAAACGGCTGTGATTAAAAGGAAAATAATTAGAACACTCATTAAGTCAATAAAGGGGACTATATTGACCTCCACATTTGAGCTCCTATTTTTTCCTCCATCATCTATATGGGCCATAATTCTCCTCTAGTACTTAACTTTATCTCGGTTAGCGACAACAAGATTCATTAAGTTCATACTGCTTTCTAACATGTCGTTTATAGCTCTACCAATTTTGATTTGATAAAATCCGAAGGACACAATGGCTAGAATCGCCACAAAAAGACCAAAGGCAGTACAGTTTAGGGCTTCGGATATCCCTTTTGACAACAAGGCTGCCTTAGTTGCTTGGTCGGCTTCGGCAATACCACCAAAAGAAGTAATAAGACCAGCTATCGTACCTAAGAGTCCAATTAAAACACTAACGTTACCAAAAACTGCTAAAAAAGATGTCCAGCCTTCTATCCTTGGTGTTTCCCTTAAAACAGAAGCATCCATGGCCACCTGAACTTCTTCATCCGGTCGTTTATTTAAAACCTGAATTAATCCAACCTTTAAAGTATTTGTTAAAGGAGTGGGCTTACTATCGCAAAAGGCAATCGCTTGCTTTATATCTCCTCTTAAAATCATACTAAAAAGATTTTCATTTAAGCTGATTTTATCTATGCTTAAATTTCTTAAAGTCATCCACCTTTCAATAATTAGAAAAGCAGTAAATAATCCCACGACGGCAATAATATACATTACTGGCCCGCCCTGACAAAAGGCTTTCGCCACAAAATTACCGTAAGCACTACAATCGTGTGCTGCATCCAATGCTGTTTGTTCCAAGGTCCCCTCCTATTTTGCTGCAAATACAAACGGGTATGTTACCCGTGCAATTTGATCCTCTGGCGGTTCTGGAAACCGCCAATTTTTAAGTCTCCCAACTACGCATGAAGCCAACTCACTACTTCCTGTAGTATTCGAAATAGCTTTGGCACTTTTTACTCTACCCTTTTCTTCTATATCCCATTCTATTACTAACTTTCCAAAAAGATCGGGGTTTCTATTTAAAATACGCTCATAACAATTTCTAATTTGGCTAATGTTATCCAAAATAACTCTTCGAATGGCTTCTCTATCTATCGTTCCAACAAAGGCCTCTTCTTGACCACCAATATTAATTTGTACACTGCCTTTTTTACCCACCGAACCTGAGCCAAAACCAAAGTTGCCTGCTCCTCGACCCCCGGTAATGGGCCCTGTGGCTCCAACAGATTCTTTTCCTTGACCACTTCCTGGAGCGACCTTCGTTCTTGCTCCTAAGTTTCCACCAGCTCTATCATCTTTGAATCCAGATTTACCTGTAGCTTGTCCAGCAATTCCAGTTAATTCTCCAGCACCAGAAAAAACTTTATTTAATTTTTCTTGAGTTCCGCGATTTCCGAAAACGCTTAAAATCCCCATGTTTTTTGGGTCTGGTTTATCACTTTTTGCGCTCGCACCCTCAGCCCCTGTCTTCACAGCGCCACCCTGTTTCTTTTGCGAAACTAACTTCTTTGGTGGGGTTTTTATTTTTTCTGGAGTTTTTTGTACGCTTCCCGCTTTACCCGAACTGCCTTCCACCTTGGGTGTCGGTGCGGCTTTTTTGTTTAAGTCTTCCACTTTAACAATTTTCTTTTCCTCTTCTTTTTTAGTTTCTTCTGCAATTTTAACTAATTGTTTTGGTTTTGGTGGACTAAAAGCAATGACAGCTTTCCTAAATGGCTCTTCAGCTTTATTGTCCAGATCCTTCAGGGGTTCAGGAGCATATACCATCATATACAAACTAAAAATTGCAGCGACAACGATGGATAGAATCACTCCCGCCACCTCTGAAGCCGTTAAATCGAAAAAAGGTGCCATTGCGGGTTTAGGAGTTTCTGAAGTGTATCTAACAATAATATTTAGGTTCCCTACTGGTAACTTAATTATTACCATATCTCCCTGAGCTAAATTGATTACAAAATTGTTGCCCTTCACTTCCATCATGTTATTTCTGGCCATTTCCTGAAAAGTTTTTGATGTATTTGAGCCAGTCACATACTCGCCTGTCATCTCTTTTGTAATCAGTACATGAGCCATTGAATCTATTTTAAGTAACTTATGTTTTCTAAGGGGTGTTCCCACAAGTGGAAGGATAACATCACAAGAGGGGTCCGTTCCTATTTCTACTTTTCCAGCCTTACTGAAGTGGTGGGATGAAATAACTCTTTCACCCCAGGCGACGACCACCTCTATATTTGTACCCTTCTCCGGCTTTACGATTTGTTTTATATCTGTAAATGCACTTTCAGGAGCATAGGTACCTTCAGATTTTACATGTTTCTTTTTTAAAAGATTTTCTTTAGGAAGTTGACCCTCAACAAATGTTTGACTCACATTAATTGTTTTTTCAATTTCAGGAGTTTCTTGCACTTGCTCTTTAGTAATCGAAATTTCTGGCTCTTCACTTTTTATTTTTGTCGGTTCCGGTTGAACTGTCGGCCCTACCTTAACTACAGGTTGAGCACCCATTGGTTTGGGTACACCAACATTAAATTGGATATTAAAATCTCCAATAAGAATCTCTAGACCAGATGTAATTTCTCTTTCTAATATTTTTTCTTCCCCAACATATGTTCCCTTATCTGAACCTAAATCTGAAATAAAATAGGTTCCACCGCGATTCTCTATTACTGCATGCAGTGGCGATACGGAAGAGTCGTTAATTGTAAGTTGAGCTTCGTCACTTTTACCAATAACAATTTGATCAGTATCAAATTGTTTAACTTCTACTAATTGGCCTGACTTAAATACTCGTATTACAATAAACGACTTCAATGATCACTCCCGAGGGGTTGCATATCTTCTGCTGTCCTTCTCATCTCTGGTAAAAAGTTTTTCCTCAACTTTATTAATCTTTTAAAATTAAACTGTTTCTTTTGTAAAAGATAAAGGAGTTCGGGTTTTTGAACTTCTCCTTGCACTAACTCATCTTCAAAGTTTATGCTTGTTCTTTTCTTAGAAGCATCTTTTTTACCTTGAGCCAATGTAGATGCTCCAAAAAAAGTGAAGACTAAGGATAGTCCTATTAATAATTGAGTTTTGTATCTACTTTGTCTCATCCAGTTCCTTTTCTAATTCCTTTATTTTATTTAAAATAACTGGGTCCTCACTAGTAAATTTAATTTTACTAAATATTTTAATGGAATCTGTTTTCTCCTTTAATACTTTTGCTAACAATATTGCATAATTCATCATAACATCGACATCTCTCGAACCGCCATCCATTATCTTCTCATAGATCGACTTAGCTTTTTTATTATCTCCTAAACCCACCAATGCGACAGCATAATTATTTGCTGCCTGGACTGCCATAACTGAACCTCGGCTTAAGTCTTTCTTTAAGTCGTCATAGCTGTCTTCTATGGGACCTATTGAAGACTTAAAATCTTTATAATCTAGGTATATTGAACTTAAATTCGTTTGTGCTGGTTTATACTTAGGATTAAAAGAGAGCGCTTTCTTAAAGTTTACAATGGCTTGTCGAATGTCACCCTTCTTAATCTCAATGACACCTAAGTTATTATAAATTGCTGGATTTTCTTTATCAAACAACAAACCCTTGCCAAAGGCAAAATTTGCCAAGCCCAACTGCTTTTCTTTTAAATAATACACTCCCAACATATTGAGTGTTTTAACATCTTCAGGATTCTTAGAAAGCCTTTCTTGAATATTCTTTAAAACATCCTTTTCTAGCTCATCTCCCATTAAATCTAATCTTGTAATGTAAAAAACTTTTTCTCCATTGTCGCCAATAGCTCCTGGTACAATTTTTTCTAGTTCGATGATAGCTTTTTTCATCCAATCGCTATAACCACCTAAACTGTAACCCCTTTCTAAAGCAGCTTTGTAATTCTCAATGGCTTGATCCTTTAAAGGCTTAGCTAGTTTATCTATTTCTTCTTTATAAATTTTTGATTGCTCTGCATCCAAACCCGGTGGGAGTGGAGCATTGTACAGCGCAGAAGACATGTGTTGCAAAGCTTGGCCTTGCAAAGTTAATGCTGCTACAATTTGAAATGCATCATCATATTTTACAATTCTTTTTAATTCTTCTTTTAGTCGATTTACTAAGTTTAATTTACTTTGAACTATTTTTGCTTGCTGTTTTGGATCTTTAGGAATTTTTAATCGGACTAATTCTTGAAATGTAGGATAAACTAATTTGAAATCGGCTTCAGAAGCATATTTTGAGCCGACTCTAGCTCCTGTTTTCTTAAAATTATGATAAATCCTTAATGTTTTTTTATACCACTCATCCGCTTTACTTTTTCTACCCAAGGTCTCATTAATAACTCCGATGCGATAAGCCGCCTCCACTATGTTTGACTTATTTTTTGTTGGGCTATTCATGTATTGTTCAAAATACTTTATTGCAGTCGTATAATTTTTTCTTTCTTCCCAGATTTTACCAATATAAAAAAGCACGTCCCATCGGTCGCTTTTTTTACTTTTACCTAAATAAGACTCGTAACCTTTAATCGCCTTTGAATAACTCAACATGGCTTCATGAATCACAGCTGCATTAAATATATAACTTAAGCTGTCATTATCCTTTGGTTCGGCAGAGGCATAGGATTCGTAAGCTTTTGCCGCCTCTGGGTACCTTCCTAGCTTTTCATATAAAGGACCAAGAAATTTATTAGCATTTTTTTGCAGATTTTTACTCTTTGTGATTTTAGCACCTGCTATTTTCTCGTACATAGTCAGGGCCGATAAATAATCCCCTCCTTTATCAAAATTGATCCCCGCATTGTAATATGCCGAAATGGATAAAGATGACTTGGGGTTTTCGTGAGCAAACTTTAAATATGAATTTGCGGCTTCGACATAATTTTTAGAATCTTCCAGATTTTCAGCTCTTTTAAAAGCTGACCTCTGTTTGGTGGCTTTTATTTGCCGTCCAATATTTGAAGTCTTTAAACCTGGAACTTTCAATAACTCATCAGCAGCCTTCTCAAGTCCAATATAGTCCTTTTTTAGGTTATATATATCTAGAATTAAATTTGCTGAGTACTCTGCAAACTTGCTTTTTGGCTGCTCTTTAATGACTTCATTGAACATAGTCAGAGCGGGATCAAACTGATTGTAGTAATAGTACAATGTTCCCAATTTGTATTTTACCTGAATTACGTTTTCACCCTCTGGGATTTTTACAAATAAAAGTTTAGCAAGCTTTTCGAAATTTTTTATAGATTTATCAAATTCAATGGGCTGTGTATTTTGTCCAACAATTTCCTTAATTTCTGCATTTGTTGGGAGACCTTTTTCCAATGAAAGAATTGCATTTAGAAGGGATTGCTTATAGTAGCTGCTTTGCTCAGAGTTCTCTACTACCCACATATAGTTTCTACCAGCATCGTTATAATTCTTCATGTCGTAGAGCAATTCACCATAAAAGAAATGCATTTCATCAGCCCTTTTGGAGTTTGCAAAGGTAACAAAATAAAGATTGTACCCATTTTGAGCCAATTCCACAGAAAACTTAGCACGTGAATTTTGTGCTGTTTGGTGGTTTTGTAAAATGTAATTTCTCAATGTAGCTTCAGCAAGTAGTTCGGACTTCTCAATTAAAACTTTATTACTACTATTGGCTTTTTGCCAGGCACTTCCTGGTCCATATTGTTCAATCCACTTAAATAGTTCATCTTTAAAAATTTGACTATTTCCAGCTGTTGAAAACATAGTTACAATTTTATATTGGCTTTCAAAAGCTTTGGGCGATAAAGGATCTTTATCTACAAGATCGTCTAAAATATATTTTGCTTGAGTTCTAGCCCCACGATCCAAATAATAATTAGCTAGTTTTTCGTACAAGGCAGGTGCACTTTTACTACCCGCCACTTTTACGAAATAATCATAGGCTTCCTTGTAATTTCCTGCCTCAGCAAAAAAAACTACAATGTCTTTTAAAGCTTCATTAGCCAGGCGTATACTACTTACTCCCTTGGTAGAACGATCTCCTAGTCCCTTGGTTCTGCGACCCTTTAAAATAACTTTTTCAACTGTATCTAATGCTAATTTATATTTTCCCTGTTTATAAAGACACCAGGCAGCTTTATACATTGCAAAAGCATACAATCGAGATCGTGGGTTTTGGGCTACCTTGCGATAGTGGCTTTCTGCATTTTGCCATTGATCATTTTCAAAATAATATTCCGCTAAGGCAAAGTTGGATTCATCTACATATTCGCTTTTAGGGTATTTAGTAGTTAATTGTGTATAATACTCTTTTCCTTTATTGACATTCCCGAGTTCAAAGAAATTGTAGCCCAAGAAAAATAAAGCCTGTGGAACTTTTTCGTCTTTGGGGAAATCTCTTAGAAACCACTCATACAATTGAATGGCTTTCTTATTATACTCTTTTGCGGCATTAAGATTTACTTTGGGTTTAACTTTTGTTTTTCCAGCTTCGTACTCTGCCATTTTTTTATCTAATTTATTATACTCTCCATATTCGATAATCCTGGCTTTTTCAACATAGAGTTCAGCAAGTCTTAACCATAATTCGCCTCGTTTAGAACTATTTTTAAATTTTTGTGTAAGTATATAGAGCTGTCTAATGCCTGCATCTGTAATGGTTTGCAACTGTGCTTCTTCTGAATTTTCTGAATAGAAAAGTTGTGAAGTTGTTGGCGGCTTAACTGATTTTAAATTTACATTTGATTTTTTAGCCTCAGAAGTTACATTTTGAAACTTTGGCAGATGACTTTTACTCTTTTTTAGTTCGGCTTGAGATTCAATTTTTTTTAGCAAATCACCTACAGTACTGCCTTTCTTAGCCTCTATATGGAGGCTAAGAGAAACGAGAGCTAGTATTAAAAGTAATTTTAGTTTATTCACAACTTTGTGTACCTATATAATGATAATTCCCTAGCTCATCTAACCAATATTCGCCTTGAAAGGGCCAGTATTGATAACCATTTTGCACAAAGAAATCTCTTTCTGTTTCTTCATCTATAGTTTTAGGCAATTCTTTTCCCGCCACTCGCTTTTTCATCATCTCTTTTTTTCCATTCAACATTTCAAATCTTATAAAACCCTCTTGCTCAAATAAATCGAAAAGTTCAAATCGAATATTGACAAGATGTCTACGCAATTGACGTCCTGCCTTCTTTATTGCTTTATCTAGACGAGTTTTTAAAATACGTTCAGCATATCTACCCAGTGAAGAGTTTTTCCAATCATTTGGCATTTGATAAAGCTTTCTTAATTCAGCTTCAATTTTTTTAATGTAATTTCGAGATCTTTTGAAATCCCCCTCTTTACTGATTTGTCTTCCCACTATAAATGGGAGTCGAAATTTTGACATATTCATTTCTTCGCCGTTTTCTTTAAATTCTTCCATCATTTCATCAACTTCATCGTAAATTTCGGATGGCATTTTAATGTCTTTTAAATACTGCAAAAGATCTTTATAAACTGGCTTGTAAATGGTGTTAAACAAATTTAAAACTTTTTCCATTTCATCATGTTTACAAATATAAAGGTAAACAATAGATCTCAACAATAAGGCTTCTGGTAAATAAAAGTTTTGGTAAAATGAAGAGTGTATGGTTTGAAAATTGCTAAGAGCGGATCGAAAACGACCGGACCTCAACATGGCCCAACTGGATTCGAATAAAGTATCATGCCAGACTTCTGTGTCTCTGGGAACCTGTCTATATAACTCTATGGATTTATCCCAATTCTTTCCTTGATAGTAAGCTCTAGCTGAACCAACTAATGCACTGACACGCGCGGGATCTGTTACAGATTTATTTGCCTGACTATCATAAAGATCATTAAATAATTCTATGGATTTTTTAACCTTTCCTAGTTCAGCATAGGACTGCGCCTCTAAATATTTAGCCTTCTCAAAGAAATTGCTAGTTCTCTTTACTCTTTGAAAACTTTGAGCCGCTTTAGAGTAGGACTTTGCCCTAATTTGATATTCTCCAATTCGGTAGTAAAGCATATCTCTCATAGAGCGTGGAAATTTTTCTACCTGAACTCTTGAAATTGCATAATTTAAAAGAGTGTCATCTCCCAGCTTGTCGGCAGCCATGGATAGCTTTTCTAAACTCTGTTTTAAGTATTTGGGATCCATTTTTTTAATTACACTAATAAACTGAAATGCCGAAAGTTGATCAAAATCCATTTGATATAACATTAAACCCAAAATGTATTTGATTTGCATTCTTTGATCTTTATATCTTGGATCCAAGCTCAACTTAAAAAGCTCTTGAGCAGCAATTTGATATTGACCTGATTTGGCATAAGACAAAGCTTGTGCTAACAATGACTTATCTCTTGTTGGCTTTACTCTTGACCTACTTTTTGAAGTTCTACGACTCGTATTTTTATTCGATCTGTTGCTTGAACTATTACGATCTCTCTTTGCAATATTATAAGACTCACCTTGAGTAGATATAGTTTCCTCTGCATGCAGAGGGCTTACCAAAAAAACTAATAGCATTAAACTGTTTACTAACATTTTCATCTATAGGTTGCTCCTGGCCAATAATAACTTACACCTAAGGCGATAAATAAATCTGTTTGAGCTTTTGTTGATTTTTTTAGTGTTCCATTGTTGTCTTCGTAAATATCTGCAGTGTACACGTTAAGAGCAAAATCCCATCTCAAGGCCATAGCTTTAGTAATATAGAACTGTTGCCCAGTACCTAAATTTATAGTGGACTCTTCTTCTTCTAATCCTGTGTTAGTTAATCCACCACCAACAGAAAAATACAAATCGAAGGGTATAATTCTTTTATTAAATAAAGCAATTTTACCATATACAGGCACATACTTATAACTTATGCCCTTATAGTTTTCCGGTACAACTAAACTGCGAGTTTGCACACTTTGATCATTGCGCAAGCTTTCTGTAATTGCACGTTCATTGCTATTTAGCCAAAAAAACTGAAATTCGAGTCCATGTTTTTCGGTAAGATAATAGGCCACTCTACCAATGGCACCCCAATTATTAAAAAAAGCATTGTTTAAACTATTTCCAAGAGCAGCACTAAATTCGAATCTATTAGTTTTTGGCATATATCGTCTTTGAATAACAGCAATGTCATCGAAGGGTGAAAGAACTTTTAGTTCTGCCAGTGTACCCATTTCACTTTTCTGTACAGTCTCTCGTTCTTTCTGTTTTTTCACCTGTTCGTCTTCTGCTTTTTTATCTTCCTCTTTATCAAATTCATCATAAAGGGCTTCTAACTCAATATTGGCATCATCGCCCGATACAGATGGCGGTTCACTTTGCGCAAATGTTTTTAAATTCATTGTCGTTAATATGATTATAAGAAAAAGCCATCTCACGTTGTATTTACCTCAGTAAAAGCACTGTCATTTTAATACGATAGCAAATCTATTCAGTTTTGCTAAACATACAATTAACAATCTAGACTTTATAAAGTAAGAGAATTGAATATTGTTACAGACGAACTTAGAATAAATATTCTAGACCTAAGTTAAAAAAAGTTCGAAAATAAAGAGTATCTTCCAAAGATGAGCTTGGAACTTGTGAAGTTATAAGTGTGGGATTTAAATTTGTAGCACTTGTGGGGTCCGGCCCACTAAATGCAATCCCAATGAGATCAAAGCGAAGCCCAAGGTTTTTAGTTAAAAAGAATTTCTGACCCATGCCAACTGTTGCACCCATTGCGGTAGTATCAGAGAAGGTAACATTTGCCAATCCCGCCATACCATAAAGCAGAATATTCATAACATAGTCTTTGCTTAAACTTATTTTTCCATAATAGGCAGTAAGTTGATAATTGAGTAACATATAACCCTTGGGGTAAGGAGCCAGGCTGGCATCAAACCTTCCGCCACTGAGGCCTTTTCCATTTGCCAGATCTTCACCCATATTTGATAATCCCGTGAAAGGGGAAATATATATAAAGTTAACTGCATGTAAATTACTAAAATTGTAAGTAATGTTTAGATTTAAACTTTTATTATCATACAAGGCTTCTGTAAGATTAAAGCCTATACCCGCACCCACTTCGAACCGACTATCTACATCAACATTGCGGCTCTTAACAACTTCCACCCTATCAAATATTGGAAGTACGGACTCTTGGGCCAATTCCTCTTCCGGAAACTCAATGATTTCAGCTAATAACATCGGACTATAAAGTAAAACTAATATGGGTATCCACTTTCTCATAACTTACATAATAAAGAATTTGTTAATCTTTTGGCTATTGAACTTGAATTAACTAGACCTTATTCTTAGTGTGTAGTCATGATTCAACTATAGATTTCTTGCTTTTTAATCTATATATAGTATTTGAATATATTGTGAGGTGAAAATGGACTTTAGTCTTTTAGGTTATGAAGTAGCTGCCTGGCAATTTTTTGCTGCTTTGGGCTTGCTGTTTTCCATATTAGAAGTTTTTACTCCTGGGTTTGTTTTACTACCCATTGGAATTGCTAGTTTTTTAACCATTCCTGTAACCTATTTTTATAATGACTGGTTAACTCAGTTAGGTGCCTTTGGCGTGCATTTGATTTTAGTTTTTTGGTTAACTATTAGATATATAAAACCAAACTTAAACAAAAAAACAATTAAAACTAATGTAGATAGTTTAATTGGTAATATCGCAGAGGTCACTGAGGCCATCTCTGCCAATGGATCTGGCTATGTAAAATTATATGGTGATCGCTGGCAAGCCTACTCAGAATCTAATGAAGAATTCTCAGAGAGAGAAAAAGTTAAAATAGCCAAAGTGGATGGCAATAAAGTTGTAATTAAAAAAATTAACATTTAATTAGGAGCATAAATATGAATTTTGGTTTTATTCTTACCTTAGCATTAATTGCCTTTGGCATAATTATTATTGCCAAAGGATTTAAAGTCGTACAACAAAGTCAATGTATGATTATTGAACGATTAGGAAGCTATTCACGAACTTTGAATAATGGTTTTAATGTTGTTATTCCCTTTCTAGATCAAGCTCGTCCCATCTACTGGATACATAACAGTGAAATTTGGCCTACTAGCCGAATAGATTTGCGAGAAACTGTTTTGGATGTTCCCGAACAAGCGGTGATTACAAAAGATAACGTTTCTATTCGTATTGATGCCTTAATGTATGTGCAAGTTACTAATGCGGTTAAAGCTACCTATGAGATTTCAAATTTACCATTGGCAGTGGCACAGTTGGCACAGACCTCTTTAAGAAATGTTATTGGTGAAATGGATTTAGATGAATGTCTTGCTTCTCGAGATGTTATAAACACAAAACTTAAGCAGATACTTGATGAGGCCACAGACAAATGGGGTTTAAAAGTAAACAGAGTGGAATTAAAAAACATCACTCCACCAAGAGAAATTCAAGTTGCCATGGAAAAACAGATGCAAGCAGAGCGAGAACGAAGAGCCAAAGTTCTAGAGGCCGAGGGTGATAAACAGGCACGCATTGCACGTTCAGAGGGACAAAAGCAAGAGCAAATCAATTTAGCTGATGGTGATCGTGAAGCCCAAATACGTCAAGCTCAAGGGGAAGCTCAAGCCATTCGCGAAGTGGCCGAAGCTAAAAAGATTGCACTTCAAGCTATTCACAGTGTTTTAAAATCTGAAGAATTAACTACTCAGTATATAGTTGCCAGTGATTACTTAGAGAAATTTGGCCAGTTTACTCAAGGAAAAGGAGACAAGGTTTTTATTCCATATGAATCCAGCATGGCATTGGGGTCACTAGGGTCCATCAAGGAACTACTTACAAACCCTACAATGAGCCCTAATTCTGGAAGACCCAAATCTCCCCCATTAAATTAGTTATAATTGTAGTTTAAGTTATCTACTAAAAAAGGCGTGCAAATATGTACGCCTTTTTTGATTTTAAGATATAAATATAATTTATTAATTTCTTATGGATTATTTACCCATCCTAAAATCTTAAAATTCTAGAATCTTAAAATTCTAGAATCTTAAAATTCTAAGTCCTAAATTCTTAAAACTTAAAACTCACTTCTACTTGTAAATGTTTATTGTGATCATTGAGTAACGGAAAATGATCACTATTTCCCTGTCCTTTATAAATATCTGTATAACTAACATCAAGTAAGACATCATCACCAGAAATTGAACGTAAAATTCTAGCTTTTAAGGAGTCTACATTATTGGCCACATCTAGATTTTCAGATCCATTATCTTTATCTTTCTTTACAAAAAAATCCCTATTAATTCTTACTCCATAGGTAAGTGGATCAATTTCTTCAATGTTACTAACACCATTTTGATTAATAAATTCTTGAAACTCTTCAGAAGAAACTCTCAGGCTTAAACAAAAATTAGAATTAGAATTGGATTCATAAAATTGACAGACAGAAACTTTATCTGGATCTGTTATCTTAAGCTTTCCTTTTGCTTCACTGGCATATAAATTGTGGAACCAAAAAAAACTTACCAATAAAATTACTGTTTTCATAAAAATCCTTTATGTTGGATTAAACACACAAGTTTCTTATTACAAAAAGGAGGCCAGCCTCCATATGAATATAACCGCTAGATGAAGCTCACAATCCATGTAAAAATTAGAAAACCCCTGACCCTAAGCGCCCCCCCAAAAAGGTTCCCGGTTAAATTTCCGATATGCACGTCGTCACATCTGAATTATTAGAGTTATGCTTTATGATAATAAATTGTAAAACAAAGCTGAAATATCCTTGAATATAAGGGTTCACCGTATTACAGAAGGGTATAATTCATGCCAACAAGACCAAGGTCTTGAGTGAAGGTAAAAAGTTCCATCCATCTCGAATAAGATTTAATCGTAATAAAAACAAATTTTATAGGAGAACACGGATGGAACTTCATGATGATTTAATCTTAAAATCTTTAGGACTTCAAGGAATTAAAATTGAGTATTGGGCTACATGTGATGAGGAATTAAAACTAGTTTTATATGCCCGTCAAAATCGTAATGAAGCAGTTTGTAATGTCTGCGCTAACAGCATTACTCATGTCCATGAGTGGAAATTAAGAAAGATTAGAGCCGCTCCACTGGGTGCATATGAAGAGGTTTGGATTTATTTAAAGCAACTTCGAGGCAATTGTCATATTTGCGGTGATAGAGTTAGATCGTCCAAGGTAGCATTTACTCATCCTCATTTTAAAAACATGACATATAGTTTATGCGAAAAGGCAGGTCGACTTATGGAAGAGTTAACTTGTGAGGCCAGCGCTAGGATCCTACGATTAAAATCAAAAACAATGTGGGATATAGACCAGTATCGAATGAAGCAAATGAAAAAACATTTAAATTATGCTGAAAGAGATTTGGATTTAGAAAGTATGTCAGCAGATGAGGTGCACTATAGGACTATTTTTGGGAAGAAATCGTCGGATAAAAACAAAGTGCAATTTGTTACGAATTTAGTTTGCACGAACATCAGTAAGGTGCTGTCAAACGCAATGGGACGTAAGGGTTCAAGCCTATTGAACTGTTTAAAAGTACTGAGGCCGGAGCAACTTTTAAAGATTAAATATTTTGCATTAGATATGCACGATGCATTTATCAAGGTTGTTGAACACGCTTGCAAGAATGCCAAGATCTGTATTGATAGGTTCCACTTAGCACAAGGTGTAAATGATGTTTTTGACGAGGTAAGAAAAATAGAGTTTAAACTAGCGAAAGACAATGAGGATAAGTTTTTAATGGAAGTGCTTGCCCCCCATAGGAAGTATATATTAGTTGAGCGAGAGAAGAATTTATCAAAAAAAGATTACACAAAGCTAGAGCGATTACTGGATATATTACTAGGAGCACGATATAGTTTACACAGCCTTAGCGTATGAGACTTCAGTTTTTTCAAATAAATTTTTTTATTTTATAGGGAGTCTTTTGACGACTTCTTAGATGTGATCGTACTGTTTTTATAAGCTCATCTTTATTTGAGGCCCTCTTCTTCCTCACTGTATTCCTTTTTAAATCATTATTTAAAAGTTCATTGGGATTTAATTCAGGACTGTAAGGGGGTAAGAAAAAAAGCTCTATTGCCTTCTTGTTTTTGGAAATCCAACTTTTGACCTGCTTAGACCTGTAATGAACTGGGTGTCGATCAACAATAAGAAAGATATTACGTCTACTACTTTTTATAAGTCTCTTCATAAAATCTATAAAAACATCAGCATTAAATTTTCCATCAAAAACTTTAAAACTTAAACGTCCCTGATTTGTAATGCTGGAAATAACATTGCATGAGAATCTTTTCCCACTCAATTTTACGATTGGAGTAACACCTTTACGGCCATAGGTTTTTGCAACAGAGGCGTCTGAACGAAGACCTGTCTCATCACCCCAATGTATCTCTGCACTTGACTTACGAGCCTTCTGCCGGATCTTTGGATACTCTGATTTTAACCAATCAATAACTGCTACATCGTTTTGTTCATAAGCTCTCCTAACCGGCTTTTGAGGTGTAAAACCCCATTTTTTTAACAATCGACCAACTGTCCACTTTGAATACTCAATCCCATACTTATCTTTAATAAGCTCTTGCACAGCCTCTCGTGTCCAAAGTACAAAATCAAACTTTAGTTGATCCGGCGTCTTGTCTTGAATTATTCGAACGATTTGAGCACACTGCCAGCCCTTTAATTTCCCTTCTTCTTTAGGGCGACCTTGTGGCTTTGCTCTTAGTGATTTTTTCCCTGATTCTTTATAGGCGCAATTCCAATTATAAACAGCCTGACGGGTAACCCCGTACATTTCAGCAACTTCAATTTGTGTATAGCCAGCTTTTAGTGCTTCTATGGCTTGATAACGTATTCTTTCTTGAGATTTTGGGTCTAATGAACGAGCATCTGAAATCATCTCTAAGAAATAATATATTTTTTTAATATTGTAAACTATTTATTGCTCTAAGTAATAAATAAAAATATATTTAGAGCGTCAGTGTTAGTTGAATATTTCCATAAGGTTTTAGATAAGAAAAATGTAAAAGAGTTCAGGAAAAGTCTTATCCTGTGGTATCGCTTTGCAAGGGAAGCCAAATTAAAGCCATTTTTAAAGTTTGCAAATACTTTGAGGAAATACAGACATTATATAGAAGGTTATATAATGTCGGGACTTACAACAGCCGTGTCAGAGGGACTAAATAATAAAATTAAAGTCCTCAAAAGAATGGGGTATGGATACACAAATCCAGTATCATTTATGCTCAAAATCCTACAAAGATGTGGGCTGTTAAACTCAAAATATATAGATACGTCTTCCTGGTACTGGCCACCCGAAATGAGATTGGCATCAACCACCCCCTTCTAAATAACGGAGAGGCGAATATAAGGCTCTCTAGTCACATGAAGTTCCAGGCTAGATTTACAAAATGTGTAATCACCTCTGATCCTTAAGTTAACTGAGTTTTTATTTTATTTGTTAAAATACCGAGACTTCACATCCCACAAAGCAACTCCAGCGATATTTCATTGTGTTGAAAATTAACGCATAAGCGACGAAAAAGTGGCCTGTCGCCCTACCTTATATTGGCTTGGAGTAGGTCTTGAATGTGAATTAAGCCAACGGCGCGTTGGGGATTTTGGGCGGTTTTATCTACTGCAAATAATCGATCTATTTTGAATTGCTCCATTAGAAATAGGGCTTTTTCGGCCAGTTCATTGCAATCAATTGTTTTGGGATCTCTAGACATCCAATTTATGGCCGTTTCATCAAGTGAAAAATTGGATTTTTGCAATTTCCTACGGATGTCACCATCTGTAATTGCACCAATCAAACTTCCCTTATTGTCGACAACTCCAGAAACGCCACGAACTTGTTGGGCTGTCATCAAAGAAATTACCTGACTGATTTTTTCTTCAGTTCCTACTAAGGGCAAGGCCTCTGCGGTGTGCATAAGGTCTTTAACTCTAAGTAGAAGTTTTCGACCTAACTTCCCTCCGGGGTGAAACTCAGCAAAATCTTCTTTACGAAAACCCTTTTCTTTTAAAACAGCCATCGCTAAGGCATCGCCAAGGGCGAGAGTGACTGTAGTGCTGGAGGTAGGGGCTAAACCCAATGGGCAGGCCTCTTCTTTTACAGAAGCCTCCAATGTCACTCTGCCCGTTCTGGCCAAAGTGCTATTTAAGTTTCCAGTTATAGCAATCAAGGGAATGTCTTTACGAGAACAATAACTATAAATAGGAATCATTTCCGTAGACTCCCCGCCATTACTAATCGCAATGACTAAATCTTGTTCACTAATTACGCCCATGTCTCCGTGTGAGCTCTCCGCTGGATGAAGAAAAAAACTGGGAGTGCCTGTAGAGCTAAAGGTTGCTGCTAATTTTCGGGCAATGTGACCGGACTTACCCATACCAGTAATTACGACTTTACCCCTACAATTTTTTACTAAACCAACAGCATCTACAAAACTGCCATTCAATTTATCTGCTGCTTGCAAAATGGATTGGGCTTCGAGTTGTAATACTCTTTTACCTTCATCTAGAATTTCTTGACTCATTAGAAACCTTTCTCTGGTTTTTTAATTTTTTAGTTTCAAGTGTACTCAAAGCCTTCACTGCATTTGAATTTTTTAAGGCAGCGCCCACAAAACTAGTAAATAGTGGATGTGGTTGAAGTGGCTTAGATTTAAATTCGGGATGAAATTGCACACCTATAAACCAAGGGTGATCTTGAATTTCTACAATTTCAACAAGATCTCTATCCTGGCATATTCCCGATAAAGTCATTCCATGCTTTTCAAACAATTGTCGATATTTGTTATTAAATTCATAGCGATGTCGATGGCGCTCGCTAATTAATGTTTTATTATAAATCTGTCGAACTTTGGAATCTTTTTTAAGTGTGCAAGGATAGGCTCCCAACCGCATCGTTCCGCCTTTATTTTTTAACAGTTTTTGCTCTTCCATAAAATCAATTACGAAATTGCGAATACTTTTTCTTTCTGGAGCGAACTCTCTACTAGTGGCGTCTTTAATACCACAAACATTGCGGGCAAATTCAATGGATGCCAATTGCATTCCATAACAAATACCAAAAAATGGGATCTCATTTTCACGGGAGTAGTGAATGGCAGCAATTTTTCCTTCCACTCCCCTTTCACCAAAACCACCTGGAACTAAAACTCCATTTATGTTTTTTAAAGCCTCGCCAACATTTTTAGAATTTAAATGTTCAGAATCTATGTAAACAATATTCACTTTAGATTTATTAGATATCCCGCCATGAACCAAAGCTTCATTGAGTGATTTGTAACTTTCTTTTAAATCTACATACTTTCCAACTATACCAATGGAAACTTCATGCTCGGGATCTTTAAGAGTCGTTACCATTTTTTCCCAAGCAGTAATTTTTGGTTTCTCACCGGGGAATTTTAAGCGCGAAGCAATTTTTTCGTCAAATTTTTCGTCGTGTAAAACTAAGGGAACATCATAGATAGTTTTAGAATCGGTAGCCGCAATCACAGACTCCGGATGAACACTACAAAAAAGACCTATCTTAGATTTTAATTCTCGATCTATTGTTTTTTCTGAGCGGCAAATTAAAAAATCTGGTTGAATACCCACCTCTCGCAATTCTTTTACTGAATGTTGAGTGGGTTTACTTTTTAATTCCCCTGCTGCCGCGATATAGGGCACATAAGTCACATGTACGAAAACTGTATTATCAAGGCCTAAATCTACACGCATTTGTCGTATGGCTTCAATAAATGGTAAACCTTCGATGTCACCAATGGTTCCACCAATTTCTACTATTAAAACTTCTGTACCTTGAGCTGCTTCGTAAATACTATTTTTAATTTCATCTGTAATGTGGGGAATCACCTGTACTGTTCCACCTAAATAGTCTCCACGACGCTCTTTGGAAATCACTCTTTCGTATATTTGGCCAGCAGTAATGCTATTTGATCTATTTAAAGATACTGAGGTGAATCGTTCGTAATGTCCAAGATCTAAATCGGTCTCTGCACCATCTTCAGTTACATATACTTCTCCATGTTGCAAAGGCGACATTGTACCAGGATCTACATTGATGTAGGGATCGCACTTCATCAAGCCTACTTTAATACCCCGAGACTCTAAAAGTGTGCCTAAGCTCGCCGCCGTTAAACCTTTACCTATGGATGAAACAACCCCACCAGTAACAAAAATAAATTTTTGCACTAAGGGTGTTGTTGTTGATTTGAGACCTTTAGGTTTTTTCTTCGTTACTTTAGCTTTTGCCACAAGTATTCCTTTCAAGAATCAGTTTTTCAACTTTAATTACATCTTCTGGAGTATCTACTCCCCAAGAGTCATGCTGAGTCCTAATCACTTTAATTTTAGCTCCAAGATACAAGGCTCTTAATTGTTCTAAGCCTTCAAATTTCTCAATTTCAGCGACTTCACAACTGCAAAACAAACCTAAAAAATCTTTGCGATAAGCGTATATTCCTAAGTGCTTTAAAGAGGCAGAATATTCACCATCCGATGCGTTGCGTGAATAAGGTATTGGAAAGCGACTGAAGTAAATAGCATTATCATCTGCATCAAGAATTATTTTTGCAGTATTCACTGACTGGAGACTCTCTAAATCTAATTTGCGTCCAAGAGTGGCCATTTTTAAATCTGTGTTTAGTGTAAATGGTTGAATTAAGCTATCGAGCACTACACCATTTATAAGGGGCTCATCACCCTGAATATTTACTATAACATCAACATTGCGGTCTTTAACTGCTTCCCAAACTCGATCACTTCCAGATGGCAATTCTGGGGACGTCATTACAGCTTCTACACCTAATTTTTGTGCCAAACTTGCAATTTCACTATGGTCTGTAGCTACAATAAGATCTGTGATTTTTTGACTCTCTTTTGAACCTTCCACTACCCATTGCAATAGGGGTTTTCCCAAAATGGTGACTAAGGATTTACCAGGAAAACGTGTGGATCCATAGCGGGCAGGGATAACGCCTAAAACTTTCATGATTCCTCTTTGAGCCATTGTTCATAAATATTTTCTTGTAATGTTTCTAATCCCTTTTTTTGGGTGGAAGAAACACAAAAAACCATACTAACAAATTCATTGGCTCCGACAAGCCTTTGTGCCTTGACCCTCTCCCCTTGTTTAGCTTTATCCGTTTTATTGAGAATAACGAAAATGGGATGACCCCGTTCAGCCACCCATTCGGCTAACATTTGCTCTTCCAAGCCCCATTTTCGACGAATATCCATAATTAACAACAAACCTTTGAGGTTCTTTCTGTGGCTTAAGTAGCCTTCAATCATATTTTTCCAAAGCGTTTTTTCTTTAGCCGACCTTTTAGCAAAACCATAACCTGGCATATCCACTAAATAAAATTCCTCATTACATAGAAAAAAATTGAGAGTTGAAGTCTTACCCGGTTGCTGGCTCACTTTGGCAATATCTTTTTGGGCTAAGGCATTAATAAGTGAAGATTTTCCGGCATTGGATCGCCCCACAATAGCGACTTCCGGACGCCTATCTAAGGGATAGTCTGTTTTTAAAACAGCGCTCTTAACATATTTGACTCGCAAAGACATGATCCTTCTTTTTGTCCGAAATCTAAGACTAAAGCAAGGCATTTCGGACATTTTTAAATCATTCTCTGTTCTACCCTTCTTAAATCGCAATTGACGTGGGCATAGACTTTGAAAACAAATCTTAAGAAAGGAAAAAATATGACAACAAAACTATTGCCAATAATTAATGAAACCGAAAATATACAAAGGGCCTTCATACAAATAATTTCCCCACATCACACGCAAATTTTTCAGATAGATGAACTCAGTGTCTTGGGTAGAGATTACAACTGCCAAATTTTACTAGATGATTCTTTTGTATCTAATCGCCACGCAAGAATTACCCATAAAGATCGGTCCTATTGCATACAAGATTTACGCAGTCGAAATGGCACCTTTGTAAATGGTACACGTATTTTGGAAGCTCAATTAAAGGATAAAGATCGCATTCAAATTGGTAAACAAGAACTGATTTTTTCTTTAGAAATAGAGGAAAAGCCTACGCAATTGGGTCTTACTAGTAGAAATAAAACTTGGAACCAACAATTGGAAAACCTACCCCATATGGCACAAAAAGACTTTCCGGTTTTAATTACTGGGGCCTCTGGAACAGGGAAAGAAATCCTAGCTAAAATGATTCATCGTTATTCACAGCGCAGCTATGGTCCATTTGTAAGTGTTAATTGTTCTGCCTTGAGTGAAAATCTTGTAGAGAGCGAACTTTTTGGACATATTAAGGGCAGTTTCACGGGTGCTGAACAAAATAGAAAAGGGGCCTTTGAAAGTGCACGGAATGGAACTCTTTTTTTAGATGAAATTGGAGATTTGCCCCTCAGCCTACAGCCCAAGTTGCTCCGTGCTTTAGAAAACAGCGAAATCAAACCTGTTGGTAGTGATAGTAGTATTCTTACCGATGTCCGAATAATAGCTGCGACCCACAATACTTTAAGTCAAAAAGTAAACCAAGAAAAGTTCCGACAGGATCTTTTTTATAGATTGAATGTTCTTAAAATAACTCCTCCCCCTTTAAAAGAAAGAATGGAAGATTTTGAAAACTTTTTGTACTTTTTTGGTAAACAATATCGCGTAGCCTTTTCTTTTTCAGCCATTCAACGTTTAAAAGAACATGAATGGCCAGGAAACATCAGAGAACTCAAAAATTTTGTGGCAAGGGCTTCGGCTTTATATAATAAGACCATAGTTCAAGAAGACTGTCTCGATCTATTACTAGATAAAAACCTACCTGTTTTAGATTCCATTGAAAAAATAACTACTGAGAATATGAATTTAAAAGATGTAGAGAAAATACTAATTTGTCGTGCATTAATTAAAAATCATGGCAATCAAAGAAAGTCAGCAAACCAACTGGGCCTACCCAAATCCACACTTAACGATCGCATTAAAAACTACAAAATAGATATAGATCAATTGCTACAAGAAGGTTCCCGACTAAATTTATGATATGCACATGGTCAATAGGTTCATATATTTAAATTTAAATAATAAAGTAAACTACTTTTCCAAGACCTTGCCACAATTATGAGAAGCTATCTAGGTTTCCAAGATGATCTCATAATCCCTTACTGTGGATGGGTCGACATTACCATTTTCTAGAACTGGTGAAGTTAATCTTGAAAGATGTTTTTCAGACACATCTAGTCCATTTAATTTTGCTTTTTTAAAACGATCTGTAGTTTTGTTTCAATATATTAGTTTTGAATTCCACTACATTTTAATTTTTTATCTTTGACACTTATTAAAACAGCTTGGATATTTCTAGTTTCAGTCATTTGAAATTCAACGCTCTGATCAAAATAAGATCTAAATATTCCACCTGTAAAATAATGCCACCCTTCTGTTAAAGTTGCCCATCCCATTTCCCCTTCTGGACTTCCTCCGCTCTCTTTATTTATATATTCTTCATATGTATAATATCCTCGTTGATGTAATTTTCTTGCACTCACAGGAAACAGCGACTGTGAAATCCTAAGGGTTTTTCCATTGTTAACAAGTTTCTCTTTTTCAGACTCAACAAAGTGTTCACTTAAAAAAGAAAGCTTATTGTTTGAAGCTGTGATAACACTGACATCTAAGCTCAAAACAGCCCATTTTTTACCATCTTGTTCACGAAGTTGTTTTTTCGATTCTATTTCAACTAAACAGCCTTCACCAACTAATTCTACAGTATTCTTGTTATCTGAAAAAACCCTTATATCCCTATCCATAAATGAAACATTGTTATCATTCATACCCATCAAGTTACGAACTTCTTGTATACCTTGCTCAGATTGAGTAGTTTCAGAAAACTTCAATGATTCTTCACCGAATGCAATATTCAAATGAATAAGAACTAATATTAAAATTGTAATATGATTATTTTTCATGCTTTTTTAACCTCTCAGTTTTATTACTAATAATGAAAATTGACTCTGTGTTGGTACAGCTAGGTGATTAAAGTTGATTAGTATAATCTCATTTTTTTAAATAGTAATTAATAATACATTGAAAAGATTCTATGGTTTATTAAACTTAAGCCTTAGAGGTTTAGGGTTTAAGTATCATTGTTTTTTGGTATACTTTATTAACTCGGCCTTGATTGAGAACATCGTTGATTACAGATCTCACTTGTGACTTCATCTTTATAACACCAGCATGGGAAGTTAACTCCCTATAAGTAAACTCCTCTACAGCCCTTTGCACGACATCTAACACTTGTTTTTCTCTATCTTTAATTTCAATAGCTGTTTCTTTGGAATCTAATTCCACAAAAAATTCTATGGCTGCCATAGGTGTTGAATGGATATTTTCTCTTTTTAAATTAACAACTAACTTATCTAATTGAACAATATGTTCTGGCTGAGGAAAGGCTCGATACAAATATTTAAACTCTGCTTTTTCTGGTAAGACCTCTACTTTATCGGCTACTAATTCTAAAGATGTATAAAGTGGTTCGTTGAAAGATGGAATCCAACTCATTTTAAAACTTACATATACTATTGCTCCTACTAAAATTGTGAAAAAGATAGTGCTGTAAATCCCTGTTTTTTTCTTTTTTGGAAGGGCATTGTATTTGTCCGACTGTTTTTTTAAATAACCAAAAACACTTTTAGAAAGTGAATTTAATTGCTTCCACTTTGTTTTTGCAAAACCAGGAAACTCATTTTTAAACCAAAAAAATGTGTTTACACAAGAATTTTTTATTTTGATAGCTTGTGCACTAAAATAATTTGCTGTTTTTTTCTTAAATTCGATGAATGGATTAATAAATTTATTTAATTTTGAGTTTGTTTTAAGGAAATTGAGCTTACTGGATTCTTCGGATTTCTCGTCTGGCTCTTCAAACTCAGACAGCTCCACATTGGCATGTCTTAGTTCTTCATCTTCTGATATTTTTTTCATTTCCTGACTGAAATCAGGATCTTCATCAGCTAAAAGCGAATCCAAATCATCTAAGGAAATAACTCCGTCATCTTCTTTAACCTCTTGGTCTTCTGGATTCATATTTTCAGTCATTTCTATATCATAGAATAACTGGACTTTAAAATCAGCGTATTATTCCGAAACATTAGTGAAAGGAGGATTTCAAGAATGAAATTCATGACTTTAGTCCTATTTGCAGTGGTTCTTTCGGCCTGTTCCATACTCCAAAGACACCAAGGTAGTGGTTATGCTGACTACGAAAGCTCTCTTACCGAATCCAATGTAAAAGAATACTATAACGACAAGAAAAACTATAAGAAAAGCCAAGCATTGGAAGAGATGGGTTATGAATCTGATAGACCCCTTTCCGAAGCCGAGGCTAAAGATTTACAACTTAGACTTTATTTAAATCGTTTAGAAGATAAGCTGGTAACAGAAAAAGAGAGAAAACAATATTATCAATACAAACCCATGATGAAAAATGATTCACAAAGAATTCGTTTTTTGCTTTTACCAAATGTGGAAGCGAGGGAAAGATTGGCTCAACAATACAATTTGATAGGAAAGTATAATGACTTTGACGACAGCACACTGTCTCTTATCGAAGCCAATGATGTTGCTGTAGGTATGAATCCTCAAGCTGTTAGAGAAAGTTGGGGCGACCCCGATAGTGTAGAATTCGCAGGAAAAGAACTCTATGGAAACCAAGCCTGGAGATACACCAAAATGGTATCCTCTCATGATGGATATAAAAAAGAAGTCAGAATAATTTATTTTGAATCAGGAAGAGTCATTGGTTGGGAATCACTTTAATAATTAAGCATGAGCGTCTTCCCAATTAACTCCCCATGCGATATTGGCTTTTAATGGCACTTTTAATTTCTCAACATTTTCCAATATAATTTTAATTTCCTGTGCTTTTTCCACGACCTCATCTTCTGCCACTTCAAACAAAAGTTCATCATGAACTTGCAATAGAATCTTACAATCTAAATTTTCATAGACTAAAATCATAGCTTTTTTCATTAAATCACTGGCTGTTCCTTGAATCGGTGCATTTATAGCTGCCCTTTCGGCAAAACTTCTTAAGTTTCCATTTTTGCTATTAATATCTTTAAGAAATCGCTTTCTACCGTAAATAGTAGATACAAAGCCTTGTTTGCGGGCCAACTCAATAGTTTGATCCATAAATGTTTTCACATTTTTAAATTTTTCAAAATAGCTATCGATAATGGTTTTAGCTTCGCCGCGAGGAATATTTAATGATTCCGCTAAACCGAAAGCACCCTGTCCATAGGCTATGCCAAAGTTTACGGCTTTTGCGCGACGGCGCAACTCTGAATCGACTAGCTCTATTGGGACATTAAAAATTTCGCTGGCAGTGGCGGCATGAATATCTAAATCGTTTTGAAATGCATTGTGCAAAGCTGGGTCTTCTGAAACATGGGCTAAAATTCTTAACTCAATTTGAGAGTAATCAATGGACAGCAATACGTTACCAGGATCTGCAATAAAGGCCCTTCGTACTTTCCTACCCTGATCTGTTCTGATTGGTATGTTTTGCAAATTGGGATTAACACTGCTCAATCTTCCAGTAGTTGTTGTAGCTTGTCGAAAGGTGGAGTGAATGCGATGATCTTCTGGGCTTATCATTTCTGGTAAAGCATCCACATAGGTAGAACTTAATTTTGTGTACTCTCTATACTCAATGACTTTTTGACATATGGGGTGTTGGTTTGCCAGTTTCTCAAGAACTTCCACATTTGTCGAATAGCCTGTCTTTGTTTTTTTAATTGTTGGTAGGCCCAATTTTTCAAACAAAATATGACCCAATTGTTTGGGGCTCGAAACATTAAAAGCTTCTCCAGCATATCCATGAATTTCTTTCTCGAGGCTTTGAATTTCAATATGCAGGCTTTCACTTTGATTTTTTAATTCTTTCAAATCTATGGCAATGCCCGTTTCTTCCATTTCAAACAGTACGGGTACAAGTGGCAACTCAATTTCGTTTAAGACTTGTTCTCCCTGAGTTTCTTGCAGGCGCTCCAAAACAGAGGGCAACAACTCCAAATAACATTTATAGATTTCTTGTCCACCGGCTAAGTCAGGCATCTTTTTACCTAAATATTGCTCATACACTTGAGCCATAGACTCTACGGATGCAGAGCTTGCTACATAAGCCGCTAACATTAAGTCGAAACTAGGTTTAATAGGAGGTTTAAGGTGAATATTCCGCCAAACACTTTTAAGATCAAAGCCACTCCACTGAAGTTTTTTCTTGCCTAAAACCTTGCCTATATTTTTGTCATCTGGCAATGACCATAAGTTTGACCCTGTAACCAAGTAAAGGCCACGTTCACCTTTTATTGCGACAACTTCACTATAGGGTTCTATGGATTTATCTAAGGCTTCTACTGTAGCTGTTTTTTCTTCTTCAAATACTAGGGTATCTTTTATTGGTTTAACTAGTTTTAGTTTTCTTGTTTCTTTATTTATTTCTGGTAAATCTTGTGAGTTTTCACCAATTAGTGTTTTTTCAAAGTTTTTAAAACTCAATTCACTAAGAATTTCATGTAGCTTATTTTTATTGATTGATTTTAACTTAAGATCTTCCAATGTAATATCAAAGTTAATATCTTTATTTATTGTAACAAGTTCTTTAGATAAATAGGCATTTTCTTTATTTTCGGCGAGTTTTGACTTCAATGATTTACCAGAAATTTTATCTAAATTATCGTAGATATTATCTAAGGATTTAAATTCAGCTAAAAGTTTTTGAGCCCCTTTGGGACCAATGCCTCTGACTCCAGGAATATTATCACTACTGTCTCCCACTAAGGCCAAATAATCTATCATTTGATTTGGGTTGATGCCCCACTTTTCAATTACACCTTTAACATCATACTTTTTGTCTTTCATAGTATCGTACATCATCGTAAAATTATCGACGAGTTGAGCGAAATCTTTATCACCACTTACAATTATAACATTTAACTGATTCTTCCGTCCCAATTGTGCCAAACTTCCAATGACATCATCTGCTTCAAAGCCCTCTTTATCGAAACGTGGAATACCCAAAACATCCGTTAATTTTTTTAAATATGGAACTTGCGGGACTAGGTCCTCCGGCATTTCACTGCGATTGGCTTTGTATTCAGTAAACAAATCGCTGCGAAATGATTTTTCTTTTCGATCAAAACAAAAAGCCAAATAATCAGGTTTAATTTCTCTGATAAGTTTTATAACCATATTCATAAAACCATAAAGAGCATTTGTTGGAAGGCCTTCTTTATTTGTTAATGGGGGAATAGCATAAAATGCACGAAAGAAAAAAGAACTGACATCAACTAGATAGAGTTTTTTCACAGTTACTATTTCTCTATTTCATTAATTTCATTTTGCGAAATTTGATCTAATCCGTGGTCTTTAAGCAAATTGTCAATTTTAGCTTGAACTCTCAACTCGGAACAGCACTCTAATTGCTGTTGTTCAAATTGATCCAATAAAGCTAAAATTTCCTTGGAGGGAAAGCTCTTCTCGATCTCCCATTCCATGATGATACTACTACTGCTATCTAATCTTCTAGCCAAATCATTGAGACTCCAACTCATTTTACGTCTTAAATCTCTGATTCGTTTTCCATCCCAATTCACACTTTCAACTCCAAAAAGCTAAGGGTAGGTTCTTACGTTGGAAGCCTCCCAGCCTATTCTTGTTTCAAACAGGTCGTAATAGACTACAGATCCCCCTGTTAGATGTTTTTTTGTATCAGGGTCTACAATTGATGTATAGTGAAAATAAATCTCCCTACCCTCATAATCTCCTATGTAACCGAAACCACTATTGGTATTAAACCACATGACTCGCCCAGAATTCATACATGAACTCCTTTCTAGTTAAGTTTTTATTCAGAATCAGAGAAAACGAATATTAAATCTCCCTCCTCTGCGTAATCGAGTTGATTTCTGACCTCCAACTCTAAATAATTGGGATCTGAAACACGCTCTATCTTAGCGTTTAAAACCCCAGTATCTTGTTTAATCTTATTTATTTTAGATAAAAGTAAACTTTGGTCTCTGTGAAGACTCCAGACTTGAAACAGCCCCCCCTGAATTAACAAACTAAACAGGGCAAAACTCAGACATGCAAAAAAAACCTTTTTCGGTTGATGCAAGATGTCGTGAATCCAGGTGAATAATTTTACTAATAATCGACTCACACTCTTATCATAGCTAATAAGTCAGCCTTTCCGCAAGGGGCAGCTATCAATTTAAGGAATACTCGAAATACAAAGTAAAAACCTAGACCTTTGTTGAGTCCAGTAGGCTATCTAAGCTACAATTTTAGCTAGTGGAAAATCTATTGCGAACATTTCAGGGTAAATATTTCGATGAGGCTAAAATTGGTTTTTCCAATTTCCAGGATCTAATAGATTCACAATCAAATAATCAAAATACTTTTATAATAAATTATGAAAACCCACATGAAAAAAAGGAAATTACATATTCCATTTTTGTTAACCAATGTAAATTTTTAGCAATTCAATTATCAAAAAAATATTCATTGAAGCCTAGCACCCCTGTTATGGTTTGCTTTGAAAACAGCATTGATCAGTTAATTGTTTATGGGGCTTTGCTTTATCTAAACATCCCTTTAGTTCCTGTAGACCCCCATGAATTGAAGGATTATTATCTAGAGATTCAAAAAGATTGCAAAGCTAGTTTAATAATTTCTAAAAATGAAAACTCACAGTTCCCTAGCACACTACATAATCACTACTTTCAATATTCAAATTTAAATTCTCCTATTACAAAAGAAGACTTAAAGACTCACATTCAAACCAAAAAAGATCCCAAATCTTTGGCTGCAATATTTTACTCCTCTGGAACTACTGGCAAACCCAAAGGCAGTTGTCTTACACAAGCTCAGATTTTTGCCAATGCCGAGGGTGTTAAAAGGACACATAATTTTAGTTCTAAATTGCACCATTTTACTGCATTGCCATTACACCATGTAAATGCTTTTAATTTTTCTTTTATTGGTTGTTTGTATTCATCCGCTCGATTGGTTTTATGTAGAGCTTTTTTTCAAACTACTTTTTGGCAAATATTAAAAAGTGAAAAAATAAATATCGCGAGCCTTGTACCTTCCATTATAAAGCTTTTATCAAAAGATCCCAGAGAAAATCCTTTTGAATCCAAATCCACAGATTTAAAGTACTTTGTTACAGCCGCAGCGCCTTTAATGCCAAAAGATTTTCAGGATTTTTATGGTCGTTACAAAATTAAAATCTTACAGTCTTATGGCCTTTCAGAAGCGGTTAACTTTAGTCTTTGCAATCCTACAAACTTGAGTACCGAGGAATATGAAGGCTTATTTCTGAATCAACATCAATTGCCTGTGGGACAAGCTTTCTGGGGGAATGATGTAGAATTATTAGATGAAAATGACAACATTATTCCTACAGAAAACACTGCTGGCGAATTGTCTGTGCGTGGTTGGAACATTATGCAGGAGTATTTAAACCAGCCGGACCTTACTAAAGAAATTTTTAAAAACGATTGGCTACATACTGGCGACATTGCTTATTTTAAAAATTTTAAGGGTAAAAAACTTTTTTATATTTCTGGCAGAAAAAAGGAAATCATCAAACGCAACGGCATTACCCTTGTTCTTGCTGAAATAGATCAGAGGCTAACTCAATTTCTTTCTTTTGAATTTTGCTGTGTAGGTTTTGAAAATGATTTTACTGGTGAGGAAATAGGTTTATTTATTCCAAAAAGTGACGCCAAAATAGATGAACAGCAACTATTAGACAAATGTAAAGAATGGCTTCCTATAAACAAAAGACCCAAAGCCATTGTCCGTGGAGAATCCATACCTAAAACCTCAACGGGAAAAATTAAACGAAAAGAGCTCTCAAAATTATTCCACCAATACAAATCTTCAAAGTTCTAAACATGCAAAAATGAGCGAGGAGGAAGCCGTGCTCATTCGCACGGCTACGACGAAGCAACACACAGACAGATCAAATCATAAGAAATTTCTTTGTTAGACGGTGTGGGTGCCATTAAACATCGGATGATTATACTCCAAACTCGAAACAGAACTAAAAACATGTAATGGCAACACCCTTAAAGAGTTGTTTTCTGTACGAAAATGATGAGGACACATGGGTTCTAAAATACAAACCATTCCCGGTGTTAATTTGGTTTCTTTTAAATTTTTAGGGTCCATACCTACCAAACTATAACCCTCACCACTCAATACATAAACAACTCTTACCGTAGAATGGATGTGGTGAGCTTGTTCTGATGTGTGTGGAGGCATATGCAACATTTGAAAAGTCGGATCGCCAACTCTATCTGGAGGAAATATTTGTTTAGTAGAACAGCCGTTTATATAGGGAAGTGTTGTCGTAGTTATAACACTGCTAGTTTTATTTTCTGGCATATAGCCTCTAACCACAACAGCCATATGAGCACTATCGATAGTACATGGACCACGAGTTAAATGTACTAATTCATTGCTCTTATCAATCCAGTAGGCACAGTCTCCTAAAGAAATTTCTACTGAATGATGACCTATAAATGCTTTGTAAAAGTACAGATTATCTGATTGAGCTTCGTAAGTTTTTTTCTCACCTTGATTAAAATAAAATGATTTCACTTCTTTATTCATTAATTAAAAACCCTCTTTTAAATATGCTATTTAAATAAAGGGTTTCAATCAAGGTAATAAAAAAAGTAATATCGATTGCAGTTATACTTTTGGCTGGTTTAACAACATGGGAAAAGCCTTGTCTCCCCAATACTGAGCCCGCTCACCAAGCTCTTCTTCTATTCTTAGTAGTTGATTGTATTTTGCAACGCGATCACTTCGACAAAGTGATCCTGTTTTTATTTGCTCACAACTAAGTGCTACCGCAAGATCTGCAATAATAACGTCTTCGGTTTCACCACTACGGTGAGACATCACTGCAGTGAAGCCATTGTCGTGAGCCATTTTAACTGCGTCCATCGTCTCGGAAAGTGAACCAATTTGATTGACTTTAATTAGAATTGAATTTGCTGCCTTCTTTTTGATTCCGTCCAGTAAGCGTTTTGGATTTGTAACAAACAAATCATCTCCCACTAGTTGAAGGTCTTGATTGTGTTTTTTTGTATAGTCTATCCAACCTTGCCAATCATCTTCTGCAAAACCATCTTCAACGCTGTATAAGGGAAATTCTTTTTTCCAAGAAGAGTAAATTTCTCCAAGTTCGTGGGATGTGAGTTTTTTTCCCTCCCAATTATATTTACCATCTACATAAAGTTCAGTGGAGGCAACGTCTAATGCCAAATGAATTTGCTCACCCAATTTGTAGCCTGAGCTTTCAATGGCCTGACACAAAAATTCTAATGCCATTTTGTTGGATTCCAACTTAGGTGCAAAACCACCCTCATCTCCGACCGCTGTAGATTTCCCCTTTTTGTTTAAAAGAGACCTGAGCTCATGGAATATTTCACTACCCGCGCGCAAAGATTCTCTAAAACTTGTGAAACCTGTGGGAACAATCATAAATTCTTGTACGTCCAAACCATTGTTGGCATGGGCTCCACCGTTGAGTACATTCATCAGTGGCACTGGTAATTTACATACAGAATTTCCACCCAAATATTTGTATAAGGACTTCTGTTCTGTTAAGGCCGAAACTTTTGCATAAGCAAGTGAAACTCCAAGAATAGCATTCGCGCCTAAATTAGATTTGTTTTCAGTTCCATCCATTTGAATCAGGGTTTGATCCAATTTTAACTGTTCTCCTAATTTAAAACCTTCTAATTCATTGGCTATTTTCTCTTTAATATTTTTAATAGCATTTAAAACACCTTTACCCTTGTAACGAGTGCCACCATCTCTGAGTTCATGGGCTTCATAAGCTCCGGTGGAGGCCCCTGAAGGGACGGCAGCGCGACCGATAATCCCTGCCGAAGATATCACTTCGACTTCTACTGTTGGATTTCCACGACTATCTAATATTTCCCTGGCTTTAATTTTACTAATTTTTGACATTTATTAACTCTCCTCAACGGGTTGGTAAATCAACAACATAGGTGGATCCGCTGCCCTCTCTACTTGAGAGATTCCAGCGTCCGCGATGCCGCTTCAATATAGATTCAATGAGCTCACCCTCTTTGCTATTCAAAAATTTATTTGTGTCTATGCCTGTACCGGTATCTGTGATTTCAATCTCTGCCAGACGTCCCTTGGGGCGGGTGACAATGCGTAGAGAGGCTGGCCTCTCACTGCTTAGCGAGCTGATGCTACTTTGTAATATATTTGAAAAAAGATTTTCAATATCCTTTTTAAAAACTGGCAGCTCTTCATTATAAAAATACAATTTGTTTACCTGTACACTTTGACCTTTTGTAATTTTCTTAATGACATTATCGAGAACTTCAGTAAGTTGAACTTTAGCTTGTTTTTCCTCATTATCATTAAAAGTCTCGATATCTTCTTTGCTATTTAAGGCTTCAATGATTTTTTCAAAATGCTTATAGGTTTGATCTAAAAGAACTGGATAGTTTTTAGTGACCTTTTCCCAATCAACTCTGCGCATGGCTTCTTTCACTTGTGGACTCTTTCGGTCTTGGGCAACTAATAAAGTAATCAACTGTTGGGCACGAGCCAAATAATCAGCAAATCTAGAAACTTCCCCTCTTAATGTAGCTATTCTGTTTTTTAGTTTATCACGTTTACGTGGTGGAAGTGTAACATCGATATCACTCGATTTTACTAAGCCAAAAGTGGTTGATCTTAAATTTTCTATTTCGACTTGAAGTTTTTGGATCTCTTTATCTTTTTCTACACCTTCGGTATTTCTTATTTTCAGTTCTTTCTCACTTTTTTCTAAGGCTTCAATCAAAGACTGCATAAATTCAGGATTAATGTTGTGTCCAGACTCATTGGTATCAAAAAAATTGACTTGTCGTGCTGTCCAATTCACTTCGATTTTTGTACCCGACCAAACTACGTGAGCCATTTCTTGATTCATAAAAGATGGCAGTGCTTCAATACAGGATCGCAAGTACTCGGTTACAAAGGGGAATTCGTCGGTGGAAATAGGTAACTCAAAAGAAATATGAAATTCATCTTTTTTTAAACTACCAATCGGTGGTGGTGGAGAAACGAAATAAGAAATAAACCGTTGTGGTTGCACAAAAACATCTTGAGGTTTTTGCATCATCTTTAAAACGCTGTCCAAAGCCCCCCATGCGTTGATTTCGGCACAAGTGTGTCCAATCAATTCAATAAGATTTTCACCAGGAAAGTGATTACAATATTCTCTTTCAATAAAACTAAGAAAACTTTCTACGTCTTCAACTTCCAACCAACAAGAAGGATCACGCAAAAATTCAGACGGAATTTCTGTACAAGCATAAACACGCTCGACATCTAATCCCCTCTTAGAAAGAAAGCTCAGTGCTGAATTTGTAATTTTAGCGCTAAAATACACGCTTCTTTCTAGCTTGAGAGATCAATGATATCAATGACCTATCTATAGCCTCTGGAACAATGCGATATGCTATCCGACTTTGCGATGTTGAAACTTAGTTCTTGGGAAGGGGATTGCATTATCTTCAATTTCATTCATAAATTGAGGCAGTTCACCACTAGGTTCCAGCTGACCAGTCAAATGACCATCTTTGGATTTCCTTAAACGACTCATTTGATAAAGGGAAACCACTTTATAACTGCCATCAGTATTAAAGCCACGCACCTCATCAATGGCGTGAATTCGACGCGAACCATCAGAGTAACGTGAAATTTGAACAACTAAATCTATAGCCGAAGCAATTTGATGACGCAGAGCCTTTTCGCTAATATTGCCGTCCCCACCTTGTGCCAAGGCTTCCAAACGGATTAAGGCATCAGGTGCGGTGTTGGCATGAACAGTTCCTAAACAACCTTTGTGACCTGTATTCATTGCTTGAATCAATTCCAGGGCTTCGGAGCCTCGGACTTCTCCCACAATAATTCTATCAGGACGCAGTCTTAATGCGCTTTTAAGTAAATCGCGAATACTGACCTCTCCCAATCCTTGCTCATCTGGATTTTTAGTTTCAAAAGAAACGACATGTTCATAGTCCACATCTAATTCTGTGGAATCTTCAATTACAATAATTCTTTGTCCGCTGGGAATTCTACTGCACAAAACTCCTAAGAGAGTTGTTTTTCCAGAACCTGTTCCCCCGCTTACAAGAATATTCTTTCCTAGCTTCATCGCTACATCTAAAAATTGTGCTGCATCGACAGTGATGGCTCCCCATTTCACATAATCCTTAAAAGTGACACTCACTTTTGAAAACTTTCGAATTGCAACCGTCGTCCCATTTCGTGCACAGGGAGGTATCACCGCGTGAATTCGATATCCATTAGGTAAGCGAGCATCTAATCGGGGCTCATCATCATTAATTCTACGACCCACACTTTGTGCTATATTATTTACCGCTGCTCGCAAAGCATCTTCATCAGAAAATTTGGCTTTTGTCTTTTGAATTTTACCACTCACTTCTACCCAAATATCATTGGGACCATTAATCATGATCTCTGTGACATTTTCATCGTCCAAGTGATCGGCAATGGGCCTTAAAAAATTTTTTAGTGTTTCGACAAATACGGATGATTCAGACACTTTTACTCCGATGCCGGTGCTCTTAAATTTACTTTTTCACTACTTTCTTTAACTTTAGACGTTGGGTACACTACTAAACGCCCTTGCGCCGAGGTCTCGGGACTTTGAAAAGTATAAATTCCTTCTTTTTGTGGATTGATGATAAATGATTTAATCTTGCCAAAATAGGTAGCGTGATGCTCTGAAAAGGCATCTAAAACAAAACTTACATTTTTGTCTTTCTCATTTACGTTCACTATATGAATTCTATATTGCATTCCCTCTTTTGCATTTATAGTAGAAGGAACAAACCCATGGTCGGTATTGAGAATGACAATTTCATTAATGGGATCACTACTGTTGAGTACAAAATCAAAAAATCCACCTTTATCTTTGACCTGTGAAGAGGATGTGTACTCTTTTTTTCTGATGTCTTTATTTCTGCGTGTAAAATTAAAAGCCCAATCGGCCATAGCATAAAAGGGAAGTAAAATTAATAATAAGGCTATATAATTTTTCACCCTTTTCCTCCTAATGTAAATCTTCACGGGAATGAAAGTCGGCAAATTCCCTAGCTACTTCCATGGCTAAAAAGTTTAAAGTTTTTTTATCAAAACTTTCTAAAGCTTTAATCATCTCATCTAAATTGTGTTGTTTTGAATTAACGATGCCAATGATTTGAATAAAATCATCCATGTAATCATTAATATCCTCTAACTCTTTTGTCCAATCCAACTCCAACACAGGGTCAATAACCCCCATATTGTAAAGAGCATCAAACATAACTTGTAAATTACCTTGCAAATACACAGCTAGCTCCTTTCAAAACTGAAGCTTTTCTTCTGAATATCTATTCGGAATAATGGAATGAACAATTAATGGGATCGCAGAGATCCCGACCTTGGACCAGGATTTACGTATTGGCTAGTTACAATATATTCGCAGCTAATTCAGCGAGTTCGGATCTTTCACCTTTAGACATCGTCACATGAGCAGAAATATTGTGTCCTTTAAACTTTTCAACTGAATAAGTAAGTCCACTATTCGCTGAGTCGATGTAGGGATTGTCAATCTGATAGGGATCTCCAGTTAAAACCACTTTGGTTCCAGAACCAGCACGAGTAACAATAGTTTTAATTTCATGTGGAGTTAAATTTTGTGATTCATCCACTATTAAAAACTGATTGGGAATACTACGACCTCGAATATAGGTGAGTGGTTCGATATTTACCATACCTTGATGAATCAGCTCTTGGGCTCGACCGGCTGCTTTTTTATCCGCTCCCATTAAAAATTCTATGTTATCAAAAATGGGTTGCATCCAAGGATTGAGTTTTTGTTCGACGTCTCCAGGCAAATAACCAATATCCCTTCCCATTGGGAAAATAGGACGGCTTACAAGAAGTCTTTGAAATCTTCCCTCGTCCAAACACTTATACAATCCCGCAGCTAAGGCCAATAAGGTCTTACCAGTTCCCGCTTTGCCCACCAGTGACACAAAAAGAACTTCATCATTTAATAATGCATCGAAGGCAAAACTTTGCTCAACGTTTCGTGGGTGGATACCCCATATGCTATCCGTAGGGCTTATTAATGGAACAATTGAACTCTCACGACCACTGAATCTTCCAATGGCTGAATGATTGGGATTGGATTCATCTTTGAGAATGATGTATTGATTGCTATAAAATTTTTCTTTATCCATGTGTAAAGATTTTTGTTTATAAAAGCGATCAATCATATCTGGAGCTACAGATATTTCTTTAATTCCTGAGTGCATCTCTTCATGAAATGACTCTTCACTTTCTGGCTCGTAATCTTTGGCGTTAATTCCAAAAACATCTGCTTTAATTCTTAAATTAATATCTTTGGTTACGAGTTCAACTTCAGCTTTAGGAAACTCTTTGGCTAAATTCATAGCGGTTGCAAGTATACGATTATCGGCTTTATGGGAGTCCATTTCCGGTGGCAAGCCTTCTACTTTTGCATCTGTAGTAACATGAACGTAGGCGCGGCTCGACTCTAATAAAATTCCCTTAGCTAATTGCCCTTTTGAACGCAGGACATCTATAAATCTCGAAAAATGTCTGGCATTCCTACCATTTTCTCCTAAATCCCTTTTAAATCTATCAACTTCTTCAATTACAGAAAATGGAATGTGAATGTCTGCATCTTTAAATTTTGTAATTGCTAGAGCATCAAAAAGAATTACGTTGGTGTCTAAAACAATTTTACGATTGGTATGATTCACAAAAGACAACAGTCACCTCCTGTCGATCAAGGCTGCTACTGTTATTCGACCTCATAGGTCGACAAAGGTCCATAGAAAAGATTTTGGATGATGCTTAGCAAGAATAATTACTTAATGTTAGAAACCATCACGTCGCCGTCATCACTGCGAAGATTCGCACTCACAGTTTCAATAAATTTTACAAAGTGATGAAGTGCCTCTTTGTTAATAGAGTCTTTTACAAAACTGGCACCCATTCTATTTACTTGTTCTTCTGGAATAAAAACAGAATGAGTGATTTCGATGATAAAAGGGAAATATGTAGATGAATTCATATAAACCCTCATCGCTATTTTTTCACCTATTTTGAATTGCCCCATGTGTTCTTCTAAATCAAAAGCTAAACCACCTTCAGAAATATCGTAAAGTGCGACTTTGACTAAACCCTGGCCAGGTACAATCACATTGGCACCTATAAATTCCGTAAGAATTGTCCGCTTAACCCGTCTTCGCTCATCGTTAATAATTTCTTTTCTAAGCTCAGAAATATCGGTCACTGAAGCTGGATTGTGAATCCTTTTATTAACCACTTGTTTTAAGGCTTTTTTGCGCTTTCCTTGGCGCAATTCTATGACATTACCATTGTCTTTCATAAATCCCCCGTCATTATACTTATCGGAAGAAATTGTCTCAACTTTAGGCACAAATGTGATATATTAGTCTTGGAGGGCCTTTTGAGTTTTAATAAAAGTAAGAGTTTTCAGATAGTTATAATTTTTCTCATATTCAGTCTTGGGCTTCACTTTTGTCTCTATTTTAGCCTCAAGGAATTTCTGCCTCCTTTAAACACTCCATCAAAGCTACAGCCCATCGAAATTCAACTGGCTGAGACTTCAAAAGATACACTTCCACAACAGTTTGTCACCGACCCTGAATTGGGTGAATTAACTAAGAAACTACAACAACAAAGTCAGCTTTTATCTAAACTCACCCGTAGGGTAAAAGAACAGCAAGTGGCTAGCCAATCTGGCCCTTCAAGAAATCAAATTCCTAAGCAGGCTACTAAAAATCCTATCTATCAAAACAAGAAAAAAAATCAAAAATTAAAAATAGAAAACTTGTATAAAACTTTTCCAGAGGGATTGGATTTTAAAAAAGAAAGCGAGGAAACTTTCAGTAATAGTGACTCTACATATTCTCCTCCCTCTACCATTGCCGAGCACATACCCAATGTAAAAAAAGGGCATTTTACCGCTTTGAATACGGACCAGTTTACTTATTATGCTTTCTTTAAAAGAATAAATGAGCAGATACGCCTCCGTTGGGTGAATCGGATTAAAGTTCTTTCTTATACATTACCTGCTTCATTTATTAATCAATTGGCACTCTCCCCGCGCGAAGCAAAAGTAGAGCTGGTCCTCAATGCCAAAGGTGAATTTGTAAATGCTTTTGTTGACCAAAGCTCCGGTTTTAAAATTATAGATCAAGCACCCATTGATTCTTTTATTGAAGCCACACCATTTATAAATCCACCCCAAGACCTCGTCGATAGTGATGGTTACATTCGATTGAATTATAGTTTTTTTATAGAGTGGCAACCTCGTTATATTGCAAATGAGAAGAGTCCAGGAAAATAATTCCTAATCAAAAGAATAAAATATTTGCAGTTTTTTAACTCTAAAGGTCGAATCCTCAACTTAGTGTTATGATTTTAATATGTTTAGAGCTTGTTTTGTTCTTATAGTTTTTTTGTATTCACTGCCCCAAGCCTTTGCCGGCATCTTTGAAGTTTCTGGAACAGCCAATTATCGCCGTTCACAGATTAATGAGTTAAATTATCAGATATCTCAGTCCGTTACCGCCTCTGTTAGTTATTATTTTATGGAAATGTCAGCTCTCGAGTTGAGTTATACAGAAGGAACATCAACACTCCGAATTCAAACTTTATCAACGGATCCATTTGCAGAGTATATAAATAAATTTACTCTTTATGGCTTGGACCTTGTAATCACTCTTGCACAAAAAGAATCTGTAATTCAACCCTTTGTGAAAGTTGGCGGCGCTCATATTATTAAAAGTCTAATTAAAAAGGGCGAAACAGGTAGCGTTGAAGGCCCTAGTGTAGACCCCGAAACTGTTCCCAGTGCTGGATTAGGTTTAAAAATTAAATTGACCAATACTTTTTCTATCAAAACCGGGATCGATGCCTGGAGGACTCAGCAAAAAGGTGAAGATGCCAAAATAGATTATGCAGGTAGAGCCGGAGTCTCTTTGCTATTCTAAATAGAATGCGTATAATTCTTGTATGAAAATCATATTTATAATTTCTTCTTTGTTTTTACTTCCTGGCTGTATGGTCGGCTACCTATTAAATTCTAGTTATCAACAACAAAAAATATTAAGAGCCCGAACACCTATCGCCGAAAAGTTAAAGGATCCCAGCCTTGACCCGCTTACAAAGCAAAAACTACTTTTAGTGCAAGAAACAAAAATGTTTGCAGAAAAAGATTTAGGATTAGCCCAAACAAACAATTACCAAAGTTACGTCTCTCTTGATCGCCCCTATGTAACTTGGATTGTACAAGCCAGCGAAGCTTTTAAATTAAAAGACTACCAGTGGTGGTTTCCCATTGTTGGTCATGTTCCCTATAAAGGATATTTCGCTGAGGAGTCCGCTCAAAAAGAAGCAAAAACATTTGATAGCTCCAAATACGATACCTATGTAAGAGGGGTAACAGCCTATTCCACCTTAGGTTGGTTTAATGATCCCATCCTTACACCTATGTTAAGGTATGAAAACCATGATCTCGTGGAGCTTATAATTCATGAAACTGTACATGCTACTATCTATATAAAAAGTCAGGCTGATTTTAACGAACGATTGGCAACTTTTATTGGTCAAGAGGGAACAAAATTGTTTTATTTAAACAAAGAGGGTCCCCTTTCCGCGACGGTTAAAAAAATCGATGACAGTATTTATGACACTCAAGTTTTTTCAGAATTCATAACTGCGGAATTAAACAATTTAAGGAAGTGGTACGAAAGGCTAGAGCCCAAAGACAAAACTGTTGTGAAAAAAGAACTACAAATTAAGGCCATTCAAGAAAGATTTAAAAACCAAATAGTTCCAATTCTAAGAACAGAGGATTTTAAGGGCTTTGCAGTAAGAAAACTCAACAATGCTATTTTGTTAAGCTATGAAACCTATGTTCAGGATTTATCTGATTTTAAAAAACTCTTTGAAAAAGAAGATAAAGATTTCAAAAAATTTCTGAATAAATGTAAAGAATTAGAAAAGGCAGAAGACCCTTCCGCCCAACTTAAGCAGTGGCTTGTTAAATCTTAATTTAGGACTCCTTTTACAACATCTGTATTATTTTCACTTACAATTGTAAACACTTTGAACCTAAGATACACCATTTTTAAAAGAGGGCTGTTTTAGACAGCTTTATAAAGGGATAGACATACTAAAGGGGTTGGATTTTGGGTCGCAAACATTTTGTTTTTATGTGGATCGCTATATTTTTTTTCTGCATAACCTATCTTTTTGAAACAGCATCTTATGCCACACGAACTCAAAGAAACGCTTCAGCACATCAAGTAGCGTCTAATCAAGTAGCGTCTAATCAAGTAGCGTCTAATCAAGTAGTGCCTAAACAAAGAGTAGCTAGTCTAAGAGTAGCTAAACTAAGAGAAGCTCGTCAAAGAGAAGCTAATCAAAAAATCTTTAGTGATCAAGAGATCGGAGAGATAGGAACTGATCGTAGAACTTCTACTACTGATCCTAGATTCAAATTTGCCAATAGAAATAAAAAATCACATTCAGAACTCACTCAAGTAGCGTCTAATCAAAGAGAAGCTCGTCAAAGAAAAGCTCGTGAAAGAGAGGCTCAAAGAGAGGCTCGTCAAAGAGAGGCTCGTCAAAGAGAGGCTCGTCAAAGAGAAGCTCGTCAAAAAATCTTTAGTGATCAAGAGGTCGGAGAGATAGGAACTGATCGAAGATCTTATGCAGATCCAAGGAGCTCAATAGATCGTAGAGCTTCTACTCCCGAACCTTTCTCATTTGCCAGCATAACTAAAAATGCGAATTTAAAATCTCTCACTAATGTTGAAAGATATTTAGTTGAAATCTTAGCTGTTGATGATTTAAATAAACATGTGCTCAGCAAAAATCTAAAAGAACAACTCATGCTGGCAGCCGAGTACAAGGCGGACCTAGAGCAAGAACCCAGCTCAGAACCACAAGCCTCGGAACCTCAAGCAAAGCTTGCCGTTGGACCCGCCTTCGATTCTGAAGGCAAAATCACCGAAAAAGGCAGTCAGCTTCTCCAATCTAAATTCTCAGAACATTCAAAAATTGTCCTCAAAAAACTATTTAAATCATTAGGCAGAACCAGCTATGCCAACAGTATGTTGGTAGGACCGGCCGGCGCGGGAAAATCTTTTGCTATCAATCAGTTAGTTGCTATTCTCTCCTTTGGTGTTGTACCAGAGTTTCTTAATGAATTTTTAAAATCTCCGGAACCTTCACCTTTTATTGATTTACTTAAACAAAGCTTTTTCGGAAAAACCCAGTTTATCCAAATTGATAATGACTTATTAAGTAAAGACAACACAAAATCCGGTAAGGCTTTTCCTAAAGATGAGCTTAGGGTAAGTAGCCTACTTAGTGAATTGTTTGGACATGCTGTAAACGACTTTAAAGAGAAGGGAATTAGAACTGTCTTTATACTAGAAGAAGTCGCAACCCTTCCCCAGTTGGTGCAACAGAAATTAAAGATTTTACTCGATAAATCAGGCTTTAAAACAGCCAGCAAAAACCCCATCGATAAAGCTTCTGAAGTAGGATATTCTGTAATTGGAATCACTACGCCAGGTGAATATAGAGATATGGTTGGCAATGACAGCGCTGTGGAACGACGCTATGAATATGTATACATATTAGAACCTACCGAAACCGAAGCCCTTGATATTTTAATAAACAAAAAAAAGGAATGGTTTGGCCGATATAATTTAGTAGTCGAAGATGAAGTTCTTGCTTATATGATTTCTATGCGAACCTTTTTTAGCAATCCCCCCTTAGCCATGCCCGACTCTGTATTAAAAGTTATGGATGGATTGTTCTTGTGGGCAACAGAGCGACACAACCTAACAAAAGAGGGAGAAATCACAGTTGAAGATGCTTATCGCTACCTTATTGAGCAGTCCCACTTACCAAAAAGCACTTGGATCCCACAAGAGGAAGGTAGACCACCCTTATGGGACCTGGAAGAGCGAGTTCAATCCCACGTTATTGGTCATAAAAAAGAAATTAATCAAATTGTCCGTAAAATTAAATCTGGAAGAACCACCGGATTTAGCAATCTTCCCGTATTTATCATTATGTCTCCCAGTGGTGGCGGAAAAGACACCCTAGCCAATGCTATTAATTTAGAAATGTTTGGGCGCAAAGATTCATCTCTTAACTTTGACGTTGGTGGCCAAAGCAGAGGTTTGTCAGTTCTCCTTGAAGGTACAGATAAGGAATTACCTAAACTAATTACAGCTTTGAATGAAGGATCACCCCATGGCCTAATAGTCCTAAATGAAATATTAGACGCTGACACTCGTGGATTAGATTCCTTAAAAGTTCTTATTGAAACAGGAGTCATCCGCCCTAAGGGCAAGGACTCTAGAGCACGCCCCTTAGGTCTAAATATTTTGTTTATAATGGGTCAGTATGGTGAAGAACTGTTAGACGGTAAATCGGATGAACAGATTGAAGAAATTGTTAACAATCTTAGTGAACAGGACTTAGAAAATATGTTAATGGCCGGAAGAGACAAGGGAACTAAAGGTGCTATTCCTTTAGCATTAATTCAAAGAGCCATTAAAAGTGGCGGTCTCTTTTTCTTAAAACCAACACCCACTAATAAATACATTGATATCCTTAAACTGAACCTTAAAGGAATCCTACAGGAGCTAAAAGTTAAGAGTCAATTGAACCTTATTGTTGATGATAGTGTTTTAACATTTGCCTCAGATCTAGCAATACTCAACAAACGAGGAACAAGAGGCTTAGATGATTTATTAAATACTTTCACTAAAAATGTTATTTCAGTGGCCAATGATCAAGGTCTACCACTTAGGGGGATCACAATTAAAATTTCTGTTGATCTCCCCATTGAAAAAATTATTTTAGATCATATGGATGGTGATAGAGTAGTAAAACAATATCACTTTTTCCCCGAAGATTTGTTAACTTCCAGATGTGAAACATTTTTAAATAAGTAATTCACATATTCATTGAGAAGTAGTATTTTGCAATTTTAATTTTGTTTAATTGCGTCTGATTGTGCTTTATTTTTTTTTTATTTTCTATCTTTTGTGAAGATTCATATTCGTAAATAGAAGTCATGATATTTGTATGTAATTTTTTGTAATAAAGCTCATCCTCTGGGAGCTCATCGTCTATCTGCTCTTTCACAATGGACTTTACTTTTTTTAGATCATTAATAACTAGATTATCTGCTTCCAGATGTTTACTTAAAACTTCGACACCTAAAAACTTATCTCCTTCATATTCGCCTTCAAGAACATCAATCCACCAGGATTCTCTCATGTTAATCTACCTCCGCTGTGAAGCCTTTAAATTCCAGATCCACAGAAAAAAATGTGTTATATTCATTTAATGTTTTTAAATTTTCGCTATCTTCAAAACGATGTCTTAACTTCATCAAAGCATGTCTATAATTAGCTTTGGCCGTATCATATGGACAATCCATGATTTCTGAAATTTCTTTAAAGCTTAAATCTTCGTATATTCTTAATGTCAAAGCCAAGCGTTGTTTGTCTGGCAATTTGTCTATTTCTTCATTCAGTATCTTTTTTATATCTTCTTTAAAAAGCTCTCCTTCTGTTTGAGAGTGAGTGGCCAAGTTTATTTTTTCTACGTTGATATGATTGTACTTATTTGAACGAAGTTTATTTTTGGCTGTATTTAAAGCGATTTGATAAATCCAACTCTTAAATGAAGCACGCCCTTCAAACCTATTTAAGTTTTTGTATGCTTTCATAAAACTTTCTTGCACTATATCTTCTGCCAATTCTAAATCCCTTGTTACTCTCATAGCCATTCTTAAAAGCACTCGTTGATGTCTTAAAACTAATTCGCTGAAAGCCTCGATGTTTCCTTCTTTAACTTCTTCAATCAGGGTCAAATCCTGTTTCATCGACCTCTCCTTTTCGACCCGCCTTAGGGCCTGTTCGGTTAATAAAAAAAATAATTTTATGAGGGCTCCCCACTAAACATGAAAAGATAAGAATTATTAATAACTTGTGTAGGAAAGGTGCCCCCCTCTCCGCCAACATCAGGGTCAAAAAACCACTGTATGCTGACAAAAGATATTAAAAGCAAAATAGGTTCCAAGTTTTTCTAAACCACAATAAATGCATTTAGAGCTTAAAAAGAGCTTAATCTGGTATCAAAATGCCACCAAATTAAGCATGTACTTATTTTTTATTTAAAATGTCGGGGGCAGAAAAAAAACAGCACCCAGAAGAATTGAATTTTCTGTTTCAAGGCTATCTGGAATTTTTCTATCACCATTATAGGTGATTGAAATCGTAAGATTATCAAATTGAGCTCGCCTGAGGATCACACTATAACCCCTCTCTAAGGCAAAATATAGAATTCGCATAGCTAATCGCGCTGGCAAGGGATAATCCACTAACAAAACCCCTTCGGCTTGCTGAAAAAGCCCTTCATTAATTTTCTTGAATTCTATTTTGTAACTAATTAATTTTTCGTCATATATATATTGCGACTCTAAGTAGTTACCGCTTAACGAATAATTGGTTTTAAATTTACCCTTCTCTCCCACATCTAGATTAGCACTTGTGTACTTAACCTTAATTTCATAAGCTTTCTGCGTTCTGGGATGACTTCTAAGGTAATGATCTAAATGATATTCTGCCGACTTAAGTGAAATATATTCTCCCACTTTTAACATTGATTTATTTTGTTCAATTAGCTCACGTCGAAAAGTTAAATTATCTGTCATGTGATGATCATATAAATTGGGGAAGGATCGTATTAGTCTACCCGACTCCAAGCTTCCAATTTCTTCCTCATACTTTCTGTAAAAATCTGCAATCAGTTTCTCTGTAAATAAGCTGTTCTTCCAGTCCGGCTCACCCGGACTGACATATGGAGGACGTAAAAGATGTTGTTGCTGTTGTTCTTGCCTCTCAGTATTTGGCATATAGGGACGATGTACTGGTAGGTAGTTATATGCTGCTGGGGTTGAGAAACCAAAAAGTAAGATAATAAATGCAATAAAGTAGTAGTTAATTTTTATCGCCAAAAACAGTCACCCTGTTTCGACCGCTGTATTTAGATGCATACAAAGCTTTATCTGCTCTCTCAAAAATTTCTTGCCACGTTCTGTCTGTTTCCACTTTGCTGGACACTCCCAAAGAAATGGTTACTGGAATCACCTTATCTTGATAAGTAAAAGAATGTTTCTCTATTTTTATGCGAATTCGTTCTGCAACATCACGGGCTTCTATCTCTTTGCTACCCAAAAGTAAAAGTGTAAACTCTTCTCCACCCGTCCTGGCAAAAAAATCGTTCCCACGTATTTGGGTGTCTTTTACTAGTCTTACTAATTCTATGAGAACATAGTCACCAGCTTGATGCCCAAAATTATCATTGACCTGTTTAAAATGATCTATATCAAAAGTAATAATACAAAGTGAGGCCCCTAAAAGCTCTGATTTTCGGAAGCTTTCGTTAGCATTGGAATCAAAGGAGCCCTTATTAAAAATACCTGTTAAGGGGTCAGTCATACCACGACCAAATGTTTCTGCTGCAGAAACCGTCTCTATATTTCCTTTTTCAAGAAACTTAAAAATAGCATTCCCAGTTTTAATTTGATCATTATTAGTTAATACAATTGGTTGTAAGGAGGGAATGATTTTTCCATTTACAACGGTCTTATTGGTGGATTCCAAATCCATAATTGAAACTTCGCCACCAGAAATTAAAAATTTAGCGTGGGACTTACTAATGCTCTTATCATCAACATGGACATTGGCGGTTTCAGAGCGACCTAAAATTACATTTTGAGATTGGATAGGCCACTGTCTACCGATCATGTTTTGTGGTCCAACAAGTAATACTAAACAGGGAGGGGCCTGCCCAGCTTGCGCCAATCTCACTTTAAAAGTATCTGATGGTACAACGCTAGTCTTATCTAGAGAGGACTCCTCGTCCCAATTATCATCGCTATTCTTATTGTTATCTTCATCAGTCATGTTAATTATTTTAAGTTCTTTTAGTGACTTAAACAACTCGACTAGTTCTTAGTAATAGAGCTGAAAATAAATTATAATTTTTTAAGAAATGGCTACATCTTCTTCGATTCGATGATATCCATACCATCTTTTTAATCTACCTCTGGGACGCTCTTGCCCTTCATCATATTCAAGTAAGACATACGTCAATTTTATTAATCTACCTAGACTTGCAATATCTAAAGATGTGACCTCTGTCCATGTTCCAGTGTTAAAGTATTCTTTGCCTCTCTCAAACTGTCGATATTGATAGACATGAGTGTGACCAAAAATCACCATGGACACGCGATCATCTTGTAGTATTTTTCTAGCAGCACTGCTTAAATCCGGATATATTGCCCTATCAATGAAAATTCTAAGAATTCGCTTAAATGGCCAAGACCTACGACTGTCTGAGATAAATACCGACTTAACAAAGTAAATGAGCAATTTAAAAGAGCCTTTTACTGTAAACCAAAACTCATTAAATAGCGCCCATCTCATCATACGATGGAATGGCCGAATTTTATCTACATCAGGATACTTAGCTTTAATTTTTAAGACGAAATCGATAAAAAAATGAGAACCAAAAGGTAAATTTAAAATGGGTTCTGGCAAATCCTTTTTTAAAAAGAACTTTCTGGGATCAAACTTATTGGCCACTTCATGCATATTGCCATGTTCAATATGAACTCCATCAAAAAAATAAACTATATTCTTATACCTAATATTAGCATCTAACACTTCATTAATATAGGCACGCACGGCTGGCCAGAGCATACCCTGGTCATGGTTGCCAACAATAAAAGTGAGGATATGGCCTTCTTCACTAGCAAATTTTTTAAGAGCGCCAAAGAATTTGGGATGACCAGCTACAATTTGTTTTATTTTTTCCAGTGTAACTTGTTCTGTAATAACTGTTAAAAAATGGTCTCTGTAGGGTACCTGTAAAAAATTGAAAATATCACCGTTAAGAATAATTTCTACATCGTAATCAGCATATTTTCCCTTAGTATGAAATTCAAGGAATTCAACAAATTTATCATCGTAATAGAACTCTTCCAATGGATTATTTCTTCCATCTTCCTGTACTCTTCCGGTACCTAAATGCAAATCACTAACTACTAATTTTATTTTATTTTTCATTTAACTGGCAGCTACATAAATAGTGTTTCTACTTTTATTTTTAGCTAAATACATTGCATCATCGGCTAATTGTATTATTTGTTCGCTTGTTGAGGCATGAGTTGGAAAGCCTGCCAAACCAATACTCACTGTTAATTTGAGGTCAGAAGGTCCTCCCTCAACAGCAAAGCTCATGCTCTCAACGGCTTGCCTAATTCTTTCAGCTAGGACTTGGGCTTTGTCAACATCTGTTTGTGTTAAAATCAATACAAATTCATCTCCACCATAGCGAAAAGCAAAATCAGAGGTTCTAATTTGGTTTTTTATAATATCTGAAATTTCAACAAGAATATGTGAGCCCACTTGGTGTCCACAGGTATCATTCACTGCTTTAAAGTAATCAATATCTAGAAATAACACGGCAAAACCACCATCTTTTTCTCTTTTGGATCTCGAAATTTCTTTATCCAAAACTAAAGGCAAATATCTTTGATTATATAAATCCGTTACATCATCCAAAAATGATTGCTCTCTTACCATATAGTGTTCAATACAAAACATTAGATGTTTTGTCATGTACTGAATGATGAGTTTAGATTTTGCAACGGCCGCACTCTTATCTTGAGCTTTCACATTTGTAAAAATTAAGTAAGTTTCAATTTCCAAAGTCCCAGGGTTTACAATTGGCACTAATATTTGTGATTTTTGGGCAAAATCTACACTTAAATACCCTTGGGATTTTAATTTTTCTAGATTTTCCTCCAAGTTAAAGGCTAAAAAATTCTGCAAAAATGTTTCGGTATTTACTTCCGTTTGAGAGGATAAAAATACTGAACGATCTAATCTAGAGTGAGCCACATAGTTCTTTTTCTTAGCTAACATAAGGTTGGCTTCTTCAGCCAAAATCCATAATACATTGTCTGAGGCAATTTTTACCGACAAATAATTAAGACTCCTTTTAACTACCGTAGATAGACTTAAGGTATCGAAAAGTCCGTTTAAATCATCATTAATTTGAATATGAGTATAATTATCCAATTATTCTGCCTTTTTCAATGAAGTCATAGGATTATTAAATTCTTCAGTTTCCAATAAAGAAAGAGCTAAACGCAATGTCTTTACTGTTTTTCTCATTACCTCTTGTTTTTGATTAAAGTACTTATTACTTTCTTGAATCTTATTTCTTAAAAATTCTATCTCTTGGCTAACATTATCCAACTGCCGTTTTAAATTTAAAATCATTTCATCTTTACTGTTTATTAAAGCTTTACTTTCTAACTTTACTAACTCTAGACGATTTTCTAATTCCCGCTCTCTAACTTTGATTTTTCTTAAACCTGTTTGTAGTCGAGCTTCTAACTCTTCTGCTTTTTGTCTTACTCGATTGAGCTCCTTATCTTTTTCGGACATGGATTTAAGTAATATTTCTTTTTCACCCACTACATTCTCATTTAGGTCTTTGTACTTGTTCCCATAATTATGAACTTGTGCTTCAAGAAAATCGACTTTGTTTCTGAAGGTTTCTGCAGCGGCAGCTAATTCTTCATTTTCTATTGAGATTTTTTCATTCTCCATTCGAAGTTCTTTAATTTTATTTTGTGCAATTTTAAGACTTTCTGCATCAGCCAATTTTGATTCTGTACTATTTAAAGGTCTCATCGCGCTTTGATAAGGGGAAGAAACATCAAATAAATCCATATCCACTTTTTCGGTGTGATCAAGATGGTCTTTATTTTCCTCTTCCATTTTTATATTTTCAGAGGCTTCTAATAGTTCTGTGGCCAATGTTTCTTCATAGGCTTGGACCAGCTCTTCTTCATTTAGGCCTTCGTTTAAATTGGGAGCATCATAAATTTCTGTCTTAGAATATTCTTCGTTTTCTAATTCTTTTTCTTTTGAGGGGGGAAGTTCTATATCTAATTCTATTACTTCATCAGAGTCAGAACTACTGAAATCTGCAAAGTTAATTGCAGAACCCGTATGTGGCTCTAAACCTTTAGCTTTATTATGAGTATCCTTACCACTAGACTTATTAATTTCATCAACCAATTCATCTACAAGGAAATCTTTTTTTTTCTTTGCCATCCTTGTAAACTATCGGAAAATACTAATATTTTTTTTATCGATTTTAATAAAATGTTAATAATAAAAGTCAAATTTACAGACTTTTGTGGAGTCGAAAGCTAATTAATCTCTAAGGGCAATCACTTTATAGTACTCATTTTGTCTCGCTTCGACTTGAGGCCAGTCTACATTTAACAAGCCCTTAATGCTAAAGTCCTGAACCGTAAAACTTGCCATAAGACATCCGTGTATGCAGGCTTGCTTTATATCTTCACGATTCCAGTCGGAATTAAGTTTCGAAAGATACCCAAAAAATCCACCGGCAAATGTGTCACCAGCGCCAGTTGGATCAATAACTTTTTCAACGGGAAAGGCTGGTAGAATAAAATATTTCCCTTCAGAGTACATCATAAAACCATACTCTCCTCTTTTCATTACTACCGCTCGAGGACCCCATTCAGTGAGTTCTTTAATTGCAGAAACTGTATTCCATGTATTTGAAAGTGCACGCACTTCACCCTCATTGACTAACAAAACATCCACACGCTTTAGTAATTTTTTTAAGGAGTCCAATTTAGATTTAATCCAGAAATTCATAGTATCAACACCTACTAATGTGGGATTGTCCACCTGATCTAAAACACGGTGCTGAAGTTCTGGATCGATATTAGCTAAAAACACATACTTGGAATCTCTATACTCTTTGGGCAATTCAGGATTAAAGTTTTCAAAAACATTCAGTTGCGTATCTATGGTTATGGCCTCATTCATGTCTTTTTCGTACTTACCTTCCCAGTGAAATGTGGAACCGGGAACCTTCTGTAGACCCTTTAAATCAATATTTCTATCTTGAAGTATTTTAATATCAGTAGAATCATAATCATCGCCGATGACTCCAACAATTCGAACACGTGAATACAATGATGCTGATAACGAAAAATAATTGGCTGATCCACCCAACGCATGATCCACCTTACCCGTGGGTGTTGTAATTGTATCGTAAGCCACACTTCCAACGACTAAAATCTCTGACATCAAAGTTCTCCTTAAATATAATTAATATATATATTCTATTTTTAAATTGTCATTGATATAGGATGATTTTTATAGGCTGAGGTCAATTGACCACAAGCTGCGTAAATGTCTCTTCCCATAGTTCGGCGGCGCAATACATGAACGTTCTTGCTTATGAGAAAATTTTGAAAAGCTTGAATTTTTTCTTCAGACGGACGACCAAAGCCTGAATCTGGATGCTCATTAAAGGGTATAATATTGATTTTACTTGGAACATCTCGCAATAAATACATTAACTGCTTGGCGTGGTCTATTGAGTCATTAAAATCCTTTAATAAAACATATTCCATTGTGACTTTATCTTTTGACTTTCTTGAATGTTCTTTGCAACTGGCTATTAGCTCTGCCAAGGGATACTTTTTGTTTATCGGCATGATTTGTGTTCTTAGTTCATCATTCGGTGCGTTCAAACTCACTGCCAGCCTCAATCCTGCCTGTGTCACTAATGGAATTTGTGGAACTAAACCCGAAGTCGATACAGTAATTTTCTTTCTAGATAAATTTACACCCCATGAATTGTGCAATATCTCTGAAGCCGATAAAACAGCGTCGGTATTATCTAAGGGCTCACCCATTCCCATATAAACAATATTTGTTATAGGTTCATCTTCAGGTTGATCCAACATTACTCGAACAAATTGACCTACAATTTGCTGAGTGGACAATCTTCTTTTTAATTTCTGTTTTCCAGTAAAACAAAATTTACAGGCCATATTGCATCCCACTTCAGAAGACAAACAAAGAGTTTGGCGGCGATTATTACCAGGAATTAAAACAGCTTCAACTGTTTCCCCCTCTCCCACTTCAAACAAATACTTTCTTGTACCATCTTGGCTAGAGCGAACATTCACGATATGAGGAAGTTCTAAGTTTAGCAATTGAGGTAAAAGTTGGCGAAAACTTTTGGAAACATTGGTCATTTCTTCGTAATCAAATTGTTTCAACCCATAAATCCAGCGAAAAAGTTGTTGAGCGCGAAATTTTTTTTCACCATAACTTTCTAGGTACTGACCTAATTCTTCTAATTTAAATTGAAAAAAACTAACCGCCATGAGTCCTCATTGATTTAACGCGCAGGCCCAATGGAGTAGCATAAAATCCGTAAATCCTCAACTTTATTTCAATAAGGCTTAATTTCTAAAATTAATTCTATGATTTGAGCGCAGCTAACAATTCATCATAAGTACAGGCAACACAGCCCACTTTTCCCACAACTACACCGGCGGCAGAATTAGCCGCTATACAAGCTTCATTCAAATCAAAGCCCGATGCCCAGGCCAGAGAAAGCGTAGCAAGAACTGTGTCTCCTGCACCCGTAACATCAAAGGTTTGCTTAGCCTGTGTGGGCATGGCTAAGGCTTGTGTTTTATCTATATGTAACATGCCCTCTCTGCCTAAAGTCACTACCAAGTGTTCGCAGCCTAATTTTTTAAATAAAGTCTGTGTAACTAAATTCAAAGAGTTTTCATCCTCTCTAAGATCATCCAAATTTAAACCCGAAAGGATAAAGGCCTCCTCTTTGTTGGGTTTAAAAACATCGGCTCCTATATAATAACTAATTGGGGTATCCCGGTGAGGATCGACAAAAACTTTTTTATTTTTTTTATGTGCCATTTCAATAAGGGTTTGTGTACTTTTTTCACTAAATACTCCCTTTGCATAATCTTCTAAAACAACAACATCTATATCTTCCATTAGATCATTGGCCTTACTAAGAAGCAGATTTTCAGTTTCTTTGTCTAAAAATTGTTTTCTTTCAAAATCCACTCTGGCTATATGATGATTCCCAGACATTAATCGTGTTTTGCGAGTTGTTGGGCGACCCTTAGCCACCACTAAAGAGCTAGCGTCCACTCCCGCTTTTTTCATTAAATGTCTTAAATCTTCTGCGGTCGCATCATCGCCAACAACTCCAATTAAATGACAGCTCCCACTTAAACTGACCACATTTTGTGCAACATTCGCTGCTAAACCGAGCCTTTGATCTTTAGTTTTAACTTCCAAAACCGGAACTGGTGCTTCTGGACTAATTCGTCTTACATCTCCAAGATAATATTCGTCCAAACAAATGTCCCCTATTACCAATAATCGACCTCTGGAAAGATCCTGTAGCTTTTCTGACACAGCCATTTTTTTATTCATTAATTCAACTGGAGAAATAAAATCTAGGTTCATAAAATCCTTTTGGACCAATTTTGGGACCATAATATTTACTTATAAAATAATTAGCACCCATTTTGCTGCGCATCTTTGACTTGATTTGAAACTATGTAAAGATTATTTTCTTCTACAAAATTGAATGGAGAATCCTTAATGGAAAGCCTAACTGAAGGCGCACTTTATAGAAATACTTTGCGCACCCTTGAATCTGCTGGTGATTTAATAAAAATTAACGCTAACGCCCTGGAAAGACTCAAACTTCCTAGAAGAGCTGTTATAGTTTCTGTCCCTGTAAAAATGGACGATGGACGGGTACAAATTTTTCCAGGCTATAGAGTGCAACACAACCAAACTTTGGGACCTTTTAAAGGTGGTTTGCGTTATCATCAATCGGTTAACTTGAGTGAGGTGGCTGCCCTTTCCATGTTGATGACTTTCAAAAACTCACTTCTTGGACTGCCATTGGGTGGAGCAAAGGGTGGTATAACCGTAAATCCCAACCTTCTATCTATGAATGAATTAGAACATCTTACACGAAGATTCACTACTGAGCTGAACCCCTTTATTGGTCCTGATAAAGATATACCTGCTCCAGATGTAGGAACAGACTCACAAACTATGGCTTGGATGTTAGATACTTACTCTATGGACTCCGGCTTTTCACAAACGGGAGTTGTAACAGGTAAACCTATTGAAATTGGTGGCTCCCATGGACGCGAATGTGCTACTGGTTTAGGTGTAGTCTATACTATTGAAAAAGCACTCGCGACTAGAAATCGAAAAATTCAAGATGCAAAAATTGCCATTCAAGGATTTGGTAAAGTGGGTATGCATGTAGCCATTGAAGCCTTTGCTCTTGGCGCTAAGATTCTTGCCGTCAGTGATGTTAGCGGTGCTATTTACCATCCAGAGGGCATTAACATTACTCAGCTTAAAAAATACATTGATGAAAATAAAGTATTAAAAGGATTTCCCAATGCACAAGGCATAGATGGCGAGGAACTGCTCGAACTGGATGTAGATGTTCTTGCCCCTTGTGCTTTAGATGGAACTATTAACAGCACTAATGTCGACAGAATTAAAGCTCCCATAATTGTTGAGGGTGCCAACGGACCCGTAACAATGAATGCCAATGATGAACTTTGTAAAAAAGGGGTGCTGATTGTTCCTGATATTTTAGCCAATGGCGGTGGAGTGGTTGTTAGTTATTTTGAATGGGTGCAAGATATCGTTTGGCTTTTTTGGCAAGAAGATGAAGTTCGTCAAAAACTAAAAACTATTATGTACAGATCTTTTGATACTGTTTGGAATTTTGCGCAAGAAAAACAAGAGAATTTGAGAATTTCTGCAATGGGTGTTTCTTTACAAAGGCTTGAAAAAGCTATGAAACTTAGAGGGCAAGCTTGGTAATTAATGATTTTAACTAAGCCTTGGTTGTTATTTCCACCACAAATGGCTCATGATCTGAGCCCCCGCCTACTAAAAATAATTTCTATATTTTCATCCAATAAAAACTGCTCATGGCGCAGTTTTTATTGGAAAAATCTCCATTTTAAAAATCCAATGGGAATTGCTGGTGGCGTAGATAAAAACGTGGAACAAGTAAACATCTGGTCCAGATTGGGTTGTGGCTTTATTGAAGTGGGCACAATAACTCCTTTAGAACAAAGTCCCAATCCTGGTAAAATTTTGGATCGAGACACTCAACATTTTGCTTTATGGAATAAAATGGGGTTTCCTAATCGTGGACTTTCTTCTGCAATAAAAAACTTGAGTAAACTCCCCCGTAACTCTGATATTCCCCTCTTTGCTAATATCGGAAAAAATAGAAATACTCCTAATGAGCTTGCCGCTAGTGACTACAAAGAGTGCATTCAGAAATTAAAAAACTTTGTGGATGCATTTGTTATTAATATCAGCAGCCCGAACACGAAAAATCTTAGAGATTTGTTAGATCCCTCCAACTTAAAACCATTTTTAAATGACGTTCTATCTGTAAGAAAAGTAAATCAACCAATTTTGTTAAAAATAAGTCCCGATTTAGATGATTCAACTTTAAAGAATATTTTGGATGTATCTGTAGAATCCGATATTGATGGTTGGATTTTTACAAACACCACCTTGCAAAGGCCCCATAACATTCAGTTTCCTGTTGAAGGAGGCCTATCGGGTAAGCCTTTGGCTGATACGGCTAAACAAGTTCTAAAGAGTTCATTAGATTACTTAGCCGACAGAAGAAAAGGACGACTCGTAATATCTACGGGTGGCATCATGAGTGAGCAAGATGTCATAGAGCGCTTAGAAATGGGTGCAGATCTAGTACAGGTCTACTCAGCGCTAATATTTGAAGGGCCTTTTTTTATTAAAAAATGTATTCAATCTTTAAAAAAACTCGATCCACATAGTAATGTGTGACATTGCATTTCAAAAAGTTTAGCCTGTAAAAGATGATGAGAAAAAAAAGACCCGTCTGGGTGCCTGTAGTGACTGGACTCATTTTAAAAGACTCAAATGTTCTTGTTGGTTGTCGACCTGAAGATAAAAACTTATCTGGTAAATGGGAATTCCCCGGTGGAAAAATAGAACTAAATGAGTCTCCAGAAGAAGCTCTCAAGAGGGAGTTAAGAGAAGAATTAGGCATTGATGCCAAAATAGAGAGGCTTAAGTTAGTAGGAACTCATACTTATGGCGAAACAGGCATTTTAATTTTATTTTATGAAGTTAGATATTGGCAAGGAGAGCCAAAAGCTCACTATCACACCCACCTTAAATGGACTAGTTTAGAAGATTTAAAAAAACTCCCCCTTCCAGAAGCGAATCAAAAATTATTGCCCCAAATTATTGAGGCTTTAAAAAATGAATAAGGTTACCTTTGTTCTTGAAAGCTTATGCTTAAGGGACAATCCCCGAGCTCTTTATGCTTATCAGTTAATAAATGAAATGGCGGCTACGGGCATAGAAATCCACATTATAACTCGCTACGAAACCAAAACAGAGTTTGAATTTGATCGAAAGAACATTCGAATATTCAGACCTTTAAAAGAAAATTCATACTTAGATATTTTACAAACTTTCCCCTTACTTCTATCTAAGGCATCGACAGAAAGAATACATTTTTTTGCTCCCTTTAGTCAGAAAAGCTGGGCCAACATGAGGCAATTAAAATTTTTTGCATTTTTAGCTAAACTATCTCAGTTTCGCTTAACAAGTCTTAGTGGTTATGACCCCTCCTTTCACAATTGGTCGCAAAAGAATATAAATAAACTAAACCGTGAGTTTGATCTTGTTTTTAACCATTTTAGTGATGAGCTTACTGACGGCAAGAACCAACCCCTTTTGTTTCCAATAAGTATTCCAAAGGATTTACAATCCACCTCAACACAAAAAGTTATTTACATCTTGGCCGATTTTAAAAGAATAATTAAACAGCCTCATCTTTTATCAATTCTTGAAACTTTTTTAAATCACCATCCTGAATGGAAAATTTGTGTCTCCGAAGGTTGGGGTTCAAAGAGCTCTATAATTAAATACTTTTATGAAATATCATGGCAAAAAAAAGAGATATTACATCAATGGATGTTTGAGAAAAAGATACCCTTACATCAAGCTAGCGGTATTCTTGATTTATCAAAAACCTTATCGGAAACTCTTTTTTATGCTCAAAAAGCCAGTTGCTTTCAAATTCCATTTATAAGTATGACTCCACTTCTTAAAAAAATTAAAAATAATGAGTTGCTTTCAACAAAAAACTTTTGGCAAGTTAAGAATTATAATGAATCCCTTTATGAAAAGCTTTTGTTGATCTCAAACTCAAATCCTCAAAAAAAGAACTTCAACTTTTCAAAACAAAGTGATTTTATTACAAATATGTTTATTCGTGCACTCAGCGAAAGTAGTTAATATGACTCATGTTAATTTTCCCTCGCATTTAAATATATGTTTGATTGCCAAACGCTTTCCTATATTAGGCAGAGCTGCAGACCATGGTTTTTTATGGCCAATAGCCAAAGGACTCACAGCTCATGGTCATAAAGTGAGTGTATTAGCTTGGAAAAACCCTCAATCAAAAAGAGAGATAGACCAGGACAATGTGAAAGCTTACTTCCTAGGGGAAGTTTTTGCCAGAAATGAAAGAGACTTCCCTTTTTTAGCTAAACAGAAATTTAAACAACTACATAGTCGTGAACCGTTTCACATTGTTCACAGTATTGATGCTAGTGGTTTAGAAATTGGTAAGGAACGCCGTAAATATAAAACAGCAGTGATGTACGATGTAGAAGCTACAGAAATGAGTCAACTTTATTCCATTTTAGCTATGGCTCAAGACACACCAGGTAGTCTAATGAAAGCCGGGGCAGCTGTAATATATAAATTTATAACTACCTATTTTGCAAAAGATAGAAAACTTTTAAAAACCGCTGATGGTGTTTTTGTAACTAGTCCTCAGCAAAAATTATTACTTGAGAGACATTACCTTTATCCAGATTTAAAAACTTTTGTTATTCCCTATGGATTAGAAATTGGCGAACTCGTCCCAAGAGAGCTCTGTGAGGAATTAAAAGTTTCGCTTAAATTACCAATGAATGCACAAACAATAGTGACAAATACAGATATGCATGAATTTGGTGAGCTTAAAAACTTACTTCACGCCTTTGAAAAAGTAGCTATTAAAAAACCCAATGCACGATTAATTATAGTGGGTAATGGACCTGTCTATAAACAAGTAGAGAATGAAATGCTCAATTTAGCTCTAGGTAGCCGAGTCATTTTTGTAGGTGCCGTAAAGAATACAGAACTCCCTGAATATATTAGTTTGGCTGATGTTTATGTAGATTTAAGTTCAAGAACTTCTGGTTTTGAACCCAGTTTACTTGAAGCCATGATACAAAAAAAAGTAATCATTGGTTCTGAACTCAGCCCTATATCGACCATTGTTGAAAATGGAATTAATGGTTTTCTGATTCGACCTGCAGATGTGTCTATGCTATCAAAGCGTCTACTACAAATTTTTAATGAACTCGTACCCAATACTGAAATTGGTGAGAGTGCCCATCAACGTGTAATGAGTATCTTTAACACTCAAAAAATGGTTGAGCTCACTTTGCAGGCTTACAGAAAAACACTAGAAAATTCAGGATATTATAGTCCCTGGTGGCGCAGTTGGATCAATAATATTCTGCGTTAACCTAGACTCTAGCAGAGATCCACACAGTAAATTCGCTTTTTTTTATTTTAAACTTGGATTTACCCCCAGATAGGCTCTACAATGTAAGTAAATTCAACACCTTAGAGGGCGTTAATGACTAAAGCAGACTTGATAAATATCATTTCAGAAAAAGCGGGAATCACAAGGGTAAAAGCCGAAACTGTAGTGAACACTATATTTGATTCGATGATAGAAGCCCTAATGCGAGACGATCGCATTGAAATTAGAGGTTTTGGCTCTTTTGTGAATCGTGATTATGAAGCCTATCAAGGTCGAAACCCAAGAACTGGCGAAATTATTGATGTAAAACAAAAAAAATTACCCTTCTTTAAAGTGGGCAAAGAGCTTAAAGATGAAATCAATAAGCAAAATTCAGAAGACAAAGCTTAATTCAGGTTTACAAATAACATTTTAAAACTTTTTAAACTTTGCAAAGACATTAAAATCCGCAATCCCTTCTAAGTTTTGACAAGCCATAAATAACCTCTCTAAACCCAAGGCTATTCCCACCGTGGGCGGCAATCCTTTCTTAATCAAAGCAAAAAATTCTTCATCTCGGTTCAATGGGGGTAAGTTTAATTGAGATCGAAGTTGTAAGATTTTGTTCCAGCGGTTTTCATGTTCCTTGTAATCTAGCAACTCATTGAAAGCATTCGCAATTTCCATTCCTCGAAAATAAAATTCAAAACGATCAGCCCAACCCGCTTCATTTACTTTTGCCAAAGTTTGCACCCAAGGGGGATAGGAATGAATGATTGTTGGGGTGTTCTTATCTATGGAGGGCTCAATTTTCGCCACAAAAAGCCAATCACATAAAATTTGCTTGGTCTCACTGCCAGAGGGTTCTAAATTCATTTCTTTTGCCAACTGCAAAAGATCTTCCCGAGTTGTTTGGACGCTAAGTGGAAAATTTAAATATTGCAAAAAAATATCTGAGTAAGAAACTTTTTGTATTTTCTGGACGGGACCCTCAACCCAATCTTTAGTTATTAAATGATTTAATAGAACTTCTAAATCACTACACAAGTGAGCTAAATCATCTCCCGGGCGATACCACTCCAACATATTAAATTCTGGTTCATGTATGGGGCCAAGCTCACCATTACGAAAACATTTTTTAATCTCAAAAATGCCACTCAAACCAAAGGCAATTAGTTTTTTCAAATGGATTTCTGGACTTGTTGGCAGGTAGAATTTTTTTTGTAGGTTTTCAATAATAAAGTCAGTGGTGAAAACTTCTAACTGTGCTTCAAAAGCCGGCCCCTCAACAAGAGTGGGAGTTTCTACTTCGGTAAGATCAAAAGATAAAAAAAGCTCTTTAACTAAGTTCTTGAACTTTAGCCATTTTTTATATTTAGTTAATTGGCTCTCTGTCACCATAACAACGAATTAAAGGAGGTGACTTGCAATGTCAACTGAGCCTTTTGTTATATATGAAGTCAATTTGGAAATATCCACTAACATTTATGAAGAATTCGTCAAATGGCTAAAACTTCATATAGTTGAAGTTCTTAAAAATCCTGGTTTTTTAAAGGCTCAGGTTTTTTGCTTAAATAGTGATAATCCTAATTCTTTGCTAACAGTTCACTACTATGTCAGAAATGCTAAGGATTTGGATCTATATCTCAATGAAAAGGCACTCCAAATGAGGTCTGAGGGCATTACTAAGTTTGGCAGTGCTTTTACTGCGACTCGAAGAATTCTTCACGCCATTACTTGACTAAACCCAAAGAAAATAACAATTTATATGGGTTTCAAGGGCCATTTTATTTAAGGAGTACAAATATGGATTTAAGTTCAATCAATTGGGAAAAAATTAAAAAAGAAGCTCTGCGCTTTAGCGATTTTGATGAAGTTAAAAAGGAACTTAATCATCTAGCAAAAGAAATTCAAACTTTTGATATTCAAAAACATCTTTCTCCTTCGGCTAAAAAGAAAGTAAAAGAAATGGAATCCACTTACAATCAACTTCTATCTCGTATCAATAGAGCGCAAAGACAATTTGATAGAGAGTTTAACAAAGCCCTCTCTCAACTTAAAAAAACCCGTACAGAAGCGCAAAAGCAGGTTAAGAAAGTTAAATCCAAAGCCAGTGCTCACAAAAAGAAAATTAAAAAAGTCACAATGGATTTAAAGAAACGGGTTACAAAGAAAGCCGCACCCAAGCGCAGTAAAAAAACAACTAAAAAAGTAACGACGACAAAAAAGAAAACAACAAAAAAAAGAGCATCGACCAAGTAAATGGTAGAGCACAGAGCTAAAATGAGGCTCTATGCAGTAAAGCTATTATCTATAATTTTTGTTTGCCCTCAATGGTGAGGGCTTTTGCCATCTAAAAAGAGGAACTATGGATTCATTTACGGAGAGTTTTAGCCACAGACACATTGGCCCATCAAAGTCTGAACAAGAAACAATTCTTAGTTTTTTAAATCTTAAAAATATGGAAGAACTTGTTGATAAAGCCACTCCCCAATCTATTAGACTTAAAAAATCCATGGATTTACAAAAAGGTTTAACTGAAAGTGAGTTTTTATCTCATGCGCGAGAGCTTGCACAAAAAAATAAACTTTTTAAAAGCTATATTGGTTTAGGATATTACGGAACAAAAACTCCAGGAGTTATTTTAAGAAATATATTTGAAAACCCACTTTGGTATACGGCCTATACGCCCTATCAAGCGGAAATTTCTCAAGGCCGAATGGAAGCCCTTTTAAATTTTCAGACAATGATTATGGAACTCACTGGACATCCTATTGCCAATGCCTCATTATTAGATGAAGGAACAGCCGTGGCAGAAGCCATCAACATGTGCTATGCTCTGCAAAAAAACAATATCCGCAATAAAGTTCTACTAGATCCACAGGTTTTTCCACAGACACTCGCCGTTGTAAAAACACGTGCTGAGGCTTTAGGAATACAGGTTGATGTTTTAGATCCTAAGCTTGCAAAAAAATCTGATTATTTTGCTGTTGTTTTACAATATCCCAATGGAATGGGTGCCGTTGAAGACTACAGTTCATTAACCAAAGAATCACACGAAGAAAATACCAGGGTCATAGCCGCTGCTGATTTATTGTCCTTAAACTTATTAAAACCTCCAGGTGAATGGGGAGCTGATATTACTGTGGGGACATCTCAAAGATTTGGTGTTCCTCTAGGCTTTGGCGGGCCTCATGCCGCTTATATGGCCTGCAATGATGAATTCAAAAGAATAATTCCTGGAAGAATAATTGGTGTATCCAAAGACTCTCACGACCAACCAGCTATGAGACTTGCACTACAAACTAGAGAACAACATATTCGTAGAGAAAAAGCGACGAGTAACATTTGTACAGCTCAAGTCCTGCTTGCCGTAATGGCCTCTATGTATGCCGTTTACCATGGCCCCCAAGGTCTTAAAAGAATAGCCCGATCCATTCACCAAAAGACAAACTGTTTATATAAAGCTTTAAAGAAAAAAGGATTTAAAATATTACATTCACAATTCTTTGATACCCTTGCAATACAAATGACAGAGCAAGAAATGGCGAAAGTAATTCAAGAGGCTTTAGATAAACAAATCAATTTAGGAAAATGGAATTCAACAACTTTGTTGATTAGCACAGATGAAACTACAACACTTAATGATCTAGACCAACTCTTCAAAGTTTTCTCAATCAACGAAAAACCAGAAGATTTTTTTACTACCGAGGATTGTTTTCCAAATTCATTAAAACGTGAGTCCTTATTCTTACTACACCCCGTATTTAATAACTATCACTCCGAAACTGAAATGTTACGTTACATTACTGAGTTACAATCTAAAGATCTTACTTTGGCTCATTCAATGATTCCCTTGGGATCTTGTACAATGAAGTTAAATGCGACCACTGAAATGCTTCCTGTGACTTGGCCTGAGTTTTCGAATCTTCATCCTTTTGTACCTATAGATCAAGCTCTTGGTTACTTAGAGATGATACATCAATTAGAGAATTGGCTTTCTGAGATAACTGGTTTTGCTGGAGTTTCTTTGCAGCCCAACGCCGGTTCTCAAGGTGAGTATGCAGGACTTTTAGTTATTAAGAAATATTTGGAATCTCATGGTCAACAACAACGAAATATTTGTTTAATACCAAGTTCAGCTCATGGAACCAATCCAGCAAGCGCTGTTATGGCTGGTATGAAGGTTGTCGTGATCAATTGTGACCAAGATGGAAATATTGATCTTGGAGATTTAGATAATAAAATAAAAGTTCATAAGGACTCTCTAGCAGCATTAATGGTTACCTACCCTTCTACACATGGTGTGTTTGAAGAAAGTATTCGAGAAATTTGTAATAAGGTCCACGCTGCCGGCGGACAAGTTTATATGGATGGCGCTAATTTAAATGCTTTGGTTGGAGTGGCTCAACCTGGAGATTTTGGACCTGATGTTTGCCATTTAAATTTACATAAAACATTTTGTATTCCTCATGGTGGCGGAGGTCCAGGAGTAGGACCGATTGGTGTGGCCCCACATTTAGTTCAATTTTTACCTGGAAACCCTTTAGTTAAAGAATGCGGAGGACAAGATAGCATTGGTTCTATTTCTACAGCTCCTTGGGGCAGTGCTAGTATATTACCAATTTCTTGGGCTTATATTTCAATGATGGGAAGAGAAGGTCTCACGCAGGCCACCCAAGTAGCAATTCTTAATGCTAATTATATTGCGAAAAAATTAGAACCCCATTTCCCCATTCTCTATAAAGGAAAGGGGGGTTGGGTTGCTCATGAATGTATTATAGACCTTAGAAAATTTAAAAACACATGCAACATTAGTGTCGATGATGTTGCTAAACGTTTAATAGATTATGGTTTTCATGCTCCCACAATGTCTTGGCCAGTGGCTGGAACTTTAATGATAGAACCCACTGAAAGCGAGTCTCTCGCCGAATTAGATAGATTTATTGCTGCTATGATTTCTATTCGCCAAGAAATCCAGGAAGTTGAAGATGGACAAGCTGACCCGGAAAATAATGTATTAAAAAACGCCCCCCACGCTTTGTACCAAGTGACCAGTGATAACTGGGACCATCCTTACAGCAGAGAAAAAGCTGCCTATCCAGACGCGAATTTAAAGAAACGCAAGTTTTGGGCTCCTGTCGGTCGGGTAGATAATGCCTATGGCGACAGAAATTTAGTGTGCAGCTGCATAGTGGATTTTTAGAGGGGAATAATATCTGCCTTAAACTAAAGGTACATGTAGCTTCTTAAGTTCCGCCACCTTAAAATCACGACCTACTATTTTTTCATTCTTAGTACCAGTGAATAACTTAAGGATCGACCTTTTGCCTCTCCACGGGCAATAAGTTTTTTATACTCTAAATCAACAAGGTCTCTTTTGGCGGTTTCCTTACTTGTTTTTGCAATGCTGACATACTTTCTGTTAGTGATTCCGCCTTCAAAGCCTTCAGGTTCAGCTTCTAGAAGTTTGGACAAAACCTTCTTTTGTCTCTCGTTGAGGTTAATCATATTTGCCTGTTGCCAAAACTTTGAAATATATAGAGCTTTGTTTATTACTGTGTATGAGTTTTTTAGTGCTTGAGTATAAGTCTCCAAAAACCACTTTATCCAGTCAGTAATATCAAGATCACCCTTTTGAGTATTTTCTAGAATTTCATAGTAACTTTCTTTTTGACTTTCAATTTGAGAAGACAAACTATAATAACGAGTGTCTATCTGCTCATCTTGAGCAAGTGCCATCTCAGTAATGGCTCTCGCAATACGACCATTTCCATCCTCAAAAGGGTGAATTGTTAAAAACCATAAATGAGCCAATGCTGCTCGTAATAAGCCATCTAGTTTTTGAGGCGGAATATTCCACCAGTTTAAAAAGACTTTCATTTCCATGTTTACTTTTTTAGATGGAGGCGCTTCGTAATGTACAACTTTTTTACCTACAGCTCCTGATATAACTTGCATGGGTTCTTTAGTATTGCGCCACCCCCCTACATTAATTTTTATTAACCCCGAGTACCCTGTTGGAAACAAAGCTGCATGCCAACTGTACAATCTCTCCATAGTTAAATTTGAAGTATAGTTTTTATTAGCATCGAACAACATTTCTACCAGACCCTCGATGAGTCTCTGTGAAGCTGGTAGCCCCTGGGTTGGCAGTCCTAATCGCCTAGCCACAGAAGAGCGTACGGAGTCTTTATTTAGCAATTCACCTTCTATAGATGAGGTCTTTAAAGCCTCCTCGATAGTAAAGCTTGCGATATCTTCTAAACCTAGAAGGCTTGCTTGCCCAATTATACTTCCCTGCTCTTTTCTTGCCTGGCCCAATAAAGGAAGTACCTTTTCCGAATCCCATGTAAAGGTCGGCCAGGCTTTAAGCTCCCAGATGTAATTTCCCATTTAGCACTCCTAATCAGTATATAGAATGACCTAATTAAACAATATAAACAAGTCATTTTATGACCCGTTTACCGATGTTTTTCAGGTCAAAAGGAAGTGTAATAACATGGAGCAAACATCCACCCGGCTGGTATAACAGACCATTGTAGAGGAAGCTGTCTCCCCAACTATTATCCCATCAGGAGAAATTGGGTAAGGTATTGAAAATTCATGAAAAAATTAAGGTTGCTCAAACCAACAGTTTTGGTGACAATCTGTCATTCTATCAAAGTGACTGTAGAATTTCTTGGCCCATCTGGCTTGAAAGTCATACGGGGATTCAATGATGAAGCCCTTAGAGATAACTGGAAGGGTTTTCGCTCTTCCCGCCTTAACAAACAGTGGCGAGTGATTTACAAAGTTGAAAATAAAAAGTTTGAAGTCTACGTCGTCGAAATCATTCCACATAAATATTGAAGGAAATGAATATGAAGATTAAAAAAAAGATTTTACAAGAGCAAAAGTCCGCATAGAGTTCACTCCTGCTGGAATGCTAAAAACTTTGAGGGAATTGCAGGTGATGACACAAAAAGAACTAGCTGAAAAAGCTGGATTGACTCAACCTAATATTTCCACCATGGAATGTGGGACCAGTCAAATTGGCAGAGATCGAGCTTTAAAACTGGCTTTTGCTTTGAAAACACATCCTGCAGTGATTCTCTTTCCTGACTTTGATAGCTCAACTATAGCCTGATATTTACCTTGAGCCTCAATATCGTTCTCCGGGCATTGGCCGACAAGTCATGATTGAATGTGGGGAAAAATTAAATACTCTAGGAATTGAATCAATTGAGATTTGTGTTTTTAAACATAACAAGATTGCCAGACGGCTTGTTGAGTTATTTAAATCGCGAATGTTGATGTTTAGGCTAACACCAGGTAATTTTTTAATTATAAGATCGCCCACTTTTCATAACAAATGAATATAAACCTAATAAAAATATATTATATATGTTCCCCCATCTTATTAAAATAATCTCAACAGAATATTGTAAGAAACAATAATAAATGAATTGCTAAATACACTCTATAATGTTAAGAGTCTGCAGAATCTTGGGGGAAACCAAGAAACAACTGAGAATTATTGGTTTTGAGCGAGCATATATCTCGTTCAATTTGTAAGGTACAGAACTTAATAACAATGGAGTATAGTATGAAAAAAGCAATCCTAGGACTATTTGTATTCGCTTTCTCATCTTTGTCTATGGCGAATGAAACTATCATTACTTGTAAAGGTATGAACACTGGTGGCGCACTGGTAAAACAATTAATTGTTGAGAAAGAGACGTCTGGTCTTGTTGTAAAAGCCGAGTCTTATGCTGGTGAGGGCTTAAATGAAGTTAATATCCTAAAATCTATTTCGACTCCGACAGCAACTAAATTGATCTTAGAAACAAACGTTGGTGCTAAAACAAGTTTAGTAATGTCTGGAAAACAAGCTGTAATGCTTTATGAGGCTGAGACAATTGATGACTTAGATGAGAATGGTGCATCTATTGAATTCCTCACTTGTAAATAATTTCTTATTTAAATACAGAAAAAAAACAAACCGCCAAGCCCTATTTGTGTATTAGCAAGGACCAAAGGGCTTTGGCCCTACTGTTTCATAAGTAGCATGGGTGTGAGTCTATTTAAGATTATAGAAATAAATTGGAATTCTTACTGCTTTTTATTATTTGTAGAAGCAGCGATTTGATCTGCTCTTTATGAAAAAACTAGAAATATTTTTCAGTGAGGTTGGCTTTTCAGATTATCAACTTATCTCTCATCCTGAAAATCCTGAATGTAAAGAAGAGTTAATTTTAAAATTGGAGACAGCCCCATGAGAACTATTTTTCATATAGCAACCAAGCAGGATTGGGAGACGGCGAAAACTAAAGGGCATTACAGGGTTGACTCTTTAAATGTGGAGGGCTTCATTCATCTTTCCCGCCCTCATCAAGTTTTAAACGTGGCTAATTTTCTATTTAAGAACCAAAGGAACTTGCTTTTACTTCAGGTTAACCAAGAATTAGTTACTGCACCTATTAAGTATGAAGGTGATAAAGACAACAAATTCCCTCACCTCTACGGGCCGCTCAATCTTGATGCCGTAGTTGGTATATTTAACTTTGAAGAAAACAAAGATGGTTTTTCACTTCCTACTATTTTTGATATGGTTGGTGATACTTGCGTTCGACCAGGGTGCCTTGGTGACGAAGCTGAGATTACCAATGTTCATACACACGCATGGCAACAATCCTATAAAGGAATAGTTCCTGACAGTTATTTGGATTCTCGACCCTTATCTTTTCGTTCCCGTTTAGTTTGGTGGAAATCTGTAGTCGAAAAGAAAACTTCGGCAAAAGTTTTTGTTGCTGAGTCTGCACAAAATGGAATCATTGGTTTTTGTGCTGTTGAACCCGCTCGTGATGAAGAACTCAAAAGCTACGGTGAAATTAGTGCCATTTATTGTTTGAACGAATTTAAAAATAAAGGTATCGGCGCTTCTCTATTCCACAGAGGTCATGCACATCTTAAAAGTAAAAATATGTCGAAAATTTACCTTTGGATTTTAAAAGACAATCCCACAATCTCATTTTATGAAAAGATGGGGGGAAAAAGAATGAAAAAAGAAAAAAGCATCGTCTTAGGAAAACCACTTGTTGAGGTTGTTTATGAGTGGGCTGATCAATAATGCGACTAATGCGGCTTTCTGAATAGCCATCATTTAGATACGACCACGGAGTTTTGAGTATAAGTAAAGCATCACACCCCCTACCCTTATCTCTCATATTTGACGCGGGCTTTGCCTTACAGAACCGGTGTGGTGACTGCCCATGGATGCCACTTCCTGAAAATATTTCTTAATGACATAGCCTAGAAGGCCTTTAATTTGCTTATAATGATTCTTTAATAACGGCATCTACTTTGCTCAATTACAGCTTAAGCTCAATTACGAGCCAGTGTTTGTAGGTATGAAAAGTTATGAAGGCCCTATTGATGTTCGTAGTTTTTTTTGTAAGTTTGCCAGTGTTTGCCGTATCATCAAGATCCTCTGATTCTTTCTATGGTAAGCGAGGAATGAAGTCCTTAAACCTTAACCCATTATTAGCTAATCCAACTTCTGCCACTTCGGACATAAAGAATTCTTTATTAGAGGGTGTAGATTCAGAGTTTGAAACTAGCACGGCTTTACAGTGGCCACCTCTGCCAAGAGCTTGGTTAGAATATGCTTCCACTGAATACATTACGTCGAATACATTCTTAGGTTTTAAAGCAAATCCCTTTCTTTTCAGTTTTAAATCCACAGTGGCAGCAAAATTAAGTTATGATTTTAAATATCAAGTTAAATCCAGTTTTGTGGTGATCACATCTAGAAATATTAACTCTGAAAACAGTAAAAGCTTATTTAAATTTGATCAAGGTAGCATGAAGTCCTACCTCACAGTTTCTGAAAGTACACCTATGGTAGGTTTATGTATTTACGAAGTCCAATTTGCCTACGACAAGGGATCTGCATTTAATTTTGAAATTTTGGGTAGTGGACAAAATTTAAACAAGGGAAAAATTGAAAGTATTACGAACACTCATTTTTCAAACTTTTTTCAAATTAAAGCAGATCCTTCAGAGACGGAGAGAACAAATTCTTCATCCTTATATTCCATCGATAATTATAAGGATAAATGCAATCGAATTTACAAACGAAAAATAGAACAGCAGGTAAATACAGATATTTCTAAGCAAATAATGAGCTTAGTATTTCATAACCATCCAAAAAGCCAATGCACTCCAGATTTAGAAACGACTGACCTTGCTGGCGACCCTACTTGTAAGGATTGGTTTAATTCTGAAGTGCATCCTATGGTACAAAAAATGACTGTTCCTCGATGTGTATTAAAAGCTGGTGGCATCCACGCTTGCGAATTACGAGCAAAAGCTGAAGATATTTCTTGCCCATTATATGTAAATTCTGATGATTCTTATTCGGATGTTCCCATAAATAGAGCTTCAAAAATAATTACTACTCGGGACACTTTATTTCCCAATTATGCCTGTGACGAAAAAGCACATTTAACATGTGAACTAATATCCAAACCCACTTTTATTGGTAAAATTCAATTGGGAACAGCCAAGGCTCGATGTAGAAAACAAACTTAATCTAAATAATTTATTTTGATTTTAAAATAAAACGGAATACTTTTTCTAAGCGTTTCTTTAATGGAAATTTTTTAGCTGGCTTCATAGAGGGCTCCTTAAATAATTGATTGGACTGTCGATAAAGTCCTATCAAGATTTGTACCCATTTTATTAACTACCAAATACAGAAATTATTATGTTGTTTCATAGACTTAACTTTTGGAATATCTGAAAAACATGTGTTTATTTCATAAAAGAGACGTAAATTGTTTACGCCAACAACACGTCCAACCAAGTCCAAGCCTCATGAGGAATTAAATCTCTAGGAGTCATTAAACCGGTGCGAAGTCCACCCTCTGGACAGCTTGTACCCTCGAATAATTTTTCGCCTAAGGGTAATAATTGAGTGGCCAGCTCGAAGGCTTTGCTATTGTTGGCTCTCATTACCTCTATTACCTCTTGAAGGGTAACATGGGGGATACTGTCATCCCAACAATCGTAATCGGTTACAAAACAACAAGGTAAATAAGATAAACTTGCTTCACGGGCCAATGCGTATTCTGGAAAGTGAGTCATGCCAATAATATCGGCTCCCATTTGGCGATAAGAGTTAGATTCGGCTTTGGTAGAAAAGTAGGGGCCTTCAATGCAAACATAAGTCTGACCAAAATGATTGTCCCATTTTTTGTTTTTACAAATCTCTTGTGTCTTTTTACTCATGACTTCACAAATAGGCTTAGCTAATGATATATGTCCAACAATTCCATTGCCAAGAAAGCTGTGTTTACGAATTCCCTTTGTGCGATCGATATACTGATGGGGAACTACCATATCACCTGGTTTAAATTCCTTGCGTAAGCTGCCGACAGCAGAAAATGAAATGATGGCCTTGGCTCCATATTTTTTTAATGCAAAAATATTGGCTCTATAATTTAACTCAGAGGGTAAATCCTCATGATTTTCGCCATGGCGTGAAAGGAATAAACACTCAATATTATTTATTTTAACTCTTTTAATTCCAGATGAAGATTTTCCAAAGGGGGTTTGCCTGTCTAAGTCTTCAATTGTTTCAAAAGCTTCAAACTTTTCAAAACCAGACCCGCCTATAATTGCAAACATATAATCCCCCACTGAAATTAATTTTTACTACGAGCTTGTTATCCCAATTCCCTGGCTCAAAGTAAATAAATGAGCCAGGGCGACAGGTGACTTTTTATCGTCTGAGGACCTTTAGTTTAAATCACTAAACAATGTCTAGTTCGAAGTCAGTGGATAGAATTTTTAAGCACTTAAATTACTATGGTTTGAGTATGGTAAATCCATGTATTAAACACAATCTCACAAGTTAAAAAGGCTCTCTGCTTGTCTTTTTAACTTGTGCGTAATATAAACGACCCTTCACTTGATTTACATAGTAATGAGTAATTCTCCGCTTTTGTAGTGGGTCTACTTTGCCTAAGAATTGCTATTTAAAATTAGAGTAATTATGAGTTTGAAATCTAGTTTATTATTTATAACAAAAACCACTATATTTCTTCTTTCTGTGCCCGTTTATGCTGTTTCACCAATTGGATTACAAGGTAGAAAAATTTTATGTAGTGGAATTCTTGAAAATGGCACATTATATCCAAATTTAGTTGAATTTGTTGAAAATAAAAACGGGAAACCTTTTGCAGAACTAGAAAGAAATATGAGGGCTTCTTGGGACCCCTCTCAATTCACAGATCCCAATAAACATAATCCAAATGAATACTTGTATTTAGTTCACGGAATATTAGATAGACGAGAATTTAATATAAAAATGAGTCGCTCATTCTTACTTGATGAAGAAAGTAAATGGTCCAAAATTAAGAGCTTAGTTTACAATCCGGATTTAATATCTGAAATCGATGGAATAAGTGCGTCGGTCATTAGCCAAGATCACTTCGCAACTTTTGCAAATTCAGGATACATTCTCGAAGCAGATTATGAAAATGTATATGCTACAAATGGCGGAGACATTGGAAGTGGATTAGGTGGAACTATTGAACATTTAGAAAAACTAAATGAAGCCTTTGGGATTATGTCTCCACAAGATATTCTACAAAAGAAGGTAATTTATCATAATGAGGTTAAGCTTGCTGGAACTTCAATAAATGGGATCAAAATAAAAGTGATTGGTATATTTATAAAATATTTAAAACCTGATGAATTCTCAATTCCAAATGAAAGACTTAAGGAGTTTACTCAATTGGCAAAAGAGCGGAATTTGCCCATTGTTTATATACATGATGAAACTAGCTTGAAACCAAGGCCCTATTAGTATTAAACACAATCTCACAAGTTAAAAAGGCTCTCTGCTTGTCTTTTCCGCCTGTGCGTAATATAAACGACCCTTCTCTAAAAATAGCAAAGGAATGAGACGTGATAAGCACTTCTGAATTGAGTTTAAGGTTTGGTGGTCGAGTACTATTTGATGAAGTGAATGTTAAATTTACACCTGGAAATTGCTATGGACTCCTGGGTGCCAATGGTGCGGGAAAATCTACTTTTTTGAAAATTCTTTCAGGAGAAATTGAGCCCTCTACGGGGGCTGTGCAAATGGATCCCAAATTGCGCCTATCCATTCTTAAACAAGATCATTTTGAATTTGATGAAGAAACTGTTTTGAATACCGTTCTTATGGGGAACCATAAACTGTTTAATATCATGAACGAAAAAAATGCCCTTTATGCTAAACCCGATTTTTCGGAGAAAGACGGAATTAAAGCCTCTGAATTGGAAATTGAGTTTGCAGAAATGAATGGCTATGAGGCTGAGTCAGAAGCCGGCATTCTCCTGGCCGGGCTTGGTGTTCCCGTTGAAAATAATGAAAAACTTGTGAAAGAATTGGATGGAAGCCTTAAGGTGAAAGTTCTATTGGCTCAAGCCTTGTTTGGCCAGCCAGATATTTTGCTTTTAGATGAACCTACAAATCATCTGGATATTTATGCCATACAGTGGCTTGAAGATTTTTTGTTAAATTTTAGTAATACAGTGATTGTTGTTAGCCATGATCGTTACTTTATGAATAAGGTTTGCACTCATATTGCTGACATTGATTATGGGAAAATCACCACTTATACAGGTAACTATGAATTTTGGCGTCAATCCAGTGAGCTGGCGCAAAAATTAAAATCCGATCAAAATAAAAAAGCAGAGGCCAAAGCTGAAGAACTAAAGCAATTTATTGCTCGTTTTAGTGCCAATGCTTCGAAGTCAAAGCAAGCCACTTCTAGACAAAAACAATTAGAAAAATTAGAAATTAAAGATATGCCTGTCTCAACTCGGCGCTACCCCTATGTGGGTTTTATTTCCGAGCGGGAAGCTGGAAATGATATTTTAACTGTCGATAAAATTTCTAAATCTATTGAAGGCGAGCTGATGTTAAAAGACATTAGTTTTCAAGTAAAAAAGGGTGACAAGATCGCCATTCTTGGAAAAAACGATGTAGCTAAGACCGCTCTTTTTGAAGTATTATCTGGGGAAGACTCACCCGATTCGGGGCAAGTTATTTGGGGAACGACTATCACCCATAGTTACTTTCCCAGTGACAACTCAAAATATTTTGAAAACTCAACTGACAATTTAATTGATTGGTTAAGACAGTATTCTAAAGATAAAGACGAAACTTTTATTCGAGGTTTTTTAGGGAAGATGTTGTTTAGCCGAGACGAAGCTCTGAAAAGCACCAATGTTCTTTCGGGCGGCGAGAGAGTGCGTTGTGTACTCTCTAAAATGATGCTTTCAGGAGCCAATGTTTTATTGTTAGACAACCCCACCGCTCACTTGGATTTAGAATCTGTGACCGCTGTTAATGATGGTATTCGCAAATTTGAAGGGACTGTTATATTTACGTCTCAGGATCATGAGTTTGTCCAATCTGTTGCTAATCGGATTATTGATATTGATGTTGTATTGAAGCAGGATAAATATTCGACTTTTGATGAATACATTCAGAACTCTAAACAAGTCTAAATTTTAGATTTTTCTTCATGAACAATGCTTACTGTTCTTCTTATTCTTATTTAATTCACATATTTTTTCTTTAAATAGAATAAACTACAAATTCATGATGCCAGATTTTAATAATAATGAGCTGAAACGAAATGTTGATGGACGATGAGCTGTAAATGACGTAGATGTAGTTATGTCAGATTTAAAATTTTCAGATCTCAAACTTATTGAAGCTATTCAAAATTCATTAAAAAAAATTGGATACGAAACACCCACTCCTATACAGGAACAAACCATACCCTTAGTACTTGGCGGCCATGATGTTTTAGGCATAGCGCAAACGGGAACTGGAAAAACTGCTGCCTTTTGTTTACCCATTATTAATCATCTAGAAACCAAGAAAATTCGCTTAGAACCTAGATTTCCACGAGCATTGATTTTAACTCCCACAAGAGAGTTGGCCATTCAAATTCACCAAAATTTAAATTCCTTAGGACAATTTTTAAAGCAAAGTTATTCAGTAATTTTTGGCGGTGTTGGCCAGGGAAATCAAGTTCGAGAGTTAAAGCAAGGTGTAGATGTTTTAGTTGCTACACCCGGACGCTTGTTAGATCTAATTGAACAAAAGTACATCCGATTAGACAAGATCGAGATTTTTGTTCTTGATGAAGCTGATAGAATGTTGGACATGGGTTTTTTAAAGGATATTAAAAAGCTACTTCCTCTTCTGCCCAAAAAACGACACAACTTATTTTTTTCTGCCACTATGCCAAGTGAAATTCAAAAATTAGCAAATACAATATTGAATCATCCCAAAATCGTGGAAGTTACCCCACAAGCTACAACTGTTAAAAAAATTGTTCAGACTGTAATGTATGTCGACAAAAAAAATAAAGTAAATCTTCTGGTTCGCCTACTTAAAGAGAGTAAAAAGCACAAAACACTGGTATTTGTTGAGATGAAACATGTGGCCAATAAGGTGGTTGAGAAGTTAGAAAAGAATGGCATACGAGCTGTAGCCATTCACGGTAATAAAACCCAGGGCGCCAGACAAAGAGCGATTCAAGATTTTACAAGTGGTAAAGTACAAGTCATGGTCGCCACCGACATTGCCTCCCGGGGTATTGATATCGAAGGTATAACTCATGTAATTAATTATGAACTTTCCAATATAGCTGAAAACTATGTCCACCGCATTGGCCGAACAGCAAGAGCTGGGGCCGAGGGCGTGGCCATTTCTTTAGTAACAGGGGATGAAAAATCCTATTTAGTAAATGTCGAACGCACAATTAAACAAACCATAGCTGTAGATAAAGATCATCACTATCACAGCGAAGAAGCACTTAATGCTGAAGTTATGAAGGTGGGCCGGGCAAAAGCTAAACTTGAAGGCCACAGAAAAAGAGAAGCTCGTGAAGCTTTTCGCAAAAATCCAAGAAAGAAATTCAAATCATCCCAAGGCAATAAAGAAGAGGGTGCAAGATCACCTAAAAGACCTAGCCACTCGGGACCACGCAATAACTCTAGAAGATCCTCTGGTAATAAATAATTAGCTTCTAAATATTATATTTTTGTAATATTATTAAGATCAAAGATAAAATTATGGGAGAGTTCAATGGAAAAGAATGAAGGAAATATTGATCGTATTGTACGGGTGACTGCCGGTGTAGCCATACTTTCGCTGGCTTTTATTGGCCCACAGACGCCATGGGCTTATATTGGTATAGTGCCTATCCTTACAGGAATGATGGGTTGGTGCCCCTTATATCGTGTATTTGGCATTAATACATGTGGCCTAAAAAAACCGAGCAAGTAAGCTTTACCACACCCTTCGAGGTCTTTTATAAACACAAAGTCGCACTGCCAATGGTAAGTTAAGCTGGAAAGCCTCAGTGGAATTTGAAGTGGAATTTGTTGGGGTGGGATATTATTTTTAATGCGCCACCTGTGGTGATGAATTCAAATTCGTTGCTTTTTTGTGGAGCGAATTGATTGAACAACTCTGTTGCTTCTACGCCATCAATTTTAAATTCGGCAGTCTCGCCTATTAAATCAATTTTTGAATGACTACCACCCCTTAAAATAACTTGGCATTGCTTAATACCGGTAGACGGTCGATGAACACATGTGAGACTCCACTTTTCGTCAGAACTTTTAATGATCTTACCTTCATCACCAGAGGGTCCCACCAATACGGGGGCAGTAATTAAATCGTAAAGAACATAGGGGTCGTAGTCTATCTCTCCTGTTTTACTATCCACTCCTTGAATTAAAATTAAAGCCTGATCTGGCATAAATAAAGATCGTGTCGCCGCCTGAATTAAAGTGGTACTAAAAAGAATGGATAGTATCGTAATGAATTTCATTGATGGCTCCCCTCTTATTAACAAATAAAACTTTGCTATATTAAAATTAAGACATCAAAAAATTTAATGCTCAAAGCACTGTGCGTTGTTTGGGTTTTATTTATTGGATCAAAGTCCTAAATTTAATCCACTAGAAGTTCCCTGGGGCACTTCTACGACACCCTTTTCAAATATCCAAGCTGATACCAACTGAAAAGGGAGTTTAAGCTTCATAATCTTGATGATGAGGTGGCTTGAGGCATTAGGTTGGGTTATGAGATTGTTCATATCAGTCGACAGTGTAGTTTAGTTTGAGGAAGCTTTGAGCGCATAATTTGGCAACAAATATGCATAGCTATTGACTGGAATATAATTTCTAAGCCGGAATCAGGATGTTTGCTTTTTAAAGACTATCATCCTTTCATTTTATGGCAAACTGTAAAGGAGTTCGACATGATTTTTAAAAGATTAACCATTATTTTTTTCTTTTTATTTAGTATTTCAGCCTCTGCTAGCGAAGATTTGGCCTTGCGTATAGTCGCTTGCTCTGAGGCGAGTTCAGATTTTTCTGATTATAAGTCATGTACAAGTATCATGGTTGATAATCCAAATTTAACAGCTGAAAAGATAATTCAGTGTGGTAAATCTTCTAGTTACAGTCTGTCTTTTGATGCATGTTTAATCAGGGCTACTTTTAAATCCGTCTCAGCTCAAACAATAAAAACATGCGGAGAGAAACACACAATTTTAAAAAATTTTTCAGACTGCATTAAGTAAGAAATATTAGATTAGAAAGAGAGCGATGGCCTAAAAGCACACATTTTTGAGCAAGAAAGAAATTTTATAATTACAAAAGTATAATTGTGATGACGGGATAAGTTGGGAATATCTTATTGAATTAGAAAATATTTACAAAGTCTATGTCATCACTTTAAGTGGTTACTAAAAAAACAATTTTAATTCATCATACAATCGAACAATAAATCCTACATTAATCTAATCAAAGTCCAGAGTGACACATTCACCGAGGGTTTAAAGTGACAGATTGAATGAGATACTTCATCTATTTGATATTATTTATAGTTAGATATTAAACTGTCCCTACTTAATTTTGATTTTAATTAGTGAGCTTCCCCAATGTCTACAGCTTCCCGTGCAGAAAAGATCCTACTTGGAAACTCTTTTTTGATAAGCTCTATGGCGCTTGCCTTCATGTAACTATCCTATGTCATTCTATAGAGAGTGACATAGTTTAGTTACATAGGTGCATTATTCTACTTATACTCATATTGGATCAAAGTCCTAAATTTAATCCACTAGAAGTTCCCTGGGGCACTTCTACGACACCCTTTTCAAATATCCAAGCTGATACCAACTGAAAAGGGGTTACATCAAAGGCAGGATTGTAAACTTCACTTCGTATGGGTGCCCAGATGATCTCACCAAAAAAACCACTAACACCACGGACTTCGCGCGCATTGCGCATTTCTATAGGAATGTCCTGACCATTCTTACAAGAAAAATCTATAGTGGTGTAGGGGGCTGCACAATAAAAGGGAATCCTGTGATAAAATGAAGAAACAGCCAAACTGTAAGTTCCTGTCTTGTTTGCAAAATCGCCATTTGTAGCAATGCGATCGGCACCCACAATTACTTTGTTAATCTTACCCTTGGCCATAAGGCTAGCTGCCATATTGTCGCAAATTAATGTGTAGGGAATTCCACACTTTTCCAATTCCCAAGTGGTTAATCGTCCTCCTTGTAATAGGGGTCGAGTTTCATCCACAAATACATGGATGTTTTTTCCATTCTCAAATGCCTTTTTAATTACACCCAATGCTGTACCTGAACCTGCAGTAGCTAAGCCCCCTGTATTGCAGTGGGTGAGAACATTATCTCCATCAGCAATTAATTTTTCACCATGGGTACTAATTCGCTCGCACAACTCAATATCTTCTAAAAAAAACTGCTCGGCTTTTGACACAATTTCTTTTAAATTGAAACCATTTTCAAATTTTGTAAGTTTATCTATGGCAAACATCAGGTTTACAGCCGTGGGTCGAGAAGAACGCAAATCTTCTGCGGCATTTAGAAATTCGGTTTCACTGGCTCCCTCTAAAGCAAATTTTGCTAATGATAAAGCGGCGGCAACACCAATTAGCGGAGCCCCCCTGACTTTTAATTTTTTTATTGCTTCCACCATTTCACTAGGTTTGTGAATCTCGATCCACTCTTCTTTTAAAGGTAATAAACATTGATCTAAAATTTTTAAAGTTTGATTTTCATATGAAATAGAAAGTCCCTTCAAATTTTTCACAAAACAATGTCTCCCATTTTCTTTACAATTTCCTGACGAATATTTTTTAAAGCCAATAACTTAGGTTCGTCTAATAACGTAACTCCACCTAAACTATGAGCTAATGTAAGAATTTGCGCAGAATGCTCTAATCGCTCTATCCCGCGATGGGCTTCGGATAAATCCCGTCCCCAACACAAGGCTCCATGTCGGGCTAAAATCATAACTTTGTTTTTGGGTAAAAAAGGTAATAAATTATCACCCATTTCCTTGGTTCCGGGTAAAGCAAAAGGAACAATAGGCACTTCGCCACAAGCCAATATCAATTCCGACATGGCACCAATGGGTAACTCTTTCAAATTGGGATGAGAAATTGTCCAAGCGATGGCATAGGGAGGATGGGCATGAATCACCGCGCGTGCCTCTTGTGAGCTTTTATAAACTTGCAGATGCATGGCCATCTCGCTAGAGGGTATTCCATGTAAGATGTCCCCTTTAATGTTGATACAAGCCATATCCTCTGGCTCCATAAAAGCCTTCATAACACCAGAGGGAGTGATCCATATTTCTTCGTCGCTTATGCGGTAGCTGATATTGCCATCTGCTGCCGCTAACATATTTTTTTTATGTAACTTCTTACATATTTTTACAATTCGTTTTTTGAGATTGCTTTTACTGTCATCACTCATCTAGGATTCACCTTAATGAAAATTGCATTTCCAGAGAAATATACTAAAATCATTGAAAAGCTATTGAGTCAATTTGCTTATCAATTAAATGACAGTCAAAAATTGGCGACAGCTGTACTAGAGCTGTCTGATATTTATAACTCTCGCCAAATCCCTAGTAATATTTGGAAAAAACCCAATTGGGTTGCTGCTTACTTGGTTTACTTTTTTCCATTGAATTATTTGCGCAGTTTAAGAGCCCTTCTGTTTTGCAAACAAGTGAATTTTGCTAATATAACTACTGAATGGTGGGAATTGGGCAGTGGTTGTGGAGCTACATTTTTTGCCTATTTAGATCACGCACCCAAGCTGACTTTTAAAAAAGCCAATTTTCTGGAGTCATCAACTCAAGCTAATGAAATTATGAAAAAAATATGGAATGAACTTCCTGAAAGTCATTCTATAAAAGTTCACTGGCATCATGAGACCTCTGCCTTTTTAGATCCTAGTGGAGACTCTATGTTTGTTGCTAGTTATTCCTTGAGTGAAAATTCTCAAATTCCCACTTGGGCCTATAACTGTAGGCACTTGCTTATTCTTGAACCTTCTCTCCAAGAGGAATCAAGAAAACTTATGAATTTAAGACAACATTTCTTATCTAAAAAATTTCATGTTTGGGCCCCCTGCACCCACCAAGAGGCCTGTCCCCTGCTTACACATTCTCGTCAAGACTGGTGTTTTGACCGCTTTTTTATTGAAATGCCCGACTGGTTTTTGCGCTTAGAGGATAAGTTGCCTATGAAAAATCGCAGTCTCACATATAGTTACTTGGCCATGTCCAAAGAAACTCCTCCTTTATTTTCCGATTGGGGAAGACTGATCGGCGATACTTTAAAGGAAAAAGGAAAAACTCGTCAGGCCTACTGTCGCAACTCTCAACGGGAATTTTTATCCTGGTTAAAAAAAGAGGGCGAAACGCCTTTACTACCTAGAGGGCATTTATTGCGTTTATCGTCGTCAGTGAAGAAAGGCAATGAGTTACGTCCGCCCCTAGATGAGCTTGAAATTCTTGACCTTGAAAGGCCTTTTTCTCTTTAAAACGATCCAAGACATATTGATAGGAAGCCATTTTATTTGCCACCCATTGCGGAGCAACGAGTTCATCATGGCGACTGGCCACCGCAGTTAAACGATGAACAGAAATTTGTGGATTAAGGTTTATTAAGTAATCTATGATTTTGTCTGCGTATTCTTCCCTGGAAATGGGTTCAAAAATACCTGCCTTATATTCTAACTCTAGAGGTGTATTTTTTAATACGTGTAAGTTGTGTAATTTTACATTGTCTACAGGTAATTGATTAGTTAGATGTGCGTATTCTAAAATTTGTTGTTGTGTCTCACCGGGCAAACCAAACATAAGATGAATTCCCAAATCAATGTTTGGACATGACTTTCGAATGCGAAATATAGATTGAATAGATTTTTTAGCAGTATGCCCTCTGTGCATCCATAGAAGTTGTTTTTCATTAAAACTTTGCACGCCCAACTCAACACCAACAAAGGTCTTCTCGCTCAATTTCTGCCAAAGCTCTAACACAGCATCAGAAATGCAATCGGGACGAGTGCCAATTACAATTCCCACTACATCATCATACTTTAGAGCGGTATTAATTTGTTGTTCTAACAACTGAGTCTTTGCAAAAGTATTTGTATAAGCTTGAAAATATACTAAAAATTTATGAGCTTTGTAACGTTTGCGCAAATGTTCACGGTTTCTTTCGATTTGGTCAATTAAATGTTGTTCTCTGATTTCTGGATAGGCCGCTGAACCCCATTCGTCGCAAAAATTGCAAACTTTCATGCCCTTCAAGCCCTCGCGATTAGGACATGTGGTGGCTGTACTTACTGGAACTTTCCAAACTTTAGCACCAAATTTTCTTTGGTAGAACAAACTTATGGGAAAATAGGGCAAGCCTTGCCAGTCCTGAGGTATTAACATAGGACCTATCTAGACAATCTTGTGCAAAATAGCAAGATATGAGAGTCGTAGGAATAATCTTTATATAGCAATTGGTTTCAAGCATGCTTGCTGTTATATATGTTTAAATTCATATGAAATACAAATTAGACGGTTTTAAAGTCTAAATAATCTATTTCAGTTACTTTGAAAAAGATAAGGGATTTCAATGAATTCGAGATTTGGCTTTTCCAAAATCACTTGAGAGAATTTGGGAAAGCTAATAAACTCACAAAAATTAAAGGGCGTAGTAAAAAAATAAAACTATTGATTTGATTAGTTTTGTAATCATGAATTAATCTTAGTAAGAGAAGTGGTCATGAAAATTAGAATTCTTCCTAACAATTACTTTCTAGTTAACAAAGGATTTTTGGAAAGTAATTTCGCGTTCATTCATTACAGCAAGTCCATCAAAGTAACCAAATTGATTACAAAATGTTCTCGGTATTTGTTTGAAACACTTTCGCATTTCTAATAAAGCTTTGCATTTCAAACTTATACCAAAACATTCTAATTTTCCGAGAAAATTTTAATTTGAATATCTATTTAAAATTGAAAGTGCCTTTGAACAAGTGTGACTCAACCAATTTCTCCTTTTTTCTTTTAAGTTTTTTCTTAGTGATATTCTCTTGCCAGTTTCATAAGTCATATTTATTTCATGCATCAGAGTATCAATTTTAAGAGTCAGCTCAATATATTCATATTTTTCTGAAAAACGTTTCATACTAAAAAGAGTTGGTACTATTGCAATACTACTACTCTCAAAGAGTATATTTCTCAAAGCCTTGCCTTGATTGAATTTAAAACTTCTAAGGGTCTGTTCAACTAATAAATTATATGTAAAATATAGAATCAACTTTGCGTTTTTGGTACCAATTTTTAATTCCTCAATTGAATCTAAAATTGCTATTGAAACTCTCAACTCTCCACCATCTCTGGTTGACCAATCTTCAACTAATTCTTCCACTAAAGCTGTTAGGCTTTTATTCATTCTATTGGAAGACATTTCCTTGTCTGTAATAAACAGAAGTGTTCTAAACACCTCCTCATGAATGTTTTTGTTTATCCAGGCAGTATGCTCACCATCCAAGCCGTATACGCCTATCCCAATAGCTAAACTGGTTTGAGGAAAAACGAATAAATTAAAAATTATAAATATAATCAATATGTTATTAGGCTTCATTTTAATCATCTCCTTACTCTTGTCTTGATAACACAACGTATAACATATGTTTTAAAATAAGCATATCTATTTAATTTAATTTCTATATATTAGATTTTATAATATTATATGTCTAAATGCTACTTCATCAAAATTGGCTATATTTTTTAAAATCTGCAGAATTGGGAAGCTTTAGTAAAGCTGCTAACATACTCAATGTTAGCCAGGGTGCCATTAGCCAGGCTCTTCAACGTTTAGAAAATGAACTTGGAATTGTTTTATTTGAAAGAGGGCGAGGAAAATCTCAGCTACAAATGACTCCTGCTGGTGAGGTTATTTTCAGGAAATTAGTAAATCTTGAACCTCAGTTTGAAAATGAAATTCTTCCAAAAGCAAAGGGCATAAATACTCCTATAAAAATTGCTTGTGTTGCCTCTGTTGCCAATAAGCATTTGTTACCCTTATTAAACAAAAACAATAACTCTCTTTATCACATATACATAATTCCAAGACGAAGCCACATCATGTCAGGATTAGATAAGGGACACTTTGATTTAACTATACTTTCTAGCCCGGTGACAAAACAAACAAAAGAAGTTTTTTGTGATGAATTGTTTTATATAGTAGGTCAAAAAAATAAATATCACTATATTGAATCTATTCATTTATACTCTGAGCTGAAGGAACAAATTAATTTGTATGATCGCAAACCCTTTGAATATAAATGGTCGAATGCCCTTCCCTCGGATCGTTCAGGTTATTTTCTTGATGATCATTTTACTGGACGAGAACTAATTCTCAATGGACATGTGATTGCTCCTTATAGCTTATTTTATTTTTCGTTAGATGAACTTGAAAAACTAGCTGTCTCACCTGTGGTAGTTGATAATCCTGTGGTGAATGAACAGTGGAAGATACAAGCTATTTATGACGAAAATGAATTAAGCAGTGAACAAATAATGGAAATATCAAATTTACTTAAATATTTTAAAAATTCTCTAACCAATGAATACACAATAATTAGAAACTTGTTAAAACAAAAGTGGAGAAACATAGTTAAATAAATAGGTGTTCACATTTTTATTCTTGAGATTGATTTGAACTTCCTAACACCTTAATTTTGGACTAAGCATTGTTAGTGATAGTTTTTATTGCATACACCTTACTTAAATCACTTTATTTTGCTGGAAATTCCCATTATCTGGAAATTCCCATTATCTGGAAAAGTTGCATACTGGAAAAGTCCATATATTAAGACTTAAAAAGTACCAGAAACTCTGCGAAAAGCTTATATATTCAAATAGAACATTCTATTTATTCATCCTACACACTTAAAATTTTTGGAATACAACTTGCAGTAATGGACGTTAAATTGATTTTAACTACGTTTAAAGGAAATTGAGATGAAATATTGTTGGACAACTCTAGCCTGAACAATAACTCTTCTGGTAGCAAACCTAACAATGGCAGGCACTATGTAATGAATGAAGTAGATGACGTGGTCGATAATCCACAAATTTTACATTTTAAGGATTATGATTTAGAAAATGTGTTAGATTTAAGCGACAATCGAGTGCTTGAAGTGCTTGGACTCCGACTTAGAGGTATTACTCATGATAGCTATTTAAGAACCCAAACCCTTGGAAGCGTGGTAAAAGAAAAAGGATTTTCAGGTATTATATTTAAAACTAGAAAAGGTAAAGCCAAAAACATAGTTGTTTTTAATAAGGACTAAATAATGTTAAAAATAGAAAAATTAAGTTATTTACTTGAACAAGAATTTCCAGTATCTAGCGCTGAAAATAAAGAAAGAGATAAACTAATTGATAATTTATTAAGTCAAATGAGTGAAATTAATTTATATGAAGAAATACTTATTCTCAAAAAAAATAAGTATCCATTATTAGACTTTTTTAAAGTGCTTCTTAATTTTAGTATATTAACATTTGGGATAATTACAAGGGAGGATGAGGATGAGGATGAGGAAAATGTTAAAACCAAAGTTTTTCCCAGTTGGAAAGTTTTTCTTGTCTTTATGAATGAAGTAAATGCTTTTTACTCAAAAGATATTCCAATTGAAGAGTGGCAGGATCTTGGTGAAGAAGCTATTGATATTTTAATTGAAATTTTGAGCAAAAATATTTCTGACATTTATAATTATTCAAGGTTTGAAGATTTTGACCAACGTTGGAGTGAGCGCTTTCATTATTTATTAGATGTTAAGGGCTATAAAAGACTCTTAGAGTTTGGACCAGAGTATTAGAATTAATCACCATGAATAAGATTTTGTATAAAATTATTGAAACTGCAGATGCTAGCCCTAGCTTGGAGTGGCTTGCTACTGGCGAGGCCATGCACAATCGATTAGGGGCCTTTAGTGAAAGCCTTGTTTTATATGGAAGTTTAGTTAAAAAATCTATTGAGATGTGTAAAAGAGCCCGAATTATCTCGGTAGGATTGGGCTTAGGGTATAATGAATTAATAAGTTTTGCCCAGTGCTTAGCTTTAAATATAGACGATATTTACCTAGAATCCTTTGAAGAAAATAATGACTTGAGAACTCAATGGCTATCTTGGCTCGACGATCAACCAACGCCCTTATGTACTGTCTATGATAAAATTGCTGAGCTTTGTGAGAAGGAATTTCATCTTAGCCCCAAAGGCTTGCTTAAATCCACAATCAAAACAGCACTAGATAATAAAAATTTGGTTTTGCGCGATCGTTTAGATTTAAATACTAAGTTCTCACAAAAATTTCATTGTGTTCTTTATGATCCCTTTTCTGCCAAAACCAATCCCGACTGCTGGAACGAAGATTTTTTAAAAGATTTTTTTAATAAAGTCTGCGAACGCATTTGCTTTGTATCTACCTACGCCGCTAAAGGAAACCTAAAAAGAAGTTTAAAAGCTTTGGGTTTTAAAGTTGAAAACCCACCCGGCTTTGGTGGAAAACGCCAGTGCACTATCGCGACAAGAAATAACTCATTTCAGTAATTCTGAAAAGTATATTTATAACCCAATTTTACTAAGCAAAACAAAGTTAAATGTTTACACGACTTTGACTACAATCTTAAACTCACACGAAAAGATGTCAGAGAAAAGTTCAACTAATTAGGAAAAAACTTTTTGGACGACTCTCTAGTAATGTGTTTATTTTACTTTTGTAATTACCACTAAATCGCCGGCGGGGCCGTACTTTGCATCGGGTTGAGCCCAGCTATCAATTTCGTCTTGAGTGCCCTCTTCTACAAAGTTTTGACTAATTACATGAACTCTTTGGACTCCCCTAGCGCGAAAACGTGCTGCCAAACCATCGCCAAAGGCTGCGTGAAAATCTCCTACTATAATGACCATAACACCACCTGGATTTTGCGCCATATATTCCGTAGATTTCCAAGACATGGTTTCATCCCACAAACTTTGGGACCAAAACATATTTTTGATCATTTCCTCTGTAATGGCTCCATGAGAGTCACCAAAGGAGAGCATGGTTTCACGAAAACGCTCGAAATAACTGGGGCTTCCCCACTGATAATTGGGAGGCAAAAGCTCCTGCTCTTCAGACGTAAGGGAATCTATACCTTGACTGCTCACTTTACCAGTTAGGCTCCTGGGTAAATTTATAGCGCGGTTAGAGCCACCATAATTATGTGCCAACTGTAAAGATTTTTTATAACAATCAAAAGGAAGAGCGGCAAAAGGGTCTTCATAACCCTTATCTTCCGTATACTCCCTGCAAGTTTTATGTTTTGATTGTCGCCAATTTAAGGCTAGTAAAAGCTGATCTTCAGTTATCTTAACCTGGAAATAATCATTAAGATCATTTTGTTTTAAATAAGAAATGTGTTCCATTCCCACATCCACTCGGAAACCTAATTTCTGAAGGCTTTCGATAACACTGGCCTGCATTTCATGGTGGGGAAAAAAGCCATGTTTTTCGCCAACAATAACAACATCACCCTCATGTACTTGTGAGATGATATGACTGAGATCTGTTTTTTGTCCCAAATTATTATATATATGGTTTGTATATTCGAGTGCCCATGCAGAATGAAACACAAAAAACAATGAAGCTAAAAATGACATGATTTCCCCCCAAAAATTTATCCATTTTATTTTAAATGAATTAACACATTATTTACAAGAGTCTTTATATGGGGCTTAAATTAGAAAGCATTATCATGGGCTGACTCTGTTTAAGCTGAAATATATTCACTAAAACAGCGCGAAGCATTAACTTGCTTTTTGGAGGTAGGCTTTTATATTTGAGTATAAGTTTTTAAGTTGAACTTCGTTTTGTTTACTCAATCCATGGCGACTATATCTTGCGGACTCATAAATTGCAGTTAACTGATTTAAATCCTCAGAAATAGGCGGCCACTTTTTCTGACACTGGTTAAGATAGGTTTTGGGTCCGAAGTAGATTTCTCTGTTAACACCTTTTTCTGAAAACTGTCTGCAAAGATCTCGATATATCCTAATTTCAAGTGATTCTTTTGGCCTTTTAAAATAACGTAAGCGATTTATCCATAGGAAGAAGAATAACAATGCAAATAAACTAATGGCCCCTAAATGATAGGATTTTAATTTAGAAATTCCAAGTTTTCTAAAAAACTCTTTTTGACCTTCATGATCAAAATCCAATAAGAATTGATTCCACTTCATCGATGCTAAATCAAATGCCAACTGGCTCTGACCAACAACTCTGTAATACCAAGTAGATTTATACATACTCATATATTCATCTTGGGTTAAACCTTTATTGAGCTCTTCCTCTGAAAGATTGTGAAAAACATCACCACCCAATTCTAACCTCATAGGAGCAACAACCTCTGTAGGGTCGACTCGTAGCCAACGTTCCTGAGATTTAGACCACATTTCTACCCAGGCGTGTGCATCTTTTTCTTTTATAGTATAGTGATTACCCAACTCGTTCTTAACTGCTCCCTGAAAACCCACTACAACCCTGGCGGGAATACCACTGGCGCGCAATAAATAAGCAAAACTTCCCGCCATGTGTTCACAAAACCCCTGCCGAGTTTCGAATAAGAATTCAGAAACTGTATTTGTTTTTAGAGCTTTGGGCTTTAATGTGTACTTAATGTTTTTACTAAAGTAATCTAAATATTTTTGCTTAATGGCTAATTCATCTATTGAGGATTTTAAAGTGTTTTCTATAAGTGTTTTTAAGGATTTATTGTTTTCTTCAAGGATTTGTAAATAGGGGCCTAAGGATTCGTTTTCTACAAGGGGATTAAGATCTGATAAAACTTGGTAAACTATTTTTTGTCCATTGCTTCTTTTAATTGAATAAACTTGCCCCTCTTGTTGATAGCTTTGCATTTGTTTGATCTCATCTTTAAACTTAAGGGAAATCGGTGTTTCTAAGGCAAAAAGCCATTTCCCATATCTGGGTTCTAAAATAATATTTTGCTCAATTAGCTGATCACTATTCTTTTTTGTAACTTCAAAGTTTCGTTTTGCTTCTGTGTCTCCTATTTCCCAATTCATACCTTGATTCACTTTTAGGATGGCTCCTCGCCAATATCTATCTTTAGGCTGCGGGATTTTTTTGCCAAATTCCACGCGAAAGGCCAATTCATCAGAAGTAGCAAGGCGCGAGACTTCTCCTGGCGCAAGTTTAGGACTGAAACCCGTCTTAGCATTGCTTTCACTATTCAACTGAAAAAATCCGGTTGAAAATCTTGGAAATACAAAAAATAGTAAAATCAATAGGGGTGCTGTTTGAACAAACAATTTAAAACCTAACTTGAGTAGTGATTTTAAATTGAGTTGTAACTCACGCCCTTTATGCAATTGTACAAGTAGGGCTGTAACTAAAATTAAATTGAGCACACCAAGCAGGGTCATTGACAGCGATTGCGAGACTAAAAAACGTGCCATTAAAAGTAAAAAGTTGAGAAACAAAATGATCATTGAATCATGATAGTTTGCATTATCAATGAGTTTTAAACATACACCCGCAATCAACAGAGCCGTTGCGGCTTCTGTGCCAGTGATTTGTCCATGTATTTTATATACCAAATATGAAGCGCCAACTACCATAAAGAATTTAACTATGAAATGAGGAAGCTTAGCCTTTTGATACTCATAAAGAACTCGCCACAATAGGGCGACACCACCCAACACTAATGTTACAACTAAATGATCTTCCAAATGTGGCACAAGGTTTAAAACTATAAGTACCAACAAACTTAAATTAAACTTGCGTGATGTTTTATTAAACTGCTTCATTTTGCTTATACTCCGCAAGAGCAATTAAACAATGGTCTCTGTGTATCCACCCGAGATTGGGTTCAATAACCAATTCATTTAACTTCAATCCATAGACTATTTTTCTTTGCTCACAGTCTTCAATCCACTTAGCTATTTGACTAAGATTGTCCTCAATAGAACCTTTGAGTTCATCTATATCAATAAAAATTGAGGAGCGATCACCATCTTTAAATTCTTTTATTAACAAAGGGCGTCCTCTTGCATAGGCCTTCCAATCTATATGTTTATGAGACTCACCCAATTGGTACTTTCTATGTTGGGTGAAGTCGTCCCCCATTTGTCCTTGTTTCACATCAAAGGACTCACCTTTTATGGACAAATCAGGCAAAGTCAATTTTCCTTCTGGTTTTGGAAATACATAATGTACAGAAGTAAGCTTAAACTTTCTCCAGGCATAAAATAGTCCAAATGGAAATGTGGATGAAACTTTTATTTCTCCCAAGTTTTTCTTCCCACGATTTAACGTCGTAAAAGAAAAACGCTCGATAGATAATCCGCGAGCAACAAGATAACTTGCCATAAACTCAAATTTTTCTGTTTTTTTAAGTGATTCTATTACAAGTTGATTGTGGCCTTCGTGATTTAAACTCGACAACCATATTTTGCCGTTTCCTTTAGATTGTGCTGGACTCAATTCCAATTCCACTTTTTTAAGGGATAAACCTTTTAAATTAGAATGGGTCTGAACCATTCCAATCAGAGTCAATGCAACAAGAAAAAAACACAAAAGATAGACTAAATTATTAGCATATATTGCACCCGCAGAGAGAGTTACTAAAATACCAAGACCATATAAAAAACCATATCGTGTTGGAATTATATAAATTCTTTCACGAGCTTTCATGGCACCGGTACGGTTTGGATAATTTCGTTCGCCAACTCAAATCCATTCAAATTGTGCGCATTATTGGGACTCACTAACCTGTGATTCATTACTGCAACAGCCACGGCTTGTATGTCTTCGGGAATTACAAAATCTCTGGACTCGATAAAAGCCCATGATTGTGCGGCTCTACTAAAATCAATTACAGCTCTAGGTGAAAGACCCACAGATAGTACTCGGCTTTTTGCTACAATGTCTTGCAGGTAGTCTAACATTGTGGGTGAAAAGTGAACTTTTTTAACTTCATCTATAATCTTTAATACTTCAGCAGCACTATAAATTTGTGGAAGCTCATCAATCCAAGCCCTTCGATCTTTGCCAGTTATTATTTCTCTTTCTGCCTTTCGGCTAGGCAAACCTAAATTGATTTTCATTAAAAATCGATCCAACTGTGATTCCGGTAGAGGGAACGTGCCAACATTTTCCTGGGGGTTTTGCGTAGCCACTAGAAAAAAGGGATGGGGAAGGTCATAGGCCTGTCCATCCATATTCACTTGATATTCTTCCATGGCCTGTAAACATGCACTTTGTGTTTTTGGCGTGGCTCTATTGATTTCATCAGCAAGAACGAAGTTTGAAAAAATAGGACCTTTATGGAAATCAAAAGTGGCTTTTTCTTTATTAAAAATTGTTGTGCCAATAATGTCTGCGGGCAACATATCATTTGTAAATTGAATTCTTTGACTATTTAAACCCAGTACTTTGGAAAGTGTTTTAACTAAACTGGTTTTTCCCATTCCGGGGCGATCTTCTAACAATAAGTGACCATTTGCAAACAAACAAGTGAGTGATAGTTTTATTACTTGTTCTTTATCTACAATCACCTGATTAACTAGAGAAAACAGCTCATCTAATTTTTTTTCTTTTTTAAAATAGTTTAAATTTTGTACTTCAGAACCAGACATTTGCTCTCCTAATAACTTGGGGCCAATACAAGACCACGTACGGACTCAAAATCTATAAATCCTTGATAAACTCTTAGAAGCGCTTCTTGGGAAAGAGTTAACATCCCCTTAGATTGAGCTTTTGCCAGAATCTCTGCATGTGTTTTTTGTTGGTTAATCATCTCACTGATTTCATCATCAATTACAAACAGTTCAAAAACAGGAATTGAACCCTCATAGCCACTAGAAATTAAATTATTATTTATATATTTGTTACAACTCTCACATCCAGGACCTTTTTTACAAAACTGTACACCCTCTTGTATTGGTAAAATTGAATTCAGTTTTGTATGTAAGTGTTTATCTAACTCAATAGGAATCTTGCAGTGTTGGCATAAAGCCGGAGCCAATCTTTGCGCTAAAGAACCAATTAGAGTGGTGGCAATTGCATTAGCATCCACACCCAGGGCTAATAACCTACTCACAACACCAATGGAGTCACGAGTATGAATTGTAGATAAAACTAGATGTCCTGTTTGTGCTAGCTGTTGAGCCGAAAGTGCTGAGTCTTCATCGCGAATCTCACCAATAAAAATAACTTCTGCATCCTGTCGCATAAAACTTCTACCAAAATCCGCAAAAGAAACTCTTGAGCTAATTTGATTGTGAGAAACAAAAGGAATTTCTTTTTCAACAGGATCTTCTGCTGTAATAATTTTTTTTTGAGGTCCCGCTAATTCTCTGAGTATGGCATATATTGTAGTTGTTTTACCCTGCCCTGCGGGTCCATTCATAATAAACATTCCCGATTTTTGATGTATCAATTGATCCACTTGAGCCCTCATGTTGGTAGTCATTAACATGTCGTCAAGTTGAAACTCCCGCCCCTTGGAACGATTCAAACGTATACACACTTCTTCAATGCTATTAATGCCGGGAGATATGTTAACTCGAAATCCTATATTTTCGTTGTTGGCCTGAATATTGAACTTACCATCTTGTGGAATGGCCGTTATAGTTATATCCATTTTACTTAAGACTTTAATTCTAGCGATAACCTCTCTGTAAATGGAGTTTAAAAAATGAGAATCCACTTTTTGCAAAACTCCATTAGCTCTAAAGCGCAACAGATAAGGTTCATCTGTAGAACTTGAGTTATTTTTGCCGATATGTATATCACTAGCATTCATTTGAATGGCTAATTTTAAAATTTGCTCCACTATTTGCGGAGCCTCTGCACTCTGTGAATTTAAATTCTTAACTACATTATTTGCCATGTTTTTTCATCGGAATTTTACTGATAATTGTTCAATTCTGCCCATTACAAATGATACAATCTGGACTTTCATCAATACTTACCTTAATCTTGTTAAAGCTGATTCTTTATTGAAACACGAAATTTGAATTTGAATATGTTACTGGGTAAATTTGATTTTAAAAACTTGTCCTAGTATTGAGGTTTACACATGAAAGTTTTGCCATGGGAAAAAAGCTCTATTTCTAAAGAAAATCTTATTGAATTATTTTTTAAGAATTCCAGTAAAAAAGAATTTTCCTCTCAAGAGGAAAAGTTGAAGTTCTTAGATTGTTGGTTCAACATTTATTTGGATAAATGGCCTGAAAATGTATTGGTTGCGCTCAGTCCTAAAAATGAGTTTATGGGTTATCTTCTTGGATGTTTCAACAGCCAAAAAGCGCTCCCTATTTTAAAGCTAAAAATTTCTAGCTATTCTATTTTTGAGGAACACTTTTATGATTTTCCTGCTCATTTACATGTAAATGTATCTAATGATTTTCAAGGACAGGGAGTTGGAAAAAAACTTATTGAGTATTTTCAAAATATGTTAAAAGAAAATAGTATACAAGGCTTACATGCCATAACCAGCTCGGATGCATCTAACATTCAATTTTATGCAAAATTGGGGTTTTTAAGGGTGGATGAAAAACCCTTTAAAAATTGGAATTTAGTCTTTATGGGAAAAAAACTATTTGACTACAAAATAGTATAACTTACCTCTAACATCTGTGTTGTAAGCCGCCATCTCAGCATATTCACCCTCACCATGATAAAGATCTATACGTGCCTTGCCTTTTATAGCACCCCCGGTGTCTTGATCTAAGAAAAAGCGAGAGAAGTTTTCCATACTTTTATCATTTTTAGAACGTGGGCGCTTTGCTTCTATATATGTTAGCATCCCTTTAAATTTGTAGTATTGAGAATCCGTAGCAATGGACCGGCCATCGGTAAGAGGAACAGCATCGCTTCCTTCTGGTGGTGTTTGAGAAATTTTAAAGTAAATATAACTAGGGCAATAAGAGTAAATTTCTTTTTGCTTTTCAGGATTATTTTGAAGGTATTCTCTTTGTGCTTCTATGCTTCTATTATTTATATAACCTTGTTTTTCCATAAATATACTAATAAAATTCCATTCTCTTTGGTTTGTACCAGCAAATGATATGTAGTATTCTTTCTGAATATTTTTATCCAAGGTTCGAATTTTTCCACCTCCTTGAACATGCAATAAATAGAGTTCGAATAAATCTTCAGTATAGAAAAGCTCTAGGCCTTGGTTTTCTAATTTCTTATCAAAATCTATCTCAGTTCTAGTAAGCCCTCTCAGTGGAGGGGGCGGTTTCTTATAAATGGCATAGGGATAAGTCTCACTTTTTTGTTTAGAGGCTTCAATAAGTGGAGTGTAGTAGGAAGTAAATCGTGCAAAGTTTTCTTCATTATAGCCAAAATCTTGGCTTTCTAATTTTGGACGATACATATTAAAATAGGTTTTTACTTTTACATTAAATGTTTGAATGCAGTTTTTAGGTGGTACAGAATTGAGACAGGCAAAGTAGTTTTGTATAATGGTTTTAAAAAGTCTTAGTGAAATCTCTATTTTTTGAGCTGGATACTTATCTTGACCCATTTGAATAACTGTATTTTTTAAATTTTTTTGCTTAAATCTCTCCAGTTGCCGATCAATAGCCAATTCCATATTACTAAAATCTATATCATCTTTTAATTTAGGCCATTCTTCTACCGGAACCAGTTCTGTTGGCGTAGTAAAAAGAACCTCTGTTCTTTTCTTAATGGGATCAACGGGTGTTTTAGGTTTGTTTGAATTTTTATCATTTTTTTGTTTAACTGGTTTTGGAATTACTTCGTTTTTTGATTCCTCTCCACAAGAAGAGATGAATGTTGATAAACACAATATAACGATAACTCTTAAAAGCATCCCAACTCCCATATTAATCTATAAAAAAGTTAACAGGAGCTTAGAGTTCTAACAATTCCCTAATTGAGAGCTAGACCATCGTCCAGCCTCAATTTTCTTGGAAATAGTTCAAATTTTTAAATAATCTAAGATTCTATGGAAGAATTAATATTCGTTGTAGCTAACATTACGTCTTCACCCAAGGACGGCTTATTGACGCCTAACAAAGACAATGCTGAGAGCAATACTTGAGTATGCTTTTGTGGAGAGCCAAAAGTGATCTCCTGACCAAATTTAAGATCAGAACCACCACCACAGAGTAATGTTGGAATATTAGTGATGTCATGAGTGTCCCCATTGGACATATCAGAGGCAAAATAAACTAAAGTATCATTTATTAAACCATTGTCTTTTAAAAGGTTGAGCAAATGCTTAAGTAAACCCACTTGCATTTTATTAATGGCTAATAATCTATTTATTTTACTTGTATTGCCACCATTATGAGCACAATCATGATGTTCATAGGAGCTAAATCCTATATCCCACTTATATGTCAACTCACTGGAAAACCCAGGGCCATACATCAGTGAAACAACATTCGTTAAATCACATTTAAGTGCAAATACAATCATTTTTTGAAACTGTTGAACTCTATCAATGTAATTAAAATCTTTATTTTCATAATTGTTTGTTGGTAAGGATGGTTTTGTACAAGTCGTTGTCGAAGCTAAACTGAGTTCAATTTCACGAATGCCATTTTCATACTGTTGCATAGCAATTTTTCCTTCAGAGGAAGTTTTTGCTGAAACTCTTGCTAATTCCACTTGCACGACATCCAATATGCTTTTCTTTTTATTAATCATGTATTCAATTTCTTCTGCGCTTCCACTGCCACCATAAAATAAGTAATTGAACAAGACATAGGGGTCTATAATAGGGGTTCTTGGAGTGCTTTCATCGGTCCAAGAAATTCTATTTATATAAATATCTGGATAATTGGGATGATCCGCCAAAGGATGTATATGAAAGTAAGGTCCACCTACCTCTAAAGATTTAATAGGCGTGGTTTTCGTGTCAGCAATCATTTGATCAATAGTTCTGCCACATTTTGGATTTTCTAAGCTAAGATCAATCAAATCTCCAGATAAAAATGCTGCCGGTCCATGCCAATGGGGATCTAAATCAATGCGACCGGCATTGATTTTTCTTAAAATCATCACATTATTTTGTACACTATCTGCTCCCTGGGTCAGATCATAGAGTACACCTGTATTATCATTCCAATGCCAAGATCCTATGCCATCCGCGGTTGGGAAATAGGAACCATTAGGAAAGTATACGGCAATAAAGTTTTTTCTCTGAGTCGCTGCTGCCATAGAGGATAATGGGTAAAAGTTACTTAACACTGGCAAAGTCAATTGCAAGCCCATATGTTTTAAGAACAGTCGACGTGAATAGTCGCTCATTATAAACTCTCCTTGAGAAATTTAAATATCGTATCTGATGTCAGTTGCTTGAATGGCACATCTTCTGTAACTTGTGTGGCACATTGAGGTTCCTGCACGGGACTAGAGCCTATAAAATACGACTCCAGTTTTTTCTGCACACAATTTCTATACTCTCTTGATTGTTGAACGGAAACAGCCAATTGACTTGGGCTAGAAACTAAAACGCCATTAAATTTTAAATTTGCTATAACAGGATCACCATTACTATAATTGGTTCTAAATTGACCTAAATGATCCCAATTTTCTAAAGCTAAACCAATAGGATCAATCTGACTATGGCAGGAATAACAACGTTTTGAGTTATCTCTATGTATCTCCATTCGCTCTATAACAGAGGCTGATGGATCGATGACAGTTTGAACATCAGCTATTTCTTCTAGTGTGGCTTTGTCAATAGGTGGTAAGGTTCTACAGAGGATTTTATCTAACACCCAAATTCCTCTTTTAACTGGTTTCGTTTTATCAACTCCAGATGTCTTTTTTAGAAAATGTCCAAGACTCAGAAGTCCACCGCGACTACTACTTGAAATTTTTGTATAAACATCATCACTCGGACTGCTCCCTAAATTGTAGTGATTTGCCAAAAGATCATTAACAAATGTATATCCTGGTGACATAAGTTGAGACAATTTTGAATTGTCATCTAAAATTTCTTGAACTAGCAAGTCCGACTCTCTTGCAAGTGCACCATCTAAATCATCATTTCCCAAGCTCATATTGTCTTTATAACCCAGCCATTGTCCGGCAAAATTATGTGCAAATCGACTATTATAGGTATTTAATAGTCGGCTAATTTGTGTCTTTAAAACGGATTCGGTTTGAATTTTTCCATTGGCTGCCAATGCCCATAATTCTGAGTCGGGATAACTAGAGGTTAAAGATAAAGACAGTTTAGAAGCTAAGGAATAAGCCTTTTCAGTACTTTTAAAACCTTCGGGAAAAAACTCCATTTTGTATAAAAAATTAGGTGAAACTAATTCAGTAATGAGGACGGCGGAAACGGCCTCAGCGAAGTCCTTACTAAAAGTAGAATAATCAGAATCTTGACTGGGTCCATAGGCATTAAGGGCTCCAATTTTAGTAGCAAAAAACAAACTTCTATAACTGTTCACTTCCTCAAATCTTAAAGGTCTGCGATAAAGACGTCGTCCAACATAATCAATAATTTTCACCCCACAGTTGTCCCAAGTGTGCTGATCTTTTATAAGACTTGCACTACATAAGTTTAATATCACAGATGATGAAAGGATTTTATCGTTCACAGTTTCAGCAACATTAATGTAAGCTTCTGCAGTGACACGATCAATGTTTGTATTTGATATATTATCAAAACCATAGCGCGGGGGAAGTGTGGGCAAAGTATTTAATTCGCTCAAATCAATTTCTTCTTTAAGGGTGTCAAAAATGATATTTTTGTACTCAAAATGTGTCAGTCTAGGCAGTAAAACGGAGGGCTTTGAACACTTGCTAATATCAGTGGTCTCTAAAGCTCCAGCATCAATCCATTCTGCAATTAAATTTTTTAAATCTGACGAAAGCGTGAAAGTTGGTGGCATATTCCCACTATTGACAGAAATAAATAAAGTACTTGAAGATGAGCTATAGGGGACAACAACATTTGAGCTCATTAAAGCATCATAAGAGGAAAGATCGACCCCCCCTTCCTTTCTTGAGCTGTTGTGACAAGATAGACATTTTTCTTCGAAAATCTGAGAATAGAGGGAATTAAAACTTAATGCTGCGGAACCATTTTCTTCTTCATCAGCAGTAAAGCTCGTGCATGCTTGAGCAAGAATTAATATATATAACAATAGAACTCGTTTAAAGAGCTGTGCTAACAAATTTTTTTGAATATTTGAATTTTTTTTCACATTCCACATTTAAATATTCCCTGTAATATACGTAATTTGTACAGTTTCAATATTGTTTATATATATAGATATTATCGTCTATTTTTCGGTATCTATTAAACTTTTCAGAGTGTGTTTCTCAAATCAATACAAAATTTTTATGATTTTTTGTATGAGATAATAATGGATCTCAATACGAGAATTATTTGACTCTTAGTGAGATGCTCAAAGTAATTAGAACTCTCGGCCATCGACTCTTTTAGATAGAAGCATGGGTATTAATTCAAATCCCATTATAATAAAAGCGAGGACCCATAAAATACCCGAAGCTCTTATCCAGAAAAAATAATGTTCTATAGCAAACAATGGACCTAATACACGCATTATAGCGCCTACTGAAATCACAAAGTAGGAAAACACAGTTAATTTACTTGCTTGAATGACTCGTCCTGTATGCCCAAGCGTAACTCTATGGATGATTCCTAAAATCATAATACCCATAGCCCCATAGGAAAGAGAGTGGATGGACAATTTACTATTTATGGCAATCCAATGAAGGTGACTCGCCAGATTTAGAAAAAAGTGGATGGGCAACCACAAATAGGCAACATACAAAATAAAAAGAATTTTGACTTTATAAGAATGAATGAGTCGCCAATTTACTAATCGATATATATTGAGGCCAAGGGCAAGCACTGTTAATACAATCCAAAGCAGGTGGCCTAAGCCAGAAGTGTCACGATAAAAGGGTTCAAAAATTAATAGAAAAGCGGTTATAATAGTGAGTTTCTCTAAATATATACTATTCCTTTTTGGTTCTATTTTTAATGCACTCTTTGTGAAAAAAGGAATCACTCGACCGGCAATGACAATTAATAAAAAGCGAATAGCAAAAAGTGCAAGTTCATAGCCTAAAACATAATCTGAACTAAGAATAAAAATTTGACTAAAAATTAAAACTGACAAAGGAACAATTAAGATTAAATTGCGCGTATTTTTTGTCCTAATAAAGAGCCTTGCTAAATGGAAAACAATGCAGATGGGAACTATGGAACCAATAAATGGGTATATCCAAATATTTTCAAATGGAGTTGTCCAAAAAATAATTCTGGTAAACAAAAACATAGAAAATAAAATGATCAACTGAATACCGTGAATCGCGCGAGTGCCTGTCCAATTGGCAGAAGCTGTTAGTAAGAAACCAATTATGGCTGCTGTTAGAAAACCGAAAATCATTTCATTGGCATGCCACTGAAAGGGAGAAAGTGGTGAAAAATCAAATTTGGATAAACCCGTAATTTGAAATACCCAAACTGGGGTTGTCGCTATTGCCGACAAAAGAACTAAAATAAAAAATGGTCGAAATCCCACACTCCACACAGGAGCCTTCACAGAAAAGAAGCTCATAATTTAATCACCTGACTTCCAGCTATTATTTCAGTATTACATTGGTGTTTAATAATTAATACTTACATAACATAACAAATTGAATAATTATAAAAAAGATAAAATAATTTTTTTTGTACTCTGAATTTACTATATTATGTTCATTCTTATTTTGAATTCAATAAATAATTGAAATCAATTATGTTTTTTTGCATATTTATGCAGGTATGGTTTTTAGATTATTTGTTTATTCTTTCTTACAGTTTGCCCTGTGTTTCACAGTTAATAGTCTAAAAATTTCACTGGCTCATGCTTATAATGAATCAGGGCCAATATATCCTAGAGTCAACAATTGCGATGCCCAATTAAGTAGCACAAAAACATATGACCCCAATGACTCCATTCTAAGGCTTCCCCAATATAAGTTTATGCGGCCAACTCATGACGGCTCAACTTATACACGAGTGCATGAAGAAGTGTTAGATAGTGCACGCAAGTTTAAGCTTATTTTAGATTTTAAAGAACTTGCAGATCTTAAACCTTTGCCACTTATGCCAAAGTTTCACGGTGAACTAAAAAAAATTACTTCTCAAATGAGCGAGAAAGAAAAAGCAAAATATTTACTAAATGTCCTTTTTGATAAACCCAATTACTTCGTACGTACTCCTAGTTATTTAACCCATAGTCTGTGGCATATGCCAGTTAATGCCGAATCTCCCCACGCCTTGACTTTTAATCATACTGAAAAAATGTGGTCCAGCTTAATACGTAGTACACAACCCATAACCACAAATTCATTAATACCACTCCCCTACCCATTCCTAGTAAGTGGTGAAAGATTTAGAGAACAATATTATTGGGACACCTTTTTTGGCATTAAAGGTTTGTTAGTAACAGGAAGATTAGAGCTGGCGCAAATGCAAGTAGAAAACTTATTACACTTAGTTAGACAATATGGTTTTGTACCTAATGGTAACCGCACTTATTATTTAACTCGATCCCACCCACCATTACTATCTTCAATGGTAAGAGATGTTTACTTAGCGACACTTAAAAGTAAGGATTATGACTCTGTAAAATTACATCAATGGTTAAGGCAAACTTTGGATTTATTAAAAATGGAACACTCTTTTTGGATGAGCCCCAAGCGCTTTGATAAAAAAACAGGTTTGAATCATCATTGGGATGAGCTCAATAAAACACGCCCAGAAAGATGGGGTGAAGACGATGAAACTCAATTAGGGAAAACCTATAGAGACGTTAGAGCCGAGGCTGAATCCGGAGCGGATTTTACCGACACTTTTGAAGGACAAAGCAGTCAAGTGGCACCTATATTACTTAATTCGATTCTATATAAAATGGAAATGGATATTGCATGGATGGCGGAAAAATTAATTAAAAATTCTTATCAATTGGATAATGACTCAAATATAAACATGAAGAAGACAATTCAAAGTTTCCGAAAAGCTGCCACTCGTAGACAAAAAAGTATGAACCGCTTTTTGTGGAATGCTGAACTGGGTATTTACCAAGACTATCAATTGTCTGAGAAACGTCGCTTGCCCTATATTAAAGCCGATGCGGCTGCTGCTCTTTACACCGAAGTTGCCTCTCCTACACAAGCCATCTCCATTGTGGATGCTCTCAATCGCAATTTAGTAAAGACCGGAGGATTGGTGGCTACAAATGTGGATTCCCATAAACAATGGGATTCTCCTTATGCCTGGGCCACCCATCAATTTTTTTATGTGGAGGGAACAAAAAAATATTCTCAAAAATTAGATAATTTTGAGGGCAAACAATTACTAATGGATTCTAAAAATTTAGCACAAAAATGGATGAGGGCTATTGATACCATCTATTTAAAACACAATGCTATTTATGAAAAAATAAATGGCGAAACCGGTGATCTACCCAAAAATGAGCCTGGAAAATACCCCAATCAAAAAGGGTTTTTGTGGACCAATTCTGTTTATGTTTGGTTTTTAATTGATAGCCTTGGTATTTATCCGGATTATAGACCTAAATAATTTTAAATATTATTATTCTCAATTCCCAACAATAGTATCTGGTTTGCCTTGTCCACTTATGGCACCTAAATCTATCCAGTTTTTAATTAAATTAATTTCGGAACTGCTTAAAGTTTCACTCTCAGATGGCATGTCACCATTTAACACCGATATATAAAGGAGGCTATTCGTAGAATCAAAAGGCAACACAATATTAGAACTCATAAGAGTATCATATGAAGTAAAATACACTCCACCACCGGCTAATTTATCATTGTGACAGTGCAAACATTTTTTAGATAATACTTCATCATATACTTTTTCATATGTAGAAACCTCTAAAGATGATAAATCTGCGGATGAAAAGGTTTCAAAGCCAGAGCAATTTTGAAAAATTACAACTATACTTAGAAGCTTTAAACTTAATGGCAATCCCGGAAACCTAATTCCTTTTGTAAGTCTCATGGAAAGACTCCCCCATTAAAAAACAATGTATTTTATTTATTATGATATCTCAGACTGAGAATTTATACATATTTATGCAAAATCATTAGATTATTCTCAAAATGAAACACTTACATTGGCTTTGCGCAGAACGTAAGTTCTGTTAACTTTTTGCCTTTTTCACTTCGAACTGGCATTTTCCCACAACTATGAAAACTAATAAATTTCCCCCAATGTATTTTACTCTTTGTCTGCTATTAACTCTTCCTACTTTTTCGAAGGCAGAAAGCACTACCGATTTTCATGGATATGTTCGTTCCAGCTTGAGTATGAGTCAAAATGGCAACTCTCAAGCTGTATTTCAAGCGCCCGGTGCCCAATCTAAATACCGTTTGGGAAATGAATCCGATACGGATATCGAATTGGCTATTGATCATAGAAGTAAATTAAAACTTACTGATGATGAATGGGTAGATACTCAATTTTTTTTCATGGTGGATGGTTATAAAACCCAAGGCGACAGCTCTGATATGAGTTTATCTGGGGTACCTCAATTTTATATTAAGTTTTTAAATATGGGCTCCCAAAAAATGAATTTCTGGGTGGGTCGTAGATACTATGATCGCTTGAGCATTCATATGAATGATCATTTTTGGTTGAATGCTGGCCAAGGTGCACATATTGGTGCTGGTCTAGATGATTGGTCCTTGGGCAATGGAAATTTAAATTTGGCTTTATTCCGTTATGAAGACAAAGATGTAGATGGCTTGGGAAGTCAAAGTACAGTTAAAGGTTTACTGAATTCAACGGCCTTGGATGCTCGTTATAAAGCCCTTAAATTAAATGAAAATACACAAATTAATTTCTGGTTGAACTTAACCAGTCGACATAAAAATGAAAGCCTCAATTATGATACTAAAAACGGTTATGGTTTGGGGCTTTGGCTAGAAAGCGAAAAGTTATTTGAAGGCAGCAACACTTTTGTTGCCACATATCGAAAGGGAGCAGCCATGGTTCAGGGGCTGTTTAATGCTCGCCCAATTCGCGA